>NZ_JBQCIV010000124.1:0-35081 GCF_051953405.1 Trinickia sp. | reverse complement strand
CGATACCGATACAGGCGCCGATTGCACCCAGGCCGATGATGATGCCGATACCGATGGCGGTCAGACCTTGGATGTTGGCGATGAAAGCTTGCATGATCACTCCTTTGTAAAAGACTTTTTGGAACTGGATTTAAAGAAACGAAAAACGAATCTACGTCGCGCCGACGAGCCCTGAAATCAGTGCTTGTCGTGCGCCTGACCGATGTACACGAGCGTCAGCATCATGAAGATGAACGCTTGCAACAGGACGATCAGGATGTGGAAGATCGCCCAAACGGTGCCTGCGATCACGTGGCCCACGAAGCCGAGCACCGTCGTGTCCGCGCCGAAGGTCCACAGGCTGCCGAGCAATGCGATGAGCAGAAACAGCAGCTCGCCCGCGTACATGTTGCCGAACAGCCGCAACGCGAGCGAAACCGTCTTGGCGACGAACTCGATGATGTTCAGTGCAAGATTCGGGATCCACAGCAGCGGATGACCGCCGAACGGAGCCGAGAGCAGTTCGTGGAGGAAGCCGCCGGGGCCCTTGATCTTGAGGTTGTAGTAGATCATCAGCACGAACACGCCGAGCGCGATGCCGAACGTACCGTTCAGATCGGCCGTCGGCACGATGCGATGGTGCGAGATGACGCCGGACAGACCGAGCCAGCCGATCACGCGGCCGGGCAGATCGACCGGGATGAAATCGAGCGAGTTCATCAGCGCGACCCAGACGAATACGAACAGGGCCAGCGGCGCGATGAACGTGCGGTTGCCGTGGATAATCGCCTTCGATTGATCCTCGACCATCTCGACGAGCATCTCGATGGCGCACTGGAAGCGGCTCGGCACGCCGGGCGTGGCGCTGCGCGCGGCCATGCGCAGGATGAAGATCGTCACGAGGCCGCACACGATCGACCAGAACAGCGTGTCGATGTTCAAGACGTGCATATCGATGATCGACGTCTGGTGCGAGGTAGCGAAATTCTGCAAATGGTGTGCGATGTACTCGGACGGATCCATGTGCGTGCTTTCTGTAGCTGCCATATCGTTTATTGCCACCTAAATTATCGAAAATCGTTCGGTGTCCGCACGCAGCCTCGAAGGGCCGCGCGAACGCGGCAAGCGCCGGTGCGCGGCGCTCAATCGCCCTGCGCCACCGGCCGCCCGCCCATCATTCCAGCTTCACCGCATGCCCAGCGCCAACCAGTACGTCTGCAAGGCGACTAGGAAGGTCACGAGCAGCGGTAGCCACCGCACGTCGTGATACCAGAGCGCCACCGCGACGAACATCGCGACCGTCACCCCCATCTTGAGCATTTCGCCGATCATCCACGTGAGGATCGATCCGGCGGTGCCCGCTCCTTTCAGACGTGCCGCGAACAATGCGCTCGGCACCCAGCAAATCGCTCCACCCAACATGGCCGACAGCGCAGCAGGACCCGGCGGCGTTGAAAACAGCCACCAAACCAGCGTGACGACCAGGGACAAAACCACTTGCGCGACCACCACCTTGAACGGCGTGACGCGCGACGGGCGGCTCACCTCCGAACCGAAGAGCTTTTCAGCCTCGGCCCGCGTGAGCGGAACGAAATTCTTATCTTGCTGCTCGGCATCCCATGCATCGTCGAACGTTTCCGAACGACCGACGGCGCGAGCGGAAGAAGGATCGTGTCGCGCGCGTTCGTCGTGCCTTGTGCTCGGCTCTCGATCCGCCATCGCCCTACCCCACGTCACCCATTTTCCAACCCGTAGCTTTCGCAGTGCTTACGGGGCTGCCTAGCAAATAAATCCGGGCGATTGTAAGCGATAGTTGCAGGCGATTCAAGACTTTAGCCGCGACAAAAAACTGCTTGGAAGCGACGCGGGAAGCGGTCGCGCGGGCCGCAGATCTGACTAAACCGAAAGGCTCGGCGAGCGTGCGCCGTCCACGAACCGGCGCGTCGCGGCACCTGCGTTCAAAGATGCGTGAGCAACCATCCGCCGAGCACGCCAGCGACGAGCCAAAAGGGAATCGAAACGAGATGAAACGGCAGCCAGACCCCTCGCGTTTTCGAAAGCCGAACCGCGATGAGATTGGCCAGCGAGCCGATGGCAATGCCAAAGCCGCCGACGCTGACGCCGAACGCCAGCGCCCGCCAATCGTTCGTGAATTGCGCGAGCATGATGGCGGCGGGCACGTTGCTGATGCCCTGCGACAACACCGCACCCGCGACATAGGCGCGCAGTGCGGTATGAAGGCCGAGCTGCTCGACGGTGGCATGCACCCAGGGCAATGCCGCGACACTGCGCAGCACGATGAACATGAGGACGAAAATCAGCAGCAGCGCCCAATCGATCTTGAGGACAGCGTCGCGCCGCCACAACAAAAACCCGCCCGCGACGCCGATCAGGCCGATGCCTGCGTGGTGCGAATCGGCCAGTAGGACGAAGGCGACGAACAGCACGGCCGCGACGCCGGCAAAGGCACGGTCGACACGCTCCCGGGAAGCGTCTTTCGACAGATCGAGCGGCTTCGCCCGGAAGGCGAAATACGCCAGCGCGTACAACATCGCCATCAAGGTCGCGCACAGCGGGGCAAGCGCCCACACGAAACGCCCAAACGAGATGCCGCCGACTTGCCAGAGAAAGAGGTTCTGCGGATTGCCGAGCGGCGTGAGGATCGAGCCGGCGTTGACGGCCAGCGCCAAGAAAATCGTGAGCCGTTTGACCGGCAGCGGCGTTAAAGCGTGAAGCGACAACACGAGCGGAATGACGACGAAGAGCGCGACGTCGTTCGTCACGAGCATCGACAGCACGGCCGCGAGCCCGATCAGCAAGCACGCCAACGCACGCTCGGAACGCACGTGATGGACCACGCGATGGGCCAGCCACATCAAGAGACCCGACAGTTCGATCGCCTTCGTCAGCATCAGCAGGCCGGCCAGCGTCAACACCGTCGGCCAATCGACAAGGCGCGGCAGTGCGAGCCACGGCTGCGCGTGCGTGCACTGCAGTACCGCGAGGACAATGACGAGAATCGCGAGCACCGGCTCGTTCAAGGCGAACGAGACGATCCTGCGGGCCAGGCTCGCGCGGGTCGCGCGCACATCTTCGGCTGTGGGCATAGGCGAGAAGGTTCGAGGCGAAAGCGAAGGCGCAGGTCAGGCAAGCAATGTGCCGCTCAGTGCGCCTGCCCGCCGCGCAAGCGCGCGAGAATACCGTCCAAGGCGTCGAGATCGCCGAAATCGATCTGCAGCTGGCCACGCCCGCGCCGGCCGAGCTTGATCTTCACCGCTGCCGCGAGCAGATCCGATAGTTCTTCCTCAAGGCGACGCGTGTCGCGGCCGCCGTCATGATTGGCGCGCGCTTTCACGGTGGGCTCGGCCTTCGTCGTGGCCGTCACCAAACGCTCCGTCTCGCGCACCGACATCCGCTTATTGACCACTTGGTTGGCGAGCGTGATCTGCGTTGCCGAATCCACAGCCAACAACGCGCGGGCGTGACCCATGTCGAGATCGCCTGCGAGCAGCATCGTCTGCACGGGATGCGCGAGGTTCAGCAAGCGCAGAAGATTCGACACAGCGCTACGCGAGCGTCCGACCGATTCCGCCGCCTGCTCATGCGTGAAATCGAACTCGTCGAGCAAACGCTGAATGCCCTGCGCCTCTTCGAGCGGATTCAGATCTTCGCGCTGGATGTTCTCGATGAGGGCCATCGCGGCCGCGGCCTGGTCGGGCACGTCTTTGACGAGCACCGGCACCTCGGCGAGCCCGGCGATATGCGCGGCACGAAAACGGCGCTCGCCCGCGATGATTTCGTATTTCTCGTCCGAAACGGGCCGAACCAAAATCGGCTGCATCACGCCTTGCGCGCGAATGCTGGCGGCCAGCTCCTGCAGGCTGCCCTCGTCCATGCGTGTGCGCGGCTGATACTTGCCCGCCTGCAACTTGCCGAGCGGCAAGACGTTCGGCTGCCCTTCGCTGCGTACCGCCGTGGTGATATCGGCACTACCGCCCAGCAGCGCTTCCAAGCCACGCCCCAAACCCTTCTTCTTCGCTACGGCATTCATCGCATTTCCTCGATCCGCATTTTTATCGCGTCGCACTGTGCTCATAGCGCGCGCACACGTTCAATCATCTCGGCGCCGAACTGGACGTACGCCTGCGCGCCGCGCGAGGCGCGGTCGAACACGACGCCCGGCAGCCCGTAGCTCGGTGCCTCGGCGAGCCGGACATTGCGCGGAATCACCGCGTCGAATACCTTGTCGCCGAAATGTTCCTTGAGCTGATCCGACACCTGCTGCTGCAGCGTGATTCGCGGATCGAACATCACGCGCAGCAAGCCGATCACCTTCAAATCGCGGTTCAGATTCGCGTGGACCTGCTTGATCGTGTTGACGAGATCGGACAACCCTTCCAACGCGAAGTATTCGCACTGCATCGGGATCACCACGCCGTGCGCGGCGCACAGCGCATTGAGCGTCAGCAACGACAAAGCCGGCGGGCAATCGATCAGGACGAAATCGTAATCGTCGACGACCACGGCCAGCGCAGCTTTCAATTGCCTTTCGCGATTGTCGATGCCGACGAGTTCGATTTCCGCCCCGGCGAGTTCTCGGTTGGCCGGCAACACGTCGTAGGGCACCGCCTCCGATTTCACACGGGCCTCGGCAACGGAAACGCCATCGACGAGCACTTCGTAGACGGTGTTCTCGCACTCGGCCTTGTTGATGCCGCTGCCCATCGTCGCATTGCCCTGCGGATCGAGATCGATCAACAGGACGCGCTGCCCCTGCGAAGCGAGACTCGCGGCGAGATTGACCGCCGTCGTCGTCTTACCGACACCGCCCTTTTGGTTCGCCACGCAGAAGATTTTTGCCATCGTTCGGAGTTTCGCAGTTCGGAGTTCGGTGATTAGGTCTATTGACGTCTATTGACAGAGGGAACGCCTCGGCGTTGCCACGTTACTGCGATATAGCGTGCTACGGTGCGCTAGGTCGATCGAGCACGACTTCAACGAGATGCCGTTCGGCATCGAGGAACGGCACGCGAAGGTGGACAATCTCCGCCGCTCGCGCGCCCGCCGGCAATCGCTCGATTTCAGCATCGGGCCGCACGCCCTTCATCGCCCAAATCGCGCCTTGCTCGCTCACCAAATGACGCGCAAGTGTAACGAAATCGGCGAGTTCTGCGAATGCGCGCGAGACGATTGCATCGAATTTTCCCGGTACTTCAGTGCCGGGGCGAAGATTCTCGACGCGTCCGGTCACGACCGATAGGTTATCGAGCTTCAGCTCGGCCTTGGCTTGCGCCTGAAATGCCGTCTTCTTTTGCACGATGTCGTTCAACGTCACCTGGCGTTGCGGAAACGCAATGGCCAGCACGATGCCCGGCAATCCGCCCCCCGAGCCGACGTCGAGGATCGATCGTCCTTCGCGCGCCGCAAGATGCGGAACGATCGAGAGAGAGTCGAGAATGTGCTGGATCAGCATCTGGCGAGGATCGCGAATCGCCGTCAAGTTATAGACGGCGTTCCACTTCACCAACAGGGCGACATAGTCGAGCAGCCGTTCGAATTGCTCCGCCGATAAGGCGACTTGCAGCTCGCTTGCGCCGGCACGCAAGAGGTCCAGCCACGATGCCCGGTCGTTCGAATGCGCCCCTTTGGCGCGGGCGCCCGTCATTGGGCCCCGGGAGCGGCATCGCCCCCGCTTTCATCGGCCGCATGCGTCTCGGCATCGGCCGTTGGCGCTCGCCGCCCCAACCCTTTCTTCAGATGAACCATCAGCAGCGAAATCGTCGCGGGTGTAATGCCCGAGATACGCGAAGCTTGGCCGATCGTTTCGGGCCGGAATTGGTTCAGCTTTTGACACGCTTCGAACGATAGCCCGCGGACGGAGGCATAGTCGATGCCGTCGGGAAGTCGCGTGTTTTCATTCGCTTCGTTGCGTTCGATCTCGCCGGCCTGACGCTCAATGTAACCCTGGTATTTGACGCCGATCTCGATCTGTTCCTTGATTTGATCCAACAAGACAGGATCGTCGGCAAGCGGGGCCTCGGGGGCGCACGCACCGGCACGCAAACCGCAAATGCCGTCGTAGGTCACACCGGGGCGACGCAAGAGGTCAGCCAAGTTGTATTCGTGGTCGATCGGCTTACCGAGTAGCGCCGTAGCTTCGTCGGCCGAAAGCGTCTTAGGATTGACCCATGTGGTGCGAAGGCGCTCTGTTTCACGTGAAACAGCATCGCGCTTCCGGCAGAACGCATCCCAACGTACGTCATCGACCACGCCCAGTTCGCGACCGACCTCGGTCAAGCGCATGTCGGCGTTGTCTTCGCGCAGGCTCAGGCGATACTCGGCACGGCTCGTGAACATTCGATAGGGTTCCGAGACACCGCGCGTGACGAGATCGTCGACAAGCACACCCAGATACGCCTGATCGCGCCGCGGACACCATGCATCTTTTTCCTGCACATATCGCCCGGCGTTGATGCCGGCGAGCAGCCCTTGCGCTGCCGCCTCTTCGTAACCCGTCGTCCCGTTGATCTGCCCGGCGAAGAATAGGCCGCGAATTACCTTCGTCTCGAGCGATGCCTTTAACCCTCGCGGGTCGAAGTAGTCGTACTCGATCGCATAACCGGGCCGTAGAATGTGCGCGTTCTCGAGCCCTTGCATGGAGTGCACGAGGTCGAGCTGAACGTCGAACGGCAGACTTGTGGATATCCCGTTCGGGTAGAACTCGTTCGTGGTCAATCCTTCCGGCTCGAGGAAGATCTGATGGGAGGTTTTCGAGGCGAATCGGTGAATCTTGTCTTCGATCGACGGGCAGTACCGCGGCCCCACCCCTTCGATAACCCCCGTGTACATCGGCGAACGATCCAAGCCGCCGCGAATAATGTCGTGAGTCTGTTCGTTCGTGTGCGTCACCCAGCACGGCAACTGTTGCGGATGCTGCTCGGCGCGGCCGAGGAACGAGAAGACCGGAATCGGATCGAGGTCGCCCGGCTGCACTTCGAGCTTCAAGAAATCGATCGTCCGACCGTCGATTCGCGGAGGCGTACCCGTCTTCAAGCGCCCTTGCGGCAGTTGCAGCTCCTTAAGCCGCGCCGATAGAGAAACGGCCGCCGGGTCGCCTGCACGCCCGCCCGTGTAGTTATTCAGGCCAACGTGGATCTTCCCATCCAGGAACGTACCTGCCGTGAGAACGACGGCACGCGCGCGAAACCGCACGCCAACCTGGGTCACCGCGCCCACCACACGATCGCCTTCGACAATCAAATCTTCGACCGCCTGCTGGAACAGGCTGAGATTCGGTTGGTTTTCCAGGCGATGGCGGATCGCGGCCTTATAAAGAATGCGATCGGCCTGCGCCCGAGTCGCACGCACCGCGGGCCCTTTCGAGGAATTGAGGATCCGAAACTGGATGCCCCCCTCGTCGGTGGCAGCCGCCATCGCGCCGCCGAGCGCGTCCACCTCCTTCACGAGATGACCTTTGCCGATGCCGCCGATCGACGGGTTGCAGCTCATCTGGCCGAGCGTTTCGATGTTATGGGTCAGCAGCAGCGTTTTGGCACCCATACGGGCCGAGGCCAAAGCGGCTTCAGTGCCGGCGTGACCACCGCCGACGACAATGACGTCAAATTCTGTGGGAAAAAGCATGGCGATCCCACGCGACGCGAAGTGCATGGGCCTGTCGGGAAATGTATGCGCGAAATTATAGCGGGGTTCGCGCAAGAGGCGGGCTCGCTAAATGGCTAAGTCGTGTTTCACGTGGAACAAAACAACAGAAGTTCGCGATGCGGGAGGCTTCGGACCATCTTTCCCCCGCCGGGAAGACTTGGGCGGGGCGGCGTTGCACACGCCCCGCCCGCCGCCCCGCCTCCCGCCCCACACTCACGCCGATTTCTTCGCCAATCCGAGATACGTTTCGATCACACGCGGATTGTTCGCCAACGAGTCCGCCTCGCCTTCCAGCGCCAACTCGCCCGTCTCGAGCACATAACCGTAGTCGGAGATCTGCAGCGCCGCCCGGGCGTTTTGCTCGATCAGCAACGTCGCCACGCCGGTGGTCCGCAATGCGCCGATGATATGGAAGATCTCTTTGACGATGAGCGGCGCAAGGCCGAGGCTGGGCTCATCGAGCATGAGCAAATCGGGTTTCCCCATCAACGCGCGCCCCAACGCAAGCATCTGCCGCTCGCCCCCGGACAGCGTCCCCGCTGCCTGCTTGCGCCGCTCTTTCAAACGAGGAAACCGCTCGAAGACGGGCTCCAACTGGTCGAGAAAATCCCGCTCGCCCGCGCGCTTGCGACGATAGGCACCGAGCACGAGGTTGTCCTCGACGGTCATCGTAGCGAACAACTCGCGCTTTTCCGGCACCAGGCACATTCCGCGCTCGACGCGTTTCTCCACCGGCAACGCGCGCACATCCTCCCCGCGGTAAAGGACGGGGCCGGCGGCATGTCCGGTGGTGGGCAGTGCGCCCATGATCGCGTTCAACAGCGTCGACTTACCGGCGCCGTTCGGCCCGATCACACTGACGATCTGCCCGGGTCGAACATCGATCGACACTTCGTGCAGCGCTTCCACCTTCCCATACCGGACGCAGAGCCCGGAGACCGACAAAATGGGCGCCCTCGTCGTTTCGGTCATTGCCATTATTGCCATCACTCCACCCCGCCCAGATAGGCTTCGACGACGGCAGGATCGTTCTGGACGGCTTCCGGCAGCCCCTGTGCGATACGCGTGCCGAACTCCATGACCACCAATCGATCCGCGAGATTCATCACGAAATCCATGTCGTGTTCGACGAGCAGCACGCTCATCCCTTCCGCCTTCAGCTTGCGCAACAACTCCGCCAGCTGCTGCTTTTCCCGATACCGTAACCCGGCAGCCGGCTCGTCCAGAAGCAACAACGTCGGGTCGCCGCACAGCGCGCGCGCAATCTCCAAAATTCGCTGCTGACCGAGCGGCAGGCTGCCCGCTTCGTCGTACATGTGCGCCTCTAAACCGACGCGCCGAATCTGCTCCGCCGCCTCGAACAGCAGCCGCCCTTCCTCTTGCTTATTGAGCCGCGCCAAGCTGCGCCACACGCCGCTCGCGCCGCGCAAATGCGCACCGATTGCCACGTTCTCGAGCACGGTCATCGTCGGCAACAGCTTGACGTGCTGGAACGTGCGCCCGATGCCGTGACGGGCGATTTCACGTGAACTCAGTGCGTCGATGCGTTCGCCGCGAAAATGGATCTCGCCGCGGGTCGCCTGCAATACGCCCGTGACAAGATTGAACGTCGTCGATTTACCGGCGCCATTGGGCCCGATCAGTCCGACGATCTGCCCCGCCTCGACCTCGAAGCTGACATCGTTCACGGCCACGAGCCCGCCGAACTCCTTGCGGGCACGATCGACGACAAGCAGCGGCTCGCCCGCTGTCGGCTTATCCCGCCGCGGCAACCGCTCGGCCTGCTCGGGTGCTCGTGCGCCCGGCCCGCGCGGAAACCAGCGCGCGACGAACGGCCACACGCCCTGCCGTGCATACTGGAGCAGCACGACCATGAGCACGCCGAACACGATGATCTCGAAGTTGCCGCTTTGCCCGAGCAGGATCGGCAGCAGCGATTGCAGGTAGTCCTGAACGACGGTGAGGATCATGGCCCCAAGGATCGCACCCCAGACGTGCGCGACGCCGCCAACCACCGCCATGAACAAATATTCGATCCCATGGTTCAGGCCGAACGGCGTGGGATTCACGGCGCCCTGCAAATGCGCGTAAAGGAACCCCGAAATGGCGGCGAGCACCGCGGCGTACACAAAAATGATGACGCGCATCCATGCCGTGTGCACGCCCATCGCCTCGGCCATGACCCCAGCGCCTCGCAACGCGCGGATCGCTCTGCCCGGCCGACTATTAAGCAAATTCTGAATAGAAACGACGGAGGCGAGCACCACGAGCCAGATCAGGTAGTAGATGCTGCGTCCCGTTTGCAGCGACGCACCGAAGACGCTCAGCGCCGGAATGCCGTTGATGCCGTCGTATTTGCCGAGCGCATCGAGATTGCCGAACAGGTAATAGAGCGACAGCCCCCAAGCGATCGTGCCGAGCGGCAAGAAATGCCCTGACAAGCGCATCGTGACAGCGCCGATCACGAGCGCGACGATTGCCGTCAACGCAATGCCGACGAATAGCGCGATCCAAGGCGAGATGCCGTACTGCGTCGTCAGGTAGGCCGTCGCATAGGCGCCGACGCCGACGAAGGCTGCCTGCCCGAAGCTCGTCATGCCGCCGACGCCCGTCAGCAGCACGAGCCCGAGCGCCACGATCGAATAGAGCCCGATGTAATTGAGCAGCGTGATCCAGTACTCGGGCACATGCAGCGGATGCGGCAGCACAGGCAAGACGAAGAGGACGACGAGAAACGCCCAGAACGGCTTCGCGCCGGAAAACAATCCTTTCATGGCGCTCACTCCTCTTGTTCTTCGACGTGCGCGGTGGCCAAGCTGCGCCACAGCAACACGGGGATGATGAGCGTGAAGACGATCACCTCCTTGTAGGCACTCGCCCAGAACGACGAATACGATTCGAGCAAGCCGACGAGGATCGAGCCCGCCGCCGCGAGCGGGTAGCTGACGAGCCCCCCGATGATCGCCCCGACGAAGCCCTTCAGGCCGATCAAGAATCCCGAGTCGTAGTAGATCGTCGTCAACGGTGCGACGAGGATGCCGCACAGCACGCCAAGCCCCGCGGCCAAGGTAAACGCAAGGCGCCCCGCTTGCGTCGTACCGATGCCGACGAGCCGTGCCCCAAGCCGATTGACCGACGTCGCGCGCAGCGCCTTGCCCGAGATCGAGCGATCGAAGAATAGGTACAGCGCGACGATGAGCACGAGCGCCGTCGCCACGACCCACACGCTCTGCCCCGAAATCGACAGGCTGCCGACGGTGAGCGAACCATCGGAAAACGCTGTCGTCCGCGAGCCTTCCGCGCCGAACATGAGCAAGCCCAAGCCGACCATCGCGAAGTGCACCGCCACGGCCACGATCAACAGCAAGAGCGTGGTCGCTTCTGCGAGCGGCTCGTAGGCCAAACGGTAGACGAACGGGCCCATCGGCACGACGATCGCGAGCGTCAATGCGATCTGCACAGCCATCGGTAACGTCATGGCATAGACGTGTTGCGTGATCGCGTAGACAGCAATCGGGCCGAGCAGATAACGGCTCGCGAGCGCCGTCAGCGCGCGCGGGGCATGCCGTCGGCGCTCAGGGTGCCGCACGAGGCCGGCCAGCTCGATCGCGAAGCATGCGGCGCCGAGCACCGGCAGCAAGATGGCCGTGGCCGGAAACTTCTGCGCTTGCAGCATGGCAAGCGTCAGCGCCCCGTACGAAACGAATTCCCCTTGCGGGATGAAGATGACACGCGTGACGGAAAACACGAGCACGAGTGCCAGCGCGAGCAGCGCATAGATCGCCCCGGTCGTGATGCCGTCTTGCGCGAGGATCGCCGCAATCGATAAATCCATGCTGTTTGAGTCCTGTGCCTACGACGCTACGAATCGACGAAAACCAAAGGAAAAGCCGCGAACGAAACCCCGGTTCGCGGCACGACAAGAACGACAGAACGACGCTAGAACGAGCAAGGCGGCAAAGCGCACGGCGAACACCGGCGCCGCACCGTCCGAGCAGCTAGCGCACCGTACGACCGCGCAGATCGATGCACGGCCGATCGCTCCGGCGTCTGGAATCGGGCGCCCCTAACCCCGCGCAGCCACGCGTCCCGCGTCAGTTGTTCAATAGCTTCCACTTGCCGTCGACCACCTCCACCATGACGCGCGCGCGTTGATCGAGCCCGTTGTGGTTCGTCGGCGAGGTGTTCATGATCCCTTGCGAGAGCGGCAGTTCCTTGATGTTTTCGAGCGAATCGCGCAGCGCCGCACGGAACGCGGCCGTGCCCGGCTGGGCCTTGGCGAGCGCCTCGGGAATCGCCCGCTGGAGCATCTGCCCCGCGTCCCAGGCGTGACCGCCGAATGTCACCACCGACCCCGCCCCGTAGGCCTTCTCGTACGCGTTCTTATAAGCGAGCGACGATTCGCGCACCGGGTTGCTGCTCGGCAGTTGATCGGCCACGAGCACGGGGCCCGCCGGCAGGATCTCCCCGTCGCAATCCTTGCCGCACACGCGCAAGAAGTCGTTGTTGGCCACGCCGTGCGTCTGATAGACCTTGCCCTTGTAGCCGCGCTGTTTGAGTTCCTTGGCCGGCAACGCGGCCGGCGTACCCGAGCCCGCGATCAGCACCGCGTCGGGGTTGGCGCTCATGACGCGCAGCACTTGGCCGGTGACCGAAGCGTCGGTGCGGTTGAATTTCTCGTTCGCCACGACCTTCAAATGATCGGCGCTCGCCGCCTTGGCGAACTCGGCGTTCCAGCTCTCGCCGTAGGCATCCGCGAAGCCGATGAAGCCCACGGTCTTCACGCCGTGGCGGCTCATGTAGTCGGCAATCGCGTTCGCCATCAGATCGTCGTTCTGGGGTGTCTTGAACGCCCACTTCCGCTTGTCGTCCATCGGCTCGACGATCTTTGCCGAAGCCGCCAGCGAAATCATCGGCGTCTTGGCCGCGGAGATCGGATCGATCATCGCCAGCGAGTTCGGTGTCACGGTGGAGCCGACAATCGCATCGACATGATCTTCATCGATCAGTTTGTGTACGTCCTGCACGGCTTTGCCCGTATCCGTGCCGTCATCGAGCACGATGTACTGCACGCTTTTGCCGCCGATCTCCCTCGGCAGCAATGCCACCGTATTTTTCTCGGGAATGCCGAGCGAAGCGGCCGGCCCTGTCGTCGACAGCACCACACCGATCTTCACTTGCGCCGAGGCCGCCGTCGCCCCGCACACCATCGCCACGGCCAACGTGCCGCGTACCCATTGCTTCATCGTCATTGTTGATCTCCTGAGGCTTTCGCGAGAAAGCGCGTTCTCAATTGCCGGCTCATCGGCCGGCTCCCATCGATTGTTGTCGGAACACTCATGCGCGAGGCGAGCGCGCCCCGTAGCCGCGCCCCAAAGGATCGTAGCCGATCGCGTCCGCACAAGCAGCGAGCGTGTCGCTCGAACCACGAAACGTAATAGAAAACGGGATAGAAAAAAGGCAGGAGACGGATCCCGCTCGCACGCGAGGGTGCCATCAACGATACGAACGGCACGCACGCTATCGACCGCACAAATGCGACGAATGCGACGAATGGGGATCATGCGGGCGCTAAGGGCGCTAAGGGCGAGAAGGCATGACATGCTGGCCGAGCCCATGAAGCGATCGCGATCGACGGTTGCGCGAACGGCGCGCATAAATAAAAAGCGCTGTTGGATCCTATCCAACAGCGCTTTCGTCCGGGCACTGAGTGCCTCGATTGTCTCCTCGTTCTCCACCTGCAAATTCGGTGCATCAGAACTGAGACGAAGATTAAACAACCCCGTCTTCTCCCACAACCTAGCACTTTCCCTAGTGGTGCATAGCAGCACGCAATTCGCGCAATCGTGCCTCATTGGGTGGCGCATTTCTACGGCATAAAGTGTCGTATCGCCGCCCACGCGCGCCGAGCGTGGGCGCACGCCGCTCCACCATCGTGCAGATCGAACGCACGGCACGCATGGCGCGCCGCAGCGCAAGCCGACCCGATCGACCATGCTCACCCGCGCAGCGGCCGCACCCGGGCAACGATCTCGCCCACGATCCCGCGCCTGAACGCGAGCACACACGCGATGAAGACGATGCCGATCACGATCGTCGTCGAATCGCCGAGCGTGTTGAACCAATCGAGATGCGTCAGCGAAGCGAGCGCGGCGCCGATATCGCCGAGCCGGTCTTCGAGGGTCACGACGAGCGCGGCACCGACGAGCGGGCCGAACAGCGTCCCCATGCCGCCCACGAGCGTCATCAGAATCACGAGCCCCGACATCGTCCAATACGCATCGCCGAGCGTTTCGAAGCCGAGCACGAGCACTTTCAGCGAGCCCGCGAGCCCGGCTAGGCCAGCCGAGAGCACGAACGCGAGGAGCTTGAAGCGATCGGTGTCGTAGCCGAGAGAAATCGCACGCGGCTCGTTCTCGCGAATCGCCGTCAAGATTTGCCCGAACGGCGAATGAACGATGCGTACGATCAACGCAAACGCCAGCACGATAGCGACGAGCACGACGTAATAAAGCGTCATATCGGACGATAAGCTTAGGAATCCAAACAAATTCCCGCGGGCCACCCCTTGCAAGCCGTCCTCGCCGCCCGTAAACGGCGCTTGCAGGTAGACGAAGTAGACGAGCTGCGCGAGGGCCAGCGTGACCATGGCGAAGTAGATGCCTTGCCGGCGAATCGCAAAAAAACCCGCGACGAGCCCGAGCAGCGTCGCGGCCGCCGTGCCGGCCAACACACCGAGTTCGGGCGTGAGCCCGACCGTTTGAATCGCATAGCCGGTCATGTAGCCCGCCGTGGCGAGGAACATCGCATGACCGAACGACAGCAGCCCCGTGTAGCCGATCAGCAGGTTGAACGCCGCCGCGAAGAGCGCGAAGCACAGCACCTTCATCACGAACACGGGATAGGCGCCGACCCAGGGCGCCACGAGAAGCCCCACGAGCAAGAGGGCGTACAGCACTTTTCTTTGCATCACCGCTCCTTGCCGAAGAGGCCCGCCGGGCGCACGAGCAAAACGAGCGCCATGATGACGAAGACGACGGTCGCCGACGCCTGGGGATAGAACACGCGCGTGAAGCCTTCCACAACACCGAGCAGCAAGCCCGTCAAAATCGAGCCCATGATCGAGCCCATGCCGCCGATCACGACGACGGCGAACACGGTAATGATCATCGGCTGGCCCATCAGCGGCGACACTTGAATCACGGGCGCGGCCAGCACGCCGGCAAACGCGGCGAGCGCGACGCCGAAGCCGTAGGTCAGCGTGATCATCAAAGGCACGTTCACGCCGAACGCTTCGACGATCTTCGGGTTCTCGGTACCGGCGCGCAAATAGGCGCCGAGCCGCGTCTTCTCGATCACGAACCATGTCGCGAAGCACACCGCCAGCGAGGCGAGCACGACCCAGGCGCGATAGTTGGGCAAATACATGAACCCGAGATTCGTCGCCCCGCCGAGGGAATCCGGTACGTCGTAAGGCTGGCCCGACGAGCCATAGATCGAGCGAAACACGCCTTCGACGACGAGCGTAAGCCCGAACGTCAGCAGCAGCCCGTACAAATGATCGAGGCGATACAGCCAGCGCAGCATCGTGCGCTCGATCACGACGCCGAACACGCCGACGATGAGCGGCGCGAGCACCAGCATCCCCCAGTAGGGCACGCCGAAATACGCGAGGCCCATCCAAGCGAGCATGGCGCCGAGCATGAACAACGCTCCGTGCGCGAAGTTGATGACGTTGAGCATGCCGAAGATCACGGCCAGCCCGAGACTCAAGATCGCGTAGAACGAACCGTTCACGAGCCCGAGCAAGAGCTGGCCCAGCATGGCCTGCAACGGAATGCCGAAGATATCCATCGAACCTGCCGTCAAAGAGAAAAAGACGCGCGCGATCGAGCGGCGCGCATCGCCTGCGCGCGCCGCTTAAGGCCGATTGCTTGGCCGATTACTTCCACAGATCGCACTGCGTTTCGGCCTTCGTGCCGAACGCTTGATCGCCCGGAATCGTCGCCTTCAGCGCGTAGTAGTCCCACGGCTTCTTCGATTCGGCCGGCGTCTTGACCTGGAACAGATACATGTCGTGCAGCATCACGCCGTCGGGACGCACCGTGCCCTTCGCGTAGAAGTCGTCGACGGGCTGCTTATGCAGTTGCGCCATCACCTTGTCGGGATCGGTCGAACCGACGGTCTTCACGGCATTCAGATAATCCATCGCCGCCGAGTAGTCGGCCGCTTGCAGGCTCGAGGGCATCTTGCCCGTCTTCTTGAAGTACTTCTGCGCCCACGCGCGCGACTTCTCGTTCTGATCCCAGTACCAGCTATCCGTCAGCAACAAGCCTTGCGCCGTCGGCAGCCCCACGCTGTGCACGTCGTCGAGGAACATCAGCAGCGCGGCGATTTTCATCGACTTCGTGATGCCGAATTCCTTCGCCGCCTTCAGCGAGTTGACCGTGTCGCCGCCTGCATTGGCCAGGCCGAGCACTTGCGCCTTCGACGATTGCGCCTGCAACAGGAACGAGGAGAAGTCCGATGCCGACAGCGGATGCAGCGCATTGCCGAGCACCTTGCCACCGTTCGCCTCCACCACCTTCGCCGTGTTCTGCTCGAGCGACTTGCCGAAAGCGTAGTCGGCCGTCAGGAAATACCAGCTCTTGAACCCTTGCTTGACGATCGCCGAACCGGTGCCGCGCGCGAGTGCGGTCGTGTCGTAGGCATAGTGGATCGTGTACGGCGTGCATTGCTTGTTCGTCAGCGCGTCCGTGCCCGCGCCGATCGAAATGTACGGACGCTTCTTCTCCTTGATCACGTCGTTCATGGCGAGACCCGTCGCCGAGTTCGTCCCGCCGATCAAGAGGTCGAGGCCTTCCGTGTCGATCCACTTGCGCGCCGTCGAGGCGGCGATGTCGGCCTTGTTCTGGTGGTCTTGCGTAATCAGTTTGATCGGCAGACCGTTCACCTTGCCGCCGAAATCGTCGATGGCCATTTGAATCGCGGTGGCGCCGCCCTTGCCGTCGATATCGGCGTAAAGACCCGACATGTCGGTGATGAAGCCGATCGTGACTTGGTTTTCGGCCGCCACCGCGGGATGAAAGGCCATCATCGCGGCAACTGCGGTGCCGGTGACTGCGAGAGTGCGAACAGCGCTTGCGAGCAACGGGGTTCTCATTGGTATCTCCTTCTTCGCTTATGGTTGTGCGTGCAACTGCCCTAATGCCTACTCATGCCTACTCATGCCTGCGGCGCGGCGCACGAAACATGCGCCCGGTATCGACGTGCCCGGCGTTAGACGCCCAGCAGATCGTGCAGGACCGGCATCTTGCTTTCGAGTTCGCGCGCGACGAAATGCAGCGCGATACGGCCGTGCTCCATGACGTAGAAGCGATCGGCCAGCGGCGCCGCGAACCGGAAATTTTGTTCGACCATCACGATCGTATAGCCGCGCGATTTGAGCGCGAGAATCATCCGCGCCAGCGTTTGCACGATGACGGGCGCGAGGCCTTCGGAAATCTCGTCGAGCAAAAGCAGGTTCGCGCCCGTGCGCAAAATGCGCGCCACCGCCAACATCTGCTGCTCTCCGCCCGACAGCCGCGTGCCCTGGCTCGTGCGGCGCTCTTTCAAGTTCGGGAACATCTCGTAGATTTCATCGAGCGACATCGCGTTGCTGCTCTCGCCCACCATCGGGGGCAGCAACAGATTCTCCTCGCACGACAGGCTCGAGAAAATCGCGCGCTCCTCGGGGCAGTAGCCCACGCCGCAGTGCGCGATTCTGTGCGTCGACATGTGGATCGTCTCTTTCTCGCCGATCCGCACCGAGCCCGTGCGCCGGCCCGTGAGGCCCATGATCGCGCGCAGCGTCGTCGTGCGTCCCGCACCGTTGCGACCGAGCAAGGTCACGACCTCGCCCTTTCTCACCGTCAGATCGACGCCGTGCAAGATGTGCGATTCGCCGTACCACGCTTGCAGGCCCGAGATCGTCAATGCGGCGGGCGCGCTGTCCAGCGTTTGCTCGCCGCCGCTTACCGCGATGCTTTCCCGCTCCGTGTGGTTCATCAATGCGTCCCCGTCAATGCCGCGTCGGCACTGCCCATATAGGCTTGCATCACGAGCGGATTCTTCGATACCTCGGCATAGCTGCCTTCCGCGAGCACTTCGCCGCGTTGCAGGACGGTGATCGTATCGGAGATGCCCGCAATCACGTTCATGTTGTGCTCGACCATGAGAATCGTACGGCCCGCCGACACTTTTTTGATCAGCGCGGTGACGCGATCGACGTCTTCGTGGCCCATGCCTTGCGTCGGCTCGTCGAGCAGCATGAGTTCCGGCTCCATCGCAAGCGTCGTGGCGATTTCGAGCGCACGCTTGCGGCCATACGAGAGTTCGACCGTGACCGTATCGGCGAAATCGGTCAGGCCCACTTGGTCGAGCAACGCGCGCGCATGTTCGTCGAGACGCCGCAGCGTGCGTTCGCTGCGCCAAAAGTGATATGCCGTGCCCAACGCGCGCTGCAACCCGACGCGCACGTTTTGGAGCACCGTCAAATGCGGAAAGACGGCCGAGATCTGAAACGAGCGAATGATGCCGCGCCGGGCAATCTGGGCGGGACGCTCGCGCGTGATATCGACGTTGTTGAAGACGATCTGTCCCGCGCTGGGCTCGAGAAACTTCGTCAGCAAATTGAAGCAGGTGGTCTTGCCCGCGCCGTTCGGGCCGATCAGTGCATGGATCGAGCCGCGGCGCACGCGCAGGTTCACGCCATTCACGGCCGTGAAGCCCTTGAACTCTTTGGTCAGCCCGCGCGTTTCCAAAATCGTGTCGCCGAGAATCATGTCCCCTTCCATGCGAAGTCAGGCGAAGCACTGCATGTGGCACGCACTTGTCGCGCGCGTCGCACCTGGGACGGTCCCCCCTTCGATAATCGGGATGCCCGCCGTTTTTTGGCATAGTGCATCAACGCGACAGAGGTCGGCCCCGCCCCATGCGGCATCGCGCATTGTCGCGCCAATGATGCAGCGCAATCATAGGGATTTGCACTAGTGCTTAATTGTGTAGTCAACGAAATGCGAATGCGACCGCAATGTGTCGGACAGTCATATGCGGGCGATCGTCACACGGCCGACACAGTCGAAGCGCGCGTCGCTTCGCTCGTCGATGCGTCCCGCGCGCGGCGGTCGGCACGGATCATGTCGCTCGCGCGCTCGGCAATCATGAGCGTGGGCGAATTCGTGTTCCCCGAAGTAATGTTCGGCATCACGGATGCATCCACCACACGCAACCCCGTCACGCCGAACACCCGCAAGCGCGCATCGACCACCGCGCCGGGATCGTCGGCGCAACCCATCCGGCATGTGCCGACGGGGTGGAAGATCGTCGTGCCGACAGCGCCCGCTGCCTCGACGAGTTCTTCTTCGGTTTGAAACTTCGGCCCGGGCAAGACTTCCGCGGGGGCGTAGCGCGCGAGCGCGGGCGCTTGCACGATGCGGCGCGTCAGCCGCAACGCATTGGCCGCCACGTGGCGATCGTAGTCGGTCGATAGGTAATTCGGCGCGATCGTCGGGGGCGCGAACGGATCGGGCGATGCGATATGAATGCTGCCGCGCGATGTCGGCCGCAAATGACAGGCCGACGCCGTAAACGCATCGAAGCGGTGCAGCGGCTCGCCGAAGCGATCGAGCGATAAGGGCTGCACGTGATATTCGATGTCGGGGCGGGTAATCGAAGCATCGGCGTCGGACGATTTCGCGAAAGCCCCCAATTGCGACGGCGACATCGACATCGGGCCGCTGCGCCAGAGGGCATATTGCACGCCGATGAGCAGCTTGCCCCACCAGTGCGCCGTCATCGTGTTCAGCGTGCGCACGCCGCTCACCTTATACGCCATTCGCAATTGCAGATGGTCTTGAAGGTTCTCGCCGACGCCGCGCAAATCGTGCACGACATCGATCCCGAGCCCCTGCAGTCGGGCCCCATTGCCGATGCCCGATAGTTCGAGCAGTTGCGGGGAATTGACGGCGCCCGCGGCCAATACCACTTCCACGCGTGCTTGCGCGACGAACTCGCGCGAGCCCGAAGCGCCGCCGCGATAGGCGACGCCCGTGCAGCGTTTGCCATCGAACGTCAGACGCCGCGCTTGCGCACCCGTGACGACGGTCAGATTCGGACGCGCGAGCGCGGGACGCAAAAACGCCTTCGACGCATTCCAGCGCACGCCGCGTTTTTGATTGACCTCGAAGTAGCCCACGCCGCTATTGTCACCGCGGTTGAAATCGTCGGTGGCGGGAATCCCGGCTTGCTGTGCCGCCTCTCGGAACGCTTCGAGCACCTGCCATTTCAGACGCTGCCGTTCGACGCGCCATGGGCCGCCGGCACCATGCCACGCATCGGCTCCGCCATGGTGATCCTCGCTGCGCTTGAACACGGGCAACACGGCGTCCCACGACCACGACGAATCGCCCGTCGCACGCGCCCATTCGTCGTAATCCTCGCGCTGACCGCGCATATAGATCATGCCGTTGATCGACGAACTGCCGCCGAGGACGCGCCCGCGCGGATAAGCCAACGAACGGCCGCCCAGCCCGGCTTCTTCGCCCGTGCGATAGAGCCAATCGGTGCGCGGGTTGCCGATGCAATAGAGGTAGCCGACAGGCACGTGGATCCAGCGATAGTCGTCCTTGCCGCCCGCTTCGATCAGCAAGACGCTGACATCGGCATCCTCGCTGAGCCGGTTCGCCAGCACGCAGCCGGCCGTCCCCGCGCCGACGATCACATAGTCGAACGCGCCTTGGAAAATCGTTTCGTTCGTCATGACGCAGACCGCCGCGTAAGGAGAGGTGGGAGAGGGAAGGCCCTCGAAAGCGTACCCACGGATGCGCCCAGAAATCAAGTGGGGAAGACCGATGGGGAGAGGTCGATGCTCGATCCCGTCGCATCGCTCGTTCGATCGGCTGTCATATTGGCAAACATGCGCAGCGACTTTTTGTTAGATTCGTCGTGGCGCACCGCCCCTTCCCGTGTGCTCGTTTTTTCCCGGTTTGCGCATTCCGTTGTCCTGTACCGGCAAGCTATCGGCCGCAGTCCACGCCGCGAGCGGCGCGCTTGCCGGCCGCCCCCTCGTCTCACCTCACGTTTCGACAGGAGCTCGACATGGCACGCAACATCGAAATGAAAGCCCGCGCTCGCGCATTCGACGAATTGCGAGAGCGCGCCGCCTCGCTCTCGGACGAAGCGCCGCTGATCTTTCGTCAACAAGACTTCTTCTACGACGTGCCGCGCGGCCGTCTGAAGCTGCGCCAATTCGACGACGGCACGCCCTCGGAGCTGATCTTCTACCAACGCGACGATCGCGACGGGCCGAAAGCCTCGTACTACACGCGCAGCCCCGTGACGAATCCCGATGCGATGCATGCGCTGCTCGCCACGGCGCTCACGACGCGCGGCATCGTGACGAAGGAGCGGCACGTATACCTAGCGGGACGCACGCGCATCCATCTCGATCGCGTCGACGGGCTCGGCGATTTCATCGAACTCGAAGTCGTGCTCTCCCCCGAGGACGACGAGCAAGAAGGCGAGCGCGAAGCGCATGCGCTGTTCGCCAAGCTCGGCGTGCCGCAGACCGATCTCGTGGCGGTGGCCTATGTCGATCTGCTCAACGACAGCCTCGGCGGCCGCGCGGCCTAACCGACTACACGGAAGTCATTGGGGCGCGCTCAAACCGGCGCCGTACCCGGCGCAAGGTGATCGAGCGGCAACGGCCCGTTGCGCTTGAATGTCGTCAAGACGATGTTCGAGCGCACGCTGTCGACGCCCGGCACCCGCATCAATTTCTTCATGACGAACGAAGACAACGCGTTCAAATCCGGCGCGACGATGCGCAGCAAGTAGTCGGCATCGCCTACCACGGCATGACATTCGAGCACTTCGGGCAGGACGTCGATTTGCTGCTGAAACTGCTCGACGATGGAATCGCCGTGGTGCTTGAGCTTCAGGCTCGTAAACGCCGTCACGCCGAGCCCGAGTTTTTCGGGCCGCAGCATGACGCGGTAGCCTTCGATGACGCCGAGCGATTCGAGCCGCTGCAAGCGCCGGCCGATCTGCGACGGCGAAAGCGGCACCCGTTCGCCGAGCTGCTGATGCGTAGCCCGGCCGAAGCGCTGCAGCACCTCGAGCAAAGCCAAATCGAAATGATCGAGTTCAAGCATGAAAATTTCCCGCATAAATTCACGTTTATGCGCGTTATTATCGCATAGGTAGCCGAATACACACTGTCTTTGCGCCCATTACGCGCCGCCTCCGCACTAGACTTGCATCTAACGACCCACCGATGCAGGAATTTGCCATGTCCGCCACCGCCAAGCTCAAAGAACAGTTCGATGCGGGCCTCGTCACGCGAGACGATTTCACGATCGACCAGCCGCTGGCACGCTACGGCGACGTCGATCACGCCGTTTGGACGCACTTGTACGCTCGCCAGGCTGCCCTGCTCGACGGGCGTGTGTGCGACGAATTCCTCGCCGGGCTCGCCAAGCTCGGCCTGCCGGCCGACCGCGTGCCGTCGTTCGACGCGCTCAATCGCCAGCTACGTGCCGCCACGGGATTCGAGGTCGTCGCTGTACCCGGGCTCGTGCCCGAGCGCGTCTTCTTCGAGCACCTGGCCCATCGGCGTTTCCCGGTGACATGGTGGATGCGCCGGCCCGACCAGCTCGATTATTTGCAAGAGCCCGACTGCTTCCACGACCTGTTCGGCCACGTGCCGCTTTTGATCGATCCGATCTTCGCCGATTACATGCAGGCGTATGGCCGTACCGCGCTCGCCTGCGCCGACGATCCGCTCGCGCTGCCGCTCTTCGCGCGTCTTTACTGGTACACGGTCGAATTCGGTCTGCTGCGAGACGCGGCTAGCCCGAACGGTGTGCGCATTTATGGCGCGGGCATCGTCTCGAGCAAGAGCGAGACGCTGTACAGCCAACATAGCGACAGCCCGAACCGCCTCGCGTTTTCGCTCGAACGCGTCTTGCGCACGCGCTACCGGATCGATACGTTTCAAAAGACCTACTTCGCGATCGACGATTTCCGGCAGTTGTTCGACCTCGCGCAAACCGACTTGCGCGCGCTCGTCGCCAAGTGGGCCGATGCGCCTGCGTACGGCGCCGGCGACGTATTGCCGACCGATACCGTCATCACGCGCGGCAGCGGCGAAGGCTGGCGCAGCGCCGGCGATATTTGAGCGTCGACGGCGCATCGAGCGGCATCGCCCCAGTTGTGAAAAAATGGCCGGATCGTCGTGGGCGGCACGCGCCGTTCGCGCGCGGGAATCGGGTCGATTCCCCTGCCCCACGGCCACCTAAAAGGAGGGATTGCGATGATCCACAAACTCACTTCGGAGGAACGCGCGGCGCAGCTTTCCAAGTTGAGCGGCTGGCAAGCCGTCGCCGGGCGCGACGCGATCCACCGTCAATTCAAGTTCGCCGATTTCAACGAAGCGTTCGGCTTCATGACACGCGTGGCCATCAAGGCACAGGAAATGAACCACCATCCCGAATGGTTCAACGTCTATCACACGGTGGACATCACGCTGACCACGCACGACGCCCAAGGCGTGACCGAGCGCGATATCGAACTGGCCGGGTTTATCGAAGAAGCGGCGCGGCGCATGCGCGGCTGACGCCGCGACCGAAGGCGCTGGCGCGACGCCCGCCCGAACGGCTAGCCCTGCACCGTATGCACGTAGGTTTCCCACGCAGCGCGGGCGCTCGGTTCGAGCCCGTCTGACGATAGCGTGGCCTGACGCTGTACAATCATCAGCGCATACGGCTTGGACAGTGCGCTAGCCTCCTTGCATAAGCTGAGTTCATCGCCGCTGGAAGGCGAGCGGGCGCGCCAAAAGTTGATCGCGGCTTCAAGTTCGTGAATCGTAATCTCGGACATGTTCGTGATCGTTCATGCGAGCGCCGGAGCTTTTCTTGCGGCGACACGCTTGGCTGTGTGGGGCAGGCATCGCCGGTCGGCGTGCTAGAAATGCTTCAATCCATTGTACTTGAGCGAATTCCATGCGACTCCTTCTCATCGAAGACGACCGCCCTATCGCGCGCGGCATCCAAAGCAGCCTCGAACAAGCCGGGTTCACCGTCGACATGGTTCACGACGGCATCTTTGCCGAGCAAGCGCTCACGCAAAACCGTCATGAACTCGTCATTCTCGATCTCGGCTTGCCCGGCATCGACGGCATGACGCTGCTGTCGCGTTTTCGGCAGTCGAACCGTCACACGCCCGTGATCGTACTCACGGCGCGCGACGAACTGAACGATCGCGTGCAAGGGCTCAATGCCGGCGCCGACGACTACATGCTCAAGCCGTTCGAGCCCGCCGAACTCGAAGCACGCATTCGCGCGGTCATGCGCCGCAGCGGCCCGCACAGCGAGGTGCCGCGGCCCGAGGTATCGCTCGGCGGCGTCCGCCTGTCCGGCGTCGATCGCCGCATCTTCAACGACGATAAGGCGCTCGAGTTGTCCCCGCGCGAATTCGCCGTGCTCGAGATGCTGTTGATGCGCCACGGCCGCGTCGTCAGCAAGGCGCAATTGCAAGACCATCTGACGCACTTCGGCGGCGATCTCGGCGACACGGCCATCGAAGTGTACGTGCACCGCGTCCGTAAGAAACTCGAAAACTGCCGCGTCGAAATCGTCACGGTGCGCGGTTTCGGCTATCTGCTGCAGGAAATCCGCCAAGCGTCGTAATGCGCGCGGCGCGTGCAGTCGGCATGGCGCTGGCATGGCGCTGCCGACTGAACGCGCGAGCGCACGTTCGATCGCCGCGGCGTACGCCCTTCCCTTTCCCGTCCCTTACGATCCCTCGCCATGCCGCATGTCGCTGCGACCAGCTTGCGCCGCTCGCTTCTGCGGCGGCTCGCCGCGCCGTTGTCCCTTCTCGCGCTGATGAGCGGTCTCATCGCTTATTGGCTCGCCTGGCAATATACGCAACACGTCGTCGACCGCTCGTTAGCCGATTTGGCGACAGCCATCTCCAAACAGATCCAAATCGCCGGGCCCGATGCGCGCTCCACGGTGCCGCCGCTCGCTCACGCGATGTTCTCGGATCCGAGCGACCAACTGATCTATCGGATCAGCGACGGCGAGCATGAGATCGCGGGAGAAAGCGCACTCCCGCTGTTCGGCACGCGCGTGCGCGAACAGCGGGCGGCATCCGTATTCGACGCGCAGTTCGAAGGCATGCACGTGCGCGTCGCACAGGTTCGCGTCTTGCCAGCCGCCGGCCGTCCCGTCATCGTCGAAGTCGCGCAGCCGCTGCGGCACCGCTATCGCATCGCCGCCGAATTTCTGGTCGCGATCATGATGCCGCTATTGCTGTTGCTGTTTGCGGGCTGGGGCATCGTTTGGCGGGTGGTCAATCAGGAACTCATTCCGTTGACCGTGCTCGCGGATTCGCTGAACCGCCAAACCCACACGTCGCTCGAGCCTGTCGACGAAACCTACGTGCCGATGGAAATCAAGCCGCTGACGAGCGCGATGAATGCCTTGCTCGTGCGGCTCAAGACGGCGCTGGACGCGCAACGTAAATTTATCGCCGACGCGGCCCATCAGCTACGCACACCGCTCACCGCCGTGAAACTTCACGCGGAACAGGCCGCGAATGCGCGCGACGAGCAGCAGACGCTTTCAGCGGTGCGCGAATTGCGTGCCGCGGCCGATCGCGCGGTGCGGCTGTCGAATCAATTGCTCTCGCTGGCACGGGCCGAGCCCGGCGCCCAAACGGCGCGCTTCGCCGAACTCGACATCGCCGCGCTCGCATTCGAGACCGGTGCCGAATGGGTTCCGCGCGCACTGGCCGCCCACGTGGATCTCGGCTTTCAGCGGCTCGACGCGCCGTCGAACGACAAACCGCTCATTGTCCGGGGCAATCCGGTGCTCTTACGGGAAGTCATCGCGAACCTGCTCGACAATGCGCTGAAATACTTGCCGTCGGCAAGGCCCGTCGGCGCGAATGTCACCGTCACGGTCGCGGAAACGACGGACGAACAGGGTGCGCGCTTCGCGGAAATTGCCGTGGAAGACAATGGCGCGGGGGTGACGCCGGGCTTGCAGGCCGACTTGTTCAAGCGGTTCTTTCGCGGCGATCGTCAAGATTCGGCGGATCCCGGCGTCGAAGCCGGTGCGGGCTTGGGCCTGGCGATCGTGCACGACATCATGATTTTGCACGGCGGCAACGTGCGCTACGAAGACGCTGCGACGGGCGGAGCGCGATTCGTCCTACGCGTACCGATCGCGATCGCCGGAAACGGCGAGCCGCGAACCGGAACGCAAACGGCATCGGCTTCCGCTTAAACCGCGCTCGCCCAAACCGCGTTGGCCGGGTATTCGGGCTTCGGGCTCGCCGTGCCGCCTCAAGCCTTACCGTTCTTCTTACCGCTCTTCTTACCGGCGGGTTTCGGCGCGAGCATCGTGCCGCGGCACTTGCGCGCGCCGCAGCGGCACGCGTATTCGTCTTTGAGCTTCTTGGTTTGACGTGCGTCGATCACGAGGCCGTAGTCGTAGAACAGCTCTTCATCGGCCGCGATGTCGCGCAGCGCGTGGATGAATACGCGGCCGTCGACCTCTTCCGCTTCGCAATTGGGCGCGCACGAATGGTTGATCCACCGTGCGCTGTTGCCGCCTACCTTGCCATCGATGACGCGACCGTCTTCCAGTGCGAAGTAGAACGTGTGATTCGGTTCGGCGGGATTGTGCGGATGCCGCCGCAACGCTTCCTTCCACGAGATGCGCTCACCCTTGTATTCCAGCAGACGCTCCCCCTCCTTGAGCGGCACGGCGGCAAATACACCTTTGCCATGCACGCCGGATTGGCGCACGAGCAACTTGCGTGAACTCATCGATAAATCCTCAGAAGGCCTGGTTGCCGTCGTACGGCATTGCGTTTTCGATCGCGGGATGGAAACGCGGCGCCCAAGAGGACGCCGCGAGAGGATAGCGACGTCGCGAACGTCGCAAAGCGCCAATCGTACACGCGGACGGGCGCTTCGTTCAATGTCGTCCGAACGAATTTGCGCGTTCTTTACCCGTTGCTGGCGGTCATCGCGTCCAGCCACTCGCCGAACGCGTCATGTGCGGCTCGCTCGAGCGCCGGGCCGTAGCGCTCGGTATCCGCACGCAATTGCACGACATCGATGCCGGGCGTCGCCGCGATCTCGCTCGCATGGCCGATCAGCCAAGGCTCGAAACGATCGCTGCGAATTTCCGGATGACATTGAAACGCCAACACGTTCGAGCCCCAAGCGAAGGCTTGATTTTCGCAGGCGGAAGTAGACGCGAGACGCACGGCACCGGCCGGTAAATCGAACGTGTCGCCGTGCCAATGCAGCATCGAAGTGCGCGCGCCGTCGAAGTGGCGGACCGGCGAACGATGGCCCGCCTCGGTCAATGCGAGCGGCGACCACCCGATCTCTTTGCGATTCATCGTATGGACGCGCGCACCGAGCACCCGAGCGATCAATTGGGCGCCGAGGCAGATGCCGAGCGTCGGCCGGCCCGCGGCGATTCTTTTTTCCAGCAGCGTAAGGAGCGGCTTGAGCGTCGGGTAGGACACATCGTCGATGGCGCTGATCGGACCGCCGAGTACGACGGTCAGCGCTTGCCCCTCGGGCTTCGGGGCATCGACGCGCGCCACCCCGACGTCGAGATAGCGCACCGACCATGCACGCTGCCCGAGCACGGGCTCGAGACTGCCTAAATCCTCGAAATGCACATGACGGATAGCAAGCGCTTCACGATTCATCGATTCCTCACCGGGGCGCGACGAGCGTCATCTGGCTTAAGCGGCGTTCTGCGCGAAGATCTTCCAGATCTTCTTTTGGGCCAAGGAATCGGCCTCTTCGTGGACGGGACAATCGAGCCGCAATTGCGCGTCGCCAAGCGCCAGCTCGAGCGCCGTGCAGCGATGTGCTGTCTTCTTCGGGCTCTTGCTCGCTTCGAAAAACTTGCACGTCACGCACATGCGATGCGTCGGGATGTCGCCCTGCACTTCCAACTGGCGAATCATCTTGATCATCGTGCGATAAAAGACGGCTTGCTCCTCATTGCGCAACGTGCCGATCGCCTCCGTCAGAAAATCGGGCCACTGCTGCGCGCGCTTGGCGGCCGTGCGGCCGCGCGCCGTCAGTTTCACGGCGAGCGCCCGGCCGTCTTCCGTCGTGCGGCGTTTCTCGATGAGTCCTTTCGCTTCGAGGGTGCTCACGGCATCGCTCGTCGTGGCCGCTGTGAGGGCCGTCTCTCGAGCGATCTCGCCGAGCCGCAACGGGCTCTTGCGCTGCATCAGCAACA
Source organism: Trinickia sp. (assembly GCF_051953405.1). GTDB lineage: Bacteria > Pseudomonadota > Gammaproteobacteria > Burkholderiales > Burkholderiaceae > Trinickia. The sequence goes on along the minus strand of NZ_JBQCIV010000124.1, from coordinate 7,116 downwards.
TGAGGATCTCGCCTTGCGTCGGCGTGAGCCCTGCGCTCTCGGCCCACTCCCAGGCTTGCGAGCGCATCGCCGTGCTCAAGCGTAGCAAGCTGTGGGTCACGCGCCCGGTGGCTTGCTCTACGTTTACACCTTCGCTCATAGTCTTTGTTCGCTATTTCGCCATTGACAGCATGCCGCTGCTGATTCGGTTGCCTGCTCGCGCCTTGCCTTGCGGCGCCCCGGCAGCCCCGTGGGACGGCACGCCCGCGCTCCAGCGTACCGATTTTACTATTTCAGACGCGCCCCGCCCGCTTCGCGCGCGACTCGCCCCGCGCCCGCGGCGGCCCCGGCCGGTTAGCGGTACCGGCGGTTTTTTACGCCGATGCTGCGTCATGGGTATGACGTCTCGCCACAGCAGACGCGCCATTTTAAGCGACGGGGAAAAATAGTACAGCTAACTTATTCAGCCGATGTTGTGGATAAGTCGTGTATAACAAGTCGAGCCGATTGTGCGCGATTTCTGGATAACCTCGGAAGCAATTGAAATGCGACTCGAGTTGCCCCGGGTTCATGTCAGTTCCGCACGCGAGAGCCACGCGGTTATCGTTTACACAGGTGCTTGAAGCGTCGGCGAAAAATCGAGTTTTCCACAGACGCTTCGCCCCCTTGTTAACTACTACTACAAATGTATACGTTGTAAACGTAAAAAACTAAAACCCTCGCCATCGGAGGCACTGTTGGCGAACCGCTTCGTGCAACGACTTCTCTTTTGCAACGACGCCGCGCAGCCATGCCGCATCGTTCACTTGCCCTTGCGCGATGTTGGCGATTTCACGCAATGCGGCTGACGATTGAAGCGCATCGGCATGCGGCTCGATTACGCGAAGCGTGTCGAGGATATCTTCGAAAATCGGGCGCCGCGTGCCTGTCTGCGGATTGATGCAGGTGCCGCCCAGCCCGAAGCGGCACGCTTCGAACCGGTTGAACGTATAGACGAGATAGTCGTCCTCCTTCGGCATGAACGGCCGATCGACGAGCAGATGGCGCGCCAGTGTCTGGATGTAGCTCGCGATCGCCGCGGCGCGATCGACCGAGAGCGGCGTGTCCATCACGCGCACTTCGATCGTGCCGTAACCGGGTTTGGGTCGAATGTCCCAGTAGAAATCTTTCATGCTGTTGACGACGCCCGTGGCCACCATCTTCGAAAAATATTCTTCGAAGGCCGACCAGGTCAGCACGAACGGCGCGCGCCCCGACAACGGAAACGCGAACACGGAGTTCAGGCGCGCCGAGTGAAAGCCCGTATCCACGCCCTGGACGTACGGAGAGGACGCCGACAACGCAATGAAATGCGGAATGAATCGAGACATCGCGTGCAGCAGGAACAGTGCGCTGTCGGGGTCGGGACAGCCGATGTGCACGTGTTGGCCGAACACGGTGAACTGCTTGGCGAGATAGCCGTAAAGTTCGGAAAGATATTGAAAGCGAGGCGCATCGAAGATCTGCCGCTCGCTCCACTGCTGGAAGGCGTGCGTGCCGCCGCCGGCCAGGCCGACGTTCAGATGATCGGCCGCGGACACGAGCGTGTCGCGCAGCGTGCGCAGTTGCGCGAGCGCTTCCTCGTGCGAATGGCAGATGCCGGTCGACAGCTCGATCATGCTCTCGGTGATCTCGGGCGTGATGTTGCCGGGGACCTTTTGGTCTTTGACGAGCCGCATCAAATCGGAAGCGGCCTTCGTGAGGTCGTAATCGTGCGTATTGACGACCTGGATCTCCAGCTCGACGCCGAACGTGAACGGTTTGGAGTTGATGAACGGTTCAAGTGCCATGGTGTTTTCCTTGGGGCTGGCCCATCTCGGGCCGGCTCATGTCGGGCTACCCCCTCTCGGACAGGCCCGCCCGGGGCAGTCCGATCAGGGCTTGCGAACGGCTTTCAAGCACGGCGCTCGCCGACGAGCGCAAGCGATCGATAGACGAGCCAGGGCCCGACCAGTTGCAAAACGACGATCGAACACATGACGACGGCGCGCAGCGTCGGATCGAAGTTCGGATAGAGCGCGTAGGTGTCGTCGACGAGCAGATACGCGAGCGCGGACATGGGCGAGAGCGACAAACCGAGCGCCACGCCTTGCTTCAAACCGATACCGCTCGGCTTCGCGAAAGCGAGCACGCCGACGAGCTTCGCAACGAAGCGCGCCACGATGAGCAAGAGCGCCGCGACGCCGCCGAGCGCGATGTCGCGCCACTCGAAGGCGGTCAGCGTCAGCACGAACAAGATCACCGTGAGCAGCCAGCCGGCCGTGCCGAAATGCTCGGGCCATAGTTGCGGCTTCGCCTCGAGATTCTTGACGATGATGCCGGCGGCCAACAGGCTCAGGATCGTCGATAGATTGAACAGATGGGCGATCGCGATAGCCAGCAGCACGAGGCCGAACAGCGCGACGAACGAATGCTCGTCCTGCACTTGCATCGACCGATAGAACAACGTGCAGGCCTTCGCGAGCACATAGGCCAGCGCGAGCGATCCGACGAGCAGATACAGCGGCTGCACGATCGTGGCGAATACGTTGCCGTAGACCTCCTGATGCAGCCAGCCCGAGGCGATCTTCTCGACCACGACCGCATACATGCTGTTGAGCGCCGTCAGCGTGAGCAACCGCTGCGTCACTTGCCCTTCGGCGCGCAGCTCGGTCTTGAGCTGAATCACCATGGCGGGCGAGGTCGACATCGCGATGGCTGCGATCACGGTGGCCACGGCTGCGCCGATGTGCGCAAACAGGAGCGCCGCCAGCACCAAGACGAAGGTGAGCGTCGCCTCCGCCAAGCTCGACGCCACGAGCCAGGGATTGCGGCGAATCCAGCGTAGATCCAAGCGGCCGCCGAGTTCGAACAGCAGCAGGCCTAACGCGACGTCGAGCAGCAGCCGCAGCGAGCCGCCCGAGCCGACGTCGATCGCCCCGAAGCCGGACGCCCCCGCGATCAAACCGATCACGGCGTAGCCCGAGACGCGCGGCAGCCGCCAGGCGCGATAGCAAAGCTCGCCGAGCAGACCGGCGACGAGCAAGGCGAGCCCCGCCCAAAAGACGGCATCCGGCACGAACGGCCAGTGCGGGAGGAAGGAAAACGCCGATTTCATCTGATAGCTGCTCCTTTACGGATAGGCCGAGCAAGGCTATGCGCCCGCATGCGGCTCGTTCTCGTGGCTTGCTTGTCCGGTCTGACGGCGAGGTGCCGCGACGCGGACGGAAATAGTGATTGCCGGCGGCTCGGCGCGAGCCCCAAGCGTGGCGACGACGAAGCGCGCCGGATTCGATACGCGGCGCCGAGCGCTCGCGCGTAGCGCGGCACGTGCCCGGCATGAGGAACCAAGATGCGGCGCCGCTGGAGGCCGGCCAAACGAGGCCCAACACCCCACGTCGCCCCCATTGGCGCAGCGCACGAGCGATGCGCCGCTACGCAACGTGTGCAAGAGGAACACGGATTGTGCCATAGCTTGCCGTCAACCCACACGATTGCTCATCGATTTGCATTCATCTCGGTACAAACGACATCTAATTTCGTATCGTGGAGAAAAAATGGCCGATTTCCGCTTGCGTTTCGGTGTAGCCGATGGATTTCAAGCAGACGAAGTCGTGGCCCTGCGGTACGCCGTGCTTGGACCGTGCAGCGCGCGAGGCGTGCGCCATGGGTTAGGGTTTACTTGTTTACGTATGTATACGTAGTAGAAGTTAACAAAGGGGCGTCGAATCTGTGCAAAACCCCTGTAAACCTAAGTAGATCAAAGCGTTGCAGAAGGCATAACCCATGTGCAGCTTGTGTGGGGACCCGGGGTTGCGTCGTATAACTTTTGCCCGATTTCGCGCAGCGCCGAAGTTGTCCCGAAAGCATCCACATCGCGCGCACATGAATTTCACCGGACTTTCGCCGGCTTATCCACACACTGCGGTGGATAAGTTGGCGCAAGAGTCCGCAAGCCCGGCGGATGGTGTCGTGCGAACCGAGCGGCGGGGCTATCGTCGTTGCAGGGTGCCTTGGCGCAAAGCGCGCAGCAGGTATCGGGCGGGATCGATCGCCTCGGCCAGATCGCGCTCTATCGGCCAAGGCTCCCCTTCTAGTTGGGAGGCGACGAGTTCGGCGCCGAGCGACGCCCAGACGAGCCCACGCGAACCGAAGGCGAAGCTGCCGTACAGCCCCGCGGCGCGCGGTAAATCGAGCGGCCAGGCGCCGTGCAGCGTGGCGGCTTCGTCTTCGCTTGCGCCTTCGTCGGCCAGCGCGCCGATCATCGGCAGTCGATCGCTCGTCACGCACCGGAAGGCGACCCGCCCTGCGAGCGAGCCCGGATCCGATACTTCGCCTTGCCCGAGCAAGCCCGAAAGATCGGGCAGCAAGCGCGCCAACCGTTGCAGATTTTCCAAATGACTGTCGACACGAAGCTCGTCCCCGGTGTCGTCGATGTCATAGGTGGCGCCCGTCAACAAGCCGTCGGCCAATGGGATGGCATAGCCCTCGCCGATCAACGGAAGGCGCAAGGCCGGGCCGGTGCCGAGCGGCAAACGCGTCAATTGGCCGCGCACGACGCGGGTGGGCGCATAGCGCAGGCCGGCTAGCCGCGCCGCATCTCGCGCATTCGCGAAGATGACGACGGGGGCGCGGGCGAGCACTTCACGGTCGGCATCGAGAACGACCCACGCGTCGCCCTCGCGTCGGATGCCTTCCGCTTGCCTGCCCGTGCGCCAAGCCAGTGCATCGCCGGCAGCCGCGCACAAGGCCGCGCAAAGCGCAGCGGGATCGAGCGAGCCGCCTTGGGGATACAGCCAGCCGCCGCGCGCGACGGATACCCCGCTAACGGCCTGCGCGTCGCCATGCGGCATCGCACGGACGAGTTCGTCCGGATAGCCGAGCGAGTCGAGGGCCTCGGTCAGCGCGCGCCATTCGGTGTCGTCCTCGGCGATTTGCAGCAGTCCTTGCCCGCTGCGAGAGAACGCGTACCCGGCGTGCTCTAGCGCTCGCCAGCGCGCCAGCGCGTAAAGAAAACCGGTTCGCGTGATTTTCGAGGCGACGCTCTCGTCGCGCGAAAGCAGCGGGTGGAACACGCCCGCCGGATTGCCCGAGGCTTCGCAGCCCGCGCGCGGGTGGCGTTCGACGAGCGTGATGCGCCAGCCGCGCACGGCAAGCCGTTCGGCCAGCGAACAGCCGGCCAACCCCGCACCGACGACGATCGCATGGCGTTCGGTCACGGCGGCCGGCACGGGCGGTTCGTGGCGCCGCACGCGCCAACGCGGCGCAAAGCGGCCGACGAGCATGGCCCGCTTACTGGCGAATCCCTGTGCCTTTTCGCATGCGAAGCCGGCTGCGACCAAGCCCCGCCGGACGTCACCGGCACAGGTGTAGGTGGCGAGCGTCGCCCCCTCGCCCGCCAATCGCGCCAATGCCTTGAACACGGGCGGGGACCATAGATCCGGGTTCTTGGCAGGCGAGAAGCCGTCGAGATAAAACGCGTCGGCGCGCAGCCAGAGCTTGGGCAACAGTTCGAGGGCGTCGCCGAACGCGATCGTGAGCGTCACACGGGCATCGTCGAATTCCAGACGATGTAAGCCGGGCGTCAACATCGGCCAGGCGCGCGCCAATTGATCGGCCAGCGCGGCAACCGCTGCATCCGTCATCGTGTGCTCGTGCAGCGCGCGCAGATCGCGGGCGCTGAACGGATGCTTTTCGATCGAGACATAGGCGAGCCGCTCGCAGCGGTTCGGATCCGCGCGCCAGGCCGCCCAGGTGGCCAGGAAATTGCCGCCGAGGCCGAACCCGGTCTCGACGACGGTGAACGTGCGCCGCGCTCGCCAGCGTGCGGGCAAGCCGTTTCCGCTCAGGAACACATGCTCGGCTTGGGCAAAAGCACCGGCTGCGCTGTGGTAGATGTCGCCATAGGCGGGGGAAAACGGCGTACCGTCGTCGCGAAAAGCCAAGATGGCGGGAATCAGCTTGGAAGTCATCGGCAAGACGAAAACTGTGGGAAACACGCGAGCGAGGACGGGCAAAGGCCTAAGGGGCAACCCTAATCGATTGGCCCCTGGACGCATCGATCGCCCGCAAACCCAAGCCCGGCGGGGGTTTGCGAGCGTTGGCAAAATCCAACGACCGACCCGCGTAACGTCGCGAGCCCCTTGGCAGCAGGGGTTCGCGAGTATGACAATGCTCAAACCCAGCGCCGACAAGGCTCGCCAGCGCTAAATTCTTTGAGAGCCTTGCCGTTATTGGGTTTGCGCTGAGCTATCATAGCAAGCGCCGCAAGGGCGTACCGCCGGGGGTTCAGCGCGACCGAGCGGCGCACGCTTCGCCATAGCGACTCGACGGCACAGCTTGCGTACGTATAATTCGGCGCGTTTGCGCTGTCCGTATCACTTCAATCTGATAAAGAGGAACGTTAATGAACAAACAGGAACTGATCGACGCCGTCGCGGCTCAGACGGGCGCTAGCAAGGCTCAGACCGGCGAAACGCTGGATACGCTTCTCGAAGTGATCAAGAAGGCAGTCTCGAAGGGCGACGCGGTTCAGCTGATCGGCTTCGGCAGCTTCGGCTCGGGCAAGCGCGCTGCTCGCACCGGCCGTAACCCGAAGACGGGCGAGACCATCAAGATTCCGGCCGCGAAGACGGTCAAGTTCACGGCTGGCAAGGCATTCAAGGATGCGGTCAACAAGCGCTGATGCTTGCAGCTCGACGTTTGTTCGAGACCCGCCCTCAGGCGGGTTTTTTTATTGAGTGCGTAAGCGTCGCGCCGGTCGGCCTCGTCCCTCGTCGCTGACGAGCGATTCCTAACGAACGATCTGCCCCGTGCCGCCGTGCTCTTCGTCCTCGGCGTCGAGGTCCCAGGCCGGGAATGGATCGGCAAGTGCGGACCAGCCAAGCGGTCCGAGCGCATATTCTTCGTCCGTCAAGAGACAGGCGTCGAGCTTGGCCTGCCAATGACCGGCATCGAGCGAGACGCCGATCAAGACCAGTTCCTGGCGACGGTCGCCGATCGACATATCGTTCGGTGCGCCGTGCCAGTCGGCCGCGATTTCCGCGGCAAGCTCGTCATCGTCGGGCCACTCGTCGCGCGGCTGGGCAGCCCACCAGAAGCCTGCCGGCCCGTGGCGGC
>NZ_JBQCIV010000123.1:0-43580 GCF_051953405.1 Trinickia sp. | reverse complement strand
GGACGTCGGCAGGATGCAGCTTGTAGAGCGGCGACACGAACACGTCGGTCGGTTTGGGGATTAAGACGCCCGAATCGGCCATGATGGGGTTCTTCTTTGTTCTGTTTGTGTTTTAGGTGGCTTGCGCGATGAAAGGCTCGTCGGCGCGATGGGTCACAGCGATCTCGGTATCGTGACCAACGCGCGGCCGTTTTGCATCGGCTGCTGCGCGTTCCATTGCGTAAAGCCGCGGACTCTCAGGCGCAATCCGGTTCGATGGAATCGGATTACCGATTGCGCTGCCACCGTACGATGTCGCGTCGTAGAGCATCGTGGCCCTCATCTCGCCTTTCCATTTATTGCAAGCTTGTTCTTTTAACGCAAAGGCGAGATTCTAATCGATGGTTGCCGAGCGGCAAATCGGTGCATCGAAAAACAACTTCGTTTTCGTGCAACGACCGGACACAACGATTTGCGTGAGGCAAAAAATTCCGCGATCTAAGATTTCCAGGATGAATGCGGCGGCATTTTTTGCCGATATCGCCGCCCCTCGGCGCGAAACTGCCTTTCGTCGGTTACCAATGGCGCCTCGTTCCTTGCAGGAGCGATTCCCATTCGAACGGCGTTCGTTGGGCGGTGGCGGATATCGTTGATTGATAAAATCGCGCGGATCGCGTGCCGAGGGTATGAAAAGACAAAATGACGATGACGATACAAACTGCAGAGTTCACGAATGCGATTGGCAAACAGGCCGACACCGAAGTCGTCAAGAGCCTTTTGCGCAAGCTGGGCGTTGAACGCAGGATAACCATCGGGGTCGATGAAACCGACATCTATATCAACCATACCGATGCCGGGGTGTCATTGCTATTCGAAAGCGAAAGCTATGTGAGCGCGAAGCACCCTGTCGGCTTTCCTAGCGACGCACCGGTACTTACCGCAATCTTTCTCTACGGTCTCGACCACGATGAGTTCTCGGCATACGAGGGAGACCTTCCAGGCGGACTGCTGCTCTCCGACAGCAGGGAGCAGGCGAGGTCGAAGCTCGGTACCTCCGCAAAATTCAATGCGGATAGAAATTCGGAGTTTTGGGAATTCGCTGGCAACATTCGTTTTTTCGTTCATTATGCACAGGGCCAGGGGCTGATCCGGCTGGCCCAGTTTGGAATTTTGTGGCGATGACCGCGGATACCGCCCCTGCCTTGGGGACGGTGACGATGGCAACGAGGACGGGCTCTGACAACCGGAAACGGAAAGCGATTGAACGATGAGCAAACCCCTGCCGCGCACCCGTGACGCGCTCCTTCGCTCTCTTCGAGAGACCGATCTACCGGAGGACTGGGTGTTGCATCTCGCGGCCCACGCGCGGCCGGCCCTGCTATTGACCACCGAGCCGACCGAGCCGCGCACGGAACCCGCGGGAACGAGCCGGCTCGGCGGCGCACCCGACCTGGCCGCCGGAGCGATATGGCCGCCGTGCCCGCCCTATCCGGACGCGGCGAAGCGCAGCGCCGCGCACCGGCGCCGCGCCGAGCAACTGTTGAAGGATTCGCAGCGGCCAAAGTCGTGGATGACGCCCGAACAGGGCGAGCGGTTCAGCCAGGATGAATGGGCGCGTGCAAATGCGATGAACCAGCCATTCCCGCTAGCCTTCTTCGGGCAATTCGACCTCGCGGCGCTATCGCGGTTCGAGGGGTTCGATCCGATGTTGCCCAAAGAGGGGCGACTCCTTGTCTTCTACGATTACTGGGAGCTGCCTGAAGACTTTACGCCCGAAGCGAGTGTCGGCTGGCGAGTCATCTGGGACAACACCCCAGCCGAATCGCTGGTGCCGGCGGTCATCCCCGACACCCTCGCGGCTATCTCTTGCGACGACTGGGCCGCTATCTTTAAGCCGGCGCCCCTTTTCGCCGTACCGGTGGTGACGCCGATTCCGCCGAACGATGCGCTCTGGGACGCCTTCGATCTTAGCGACGAGGGGCTGTGCGACATCTACTGCGACTGGCTGTCGGAATTCGGCATGCCTGACGAACCAGGCGGAGAAAACCACCAGCTTGGCGGTTACCCGCGCGCGCTGCAAAACGGCTTGCAGGCGCGCAGCCAGCTTGCCGCTAACGGCATCTATTGCGGAAATAGCGAGGCTTGGCGCACCCCCGAGGCGACGGCGCTGCTTCCCGGCGCCAAATCCTGGCGGCTTCTGCTCCAAATCGGCGTCGACGCGAACGCGGGGATGCAAGGGCCCGGCGCCTTTTTCGTTGTGATGCAAGAAGAAGATCTTGCGGCTCGCCGCTTCGATCGAGCGCGGGTGACTTATCAATGCGATTAAGCCGGTCCTCCGTTCGAAGACGTGGCATTCGCCGGCAAGTAGCAGCACACGTGCTCCTATCCTATGGGCTGGCGCCGACACGGACGCCGTACTCGCGGCATCTCTACCACGGCATCCTATAGATTTGCCCCGCAGCCTTGCCGACATCGCCCGAGCCGCGATAGATCGAAAGCGCCGATTCCGTTGGCGAATGCGTGCCAGGGTCGGCTTTGTCGACCCTTAGGTTTGCCGCCGGTTCTTCGGTGTGCGCGCCCGGTCGCGTTGCTCGATGCGCGAGCGCTGGCCCAGGCCCATCGTCCTGGTTCGCCAGCGCGCCGCGCGGCACACGTTCCGTGTGCCTCAGCGCGCGTTCGTCGCTCCGTGTGGCATCGAAGGCCGCATCGTATGGATCGCCGGCGGCGGCGGGCGCACCCAGCAGCGCTTCGGGCTCTCCGCCCAGTCCTTCGAGTCGGTCCGCCTCGGCGCGCGCGGCCGCATCTCGGTCTTCCGGTGCCAATCGTTGCGCGCGCGTATCCGGTTCGCCGCGCACGTTTGCCGGCTGTTGCGCGCGAACCGTACGCGTCTCCGATACGAGCATGAAAGCGCCGAACGCGGCGACGAGGATCCATCGAGTACCGATACGCATGGGCGCCTCTCGCGCATTGACCCGCATGTCGTCCATCCTCCCGCATGAACCACCGCATGCGCCGCCAAAAGATCGTCAGTCGCCGCCACCGGAGCCTGTCGGTGCACGCAGCGCACCGAGCCGCGCCCGATAATCGTCGATGACCTCCATCCGATTGCCAGCAATACGAACCGATATGAACCACCCAATCGAACCCGTCGCGTGCGCGAGCGCTCCTCCCGTCATCGACCTGAGCCGGGCCGGCAAAGGCAATTTCGTCGCGAAACGAGGCCCGCTCGTGCAAGCGCTGTGGTTCGTCGTCGAAGCCTGCGTCATCAATAACAAACTCAACCCCAGTTCGACCTTGCGCGTCGCGCTGCTGCGGCTATTCGGCGCGAAGATCGGCAAAGGCTGCCGCTTCGTTCATCCGCTGCGCGTGAAAGCCCCTTGGAATCTCGAGGTGGGCGAGCACTGTTGGTTCGGTGTCGACGTATGGCTCTACAACCAAGCATCGATTCGCATCGGCTCGCATGTCTGTCTCTCGCAAGGCACATTCTTGACGACCGGCTCGCATGACGCGAGCAAGACCATGGATTTGCGCGTCGCGCCGATTGTCATCGAAGACGGGGTTTGGATCACTTCCCGATGCGTCGTTCAAATGGGCGTGCGCATCGGCCGCTCGGCGCTCGTCACGCCGCTCTCGGTCGTCCATCGCTCGCTCGAACCGGGCGGCGTATTCGGCGGCAATCCTTGCCGCTATCTACGCCCTCGCTTTCCCGCCGAAGGTTGAAGCGCGCTGCGTAGGCCTGGCCGTGCGTCCGATGCACGCGATGCGATTGCGCGTTCGCAAGCTCGATGCGCGTCGTTGCCGCGGTGGCGGTCGTCGCCGAACTCTTGTCGGGAAGACGCAGCCGGTTGACCTGAAGATTGAGGAAACGATGGAGCAACCATGTTTATCGATACGCGCGGCATCGACGAGGGCCGGGAGATCGAAGCGACGGTATGTATTGTCGGCGCGGGCGTGGCCGGCATCACACTCGCACTCGAACTCGATCGCTGCGGGATCGATACCTGTCTGCTCGAAAGCGGCGGGTTCAAGCCCGACGACGACACGCGCGATTTGTATCGCGGCGAGAACGTGGGCCTGCCGTATGCGTTCGCCGACGGCAGCCGCAGCCGCTACCTAGGCGGCAGCAGCACTTGCTGGGGCGGCTGGTGCCGGCCGCTCGATCCGTGGGATTTCGAGGCGCGCGACTGGGTGCCGGGCAGCGGCTGGCCTTTCGGAATCGACGAACTCGTGCCGTATTACGCGCGCACGCACGCGCTGCTCAAGCTCGGGCCGAACAACTTCGATCCGGCCTTCTGGGTGCCAGCCATCGGACGTGCCGACGTCAAGCGGATTCCCCTCGTCACGGGCAACGTGCGCGATACGATCGCGCAATTCAGTCCGCCCGCGCGCTTCGGCAAACTCTATCGCTCGGACCTCGAACGCTCGCCCCATATCCGCGTCTTCCTGTACGCGAACGTCGTGCACATCGATACCGACGTCGACGCGTCCCACGTCACGCGCGTCGAAGTCGCGACGCTGTCCGGCCGGCGCGTGACCGTCGCGGCGAAGCGTTTCGTCCTGGCCGCCGGCGGCATCGAAAACGCGCGCCTGCTGCTGGCGTCGAATCGCGTACAAGCGGCGGGTCTCGGCAACGCGCGCGACAACGTCGGCCGATACTTCATGGATCACCCGCGCATCCTGTCCGCGAGCGTGCGCTTTGCCCCCGCCTGGGCGCGCAACAAGCTCTACGACATCAAGTACCACTATCAAAACGCGGCCGTCTCCGCCTACGGGACACCCGTCTCGTCGCAGTTCGCGTTGACGCCCGCGATGCTGCGTCGAGAACGATTGCTGAACGCGCGCGTCTGGTTTTTCTCGCTCTTTCATGGCGAAGGCAGCGAAGGCGCGGAGGCGCTGATCCGCTGCAAGCAGGCATTGCTGCACAAGGATCAGCCCGGTTGGCGCTGGACCGACGATCTCGCGACGATGCTTAGGCATCCTATCGATACGGCTGGCTTCGGGTTGACGCGACTGTTGCAGCCGCGCGCGCTGATCCGCGACGTCAAGCTGCAAGCGATCGTCGAAGCGCAGCCGAATCGCGAGAGCCGCGTCACGCTCGGCGATCGGTGCGATCGCCTCGGCATGCCGCGGGTGAAAGTCGCATGGCGGCTCACCGAACTCGAGCAACGCACGTTCGATCGCGCGTTCGCATGCTTGGCGCAGGAACTGCGCGCGAGCGGCGTGGCGCAGGTGGCGCTCGATCCGCCGCTCGAGGGTCGCGCGTGGCCCGCGACGCTCGAAGGCACGTGGCATCACATGGGCACGACGCGGATGCACGATTCGGCGAGCGAAGGCGTCGTCGATCGGCATGGCAAGGTGTTCGGTATCGACAATCTGTTCGTGGCCGGGAGTTCCGTTTTCCCCACCGTGGGGGCGAATTTCCCGACGATCACGATCGTCGCGCTCGCCTTGCGCCTGTCCGAACACCTAGTGCAATCGCTCTTGCGCGAGCACGTCGAGCAATCGCCTCACATGCGCGTCGATGGTGAAGCGCGTGTCGAAGGCCATCCTTGCACGCTCGCGCATGCGGGCGGCACCCTGCGCGTCGAGCGCTAGCCAGCGGCGCAGATTGGCGATCGTGCCTTCGACGGTATCGGTCGCGACGAAACCCGCTTCGTCCGCGTCTATTTCGCGACAGATGTTGATCTTGTCGGAGATGAGGACAGGGGTTCCGCTGGCCAGCGCTTCGGTGACCGCCACGCCGAAGTTTTCTTGATGCGACGGCAGCACGAACGCATCGCTCGCGCCGAGCGCTCCCCACTTCAGCTCTCCCTGAACGAGGCCCGTCCAGGTCATTCGCTCTTCGATGCGCAGTGCGCGGGCCAGCGTGTGCAAGTCGCGAACGGTCGCCGCATCGCCGGTGCCGGCCACGACGAGATGCAATCGTGGCTCGCTTGCCGCAACCTGCGCGAACGCGCGAAGCAGGAGGTCGCACCCCTTCTTCGGATGCAGGCGCCCGAGAAAGAGGAGCACCCGCCGCGCAGCCAGCGCCGGATAGGCGCATAAGAACCCCTCGCGCAAACGTGCGAGGTCGCCCGGGGGCGAGGCCGCGCCGAATGACACGACCCGTTCGCGCGCCCGATAGAGCCAAAACGATTCGCGTGCGAGACGGCGCTCTTGCTCCGTCGTAAAGAAGACAGCGCGCGCATCGCGCAGCACGCGATACTCGCCCCAGGGCCAATAGAGCCATTTCTTCGCGTGCTTCAGCGGAAACGAGCGCTTGAACCACGGGTCGAGCATCCCATGCGTGAAGACGTAGTAGGGAATGGGCAAGCCGCGCAAGGCATGGCGTGTCGCGAGGCCGTGGTATTGCCACAGGCCGTGCACGAGAACGGCATCGAAGCGCGGGGCATGCTCGCGTAACCACATCGGCGCTCTGGGCGCGAGACCGTAAGTCCCGCGCCCCGGGCCGAGCGCTGCGACGGGCACGGGTGCGTTCGATACCGCCGCAGCGCCTGGGGCATCGAGCGTGGCGATTTCGACGTCGTGCCCGAGTCGTGCGAGCGCCAGCGAGGTCTGACGCACGCCTTCCACGGGGCCCCCGGCGGCGGGATCGAGCGTGGGCAGAACCTGCAAGAGTTTCATATCGAACGCTTTAGGCGAGTGCGTCGGCGGATTCGCGAGCCGACGCGCTCCCGCGTGCCGTGCGGGCGGGAGCGCGTGCTTCGAGCGCGGCCAATTGCGCGCGCAAGGCGATCATGAGTCCCAGCGCGATGCCGAAGATCAGCCCGGAAAATCGCGGCCCGAGGGGATTGCCCCCAATGGAGGCGGCGGGCAAGGCGGCGCTCAGCAAAATCGCGCGTCCGAGGGCAGGCAGTTGCGGGGTGTCGGGCGCATGGATCCGCCAACGCCGATAGGCGCCCGTGCAGCGCACGAGGGCACAGAGCAGCGCGAGCGGGAAGGCGACCCCGAACACTAGGCCGCCGGCGAAGAATTGATAGACCCAGAAATTATGTCCGGCGGCCCAGTCGCGCTCCGCGAAAAAGTCCTTCTTGCTGATCTGCCCGGCGAGATCGGGCAGGTAGGCGGGCGCATAGCCGTAATCGTGGCCGTAGCCTTTGCCTAGGAGCAACGACGACGGCGAGGCGACGACTTGATCGTATTGATCGCGCATTTCGGCGAGGCGCGTGATCGTGGTCGGGTCTTCGCCTGTCTGCGTGCCGGCTTTGGCGAAATCGATGCGCTGCACCCAGTGCTCGGCGACGCCGGGGAACCAAGCGGCAGCGCAGATCGCCATGGCGCCGAGCACGATCGCGGCCAGCGCTGCGCGAAGCGCGGCGCGCGCGGCATGGCGCGCGCTTGGCGCGGCCATCCACACGGCGAGCGCGAACAAGAGCCCGGTGCCGATCAGCAACGAGCGCGTGACGCTCAACAGCTCGATGACGACGGTTGCCATGAACAGTCCCAGCGTGAGCGTGCTGTAGCGCTTGGCGACGACGAACTCGTGCAGCAGCACGCCCTGCAAGCCGAGAAACGTGACCGACACGATCCGGTAGCGTACGTCTTCGAGCGGGCCCGCGATGACGAGGCCATACAAGCATGTGAACGCCAGGCTCACGCCGTTGGCCCAAAACATCGCCTTCTCGAACTGCGCCAAGCGCGCTTCTTGCCAAGGACGACAAGCGGCGGCGAACCCCAGTTGAAACAGGGCGAAGGGCAACAGCACGCGCAGGTACCGTTGCAGCTCGTTTTGCTGCACGCATTGCGTGACGACGCTCGCCGGGACCGCGAGGATCAGCGCGCCCATCGTTAGGGCGCGTAACCCGTCGTGCCCTCGCGGCCGGGGCCCGATCAGGACGAGGACGAGGCCGGCCAGCAGGACGGGCACCGTCAACGCGATTTGCGCGAAGTGGCCGTCGCCGGTTGCCGCGCCCTTGTAGTCCATCGCGAGCGGGAACACGAACAGCCAGATCCATAAATGCGCATAGGGATTGGATGCGGTTCGCCGCGTGCCCGATGCCAATCGGTACCGCGCTCGTTCGATGTCGGATCGGTTCATCTTCGTTGGCGCCGTTCGCTGACAGCCTCGGGCGCGATTCACGAGCCGACTATACCGCTCGGTTTTTGCGCCGAGCAGCGGCTTGGCGGCGCTCGACTAGCGTTCGGCGGAAGCGGACGCTAGTCGGCGACGGGCGCCGCAAACCGATGCGGCGGGGTGGGGCGCGGGCGACTGGCGTGCGCGCGGCTCACGCGGTTGTCGGCTGGCGCCGCGATATTGGCGGATACCGGCGCAGGCTGGGGCCGAAGATCGAATGGCCGAATCGCGGCGGGGGGCGCCGTAGGCGTTTCAGCGGGTATCGCAGTCGATATCTCAGTCGGTATCTCAGCGGGTACGGCAGGAGGGGAATCATCGATGATCACGAATCCGTTCGGGGGCGCGAAAGCCATCGTTCGTTCGCGGGCAGTCGAACTCGACTTTTTGCGCGGCGTCGCGATCATCGCCGTGATGGGTTATCACTTCCGCTCGGTCGATCCCGGTTCTGCGGTGGTGTCGATCGCACAGTATCCGTTCACGCATTTCGGCCGCGAAGGCGTCAACTTGTTCTTCACGTTGAGCGGTTTTCTCGTCGGCGGGCTCCTGCTCAAGCAATATGCCGAGCACGGCGAAATCGACGCGCGCCGCTTCATCGTGCGGAGAATGTTCAAGATTTGGCCGGCCTATTACGTGCTGATCGCGTTTCATGCGCTCGTGCGACGGCACCCGCTCGATAGCTTTCTCGTGCAAAACCTCACGCACTTGCAGAACTACCTGGGCACCTCGATTTCGCAAACTTGGAGTCTGGCTGTCGAGGAGCATTTCTATCTGCTTCTTCCGGCGGTACTGTTGCTGTTCGTGCGATGGCGTCTTGGCATGCGCACGATCCTCGCCACGCTCGGGCTCGTCTGCCTGACGGTGCTCGCGCTGCGCTCGATCGCCGTCGCGCACGGCCGGCTAGACGCCGCGTTCGCCTATACGCAATACCGCATCGACAGCTTGCTCGCGGGCGTGATGCTCGCCGCCGTGTACTGGATGGCGCCGGATATTTATCGCCGGCTCGCACGGCGCACGTGGCTGCTCGTCGTGCTCGTCGTCGGTTTGGTGGCTTGGCTAGGATTCGGCACGCCGCATGACGCACTCGACGAAAGCATCGGCTATACGATCCAGTCGATCGGCTTCGTCGCCCTCATCGTGCTGCTGCTCGAGCATGCCGGGACGATTCGCGACGCGCTTTGGTTTCGAGCGATTGCATGGATCGGCGTGTATTCGTATGGGATTTACCTGTGGCATTCGATCGCGCTCGCGCCGGGCGACATGCTCATTGCCAAGGCGACTTCGGCGGGGATGCCGCGCTTGATCGTCTGGGGCGGTGCGCTCGTCCTGCAGGCGACGATCGCGATCGGCGTGGGTTACGTCACGACCCGGGCGATCGAGTTCCCATTCCTGAGATTACGCAATGCGCTGTTCCCCGCGGCGCGCGAGGGGCGCGGTTATGCGTCGGACCGGGGCGACGAGGCGCCCGCTGTCGCCGCTTCGCGCAACGTGCGCTTGAACGCATCGAGCGTATTGCGTTCCAGCAGCGCGCCATGGGTGCCGGCGCTCGTGCATTCGCCGACGCGCGCCGCTTGTGCCAGCGCTTCGTCGATACCTCCGGCGATGGCCTCGGGCGAGAGTCCATCCAACACGGGCCCGAACGTGCCGTCGGCGCAGAACCAGCCGATCAATCCCTCGGATGTCGCCACGACGCGCTTGCCGAACCGGTAGGCTTGCACGAGTACACCGCTCATGCCGTAGTGGCCTTTGTAGCCGAGCCAGACTGCGTCGCAGGCGCAGAACAGATCGCACTCCAGTTCGTTCGCGATGAAACGGTCGATGACGATCGGTTCCGGCTTCAGCTTGTTGGCGTGCGCACGTAGGAACGCGCGCGTGCGTTCGTCCTGTTCGCCCGCGACGACCAGCGTCGGCGGCCGCGCCATCTGCTCGAGTGCGATGACGAGTTCGCGGATGCCTTTTCGCTCGGTAATCGATCCGTAGAGGAGCAGATGTGGCCCTTGCCCGAAGCGTAGACGCGCGCATGCCGCCACGGGATCGTCGGCCTGCGCTTCGGGACATGGGTCGGCTAAGTAGGCGATGGGGGCGCGGGCACGCGTCTTATACCCCTTCGCCGGCAATGCGCGGTCGCTCCATTCGGGCAAGGTCGGGTCGATCGAAAGTAGGGTGAGTAGCCCCGGCGTCCCGATGGCGCATCGAAAGAGTCGTGCCTTGACCGCATTGACGATCGGACGGCGGGGCGCTTCGATCCCGACCGACCGGTGGTGGAAGGTGGCGCGCATCGTAATGCCGATCCAAGGCGTGTCCCCGAACGGCGATCCGAGGAACGGCAGGGCATAGAGAAAGTAGTCGACGTACGGGGACACGACGAGTGCGATCGTCGTATGCGCCGCTATCTGGCGATACGCGTGCGCGAAATAGCGATGATGCCGCGCGTAGGAGAGGCGCTCGAGCTGCGCCGCGAACGAGCGCTCACGCGGCGGTGGCGCCACGAAGGCAATGGCTAGCCCGGGATACTTCCCGTCGACGATCGCGCGGGCCAATGGGTGGCTTTCGTTGCCCGGCACCGTCGCGATGATGCTCCTCATGCCCTCGTCGGCGTACGCCTGCGCCGCCCATTGCGCGTATCGCCAACGATGGCCCGTGAAGTCGGGTTCGATGACCAGCACGATCGACGGACGCGATTTCATTAGTCAGCCACTCCCAGCCGCCACACTAAACGACGACAAGCACTGTGTCGTCAGTTTGCGCATACGGACGTGCCGCCGCCAACAATGCCGCGCGCGTTGGCGGATCGAGCCTACGAGATGGCGCGTTTCGGCGGCGCGGCCGGGTTACTTTGTCGTTCGCCCCACGACGCCACGAGGCTGCGGCGCCGCGCGGCGAACGATGCGTTCAACCAAGCAGGTTTCGTCCAACGTGAATACATTGCGCGACAACCGAGCGCAATCGGCGATGCCGAGGCGGCTCGCCCGATGGTCGATGCGGGCGGGCTTCGCGCCGGGTGCGGCCACCTGGGTGCTGGCGCAGCAGGTCGTCGTGCGCGGCCTCGTCGCCATCAAATTCCTTGCCATCGGGCGCATGCTGGGGCCCGCGGCGATCGGCAGCGTCAGCGTGGCGCTGCTCGCCGTGGCGATGGCGGAATCGCTGTCCGACACCGGGCTCGCTCAGGCCGTCGTGCAAGGCGAGGACGCGCCGACGCGAGACGAACTCGGGGCCGTCTTGACCACGCTCGTCGTACGCGGTCTCGGGGTCGCGCTCGTGCTCGTGGCGTTGGCGCCACTCATGGCCAGCCAGTTTCATTTGGGACGGGCGCTCTTGGTGCAGATGGCCGCGGCCCTCCCGCTCGTGCGCGGCATGGCGTCGCCGACCTACTACGTCGCGCAGCGCGACCGGCAGTTTTCTCGAATCGCGGCAATCGAGATCGGTGCTGCGCTGACGGATTGCTTGGCGGGGCTCGCGTTCGCGCTTCTGAGCGCCGGAGCCTATTCGGTGCTCGTCGGCATGCTGCTCGGCGAGGCGCTCAAAAGCGCCCTGACGTGGGCAACGCTGACGCCCCGCCCGCCGCTCGCGCCGCGCTGGTCCGGCATCGGTCATTACATCGGCTTTTCGCGTTGGATTTGGGCGAGCAGCGTCGTCAACCTGATCCTCAATCAGTTCGACAAAATCGTCGTGGGCCGAATGCTCGGGCCGGCGCAGCTCGGCGCGTACCAGATGTCGTCGCGCCTGGCGCAACTGTTGCTGGCCGACGCGGCGATCGCGTTGTCGCAGTATCTCTTTCCCACGTTCGCCGCGCGTCATCGCGCCGATGCGCAAGCGGCCGCTCGTTCGGTGAAGCGATGGCTCGCGTTGGGCGCAGGCGCGGTGGTGCTCGTCGTCCTCGCTTTGCGCGCGCTGGCCGGCCCGTTGTTCGCGCTCGTGCTGGGTCCGCAATGGTGGCCCGCCGTTCCGCTATTTCGCATCTTCGTCGTCAATATGGCGCTCGGCGCGCTCATCGCGATGCTCGTAGCGTATCTGCGCGCCCGCGGCGATGCCCGCGCAGCGGCGCAGGCCTCCGCGATGCAAATGGTTGTGCTGGTCGTCGTGGTGCCGCTGGCCGTACGGCATGGGGGGGCCGTCGGCATCGCTTGGGCGATGACGGCTGGTCTCGCCACTGCCGGTCTTTGGATGTTCTATCGCGCGCTCGCTTCCAAGTAGTTTGGAGTCCTAACGGTGCCGTTGCCCGCGGAGATCGCCGGCACGCGGCGCTTGCTGTTCCCACGAGCGCCGCGCCGTGGGTTCGCGCGTCGATGCGTTTGCGCTACGAAATATCGTGGCTTCGAATGGCGTGGCCCAAGAAGAATATCCGACTCGAAATCGGCAATCAAGAATGACGGGTCGGTATATAGAAATAGAAGTTCGACTATTTATAAGCGTCATCGTCAAATTATTTTCACTTTTTTTGTTCGTTTTTTGTCGGCGAAATGTTGCGGTCTGGTCTCTGTATAGGCGTAGAGAGGGGCGCTCATGGAGTCTTGACGGAAATCGATTGATATTCATCTATTGAAACAGAACGGTTGATCTGGAAGCGAGGCTTCGATGCTTCGGGGGATCGTATTGCCCGAATAATCGACCTCGAATATGAAGACGGCATGACCCGCCGATTAAGGCGGAATCGAGCGCGTGTCGAGTCGTGAGCGGTCGGGCCGAGCGCGACCCGAATAGGCCGTGAGCGATTGCGATGCGGTGAATCCATCGGCACACGCGTCTGAAGGCGGTGGTGTCCGAGGTGCGGTCATATCAAGGCGACAATAAACATGAAGAACGAACTTAGGTGGTCGAGAAGCGATGCGGCGCCACGTGCCGCGATGCCGGGCAAGTGGGTGCCGCTTGCGGCAGCAGCCTTGGCTGCGACCTTACTGGCCGGATGCGGCGGCGGCGACGCCTCGCCGGCGGGAGGCGGCACGGCCGCCAACTCGTCGGCTGCACCGGCCGCATCGAACTCGGGTTCGGGATCGACGCCGAACGCGCAAACGCCGCCCGCCGATCAGGCATTGACGGACACGGATGTCTACGGCACCGGCCCCAACGATTCGGTGGCGGATGCCAACGAGGCCGTGGCGGTCTCGCATCACACGGTCACGATCGGCGGAAAGTCGATTTCGTACACGGCACGCGCCGGTCACTTGGCGACGATCGATGCCTCCACCTCGCAACCCAATGCGAAGATGTTCTACGTGGCCTACACCGCCGACAATCCCGACCCGAGCAAACCGCGCCCCGTTACGTTCTTCTACAACGGCGGGCCGGGTTCGTCATCGGTCTATTTGCTGCTCGGTTCGTTCGGCCCGAAGCGAATCCAGTCGTCGTTCCCCAACTTCACGCCGCCGGCCCCCTACACGCTGCTCGACAATCCCGACAGCTTGCTCGATCGCTCGGACCTCGTTTTTATCAACCCGGTCGGCACGGGCTATTCGACGGCTATCGCACCGTTCAAAAACAAGGACTTCTGGGGCGTCGATCAGGACGCGCACTCGATCGATCGGTTCATCCAGCGCTACCTGACGCTCTATAACCGCTGGAATTCGCCGAAGTTCTTGTTCGGCGAATCGTACGGCACAGCGCGCAGCGCAGTCGTTTCGTGGGTGCTGCACGAAGACGGCGTCGAGCTGAACGGCATGACGCTGCAGTCGTCGATCCTCGATTATTCGAACGCCGTCAGTGCGATCGGCTTGTTCCCGACGCTGGCCGCCGACGCGTACTACTACAAGAAGGACAGCATTTCGCCTCCGCCCACCGATTTGCCCAGCTACATGCAGCAAGTCATGAACTATGCGACGAACACGTTGATGCCGCTCGTACAGGCGCCGAATCCGGCCGACAGCGGTTTCGTCAATACGCGCTTGAACATGACGCTGCCCGTGGCGCAGCAGATGCAGCAGTATCTCGGCGTCGATCCGATCACGCTGATCCAGGAGTACGGCAACCCGGCCGGCTTCGGTAACTTCTTCGGCACGCTCGTGCCCGGAACGGCGATCGGGCAGTACGACGGGCGCGCCACGTCCATCAATACGGGTATCGGCCCGTTCATCCTGCCGAACGCGGGCGGCAACGATCCGTCGATTACGAACGTCGCCGGCGTGTACACGGTCGAATGGAACGACTATCTGCGCAATAGCTTGAAGTACACGTCGACGTCGTCGTTCGTCGATCTGAACGATCAGGTCTTCAACAATTGGGACTTCAGCCACGTCGATCCGACGGGCGCGGCGCGGGGCGGCGGCAACACGCTCTACACGGCCGGCGATCTAGCCGCGACGATGACGCTCAATCCCGACCTGAAAGTGTTCTCGGCCAACGGCTATTTCGATGCGGTCACGCCGTTCTTCCAAACGGCGCTCACGCTCGCGAGCATGCCGATCGATCCGTCGTTGCAGTCGAACATCATGACGCGCCGTTATCCGTCGGGTCACATGATCTACCTCGACAATGCGTCGCGCACGGCAATGAAGGGCGACTTGGCTAGCTTCTACGACGGCGTGATGGCGAATCGTCCGGCGCTCATGCGCGTCTTGAAGCGGCAGCAGGAGGACAAGATGCGCAACTGACGATGCGCGAGTGGGGCGCCCGGCCGGCGCAACGGCTGGGGCGCGCGGCGCGCCGGTTGCCTGTTGCTCTATGGGGCTGCGCGCCGCGTCCTAGGCCCAGGCGAGCCGTACGCCCACGAGCACGAGCACCGCGGCCAGCAGATTGCGCAGCAGTGCCTCGGGCGCACGGGCGGACAGATGGCTGCCGAGCACGATGCCCGGCAGGGAGCCGATCAGCAGCGAGAGCAGCATGGCGATATCGACCGAGCCGAGCAGCCAGTGTCCCATTCCGGCCACGAGCGTGAGCGGCACCGCATGGGCGATATCCGAACCGACGATGCGCGATGTCGCCAAGGCAGGGTAAAGCAGCAGCAAGACGGTCACGCCGATCGCACCGGCGCCCACCGAAGTGAGCGAGACGAGCGCGCCGAGCACGGCGCCCGTCAATATCGTCAGCGAGGCGGTGCGCGCGGGGCCGGTGCTGCGCGGCGTGCGCGCCGCGAGTGCGGCGAGCTTGGGACGGAAGATGAGCGCGATCGAGGTGACCAGCAGTGCGATGCCGAGCACGTGCTGGATCAACGACATCGCCGCCGGCGAATGTAGGCCGTAACGCTGCAATAGCCACAGGGTGAGTGCGGCGGCGGGCACGCTGCCGCAGGCGAGCCGGCCAGTCACGCGCCAATCGATCGAGCCCTTTAGCCCGTGTACGAGCGTGCCCGTCGCTTTGGTGACGGCGGCATAGAGCAAATCGGTGCCGACGGCCGTGGCCGGGTGCACACCGAAGATCAGCACGAGCAGCGGCGTCATCAACGAACCGCCCCCCACACCCGTCAATCCCACGAGAACGCCGACACCGAGGCCGGAAGCGGAGTACAGCAGATTGATGTGGGGCATGAGCATCGTGCGAACCAGGTCGGCGGCGCGGCCGGAGAATAGGAGTGACGATTGTAAGCGGGGCCCCAAAGCTTCGTTAGAATCATCGGCCATATCGTTAGCACGTGGCGCGATAACGGCGGGAATGGCGGGAATGGCGGGAATGGCGCCGCCGCCGGGATGCGCGCATTCGGGCATGGGCGGCGCGCTTCGGGGTTCGCTACGGCTGCTCGCTCAACCGCGCCCCGCGCGCGCGGCGCAAGAGAGCTAGAAGATGTCGCACGCGGGCCACGGTGGGCGCGATACCGTTCGCTCGGTACCCGATCGTCGCTTCGTTCGGGTAGGGCTTCGTCGGGACGAGGCAAGGATGCCGGCCCGGTGGAGATCGGCAACCGATACGCGCAGCGCGCGCACGCCTGTCATGCGCATTCTTCAGTTGGTACTCGCACCGCGGCTGTCCGGCGCGGAAATGCTCGTCAAGGGACTGGCGATCGCCCATCGTCAGGGCGGCCATGCGGTAGGGATCGCGTCGTTGCTGCCGGCCGAAAGCGATTTCGCCGATGCGGCCCGCGAACTCGCGGCGCATCGCGTGGAGTGTCGGTTTCCGTCGCGGCGCTACGAGCACGTCGCGCGGCTCGTATTTCTGTATCGAACGATCCGGCGCTTCGCGCCCGACATCGTCTTCGCCCACACGACCATCCCCGCGCTCTATGCGCGAGCGCTGCCGCTGTCGGTGCCGATCGTTTTCGTCATGCACTCCGGCACGAACGATTTCGCGGAAAACCCCTGGCTATGGCGCGCCGAGCGTGTGTTGTCGCGCCGAGCCCGAGCGGTGATTGGCGTCTCGCAGCGCAACGTCGATCAATATGCGGCCACGATCGGATCCAAACGCGCATCGTTCGTGGTGCCGAACGGCGTCGACGTGGACCGTTTCCGCGGAAACGTCGGAAACGTCGGAAACGTCGGAAACGTCGGAAACGTCGGAAACGTCGGAAACGTCGGAAACGTCGGAAACGTCGACGCTCGCCGGGAGCAGTGCGTGGTGCAAATCGGGCGCTACATGCCGGAGAAGGGACAACTGGAAACGGTGCGGGCGTTGCACGACCTGCTCGTTCGCGAACCCGACGCACCGGTGCGTTTGCATCTGTGCGGTGTCGTCGAAGATCGCGCCTATCATGCGCGCTTGGTTTCGCTGGTCGGCACGCTGGGCATGGCCTCGAAGGTCCTGATCGACGGCCCGCGCACGGATGTGCCGGTCCTCTTGGCGCAGGCCGACGCGTTCGTCATGCCCTCGCGTTTCGAAGCGCACAGCATCGGATTTCTGGAAGCACTGGCCTCGGGCATCCCCGTGGTGGCGAACGCGATCGATGCGTTCGACTTCGCCCGCGGCTACCCGGGTGTGCAGTTGGTCGATACGACGAACGCCGAGCGCTTCGGCCGCGCGTTGACCGTCGCGCTCGGGCAGCCGCGCTCGGCGCGGCCGCTCGACGGCCTGACGCTCGACGATATCGCTGCGCGATACCTTGCGATCGCGCAGCGTGTCCTGGCGTAAGCTTTACGACGTCCGCGCTTGCGAGTGCTCGGCGGCGCGAGGTTGCGTGACGGCACTCACCACCACGAGCACGACGATGTTCAGCGCCAGCGCGACGAGCCCGATGTTCACGTCCTTGAGCTTATCGGGCAAGAACGGGAACCACTGCGCGATGCTCGCGTGAGCGAGCGTCGTATAAGCGACGACAGCCACCCCCGCGACGATCCCGGCGAACGCGCCTTGCTTGGTGACCCAGTTGCGCGCAGCCAAGCTCGTGACGACGGCCGGGAAGAGCTGCGTGACGAAGCTGTACCCCATCAACAGCAGCGCCACGATCGTTTCGCCGCCGCGCAGCGTGAAGAAGACCGCGACGAGCGCGATCACGGGCACGAGCACGCGCGCGAGCTTCGCGACGGTGGCATCGGGCGCTTGCCGGTCCACGGCGCCGCGATAGACGTCGTTGGCCAAAAGCGTCGCGGCCGCGTTCAAGATCATCGAGCCCGGCACGAGTGCCGTCAGCACGCCGGCCGCGCCGATCACGCCGACGAACCACGGATCGAACGCTTGCAGCGAAAGGTGAAAGAGCGACAAGTCGATGTTGCTGCCTTTCAGGCCCGGTACCTTCAGCGTGGCGGCGAAGCCGACGAAGAACACGAACAGCAGGATGAGCTGATAAAGCGGCAACACGGCCGCATTGCGGCGGAAGATGCGCTCGTCGCGCGCGGTGAAGATCGAACCGAACGTATGCGGCCACATGAAGAAGCCGAGCGAGGTGAGCAGCACCGTGGATTGGAACCAGGCGACGCTCGAACCCTTTGCCGGGAACGTGAGGAAGCCGGGCTTGGCGGTGTCGATCGCATGGAACATCGACGAAAAGCCGCCATAGAAATGGATCGGCAGGTACACGCCGAGGAAGATGACGATCGCGAGAATCATCAGGTCTTTCAGGACCGAATTCCACGCGGATCCGCGCACGCCGGAGACCGTCACATAGGCCGTGACGACGATCGCGCCGATCCAGATTGCCGCCGTCGGCGAGATCGCGCCGTAAGACGCCGTCGAGACGATGATGCCGAGCCCCTTGAACTGCAAGACGAGGTAGGGCACGAGCGCGACGACATCGACAACGGCGACGAGTACGCCGAGCGAGGGGCTGGCATACTTGCTCGCGAGAAAGTGCGGCTGGGAGACGAGGCGATGCGATTTCGCGTAGCGCCAGATCGGCGGCAGCAGCCAATACGAGAGGATGTAGGCGAGCGTGGCGTACGAAAGGATGTAGTAAGCGGCGGCGCCCTTACCGTAGGCGAAGCCGCTGCCGCCGAGGAACGTGAACGTGGTATAGATTTCGCCGGCCATCAACAGAAAGACGAAGGCGGTGCCGAAGCTGCGGCCGCCGACGGACCACTGCTCGAGGTTCATGTCGTGACCGCGGCGGGCGCGTACGCCGAGCCCGAGCGCGACAAGTGTGATGGCGGCGATGATGAGAAGCGCACTGCTCATGACCGTGCCTCCTCGGCGCTTTGGCCGGACGTGCGATTGATCGGATCCAGCAGATAGACGAGCCCCATGATCACCGCACTCATGACGACCCAAAACACGATCCAAGCAAGCACGAGCGGCATGCCGAGCACCAGCGGCTCGACACGGTTGACGAATGGGACGCCGAGCAAGATGCCGATGAACGGCAGCGCGGCGAGTAACCGAAGAACCATGAAAATCACTCCTGTCAACGAAACACCGGGTCTCCCCTAGTTTTGCTCGCGGCCCCTTCCGGGGCTTGCGCGGCGCTAGTTTTCGGGGTGCTCGGAACGAAGGATGGTGCGGGCAAACGACGGTCTAGCGCTCTGACTCTATGCCGTTTCCAATTGCGCCGTAAACCATTTCAAAAAAATGTGCGATGAATAGGGCGCATGTTGCGATAGCCTGGCGTGACGGTGTGCGACGGGTTTTGCCGCCGCCGTCCGTTTAAGGGTGGAGCGGGGCGGGCGTGGGTGAGCGGCCGGCGTCGACAGGCCGAATCCGAATGAGTGGACAGGGGCGATGACAACGGGAATTCGTAGACATGCGAGCGGGGCAGCAACGGTTGCGGTTGCGGCCACGCTCGTGCGGCGCTGCGGCATCGGATCGGCGGCTGCGCGCACGGCCGGCCGGCTCGTCCATGATGGGGACGGCAAGCGTTGAGCGAGCGCGATCCCGATGCCGAACTCGTCGAGCGCGTCGCGCGTAACGATGCCTCGGCGGTCCGCCAACTGGTGGCGCGCAAACTGCCGCGCCTGCTTGCGCTGGCCGCTCGCATGCTCGGCGATCGGATGGAGGCCGAAGACGTGGCGCAAGAGACGTTCGTGCGCGTATGGAAGCAAGCGCCGCATTGGCGCGAGGGCGAGGCGCGCTTCGACACATGGCTGCATCGCGTCGCGATGAACCTGTGTTACGACCGGTTGCGCATGCGGCGCGAGACGCCCGACGATACAGCGGCCGATGCGCTCGCCGACGAAGGCGAGCTGGAACGGACGGGCAGCCCCGAGGCGGCGCTCGAGGCGCGTCAGCATGGCGCGCGCGTGCGCGAGGCGCTGGCGGCGTTGCCGGCGCGCCAGCGCGAAGCGCTTGTGCTGACCTACTACCAGGAGCTGTCGAATGCGCAGGCGGCGAGCCTGATGGGCTTGAGTGTCGATGCACTCGAAAGCTTGCTCGTGCGGGCGCGGCGCAGCGTGCGCGCTCGGTTGGCCGAAGACGCGTCGTCGCCGGCGACGGCGGGCGAGCGCAGCGCACGCGCAACCGAAACGGCTCCCGCACCGCGGAAACGATGACTTGCAAGGATCGATCGATGACGACGATGACTCCCGAACGCTTCGCCCAGATCGTCGACGCCTACGGCGCCGACCCGCGCCGCTGGCCCGACGCGGAACGCGCCGCGGCGCGCGCGTTCGCGCAAGCGCATCCGAGCGAGGCGCAGCCTAGGCTTTCGGCCGCCGCCATGCTCGATGCGTGTCTGGCGGCCGATGCCGTCCAGCCGGCGAGCCATTCGCTGCAGCGCCGCATCGTTGCGTCGGCAGGCGCGCCGGGTCGCCGTCCCCCGCGTGGCGCGCGTGCGCTCCGGTGGTGGCTGCCGGGGGCGGCGCTCGCGGGCGCCGGTGTGGCGGGCCTAGTGGCGGGGGCGCTCGCGATGTCGTGGCTGTCGGTCTCGGCCGAGCCGACTAACGCGTTGCACGAGCCTTCCTATCTGTCGACGGCATTCGGATTCGATGCGGCTGGCGCGGACGGGAGCATCGAATGACGACGCGCACAATCAAGGCGTTGTGCATCGGCTCCGTGGTGCTCAACGTATTTCTCGTCGGCGCGATCGTCGGCGGCACCTATCGCTGGTTCACGTCAGAGCGATTGTCGCCGGCTGTTTCGCCGCGGGCGGGCGCCGGGGTGCCGCAGGCGTTGCGCTACGCGGCGCAGGATCTTTCGCCCGAACGCCAGCGTCAGTTCGTCGATGCGTTGAAAGCGGCACGCCGCGATGCGCGACCGCTCGCGCAGCAGGCGCGCGACGGGCGGCGCGAGGTTTTGCGGCTCGTGGCCGCGCCGCAGTTCGACCGGCAGGCGCTAGAGGGAGCCTTGGCCAGCACGCGCGACGCCGACCGTGCGCTGCGCGTGCGCATCGAGACGGCCGTCGCCGATTTTGTCGCGAGCTTGACCCCGGCCGAGCGCGTCGCGTTCGCGCAGGGGTTGAAGCTGCGCGGGCAATGGCGTGAGCCGAAGCCGCCCGCGCAACCGCCGCGCGCGCCGGACGGGACGTCGGACGCGCGTTGACCGGCAAGGCGGCTAGCCTGCCGAATACCGCGCTACATCGAGATGCCTTGCATCCGATGGGCGAAGCGCGCCCGTTCGGCGCGATCCATCAACGCGAGGAATTGATCGACCTGCATCCGGATCAATTCTTCGTGGTCGCCGGCTTCGAAATAGACCTCGGGCTGCTGCGTGAGGCTTTCGTCGAGATAGGTGAGCATGCCGTACTCGGTGCATACGGGCGGCAGCGCGCCGGGCTCGCAATCCTTGAACAGCTCGCGCATGTCCGTTTCGCTGGCGAGCGTCAGATGGCGGCCCGTCATTTCCCAGATCTCGGATAGCCTGACGGCGTGAGTCGACGGCAACACGGCCGCCACATAGCCTTTCTCGTCTTCCAGCAGAACCGTCTTGGCTAGACGTTCGCCGGGCACGTGCGCGGCCGAGGCCGTTTCGATGCTCGAGTGGCTGTAGGGGTGATGGAGGACTTCGTAGCGGCAGCCCTTATTCTGCAGGCATGCCTCGAGGGTGGCAGACATCGACATGGCGGACCTCCGTCGGAGGGAAAGAACGAATCGGCCGCGCCCGGCGTATCCGCGACGCGCGAGGGCGGCGTTCTCATAGAATAGGCTGTTTGTGGGGCTATGCCGGGAAATGTCGTGTGCCCGGTGGCGTGGCGCTGGGGCGCGTGCGGATTCGGGTACCGATCCGGGCCGCTGCTTCGGTAGACCAGACGAAGCCGAGACGAAACTGAGACGAAGACGAAAGGAAGCCACGAATCATGAACGATCCGCTCTCATCCTTGCACCGTTCGCAGCGCATTGGCCGCGAAGCCGTCACGACGGCGCTCGAGTTGCCGGGCTGCCGCATCGAGCGCTCGCTCGGTGTGGTGCGCGGCATCGTCGTGCGCTCGCGCTCGGTGATCGGGGCAGTCGGCGCGTCGCTGCAGACCTTGTTCGGGGGCAACATCACGCTTTATACGTCGCTGTGCGAACGAGCGCGGGCGGATGCGTACGAGCGCATGGTCGAGCATGCGGCCGAACTGGGCGCGAACGCGATCGTCGCGGTGCATTACGACGCGACGGAGATCGCGGCGGGGGTGACGGAAGTGCTGTGCTACGGCACCGCGGTGCAGGTGCGGCCGTCGGGGGGGTAACTCGACCCTATGCGTTAAACGGATTCAAAACGCGGGCGCCTGTGCCGGCAAAATCATCCACATTTCGCGTCACCACCGTCAGACCGTGAATCAACGCTGTCGCGGCAATTAACCTGTCCAGCGCGTGCTCCGGATGCGGTACGCGCAGGCGCCCCCAGAGTTGCCGATTTCGAACCGGGCGCTTCGTGTTATCCGTCCCACTGATCAGTAC
The DNA here is from genome assembly GCF_051953405.1 of Trinickia sp. Classification (GTDB taxonomy): domain Bacteria; phylum Pseudomonadota; class Gammaproteobacteria; order Burkholderiales; family Burkholderiaceae; genus Trinickia. Next base: position 21,428 of record NZ_JBQCIV010000123.1, on the reverse strand, counting down.
CGACCTGCAAGAAAATTTCCTCGCGCACCGACGGGTAACCGGTTCGCGTTCCGTTTAAGCCGTGTACCGCACCTGATCGACACGTAGCGAGGCGACCATGACCGAATCACCGCACCTGAACGAGGCGGCTATTGCGCTGAACCGCTTCGGCCTCGGCGCGCGCGGCGACGAAACGCCGCCGCCCGACCCGAGCGCCTGGCTCCTCGCGCAGTTCGATCGCTACGATCCGAAGCCGGCCGCCTGGGCGCGGTTGCCGGCTTCTTTGGCGCTCGTGCAAGCGCTCGGCGCCGCCCGGCAACAAGTCACGGCAGGTGCCGATCAGGACGCCAAGCTCGAAGCCAGGAAGATGCTGCGCACGCAAGTGCGCGACGACTACCGCGACGCGGTGGACGCCCGCGTGCAAAGCGCACTCGCGACCGAGACCCCATTCGTCGAGCGGCTTGTGCATTTCTGGAGTAATCACTTCGCGATTTCGACCGAGAAGCCGCAAGTCGCCGCGCTCGCGGGGGCATTCGAAGCCGAGGCGATTCGCCCGCACGTCCTCGGCCGCTTCGAAGACATGCTGCTTGCCGTCGAACGCCATCCCGCCATGCAAGTCTTCCTCGATCAAGCGCGCTCGGTCGGCCCGGACAGCAAAGCCGCCATGCGCGCCGACGAGCGAGACCCCAACCATAAGCGCGGGCTCAACGAAAACCTCGCCCGCGAAATCATGGAATTGCACACGCTCGGCGTGCGCACGGGCTACACGCAGGCCGACGTCACCGAGTTCGCGCGGGCATTGACCGGTTGGACCATCGTCGGCCCTAAAGGCATGGGCGGCACACCGGGGGCATTCGTCTTCCGCCCCGGGCTGCACGAGCCCGGCGAGCGCACCATCATGGGCCGCGTCTATGCCGAACGCGGCGAGGCGCAAGCGCAGGCGGTGCTGCACGATCTGGCCGGCGCCAGCGCCACGGCGAATCACATCGCCGGCAAGCTCGCGCGCCACTTCGCCGGCGACAATCCGAGCCCGGCCCTCGTCGCTCGGCTGGCTCAGACCTTCCAGGCCAGTTCGGGCGATTTGCCGAGCGTGTACCGCACGCTCGTCGCATCGCCCGAGGCGTGGACCCGTAGCCTCGTGAAGTTCAAGACCCCCTGGGATTGGACGATTTCCACCTTGCGCGGCCTTGGCGCGCAGGAACTCGACGGCGTGAAGGCCGCCCCGATCCTCGCGCAACTCGGACAACCCGTTTGGCGCCCCGGCTCGCCGGCCGGTTACGACGACATCGCTGCGAGTTGGGCCGCGCCCGATGCGCTCATGCGGCGCGTCGAACTCGCGCAGCGGATCGCGGCGCGCGTCGGCGATCGCGTCGATGCTCGCACGCTCGGTCCGAAGCTGACCGTGGGGTCCCTCGATCCTGCCACGGCGCAGGCGGTTTCGCGTGCGGAAAGCGCACAAACGGCGCTCGCGCTGCTGCTCGTATCGCCCGATTTTCAAAGGAGATGAGCCATGATGTCTCGCCGCCAGTTCTTGAGCGCGACGGCCCTGGGCGCAGGCGCCATGTTTGTCGCCCCGCGGATGGTGTTCGCCAGCGTCGAATCGGAACGTCGCTTCGTCTTCATCATTGCCCGCGGCGCGGCCGACGGATTGCACATCGTCGTGCCCTACGCCGACCCCGCCTATGCGACGCTGCGCGGCCCGATTGCCGTCGATACATCCAGCGCGACTCGGCTCGACGGCACCTTCGCGCTGCATCCCTCGCTGCAACGCACGGCGCAGTTCTACGCGCAAAAGCAGGCGTTGTTCGTGCACGCGGTCGCCACGCCGTATCGCGATCGCTCGCACTTCGACGGGCAGAACGTGCTGGAGACGGGCGGCAGTGCGCCTTACAGCTTGCGTGACGGATGGTTGAATCGGCTGGTGGGGCTCGTGGGCCGGAGCCGAGCGGAGGCGATCGCGTTCGCCCCGACCGTTCCGTTGGCGCTGCGGGGCCAATTCGACGTGGCGTCGTACGCGCCGTCGGCGCTGCCGAGCGCGTCCGACGATTTGCTGATGCGCGTCGGCGCCCTCTACGAGCACGACGCGCAGCTCGGCCCGCTATGGCAATCGGCGATGTCTGCCCGCGACATGGCGGGCGGCACCCGGGCGCGCGGCGATGCCGCCGGTATCGGCAAAATGGCCGCGAGCTTTCTCGCGAAGGCAGACGGGCCGCGGATCGCCATGATCGAAACGCTCGGCTGGGATACGCACAGCGGACAAAACCCGCGCCTGGCCACGCAGCTCAAAGCCCTCGACGCGATGCTCGACGCCCTGCACGAGGGCCTGGGCCCCGTGTGGGACAAAACGACGATCGTCGTGGCGACCGAGTTCGGCCGCACGGCCGCCGTCAACGGCACGGGCGGCACCGATCACGGCACCGGCACGGCTGCGATGCTGCTAGGCGGCGCCATTCGCGGCGGGCGCGTGCTGGCCGATTGGCCCGGCCTACGGCCTTCGGATCTCTACCAAGGCCGCGACTTGCGCCCGACGACATCGCTCGACGACGTCATCGCCGGCGCCGCGAGCGAAACCTTCGGCCTCGATCCGCACCGCACGGCTGCGCTGCTCTTTCCGCAGACGAAGGAGGCGAAACCCGCCACCGGACTCGTCGCGGCGTGAAGGGTTTAAGCGCCGTAGTTGCGCAGCCGCTCCAGATCGACGACGGTGATGCCGCCGTATTCGAGCCGAACGACGCCGTCCTGTTGCAGCGCCTTGAGCGCTTGATTCGCGACTTGACGCGTGATGCCGGACAGCAAGCCCAATTCTTCCTGCGTGATTTCCAGGTAGTCGCCGCCGCCGGGGTAGAGCACCGGATTGAACAGCGAGGCGATGCAGCGTGCCAGACGCGGCGTCGCATCGAGCATTCGGTCGTATTCGAGCAGCGCCATGAAATGGGCTAGGCGCTCGTTGAGTTGGCGCACGAGGAACCGATTGAACACGACGCTGTGCTCGACGAGCCACATGAACGTCGCACGGTCCATGAATGCCATGCGCGTGTTGCGCAGCGCGACGATGTCGTAGCGGCGCGGCTCGTTTTTGAGCACGGTGCCTTCGCCGAACCAGCCGCCCGCGGGCACGCCGGTGAACGTGACGCTGCGCCCCTCGCGCGAGACCGTGCCCACTTTCACGAGGCCGGTGACGACGCCGGTCCAGCTCTCGAGCACGGTGTTCTTCGGACAGATGCAGGCGCCGCGCGCGAACGTCTTTTCGACGATGCCCGCGCAGGCGCGCTCGGCCTCGTCATCGGGCAGATCGAGCGACCAGGCCGCAATGTGCGCCAGCCGCGCACGGGCAATCCCGGGGCGGCCTTGGTCGGCGTCGCGATCGTCGCTGCGCGTCGTCATCGGCGCGTGGCCGTGCTTGCTGCGGGCGGGGGCGCTTGCTCGGCCCGATGGTCCGGCGTCGTTGCCGGTGCCGCCCCGCGCTGTACGCCGACAGCGAGCGTGCTGACGCGTCGCACCTCGGGCGAATCGAGCCACGCGTGCGATCCGACGCACTCGACGAAGAGGTCGGTCGCGTCCTCTCCCCAAAACAGCTCGCCGTCGAGCGCAAACGTCGGCACGCCGAATACATCGAGCGAGATCGCGCGATCGGTGTTGCGCCTGAGCGCCTCTTTGACGACCGGCGCTTCGACCGCACCGACGCCCTCGGGATAACCCATCGCATCGCAAAGCGCCGCGAAGCCCTCGGCCGTGCCGACATCCTGACCGTCCCGCCAGATATAGCGGAAGATGCGGCGGACGACATCGAGCGAGCCGCCCATCGCGATGGCGAGCCGCAGTGCCTTGATCGGGTTGAAGGGGTGGGCCGGCGGCATGCGATAGGCGATGCCGAGCTTTTGCGCGCGATACAGCGCATGCCGATAGGTGAAGACGCGCTTGGCCGCGATTTCGGCCGGGCCCCGTTGCCCCCAATGCGCGAGCAACGCGCCGAGCACGATCGGTCTGGGTTCGATGGTCAGCGAGGCAGGCAGCTTCTCGAACTGCTCGAGCTGAAGATAAGCGAAGGGCGACACGAAATCGAAGAACCATTCGGCGGTGCGTTCGGCGGCTGGCGTGGACATCGTATGAATTTTCCTCGAAGCGGCAAATCGGCAATCGGCAATCGGCAATCGGCAATCGGCAATCGGCAATCGGCAATCGGCAATCGGCAATCGGCAATCCGGCAATCCGGCAATCCGGCAATCGGCAATCGGCAATCCGGCAATCCGGCAATCCGGCAATCCGGCAATCCGGCAATCCGGCAATCCGGCCCGCGGGCTTCAGCCCGCCAGTGTGCGCAGGGCCGGCGAAACGGCGAACGGCGCGGCGGTCATGGCCCGCACGTCGTCGAGTGTCGCATGCGAAATGATTTCGCGCAGGACGAGACCGGCTTCCGCGACATCGAACACGGCGTGTTCGGTGACGATCACCTTGACGCAGCCTCGCCCCGTCAACGGAAGCGTGCAACGAGGCAGGATTTTCGAGCGTCCGTGCTTGTCCGTATGCGCGAGCGCCGCGATGACTTTCGGCGTGCCGTAGCACAAATCCATCGCACCGCCGATGCCGGGCCACCATTTGCCGTCCCGTTCGCAGGCCCAGTTCGCGAGATTGCCGAGCGCATCGACCTGCAGCGCACCGAGGATCGTCACGTCGAGATAGCCGTTGCGCATCGCGCCCAGCGACGTCGCCAGATCCATGAGCGCGGCGCCGGGCGGCAACGTGATGGGCTCCGTGCCGGCGTTGGTCAGGTCGCTGTCGAGCGCGGCAAGCGCGGGCGGGCCGCCGAAGCCGAACGCGCCGTTCTCCGTGTGCAGGATGATGCCGGCGTCGGGGGCAAGATAGTGGGCGGTGAGCGTCGGGATGCCGAGCCCGAGATTGACGACTTCGCCGGCACGCAGCTCTTGAGCGCAGCGGGCTGCAATTCGTTGTTTCGGGGCGGCAAGATGAGCGGATTGAAGCATGGTAGGTCTCCTCGGTCGCATGCCTGCGCGCGGCCGGCGCGAACCGTGACGGAAAGATCGGTGACGGAAAGATCGGTGGCGGGCGTCGGCCGGCTTACGCCGCGGCGTCTTGGGGCAAGCGGCCGAGCTTGGCCCATTGCGTCTTGTACAGCGTGTGTTGCGCGTCGAGCGTGAGGCCTTGCACGACGGCATCGACGAACACGCCCGGGCAGCCTACCCGCTCCGGTGCGATTGCGCCGACCTCGACGATCTCATTGACTTCGACGATCGTGTAGCGGCCGGCCATGGCGATGTCGCGCTGATTTTGCAGCGACGTGCCGCGAAACTCGACGTTCCCGAACGTATCGGCGCGCCATCCCTTGATGATGGAGACGTCCGCCGTCAACGGCCGCTCGAGAAAGAACTCGCGGCCGTCGAGCGCGATTTTGTCTTTGGGCGCCTCGCGCGCCGGAAACACCCCGGGCTGATCGAGGATGCCGATGCCGACGGGCACGAGCACCCCGCCGAGCCCCATCGCGCCGGCCCGGACTTTCTCTGCCCACGTGCCCATCGGAAAGAACTCGGCCACGCGCACGGCATCGTTCAAATACGCCACGGTCGATTCGGCTGTCGTCCCCACGTGCGTCCCGATGAACTCGGTCAACTGGCCCGAGGCGAACAGCCGTGCCTTCAGGAAGCCGCCGCGTAGACCCGGCGTGTTGGCGATCAACGTCAGGTTGCCGATCTCGCTCGCGAGCAGCGCCTCGATGCAGCAGGCGGCTTCGCCCGCGCCGACGAACTCGCCGAGCATGAGGCGCATCCCGGAGCGCAGGGGCGCGAGTGCTTCATCGATCGATTTGACTTTGTTTGCGTACGCCATCGTCATCTCCTTCCGTCCGTGTGCGGCCTCTTCGAAGCGGCCGGCGGGCCCTCGTGAACCGCTCCGGGGCAGTGTAGGCGGGCCCCCGTGCGCCGGTTGTCTTGTAGATGACACTTCGCGGCGGGCCTCGGGAACGCAGCGTGCTTGCTCCGACGTTTGTCTCCTTCGTCCCTGTTTCCGGGAAGGCCCCATGACGGTACGTTATTCCGGTTATTCCGGCGGGTCCGCCGCACGGCGGGCGTCGCCTCGGCCATCGAGGAGCGAGGCGTCATGACGCTCGGCTGTCCCGAATGCGGTGCGCTCGAAGACAGCTCGGCGCTGGCCGGTCGCATGCTCGCGCGCTGCCGAGTCTGCCATTACCCGCTCGAGCGGGCGAGCGGCCGCTCCGTCGGCGCGGCGCTGGCGTGCTCGCTGACGACCTTCATCCTGCTGCTGCCCGGCAACTTGTCGCCGCTGATGACGGTGCATTTGCTCGGCGCCGAACGTTCGGCCGTGCTCGGTTCGGGCATCGCATCGATGTGGCGCGAGCACTTCGAACTGTTGGCCGTCGTGCTGGGCTTGACGGGCATCGCCTTGCCGCTCGCGCGCTTTTCCGCGCTCTCGCTCGTGTTGGCGGCGGTGCTGTGGGGATGGCGCCCGCGCTGGCTGGGGCGCTGCTATCGCTGGACGTTGTGGCTCGATGCCTGGGCCATGCCCGACGTCTATCTGATCGGGTGCTTCGTGGGCTATACGCGCGTGACGCAGCAACTGACGGGGTCGATCGACGCGGGCGGCTACTGTTTCGTCGTCGCCGCGTTCATGTCGATGCTCACGCGCGCGACGCTCGATCGACGCACCGTGTGGCGGGCCATCGCGCCCGAGCGCCACGTGGCGCCCGGCGAGCGCGTGCTCTCGTGCACGGCTTGCGATTTGATCGCGCCGGTCGAACACGCAGGGCGTCCGTGTCCTCGGTGCGGCCTGAAGCTGCGCAAGCGAAAACTCGACACCGTGTCGCGGGCCGCGGCGCTGAGCGTGGCGGCGTTCGTGCTCGCGTTTCCCGCGAACCTGTATCCGATGACGATTTCGTATCAGCTCGGTCACCCGGTGACGCATCGCATCATCGATGGTGTGTGGGAGCTGTTCCAAGCGGGCCTGTGGCCGCTCGGCATCCTGATCTTCTGCACGAGCATCGCGATCCCGTTTGCGAAGCTCGCGGGCATGGCGTGGTTCATCGCGTCGGTGCTGCGCCGCTCGGACCGGCATTTGCGCGCGAAGACGTTTCTGTATCGGCTCATCGACGAGCTGGGGCGTTGGTCGAACGTCGACGTCTTCACGATTGCCGCGTTCGTTCCGCTGATCCGCTTCGACGGCGTGGCCAATGCGCTGCCCGACGACGGCGCCACGGCATTCGCGCTTGTCGTCATCCTGACGATGGCGGCGTCGCGCGCGTTCGATCCGCGCCTGATGTGGGATGCGGCGCAAGCGAGGCACGCGTGAACGAGCAACTCGAGAAGCGCACCGAAGCCGCGGATGTCCGGCAAACGCGCTGGCCGGGGTGGATCTGGGCCATCCCGATCGCCGCGCTCGGCGTGGCCGGTTGGCTCGGCATTCGCGCGCTGGTGCATGGCGGCGAGACGGTGACGATTGTCTTCGACGATGCGTACGGCATGAAGGCCGACGACACCGAAGTCTCTCTGCACGGCGTGAAGGTGGGCGAAGTGCGCGACGTATCGCTCGACGACGACGGGCGGCACGTCGATGTACAAGCCGAGATCGATCGCAGTGCCAAGCCCTTTCTCCGTGCGGGTACGCGCTTTTGGGTCAAGGGCGCGCAGTTCGATTTCAACGATCCCTCCTCGGCGAAGGCCTTGATCGGCGGGCCCGAAATCGTCATGGAGCCGGGCCCGGGCGCATCGACAAATCATTTTGAAGGCAGCGATCGCCAGTATGCATTGGGGGCCGCGGTCGTGAAGTACGTCGTTCGTTTCCCGGGCGCCGTCGGCCAACTCGACGAAGGCGCGGCCGTGCGGCTACGCGGCTTTCGCGTGGGCGAGGTCGAGCACGTTGGGATCCATTTCGACGCGCGCACGGGCACGCTCGATACGCCTGTCGAGATCGCGCTCGATGCGACGAAGCTGGGGCTGGCCGATACCGCCAAGCCGGCAGATGGGCAGTGGCGTTCCGTTGTCGACGACATGCTGCGGCGTCTGATCGCCTCCGGCTTGCGGGCAAGGCTCGTTCAAGATCCGCCGCTTGTCGGTTCGCACGGCGTTGAACTCGATTTCGTGCCGGGCGCGCCGAGCGCGACGTTGGCGGCGCGCGACGGCGAAACCGATATTCCGAGCGTGTCGTCGGGCAACGTCGATACCTTGTTGGCGAAAGCGGACGACATCATGTCGAAGGCCGATCGCGTCATGACGAAGATCGACGCCTTACCGATCGAGCAGACCGGCGAGGACATCCGTCGGATCGCGGCGCGCATTCGGACGTTATCGTCCTCGCCGCGCATTGCCGACAGCCTCGATCACCTCGACCGATCGGTGGCCCAGGTCGATCGAACCTTGAGCGAAGTCTCGCCGCAGATCGGACCGCTCGTCGCTCAGTTGCGTCAAACGGCGCACGAGGCCGACAACGCGGTGGCAGCGGCCAATCGCACGATCGGCGGCGATCCGATGCGTCAGAACGATTTGCCGGAAACGTTGCGCGAGCTGTCGGACATGGCCCGCTCGGTGCGCGCGTTCGCCGATTATCTCGATCGCCACCCCGAGGCGCTCATACGCGGTAAGGGAGGGAAAGGGCAGTGACACCGAGAACGACGATGGGGCTCCTGTGCGCGGTGGCGTTGGCGGCTTGCGGCCACAGCCCGCCCACCCGGTATTTTTCGCTCGACGCCGTGCCGCCCAGCGCACCGCTTGCCACGACGCGCATGGCGCCGGTGCAGTTGGGCGCGGTGCGCGTGCCGGCGACACTCGATCGCCCCGAGATCGTCGCGCAGGACCGGACGCATCGGCTGACCGTACGCGAGGACGATCGCTGGGGCGCGCCGCTCGCGCCGATGATCCGGCGCGCGCTGGCGCAGGATTTGCTGCAGCGCTTGCCGCCCGGCACCTTTGTGCTACCGGGCGCGCCGGCACCGGCCGGGGCGCGCGGCATCGTCGTCACGGTGCTCGACCTACGCGCGAACACCGACGGCCGCATGACGTTCGAGGGCAGTTGGACGCTGACCTCGGGCGAGGCGGCGACCGCCGTGATGACACAAGAGGTTTCGCTGACGGAGCCGATGGCGTCGGCCGATTCGCCCGCGATCGCCGATGCGCTGAGCCGCGTACTGGGACGATTGGCCGACCGCATCGCAGCCTCGCTCGCGCAACCGCAACCGCAACCGGCCGCCGTGCCGAAAAACTGATCCGGTCCGAATAGATCGCCTTCCGTGGGTCCGATGCTTGCTGCAAGCCAGCATGGAAACGGGCGATCCGCCCTATCATCGGACGAAATCTTCGCGATCGACCGATTGGGAATCCGTTTCCCGAACGCGCGGCCGTCGCGCCATGAGGAATTGGGTATGGCGGTAGCCGAACAACCTTGTTTGTCGCAGCACCACGCGCACGGCCACTTCGTCCGCTTTTACCAAGCCGATTCGTTGCTGGTCGACGAAGTCGCGCAATTCGCCCAGCGCGCGCTGAGCGCGGGCGGATGCGCGGTCGTCATCGCCACGCGCGTGCATGCGACAGCCATTGCGTCGCAGTTGCGCCGCCTCGGCGAAGCGGGCGAACCCGCTTGGCATCCGGGCCAGTTCGTCGCGCTCGATGCCGAGGAAACGCTCGCGCGTTTCATGGTCGACGGCTGGCCCGACGAGCGCCTTTTCATCGCTTCGGTCGGCGCCGTCATGGCGGCTGCGACGGCGGGCGGCGCACCCGTGCACGCCTTCGGCGAGATGGTTGGCGTGCTGTGCGAGCGTGGCGAATTCGAGGCGGCGTTGCGCTTGGAGCAATTGTGGAACGAACTCGGACGCCGCCATCCTTTCACGTTGTTCTGCGCGTATTCGCAAACGCTCTTTTCGCAAGCGGAGCACAGCGCGTTGTTCGAGCACGTATGCGCCGCGCATACGCACGTGTTGCCAAGCGAATTGCTGACCGGTTCCGACGATCGGCAAGCACACCAGCTCGTGGCGCTCTGGCAGCAAAAGGCGATGGCGCTCGAGCGCGAGGTCGAACGCCGTAGCCGCGCGGAAGCGGCGCTCATCCAGCGCGAACGCGAACTGGCCGATTTCGTCGAGAACGCCGCCGAGGGATTGCACCGGATCGCGGGCGACGGCACCATCGTGTGGGCGAACGCGGCCGAGCTGGACATGCTCGGCTACGAGCGGCACGAGTATGTGGGGCACCACATCGCCGAGTTCTATGTCGAGCGCACCGTGATCGAGACGATCTTGGAGAAGCTGGCGGCGGGCGAGATTATTCGCGACGAACTGGTCCGTTTGCGTTGTCGCGACGGCAGCGTGAAACACGTGTTGCTGCACGCCAATGCGATGTTCGAACAGGGCAGGTTGCTGTACACGCGCGGCTTTACGCGCGATGCGACCGATCGCATCAAACGTCAGGCGGCCGAACGCCAGCGCGACGCCTTGTTCATGAACGCTCCCGTTGCCGCTGCCTTGCTGAGCGGCCCGACGCACGTGTTCGAATTGGCCAACCGGCGCTTTCGCGAACTGGCGGGCTGCGTCGAACTCACGGGCCGACGCTATGCCGACGTCTTTCCCGAAGCGCAACACGGCGGCGAGATCGGGGCCCTGCTTCACGCGGCGTTCGAACGTGGTACGCCCGTCGTGCGCGAAGACTTCCGTATCGATGTGACGCGGCCCGACGGCGCGTTCGAACCGCGCTATTTCACGTTTCATTTCGAACCGCTGCGCTTGGGCGGGCCGACGGTGGAAGGCATCATTGCCGTCGCCGTCGAAGTGACCGAGCAAGTGCGTGCCCGCGCCCGCTTCGAGAAGTCGCACGCCGAACGCGAACGCCTCGTCGCCGAACTGCGCGAGGCGGGGCGCGCGAAAGACGAATTCCTGGCGATGCTCGGCCACGAGTTGCGCAACCCGCTCTCGCCGATCGTCACGGCGTTGCGGCTGATGCGCATGCATCCCGAAGGCGGCACGGCGCGCGAGCAGAACATCATCGCGCGGCAGGTCGATCATCTCGTGCGGCTCGTCGACGACCTGCTCGATATTTCCCGCATCACGCGCGGCAAGATCGCACTCAAGAAGCGAAGCGTACCCGTTGCCGATGTGTTGACGAACGCCGTGGAAATGGCGAGTTTTCTGCTCGAGCAGCGCCAGCACCGGTTAGCGCTCGATATCGAGCGCGACCTGGTGTGGAACGTCGATGCCACGCGGCTCGCACAGGTCGTGTCGAATCTGCTCACGAATGCCGCGCGCTACACGGCGCCGGGCGGTCACATCGAACTCGTGGCCAAGCGCGAGGGGAACGGCATGATCGCCGTCAGCGTGCGGGACGACGGGATGGGGCTCGCGCCCGACATCTTGCCGCGTGTGTTCGATCTGTTCTTCCAGGGCAAACGCAGCCTCGACCGAGCCGAGGGCGGGCTCGGCATCGGCTTGGCGCTCGTGAAAAACCTTGTCGCGATGCACGGCGGGGCCGTCAGCGCGGCCAGCGACGGTCCGGGGCGCGGCAGTACGTTCACGATTCGCGTCCCCGGCGAACGTGTCGCGGCGGGCGAGCGCGCGGGGAACGCGAACGGCCGCGACGACGTGGCGGCCGTCGCCGACGACATCGCCCCCCTTCAGCGGACGACGATGAGCACGGCGGGGCGGCGCGTTTTGCTCGTCGACGACAACATCGATGGCGTGCAGGCCCTTGCCGAGCTATTGAAGGAATGCGGGCATCACGTCGAGGCGGTCTACGATCCGGCGTCGGCGTTGCACGTCGTGTCGCGCTTCGCACCGGAGGTCGCGGTCATCGATATCGGCTTGCCCGTCATGGACGGTTACGAACTCGTGCAGCGTCTGCGCCGCGAGCGGGTAGGCGGCGAGTGTCTCTTCGTCGCCTTGACCGGCTACGGGCAGGACACCGATCGCAAGCGCAGCCGGCTGGCCGGATTCCATCATCACTTCGTCAAGCCGCTCGATCCCTCTAGGCTGCTGCGGTTGATCGATACCTTGTCGCCGCCGAGGCAAACGAGCGGCGCGTCCTGACGGTGGCCGGCCGTTGGCTCACTGCGGCGGGCCGGAGGGCGTTCGGCTCAAGCGTGCTTCGAGCGCGCTGCGCAACCGCGCGAGCACGGCCGGCTCGGCGTCGCTGACAGCCCACCAGCGCATGCCTTGCCCGCGCCAACTCGCGAGCGCGTAGCCGTCGCTCGTCAGCGCGGCGGCGCCGGGCAACCCCGCGTTCGACTCCGGCATCACGTACACGTCGATGACGTGCTTGCGGTACCGATAAACGAGCACGCCGACGCGACGATGGCCGATGTAATCGAGCCGGCCGCCTGTCAGTGCGAAGCCCTCGTCGGCCAAGTCCTCGACGGGCGGCGCATAGTCGAGCCGACCGTTGAACCAGGGTTTGACCGTATGTTGATCGGACGAGACGACATCGACGTCGCGACCCGACAGTTGCGCGCGCACGTGGCTGGCGACGAGTTCGTCGACGAACTCGGCGTTGGTCCTTGCGGGACGGATGACGACGAGCGAGACGGTCGCGGCCAGCGCGAGGGCGGCGACAATGCCGATCGGCCATCCGAGCGCAGCGCGAGGACCATATCGGCTACCGGCGCGCGTGCCCGAGCCAGCGCCGGCTCCTGCACCGGCGCCTGCCTTTGCGCCGGCTCGTGCGCCGCGCGGCCAGCCCCATGCGGCCCAGCGCCAGCCGGGCGCTTCGGCGGCGGCCGCCGTTTCTTCGTCCCACATCGATTCCGTGGCCGGCAGCGTGGCGAGGATGCGCGCGCGCAAGGCATCGGGCGCACGAAAGTACGCCGCGGTGCGGGCGGCTTGGCTGACAGCCTGCAGCGCTTGCGCTTCGCGCCGGCACTCGGCGCACGTCGCCAGATGCTGTTCGACGCGCAGTGCCTCCACGGCCGACAGTTCCCGATCGATGGCGGCGCTAAGGAGCGGGCGGGCTTCATTGCAGTCCATCAGGGCTCTCCTTGGCGATCGTGTCCATTGCGCCGGGTCGCTCGTCGCGCAACGGCGCGAGCAGGGCGGCCAGTTTTCGGCGTCCGCGCGCGAGGCGCGACATGACGGTACCGAGCGGCAAATCGGCGACGACGGCGATATCGCGGTAACTCATATCTTCCAGTTCGCGCAGGATCAGCACCTCGCGAAACTCCACCGGTAGCTTTCCCAACGCCTCGTGCACGAGCCGCGTGTGCTCGCCTTGCAGCAGCAACGTTTGCGGATCGGCGAATGTGGCGCACGTTTCCTCGAACGCGCTCGTTTCATCGAATTGCTCGTCGAATGGCGCGACTTCGAGCGAGTTCGCGCGGCGCCGCCACTCGGTGTACCACGTGCGCCGCACGATCGCGAGCAGCCACGGCCGGGCGTTCTCGCCGCGGAAGGTGTCGAAGAAGCGGAACGCGCGGACGAACGCTTCCTGGACGACATCGTCGGCGTCGCCGGCGCTGCCGCTGAGCCAGCGCGCGAGGTTGTACGCCGCATCGAGATGCGGCAGTGCGAGTTGCTGGAAGCGGCGGCTGCGCTCCGCCTCGCCCCGCGCGTCGCGAGCGGCGCCTTCGTTCGACGCTGGATGCGCCTCCCTCTCGGGATTCGCGGGTAGATCGGGCTTGTCGATTTCGGCCACCGGGGGCGCCTCCTGGGTTGAGCGCTGCGCTACCGAAGATGCGCCGAGTTTATTCCCGGGTGGCCTCGTTGCGTCGGTCTGCGGCTCGCGAGGCGGTGGCTCGGACGACGACTCGGCGTAGCGGCGAGCCGCCGCCCCTGCCGCCCGGCTCGCGCGAACGAGGGCCGACCTGGCCGTGGCTGGGCAGGCGGGTTTCATTTCACGGTGATCTTGCCGACCATCATCGGATGGATGCCGCAAAAATAGGCGTACGTGCCCGGTTTGCCGAGGATGGCGGAAAACGAATCGTCCGTATCGAGCGCTTGCGACGGTTTGAACGCACCGGCCGCGCTGACGATCGTATGCGGTTCGTCGTCGCGATTGGTCCAGACGATGCGGGCGCCGACGGGCACGGTGATTTCTTTCGGCGAAAACGCGAAGTCGTGGATCTGGACGCGATAGGTCGGGCCGCCGGTATCGGCCGCGGCCTGCTCGCCAGTAGCGGTCGATGCCGCGAGCGCGGAGCCGGCGAGGCTCAACGCGGCTGCAGCGACAACGGCGGGTGCGACGACTCTCGCACGCAGCAACGCGCGGCAAACGCGAGCGAGGGTTTTCATGACAGCGCCTCGTCGGTCAGCGCGAGCGTGCGGCCCGCTTGGACGTGGCGCACCTCGCGCACGCCGAGATAGGACGAAAGCTGGCCCGGCGGCACGTCCTTGAGCGGCCCGGGCCCAGGGCCCACACCCGGTGCGGGCTGCGGATAGGCGGTCGAGCGCGCCGTATAGAACGTGACATTGCCTTCGACCTTTTGCTGAATTTGATGGATGTGGCCGTTCAACACCGTGACCGAGCCGAAGCGACCTAGCATCGAAAGCGCGTCGCCCGCATCGTCGGTGCCCCAGCCCCAGGCGGGGTAGAGCGACCACAGCGGCATGTGGGCGAAGACGACGATCGGCGTTTCCGAGGTGCGCGCCGCCAGGTCCTGTTTTAGCCAGGCGAGCTGATCGGGCCCGAGCCAACCCAGGCCGCCGCCTTTCAAATCGAGCACGTTCACGAGCGCGACGAAATGCACGCCGCGATGATCGAAGCTGTACCAGCCGCCCCGCGTTTGCTTTTCGCCGAAGCGCTCGAAGAACGCGCGACCGTTGTCGCCGATGACGTCGTGCTCTCCCGGTACGAAAAACGCCCGGCGCGTGCTCGAGCCGCGTACGAGCTGATCGACCGTATCGAACTCGGCGGGCCGAGACAGATGGGTGAGGTCGCCCGTGTGGACGACGAAGTCGGGCTGCACGCGTTGCGCATCGATACGCGCGAGCGCCGCTTTGAACGTAGCCGTGACGTCCGGGTTCGGCGCTTTCGTGAAGCCGATGTGCGAGTCGCTGATTTGCACGAAGCTGAAGGATGCGTCTTTCATCGCGCTCGCCGCGTCCTCGGCGTTGGCCTCCCCGCCAAGCGTGCGAGCTTGCAAGATGCCGGCGTGCATCGTCCAGAGCGTCCCGGCGCCGGCCCATGCCATGCATTTCAGAAAGCGGCGGCGGTCCGTCGCCGTGCGGTCGTGGCTGTCGTCATCGTGATCCATCATCATCTCCTAGGGAGTCAGCGCGGGTGGTGTCTGTCCTGGCGGGGCGGCATGTCGCGGCACGCGCGCCCTCGGAGAGCGTTACTCGATGACATCGACCGATATTCCCAAGGCGAGGGAAAGAAGGTGAGAGCGGCGGCGGCCGGCACGAAGAGATATTTCACCCGGATGTTATTGATTTCCTTATTTCACCCGGGTATTATTCGCGTCATCTGCTGAATTCATTCTGGAGTCATTTATGACGCACCACCCCGAGCCTTCCTTATTCACGCTGTTCGACGGACAACGTCACTTGGCCTCCGGTACGCTGCCGACGGTGGCGCTCGTCGGCAAGCGTGCGGCCGAGCGAGGGGCCGCGGGTCCGATTTTGATTTTCGAGAACCGGACCGGGCGTTCGGTCGACGTCGATACGCGCGGCTCGGACGAGCAAGTGCGCGAGCGCTTGAGTCGCGAGCCGGGCGCCTGCGCGCCGATTGAGGACGGCGCACCAAGAGACGCCGATGCGCCCGCCGATGCGCCCGCCGATGCGGGAGACGGTGGTGCCCCGAGAGGCCGCGGCCGGCCGAAGCTGGGCGTGGTGGCGCGCGAAGTGACGCTGTTGCCGCGGCATTGGGAATGGTTGGGCGCGCAACCGGGCGGCGCCTCCGTGGCGCTGCGCAAGTTGGTGGACGAGGCGCGCCGCAAGCATGCGCAGCGAGACGAACGGCGCGCCGCGCAAGAGCGGGCCTACCACTTCATGTCGGCGATCGCGGGCGATCTGCCCGGTTTCGAAGAAGCGTCGCGGGCGCTGTTTGCCGACGATGCACAGCGTTTCGATGCGCTCGTTGCCGAATGGCCTGTCGATATTCGGCGTCATGTCGGATGGCTTGCGTTCGGCGATCCGACACAACCGACGCCGGCTGCAGCGGCGGGCGGCTGAGCGACGCGACTGCGATTGCCGCGCTATTTCGGTTTGGCGCTGCTCGCGGGCGGCCGGCGCGCGATCGGGTCGTTCGTGGGCTTTTGAGGCCGCTTGATCGGCATATTGTCGGGATTGCGCGCATCTGCACCGCTCACGGGCGCTTGCGGCGGCTGCACCATGGATGCGCCGACATCCTGTGCCGCTCGCTGAGCCCATCCCGCACTCGCGACGCAAGCACCAATCGAGGCGCACGCGAGCGCCGTCAACCGCGCGGCGAACCGGGTCTTTCGCTTGATCGAATTCAACGTTGGCTCCTCGGCGGTCGGTGCGCTCATGCGATGCCGCGCCGCCGCCTATCGAGCTTATCGGCAGCAAATCCGAGGCCCGTGCCGTGCGGCGATCGATCTTCGTTCGACTGTCGTTCGCCGCGTCGCACTTGTGCCCCGTGCGGCGACCACCCGATGGCCAGCCCCGCATCGAGCCGCTGGCGGCGCGTTGCGCGTGGTTGCGTCGCGATCAACGCTCGGACCCGCCCCCCATCGCGTCGCGCACTTGAGCGCCGATTTCATACGACCGCAGCCGGGCCGCGTGATCGTAGATTTGGCCGGTGAGGATCAGTTCGTCGGCTTGCGTTTGGGCGATGATCGATTCGAGCGCTGCGCGCACGGTATCGGGGCTGCCGACGGCGGCGCACGCGAGAGCGTGCCGAACGCCCGCCAATTCGACGTCCGATGCGTTCAATTGATCGACCGGCGGCGGCAATTGCCCAGGGGTGCCGCGGCGCAGCGCGATGAATTGCTGCTGCAGCGAGGTGAAGAGCCGCTCGCCTTCGGCGTCGGTCTCAGCGGCGAATAGGTTCACGCCGACCATTGCGTAGGGCTTATCCAGCACGGCCGAGGGACGGAACTGCGAGCGATAGACGTGCAGCGCCGTGAGCAGATGATCGGGGGCGAAGTGCGACGCGAAGGCGAAGGGCAGGCCGAGCCCCGCGGCCAATTGCGCCGAAAACAGCGAGGAGCCGAGCAGCCAGAGCGGGACGTTCAAACCGGCGCCCGGCACGGCGCGCACGCGCTGGCCGCTGCTGGGCGCCGCGAAGTAACGCTGTAGCTCGACGACATCTTCGGGAAACCGTTCCGCACTGTCGTGCATATCGCGTCGCAGCGCGCGGGCTGTCGTTTGATCGGTGCCGGGGGCGCGGCCGAGGCCCAGATCGATTCGGTCCGGGTACAGCGAGGCGAGGGTGCCGAATTGTTCGGCGATCACGAGCGGCGCGTGATTGGGCAGCATGACGCCGCCGGAGCCAACGCGGATCGTCTTCGTGCCGCCGGCAATGTGGCCGATGACGACGGCCGTGGCCGCGCTGGCGATGCCGGGCATGTTGTGGTGCTCGGCCAGCCAGAAGCGGCGATAGCCCCAGCGTTCGGCATGCTGCGCGAGGTCGAGCGAGTGGCGGAAGGCATCGGCGGCCGTTTGTCCGAGCGGGATGGGGGAAAGGTCGAGAACCGAGAACGGGATCATCGTGGGAAGCGCTGACGGGGCCATCGACGCAGGGATGCACGGGCGGGCGTCGATGCCCGTTCAGCGGCAGCAAGGAAAAAGGAGAGGGCATTGTGCCAAACGACCGATATCCCCGCTGGCGGCGTAGCGAAAGCCATGGGGGTGGTAGGGGCAAGTGTGACGACGAACCGATCAACGGCGTCAACTATACCCTTGACGGAATATTCCATCGAAGGTATGGTTCTTCTGGCCTAATGGTCCTTTCCGAGAAACCCAGAGATTCTAGTGAGGTAGGTCATGCGAATCGATCGGACTGGGTCAAGGAAACCGTTATGGCGTGGGAAGTTGAGTATTGCGACACATTCGGCGATTGGTGGGAGGACTTGAGGGAGGCGGAGCAGGAGTCCGTTGCGGTATCGGTGGCGCTGCTCGAGCAGTGCGGTCCATCGTTGCCTTACCCGCATTCGAGCGGAATCAAAGGTTCTCGCCATGAGCACATGAGGGAGCTGCGCATTCAACATGCAGGCCGCCCATATCGTGTGCTGTATGCGTTCGATCCTCGACGGGCCGCGATTTTATTGCTAGGCGGCGACAAGACTGGCAACGGTCGATGGTACGACATCAACGTGCCCAAGGCCGATGCGTTGTACGACGAGCATCTGGTTCAGGTAAGAAGTAAGGGAGCCGATCATGGCAAAAAAGTTTGATGAGTTGCGGGGCAAGATGTCGCCGCAAGCGCAGGCGCGGGTGACTGCCCGCGCAAAGCAAGCGATGGACGAAATGGCGTTGAGCGAATTGCGGCGAGCCAGGGGGCTTTCTCAAGAGGCATTGGCCATCGTGCTGCACGTGAAGCAGCCAAGCATCGCCAAGTTGGAGCAGCGTACGGATATGTATGTCTCGACGTTGCGTTCGCATATCGAGGCAATGGGCGGGCAGTTGGAGATCGTCGCCAGGTTCCCTGAGGGCGCCGTGCGGATTGCTAACTTTTCGTCCCAGGGGTTTCAGGACAACCCAGTTTGACCCGCGATCGTCGATCCGTGCCGTGAGGCGGCGGATCGACAAGGACCGGGACTGGCCGTCCCCCTAGGACTGAGCGCACGAAAAATTGCCGTTGCAAAAGTACTGCAGCAAGCCCCACGATAGCGCGACCCATGCCACGCCCACGCCTTGCACGCACAACCCCACGGCGAAGGCACGCGCGTTGCCGTTTTTGATGGCCTGCAAGCTCCATCGCAACGACACCGCGAACGCGAGCACATAGACGATCGGCGCCAGGGCAACGTTCCAAAGCCACCGGTTGTTCTCCGAGCCTGGGCTGTCGAACAGCATCGGGGACAGCAGCAGCGAAAGGCCGGCGGCCGCGACCCCGAGCGCGCAGATCCCGGTTGTCGCCGCGGCAAGCGCGCTCACCGTCCATTGGGCCGGCGTTCGTACAGATTGCTCGGTCATTGCGTGTTGGCCTCTGATTTGTTGGAATGCGGCCATCTTGCCATCGAAGCGGCTTGTCCGACAATTTTAGTTCTAGGCGCTACGAACGGCGAGCGAGCCGCCAGCGCCGGAATGACACGTTCGCGAGCCATACGATCACAGCGGCGACGACAACCGACAAGGCAATGATGACGAGCAATCCAATCGTTTCGATATCGTCGGCGTTTTGCACCGTATCGATACTGAGCTTGCGCATGACGAACGCGATGGATGCCGGCAGCGGCGGGAAATCGTAGGGCAGATTGCTGATGAACCGTGAAAGGAGGAAGCCGATCACGATTGTCGCTAACGCATTGACGCCGTAGCGGACAGCCTTCATTAACGAACCTCCACCGTACCGTACGCCTTCACGGTTGAGCCGGGAACCGCGAGCGTCGGTCCTGTGCGTCGTAGGTACGCGCTGAGTTGCTTGAACTTCGCCGGGCTTGTGACAGCGATGCACGCTTCGCTCCGGCGTTGCGGACCGATAGGATGCAGCCTGAACATTCCGCGTCGCACGCCGTTGACATAGGTTATGTCGTCGATCTTGTCGTCCTTCCGATATAGGGCGAACCACTCGGATCGGTCCGTTCCGTAGCCGTGAGTCAAAAGATAGTCGTAAAGCCAGCCGAGGTGTCCGCCGGACTGTCGGTCGATAATGTAATAGGTTCCTTGCGGCAGCGGCCCCGAATCGGCGTGATCAACCGCAGCGGGATTGTTGCGGTCGGCGGGCATGCCAGAGAAGGCAGCGAGGGCGCCAACCCCAGGGCATGTGAGCGTGGTAAGTGGCTGGTTGTTTAGCAAGAACGTGCAGTTGATAGGCATTGCCGGGATTGCGTAGTCGATCGGATCGGCAATATTGGCATGGGGCCCGGTTCGCCAGCAATGATAGGGGTTGTTTACCTACCCGTGTTGACAGGGTGTTGACGTCGTACCCCATGCGGCCCTATTACTTGACCCCATGCTAGGTTTATGTGCGCCGGTTTGCCGGGTTTGTCTGCGCGCCTACATTAGCCCCAAAAAATCTGCCGCCCCCCTCCCTTGAAATTGCCAACCCCCGTCCATATAATTAGCACTCGCTGCACTTGAGTGCTAACAGTTTCGTCCGGGTCGCCGGCAAGGCGGCCCTCAACTTAAGCGTTTTTCAGTCTCAAACCCAGAGAGGAGTAAGCATGAACCTTCGTCCTTTGCACGATCGCGTCATCGTGAAGCGTTTGGATCAGGAAACCAAGACCGCCTCCGGCATCGTGATCCCTGACGCCGCCGCCGAGAAGCCGGATCAAGGCGAAGTGCTCGCGATCGGGCCGGGCAAGCGCAACGACAAGGGCGATCAAATCGCGCTCGACGTCAAAGTCGGCGATCGCGTCCTGTTCGGCAAGTACGCAGGCCAGACCGTCAAGGTCGACGGCAACGAACTGCTCGTGATGCGCGAAGAAGACATCATGGCCGTCGTGCAGAAGTAATTTCCGTCCAGGTCGATATTTCCCAAAGAATTTCAAGGAGTTAGAAGATGGCAGCTAAAGACGTCGTATTCGGCGACAGCGCTCGCGCCAAGATGGTCGAAGGCGTGAACATCCTTGCGAACGCGGTGAAGGTCACGCTGGGCCCGAAGGGTCGCAACGTCGTCCTCGAACGCAGCTTCGGCGGCCCGACGGTCACGAAGGATGGTGTGTCGGTCGCCAAGGAAATCGAGCTCGAAGACAAGCTCCAGAACATGGGCGCGCAAATGGTCAAGGAAGTCGCTTCCAAGACCAGCGACAACGCCGGCGACGGCACGACGACGGCCACGGTGCTGGCTCAGTCGATCGTCCGCGAAGGCATGAAGTACGTCGCATCGGGCATGAACCCGATGGACCTGAAGCGCGGCATCGACAAGGCCGTGCAAGCCGCCGTGGAAGAGCTGAAGAAGATCAGCAAGCCCTGCACGACGAACAAGGAAATCGCCCAAGTCGGCTCGATCTCGGCGAACAGCGACACGTCGATCGGCGATCGCATCGCTGAAGCCATGGACAAGGTCGGCAAGGAAGGCGTGATCACCGTCGAAGAGGCGAAGGGTCTCGAGTTCGAGCTCGACGTCGTCGAGGGCATGCAGTTCGACCGCGGCTATCTGTCGCCCTATTTCATCACCAACCCGGAGAAGATGCAGGTCGAGCTTAGCGACCCCTACATCCTGATCCATGAGAAGAAACTGTCGAACCTCCAGGCGATGCTTCCGGTTCTGGAAGCCGTCGTTCAGTCGGGCAAACCGCTTCTCATCATCGCTGAAGACGTCGAAGGCGAAGCTCTCGCAACGCTCGTCGTCAACAAGCTGCGTGGTGGCCTGAAGGTCGCTGCCGTCAAGGCTCCGGGCTTCGGCGATCGCCGCAAGGCCATGCTGGAAGACATCGCTGTCCTCACGGGC
>NZ_JBQCIV010000122.1:0-24410 GCF_051953405.1 Trinickia sp. | reverse complement strand
CTACAATCCAAATCAAGATGTAACGTCGATCGAATGCAAAAACCTTTGCGGCCCTGCTGTCGCGTCAAGGTTGCGAGCGTCGATCGCCGGCAGTGCGCCGCGTACCCGATTCATACCGCGCGTGCATGTTAGCAGCGCGGTTTGGATGGCGCTGCCTCCCCGAGCTGGAACCGCGCGACGCGGGCCGGCCGAATTTAAAAGAGGAGACAGTCGCCCAAGCTTGGAAGCACGCATTTCCTGGCGATCCTTCGCGGCCGCGTTCGGCCCGTCGGCGCATGTGCGCGCCACGCGAGTCGGCATTCGGCCACATCCAGTGTTGTCTGTTGCACCCAACCACCGTTCCCCAGCCAGTCGAAGAGGGGAGCACTCGTTACTTGGTCAGTAGTCTGGAGGAGATAAAGACTGAAAGTTCGCGCGATCATGGCTGCGCTGTGCGCCACGGGGCTCATGCTGGGCGTGTCGGCGGCTCAGGCGGGTGAATCCGTCGAAGTGCTGCACTGGTGGACCTCGGGCGGGGAATCGAAGGCCATCGGCGTCCTGAAGGACGACATGACGAAGCAAGGCTACACGTGGAAGGACTTCGCCGTGGCAGGCGGCGCGGGTGCCGCAGCCATGACTGCACTGAAGACGCAGGTGATCTCGGGCAACGCGCCGAGCGCCGCGCAGATCAAGGGCCCGCTGATCAAGGAATGGGCGGACCAAGACGTGCTCGTGAACATCGATTCGGTGGCGAAGAGCGAAGACTGGAAGAAGAACCTGCCGCCGCAAATCGACAAGATCATGCAGGCCGACGGCCACTACGTCGCCGCGCCGTTCTCGGTGCACCGCGTGAACTGGCTGTACATCAACAAGGCCGCGCTCGATAAGGCCGGCGGCAAAGTGCCGACGAACTGGGACGAGTTCTTCAAGCTCGCCGACAAGATGAAGGCCGACGGCATCATGCCGATCGCAATGGGCGGCCAGCCGTGGCAAGACTTCACGGTGTGGGAAGACGTCGTGCTGTCGCAAGGCGCCGATTTCTACAAGAAGGCGATCGTCGATCTCGACCAAAAGACGCTCACGTCGCCGCAGATGGTCAAGGTCTTCGACACGGTTCGCAAGCTCACGACCTACTTCGATAGCTCGCGCACGGGCCGCGACTGGAACCTGGCCACGGCCATGGTCATCAACGGCAAGGCCGGTATGCAGTTCATGGGCGACTGGGCGAAGGGCGAGTTCGCTAACGCGAACAAGAAGCCGGGCGTCGACTACGTCTGCGCGGCAGTGCCGGGCACGGCGAAGGCGTACACGTTCAACGTCGATTCGTTCGTGTTCTTCCAGCAAAAGGGCGCGAAGGCCGCTACGCCGGGCCAGCTCGCACTCGCGAAGACGATCATGAGCCCCGAGTTCCAGAAGCAGTTCAGCTTGTACAAGGGCTCGATCCCGGTTCGCCTGGGCGTCGACATGAGCAGCTACGACGATTGCGCGAAGAAGTCGTACTCGGATGAGCAAGCCGCGATCAAGGCCGGCGGCTATGTGCCGTCGCTGGCACACGGCATGGCGCAAGGCGATGCCACGGCTGGCGCGATGAGCGACGTCGTGACGAAGTTCATGAACTCGAACCAATCGTCGGCAGATGCAGTCGCCGCGCTCGCGAAGGCCGCGCAAACGAAGTAAGCGTTGTTCCAGGGGCGGTGGGCCGATGGCTCGCACACCGCCCGCGTCACTCTCGCCGGCCGCGCGTTTCGCGCGCACTGGAATCGTTCGGCCGGCACGCAAGTACTCAGGAGTCGAGCAGTGGCTTCCTCTCTCAGCGGGAATGGGAACAACGTGGCGCACGTACCCCACCGCACCTCGTCGATATCGGCCCTTGCCGATCGCTGGATCCCGAAGCTCGTGCTTTCGCCTAGCGTGGCGATCAGCCTTGTATTCGTCTACGGCTTCATTCTGATTACCGGCTATCTGTCGCTGTCGAAGTCGCGACTGATGCCCAACTACACGTTCGCTGGCCTCACGCGCTATAGCGAACTCTTTCAAAACGACGTTTGGTGGACCTCGGCGAAGAACCTCGGCTGGTTCGGGATTCCGTTCATCGCAATCTGCATCGGGCTCGGGCTCTTCCTGGCCATCTTGCTCGACCAACGCATCCGCAACGAAGGTGCGTTGCGCGCCGTCTTTCTCTATCCGATGGCACTCTCGTTCATCGTGACGGGCACGGCCTGGCAGTGGATTCTGAACCCGGCGCTGGGTCTGGAGAAAGTGCTGCACGATTGGGGCTGGACGAGCTTCTCGTTCACCTGGCTCGACGATCCGGACAAGGCCATCTTCTGCATCGTGATCGCGGCCGTCTGGCAATCGACGGGCTTCGTGATGGCGCTGTTCCTCGCGGGTCTGCGCGGTGTCGATGCGGAAATTTTCAAGGCGGCCCAAGTGGATGGCGCGACGCTGCCCACGATCTATCGCAAGATCGTGATTCCGAGCATGCGTCCCGTGTTCTTCTCGGTGCTCCTGATCCTGTGCCACATCACGATCAAGACGTTCGACCTCGTCGTCGCGTTGACGGCCGGCGGCCCCGGTACGTCGTCGTCGCTGCCCGCGATGTTCATGTACACGTTCTCGTTCAACCGCGGGCAGCTCGGCGTGGGTGCGGCGTCGTCGATGATGATGCTCGCCACCGTCGTTGCCGTACTGGTCCCGCTCATGTACTTGGAATCGAGGAGCACCCGCAATGCAGCCTAAGATGACGTTCAGTCGCGCGTTCATTTACGCTGCGCTCCTGTTGTTCGCGCTGTACTTCCTGTTCCCGATCTACGTGATGCTGTCCACGTCGTTCAAGGATCTCGATCAGCTGCACACGGGCAACTTGCTCACGCCGCCCACGCATTGGACGACCGCCCCGTGGGTGAAAGCATGGAGCGAGGCGTGCACGGGCGTGCGTTGCGACGGCATGCGTCCGTTCTTCATGAACTCGGTGCAGATGGTGATTCCGGCCGTGTTGATTTCGTCGATCATCGGCGCATTCAACGGCTATGTGCTGACGCACTGGCGCTTCCGCGGCGCGGATGCCGTATTCACGATGCTGCTCGTCGGATGCTTCATCCCGTTCCAGGCGATTTTGCTGCCGATGGCGCGTCTGCTCGGGTTGGTCGGGATCTCGAATACGATCTCCGGGCTGGTGTTCGTCCACGTGGTGTATGGGATCGCCTTCACGACGATGTTCTTCCGTAACTTCTACGTGAGCATTCCGGCCGAACTCGTGAAGGCGGCGCGTATCGACGGTGCCGGCTTCTTCATGATCTTCACGCGGATCTTGCTGCCCGTTTCGCTGCCGATCTTCATGGTCTGCGTGATTTGGCAATTTACGCAGATCTGGAACGACTTCCTGTTCGGGATCGTGTTCTCGGGCGTCGATTCGATGCCGATCACGGTGGCGCTGAACAACCTCGTGAATACGTCGACGGGCGTGAAGGAATACAACGTCGACATGGCTGCGGCGATCATCGCCGCGTTGCCGACGCTCCTCGTCTACGTTGTGGCCGGCCGCTACTTCGTGCGCGGTTTGACGGCGGGCGCGGTGAAGGGCTGATTGGACGTTTCGTTTGCCTAGCGGCGCAGTACCCGAGCGGGGCGCCGCACAACGAACGCATCGCATATTCGAAAGCAGAGCAGATTAAAGGATTTTCAGCATGGCAAGCCTTTCCATCCGCGACGTATACAAGACCTATCCGAACGGCGTGCCCGTCCTGAAGGGTGTCGACATCGAAATCGAGGACGGTCAGTTCTTGATTCTCGTCGGCGGCTCCGGGTGCGGGAAGTCGACGCTGCTCAACATGATCGCCGGCCTCGAAACGGTCACCAAAGGCGAGATCTGCATCGACGGCAAGGTCGTCAACAATCTGTCGCCGAAAGATCGCGACATCGCCATGGTGTTTCAGTCGTACGCGCTGTATCCGTCGATGACGGTGCGCGAGAACATCTCGTTCGGCTTGAACATCCGTAAGGTGCCGAAGAAGGAACAGGCGCAAATCGTCGATCGCGTCTCGTCGATGCTCCAGATCGATCACCTGCTCGATCGCAAGCCGGGCCAACTGTCCGGCGGCCAGCGTCAGCGCGTGGCGATGGGCCGGGCGCTCGCGCGCGATCCGGTCATGTTCCTGTTCGACGAACCGCTGTCGAATCTCGATGCGAAGCTGCGGATCGAGATGCGCTCGGAGATCAAGCTGCTGCATCAGCGCTTGGGCACGACGATTGTCTACGTGACGCACGATCAGATCGAAGCGATGACGCTCGGCGATCGGATCGCCGTGATGAAGGATGGCGTCGTGCAGCAGTTCGGTGCCCCGCAAGAGATCTACGATTCGCCGTCGAATCTGTTCGTGGCCGGTTTTATCGGCGCGCCGCCGATGAATTTCATCGAAGGTCAGCTCGTCGAACAAGGTGCCGGTATCGGCCTCGAGATCGATACGGGCGTCGAGCGCGGCGTTTTGAAACTGCCGTTCGAAGCGAATCGTGTGAAATCGCATGTCGGGCAAAAGGTCATTCTCGGTTTGCGCCCCGAGCGCCTGACGGATGCCCGTGGTGCCCACGATGCCAACAGCGCCGATTTGCAGCCGCTGCGCGTGAAGGTCGACGTCATCGAGCCGACGGGCCCGGATACGCTCGTCTTCTCGCAGATCAACGGCAAGCGTACGGTGAGCCGCGTGCATCCGGCCTCGAACCCGCAAGCGCAGCAGGACATGACGTTGCTCGCGGATGTCTCCAAGGCCGTGTTGTTCGACCCGTCGACCGAAGCGCGCATCGCCTAAGCGCAAGCCATTCGGTTCGACTCTTCGGCGGGGCGCTTCGAGCGCCCCGCGTCGTATCTAAATCCGAGTCTCAGCCTCGGTTTCCGAGGGCAGTCACCGGCACTGCCAACTATTTGTGCGATTTTTCGCCTAGCGACCCATTGCGGTGCGCGCAAATCCGAACGCCGCGCCATGCCGGTGCGCAACGGCCCCCGATCCTTACTCCGTCTTTTGCCGAATCCGCTGACAGGTCCGCCGCGCGGGCGTCGGCATGCAAATTGCCTAATTGCGTTTCAACCCTTCATGGGGCAAGCGAGCGCACGGATCGGGGGTTTTCCCCGTGTCGCGCAGTGGTGGGTCGCGCGCTACCTTGAAGGGGTGTCCGCGTCGCGCAGCATTCGACCGGACTGCCGAGGACGGCCGTCGCGTGCGGCCGCCTCGTCGAAGAATGCTTGATACCGAACGGCTGCCCCTCGCGAGGGCCGCAGCCGGACTCGACCGGGGGTCTCGCGCGTGCGCGCGAGCGGCCCTAACAACGAACGGGAATATCGGCCATGAAGCAAGCCTTCTTCAGCGAGATGTTCGAGCGCAATGGGCCCGCGATCGCGGGTGTGCCGGCCGCCGACTTTCACGGGTGCGGCGAAGCTCGCACGCACTACCATCCGTTTTTCTCATGGATGTGCGCCCAGAGCGAGCAGCAAATGAGCGACAAACGCGCGGAAGCCGAGCTGAACTTTCGCCGCGTCGGCATCACGTTTGCCGTCTACGGCGCGAAGGACGCGCTCGGTGCCGGCACGGAACGGACGATTCCGTTCGACGTGATCCCGCGCATCTTTCCGGCGCACGAATGGGCGGCGCTTGAGCAGGGGCTGCGCCAACGTGTCGGCGCGCTGAACCGGTTCATCCACGATATCTATCACGAGCAGGCGATCGTGCGGGCCGGTGTCGTGCCCGCCGAGCAAATCCTCGCCAACGGACAATACCGTCCGCAGATGCAAGGCGTCGACGTGGCGCGCGATATCTACGCGCATATCGCCGGCATCGACATCGTGCGCGCCGGTGCCGGCGAGTTCTACGTACTCGAGGACAACCTGCGCGTGCCATCCGGCGTGTCGTACATGCTCGAAAACCGCAAGATGATGATGCGGCTTTTCCCCGATCTGTTTGCCCGCAATCGGGTCGCGCCCGTCGCGCACTATCCGGATCTGTTGCTCGACACGCTGCGTGCGGCCGCGCCGCACGGCATGGACAACCCGACGATCGTCGTGCTCACGCCCGGCATGTACAACTCGGCGTATTTCGAGCACGCGTTTCTCGCGCAGCAGATGGGCGTCGAACTCGTCGAGGGACAAGACTTGTACGTCGACGGCGGCTTCGTCTACATGCGCACGACGCAGGGGCCGCAGCGAGTCGATGTTGTCTACCGGCGCGTGGACGACGATTTTCTCGACCCGGAGGTCTTCCGTCCCGATTCGACGCTCGGCGCGGCCGGTTTGCTCTCGGCTTATCGCGCCGGCAACGTGACGCTTGCCAACGCGGTGGGCACCGGCGTGGCGGACGACAAATCGATCTACCCGTACGTGCCCGACATGATCCGCTTCTATCTGGGCGAGGAGCCGATTCTGAACAACGTGCCGACGTGGATGTGCCGCAAGGCGGACGATCTTCGCTACGTGCTCGACCATTTGCCGGAGTTGGTCGTCAAGGAAACGCACGGCGCGGGCGGTTACGGGATGCTGGTGGGACCCGCTTCGACCGCCGCGGAGATCGAGGCGTTCCGGGCCGCGCTCGTGGCGCAGCCCGAGAAGTACATCGCGCAGCCCACGCTCGCGCTGTCCACTTGCCCAACGTATGTGGAGAGCGGCATTGCGCCGCGTCATATCGATCTGC
Organism: Trinickia sp.; assembly: GCF_051953405.1. Classification (GTDB taxonomy): domain Bacteria; phylum Pseudomonadota; class Gammaproteobacteria; order Burkholderiales; family Burkholderiaceae; genus Trinickia. The sequence continues at coordinate 17,757 of NZ_JBQCIV010000122.1, read as the reverse complement.
GTCCGTTCGTGCTGTCCGGCAGCGAGGTGCGCATGGTGCCGGGCGGATTGACGCGCGTCGCGCTGCGCGAAGGCTCGCTCGTCGTCAATTCCTCGCAAGGCGGCGGCACCAAGGATACCTGGGTGCTCGAGCAGTAATCGGCGGCCAGTGCCCCGACCGACATCGCTTCTGACTACGCCGCACCGGAGACATCATGCTGAGCCGCACTGCCGACCATCTCTTCTGGATGGCACGTTATACCGAGCGCGCCGAAAATACGGCGCGCATGCTCGATGCCAATTACCAGCTTGCGCTCGTGCCGCAATCGGACGAGTACGCCGCGCTCGGCTGGCGCGCGATGCTGTCGATCTCGGAACTCGCCGAGATCTATGCGGCCGCGCATCCGAGCATGACGAGCCGCGATGTGATCGCCTTTATGGCGAGCGATCGCGACAACCTGTCGTCGATCGTCAACTGCTTACGCGCGGCGCGCGAAAACGCCCGTGCCGTGCGCGGCTCGATTACGACCGAACTGTGGGAGACCCTCAACACAACCTGGCTCGATGCGCAGCGTATGCTCGCCGACGGCGTGCTCGAACGCGATCCGTGCGAGTTCTTCGAATGGGTCAAGTTCCGCTCGCATCTCTCGCGCGGCGTGCAGCTCGGCACGATGGTGAGGGACGAAGCGTTCTACTTCATGCGGGTTGGCACCTTTCTCGAGCGCGCCGACAACACCGCGCGTATTCTCGACGTGAAATACGAGATGCTGGAGCAGCACGGCGGCGTGTCGGTCCAGCCGGTCGCGCAGTCGCTCGATTACTATCACTGGGCCGCGCTGCTGCGCTCGGTCTCGGGGTTCGAGGTGTACCGCAAGGTCTATCGCGACGTCATCGTGCCCGAGCGCGTCGCTAGTTTGCTGATCCTGTTCGCTGACTGGCCGCGTTCGCTTGCGGCCAGTCTCGACGAACTCACCCGGATCATCAAGCACGTGCGTAACGCGCGTTCCGCGCAGGCGGAAGCGATGATCGCGCAGCTGCATGCACACGTGTGCGCCGCGCAGATCGGCGACATTTTGCGCGGCGGTCTGCATCTGTGGCTCACGGAATTTCTCGTGCGCATCAATGAACTCGGCAGTTGTATCAGCCGCGATTTTCTGGTGCCGCTCGCGCCCGAAGAGGGACCCAGCGCCGAAGTGCCGCTCGCATCGCAAGGGCTCTCTCAATCGCAATCGCAATCGCAATCGCAATCGCCGACCCAACCGCACGCCGCATGAGCGTGGTGGCCCGAATCTGTTTCGTTCATCGCATCGAGGTTCACCCGTGTCGATCCGCGTCGCGTTAAACCATGTCACGCACTACCGCTATGACCGCCTGGTCGCGCTAGGGCCGCAAATCGTCCGGCTGCGTCCGGCGCCGCACGGCCGCACGCCCATCCTCAGCTACTCGATGCGCGTGGAGCCGGCGAATCACTTCGTGAACTGGCAGCAAGATGCTTTTGCGAACTATCAGGCACGTCTCGTCTTTCCCGACCCCACCCGCGAGTTCCGCGTGACCGTGGACCTGGTGGCGGAGATGTCGGTCTACAACCCGTTCGATTTCTTTCTCGAACCGCAGGCCGAGACATTTCCGTTCGACTATGCGCCGGCGCTCGCCGCCGAACTCGCGCCGTATCTCGTTCGCAATACCGAGCCGACGCCGCGTTTCGCAGCGTTCATCGAAAGCATCGATCGCTCGGCTTGCGGCACCGTCGATTTTCTCGTGGCGCTCAATCGGCGGCTGGCGCGCGAGGTGGGCTATTTGATTCGCATGGAGCCCGGTGTGCAAACGCCGGAGGAAACGCTCGAAAAGGGTTCGGGCTCGTGCAGAGACACCGGCTGGCTGCTCGTCGAAACGCTGCGTCAGCTCGGCTTCGCGGCGCGCTTCGTGTCGGGTTATCTGCTGCAACTCGCCGCCGACGAAAAGGCGCTCGACGGTCCGAGCGGCACGGAGGTCGATTTCACCGATCTGCACGCCTGGTGCGAAGTATTTCTGCCGGGCGCGGGGTGGATCGGGCTCGATCCGACGTCGGGGCTCATGGCGGGCGAGGGGCACATTCCGGTTGCCTGCACGCCGCAACCGGGCAGCGCCGCGCCGATATCGGGCGCGCTCGACGAATGCGAGGTCGAATTCGGGCACACGATGTCGATTACGCGCGTGCTGGAGACGCCTCGTGTGACGAAGCCGTACGACGAAGCTGTGTGGCGCGACATCGAACGCATGGGGACTTCGGTCGACGCCGATCTCGCCTCGATGGATGTGCGGTTGACGATGGGCGGGGAGCCTACATTCGTCTCGGTGCGCGATCGCGATGCGCCGGAGTGGAACACCGATGCGCTCGGGCCGACCAAGCGCGGCTATGCGGTCGCGTTGATGGATAAGTTGCGCGCCCGTTATGGCGGGAACGGTTTCTTGCATGTGGGGCAGGGTAAGTGGTATCCCGGCGAGCAGTTGCCGCGCTGGGCGCTGTCGCTGTTCTGGCGCGAGGACGGCGAGCCTTGCTGGCACGATCCGACGCGTTTCGCCGACGAACGCGAGCCGATGCATTACACGGCGGACGATGCGCAGCGTTTCATTCGTCATCTGGCGGATAAGCTCGCGGTCGATGCCGGGCAGGTGCAGCCCGGCTACGAAGATGTTTGGTACTACCTCTGGCGCGAGCGGCGTTTGCCGGTGAACGTCGATCCGTTCGACTCGCGGCTCGACGACGAACTCGAACGATTGCGGCTGCGGCGGGTCTTCGATGCGGGCCTGTCGGCGGTGACCGGCTACGCGCTGCCGCTTGCTCGAGAACGCGATACAACCGCTACGCTCGCCGGTCCGCGCTGGGTCACCGGACCCTGGTTCTTTCGCGATGAGCGCATGTATCTGATTCCGGGCGATTCGCCGATGGGGTATCGCTTGCCGCTCGATTCGCTGCCTTGGGCGAGTGCGGCCGATTATCCGTGGCTGCACGAGAGCGATCCGTTCGGGCCGCCGACGGCATTACGCGGCGCCGCGCAACTGCGGGCGCAATATGCGACGCGCGAGTCGGATGACGCCGCCGCTGCGGCCCGGACTGAGCACGCACGCGCTGCCGCTTCCGATACGCGAATACCCGAGCGGGGCGAGTCCGCGGCATCGGTGCGGCGCACGGCGCTGTGCGTGGAGGCGCGCGATCCCGCGCGCGCGGCTGGGCCTCAGGCCGAGGCCGATTCCGTGGCGTCAGGAAGCCAAGGCGGGGCGCTCTATGTGTTCATGCCGCCGCTTGCCGTCCTCGACGACTACCTCGATCTGCTCGCGGCGGTGGAGGCGACGGCGACCGATTTGCAAGTGAAGATCGTCATCGAAGGCTATCCGCCGCCGCGCGACGCGCGACTGAAGCTGCTGCAAGTGACGCCCGATCCGGGCGTGGTGGAAGTCAACATCCATCCGGCGGCGACGTGGGGCGAACTGGTCGAGAACACCGAGTATCTCTACCGTGTTGCGCGCGAATCGTACCTCGAGCCCGAGAAGTTCATGCTCGACGGGCGCCATACCGGCACGGGCGGCGGCAACCACATGGTCCTCGGTGCCGCCACGCCGGCCGACAGCCCATTCCTGCGCCGGCCCGATCTGCTCGCCAGTCTCATCGCCTATTGGCATAACCACCCGTCGTTGTCGTATTTGTTCTCGGGGTTGTTCATCGGCCCGACGAGTCAGGCCCCGCGTGTGGACGAAGCGCGCAACGATCAGGTCTACGAACTGGAAATCGCCTTTCGGCAATTGCAGCGTCAGCTCGATTCGCTGGCATCGCTCGGCGAAGCGGGGCAGCGCGTGCCGCCTTGGCTGATCGATCGCAGCTTGCGCAACATTCTCATCGACGTGACCGGCAACACGCACCGCGCCGAGTTTTGCATCGACAAGCTCTATTCGCCCGATGGCCCGGCCGGCCGGCTCGGCCTGCTCGAGCTGCGCGGTTTCGAAATGCCGCCCCATGCACGCATGAGCCTTGCGCAGCAACTGCTGCTGCGCGCCCTCGTGGCACGCTTTTGGCGCACGCCGTACACGACGCGACTCACGCGCTGGGGCACCGAGCTGCACGATCGCTTCATGCTCGGTACGTTCGTGCAAATGGACTTCGACGACGTCCTGGCCGATCTGCACGCGGCCGGCTATACGTTCGATCGCGCCTGGTTCGCGCCGCACTTCGAATTTCGCTTTCCGCTCGTCGGCGAGTTCGACGCCAGCGGCGTCGCGGTGACGCTGCGTCACGCGCTCGAACCCTGGCACGTCATGGGCGAGGAAGGCGCGCCGGGCGGCACCGTGCGCTTCGTCGATTCCTCGCTCGAGCGTATCGAGGTGCGCGTGCTCGGCCTGAACGAAAGCCGCCATACGGTGACGGTGGGTGGGGTGCCCCTGCCGCTGCAGCCCACCGGCCGCGCGAGCGAGTACGTGGCGGGCGTGCGCTTTCGCGCGTGGCAGCCGGCGGCGTCGCTGCATCCGACCATCGGTGTCCATGCGCCGCTCACGTTCGACCTCGTCGACAACTGGTCCGAGCGCTCTCTCGGCGGATGCCAGTATCATGTCGCCCATCCGGGTGGACGCAATTATCAGACGTTTCCCGTCAACGCCTATGAAGCGCAGAGCCGGCGGCGCGCGCGTTTCTTCACGATCGGCCATACGCCCGGACCGATACCCGTGAAGACACACGAGCGCAGCCTCGAGATGCCCTTTACGCTCGATCTGCGGCGTGTCTAGTTCGACGTCTGACCCAAGCCAGAGAGCCATTTGCCTTTTCAATCGTCCCTGCCGTTCGATGTAACGGCCGATGTCGCCGATGTACTTGCGCGCCTGTACGAGGTTCCGGCCCCGGAGGGCCACTGGGACGAATTGCGCGATGCGGCGGGCGCGCCGCGCGCGCCCTGGCGGCGCTTTTTCGGGCTGCTCGGCGAAGACGGGGTGGCCGGTCTCGAGCACGCTGCGCAAGCGGTCGCGCGGCAAGTGCGCGACAACGACATCACCTACAACGCCTATGCCGACAACGGCGAGTCGCGGCCCTGGGCGCTCGATCCGCTGCCGTTCATCCTCGACGAGAACGAATGGGCCGTGATCGAGCGCGGCGTCGCGCAGCGCGCGCGGCTGCTCGAGGCGCTCGTGGCGGATATCTACGGGCAGCAGCGCGTTCTGGCGCAAGGGCTGCTGCCGCCGGCGCTCGTGTTCGGGCACCCCGGGTATGTGCGCGCGATGAAAGGCTGCGTCCCCCCGGGCGGGCGATATCTGCAGATCGTCGCCGTCGACATCGCGCGCGGGCCGGACGGCCAATGGACCGTCATGGGGCATCGCACCCAGGCGCCATCGGGGCTCGGCTACGCGCTCGAGAATCGACTGATCGTCGCCAGCTTGTTCGCCGAGCCGTTTCGCTCGCTCGGCGTACAGCGCCTGGCGCCGTCGTACTCGCAGTTGATTGCGACGCTTGCCCAGGCCGCGCGCACGACGATGACCGACGACGAACGTCGGGCGCGGGCCGGTTCGCCGCATATCGCCCTGCTGAGCCCCGGCCCCTTCAGCGAGACTTACTTCGAGCATGCCTTTCTCTCGCGCTATCTGGGCCTCACGCTCGTGGAGGGCACCGACCTCACCGTGCGCGGCGACAAGCTCTATCTGAAGACCCTCGCCGGCCTCGAGCGTGTGCATGGTTTGCTGCGCCGGCTCGACGATAGTTTTTGCGACCCGGTCGAGCTGCGCGCCGATTCCACCATCGGGGTGCCGGGCTTGCTGCAGGTCATGCGCGCCGGCAACGTCGTCGTCTCGAACGCGCCCGGTGCCGGCGTCGTCGAGTCCGCCGCGCTGCACGGCTTCTTGCCCGGCATCGCCGCCGCGCTGTTCGGCGAAACGCTCGTCTTGCCGAGCGTCGCCAGTTGGTGGTGCGGCGAAGCGGCCGTACGCGAGGACGCGTTCGCGCGGCTCGCGCAGGGCTCGCTCGTGCCGACGTGGGCCGGGCTGCCGCATCCGGCGTCGTCCGACATGCCGCCCGGCCTCGCCGCGGGCCCGCAGCGGCTTGCCGACTGGCGCGCACGGATCGAAGCGGCGCCCGACGCGTTCACGATCCAAGCCGCGCTGCCGCACTCGTGCACGCCGCGCTACGAAGATGGGGCGCTGACCCATCGGCCGTGCGCGTTGCGTGTCTACGCGATCGCCGGGAGTTCGGGCGATTGGCATGTGCTGCCGGGGGCGTTCACGCGCATGGCCGGCGAGCGGCAAACGAGCGTATCGATGCAATCGGGCGGCAGCAGCGTCGATACATGGGTGTTGTCGAGCCGGCCCGGTTCGACGTTTTCGCTCTTGCCTTCGCCGATGAAGCCCGGCGATTTCGCTCATCGTCGTCGCACGGTGTCGAGCCGCGCCGCGGAGAATCTTTTTTGGGCCGGCCGCTATTGCGAGCGCGCCGAGAACAGCGTGCGCCTCGCGCGGCTGATCCTCGGCTCGCTCGACAATCACGATTCCGAAGAGATGCTCGCGACGCTGGTCGAACTTGCCGCGCGCTTCGAACTCATTTCGGCGAGCGACGCTAGCGCGCACGGCACGCGCCATGCGTTCGAGCGTGCGCTCGCGGCGGGCTTGCATGAGCATTCGGGCACCGCGAGCGTGGGCAGCATCATCGCGAGCCAGGCGCGCGCCTGCGGCGAAATCCGAGCGAGGCTCTCCAACGATCACTGGCGCACGATACTCGCGGCGCGCAACGATTTCCGCGATGCGTTGCATGCACTCTCGCTCGCGCCGCCGATGGGGGGCGCGCCGCGCTCTGGCGACGAATCCGTGCGCGCCGAACGCCACGAATCGTACGACCGCGTGGCGCTGATGAGTGCGCTCGAGACGCTTGCCATGCAGCTGTCCGCGATCAGCGGCGCGCAGGGCGATCGGATGGTGCGCGATGAAGCGTGGCGGCTGCTTTTCGCGGGGCGCCATATCGAACGCGTGATCGGCATGACGACGTTCTTGCAGGTGGTGGCCGATGCGGGCGTTCTGGCGACGCCGGCCGGCTTCGATCTGCTGCTGCAACTGTTCGACAGCACGCTGACTTATCGAACGCTCTACCCGGGGCGCCTGGAGGTGCCGGCGCTGATCGATCTTGTCGTCGTGGATCCGACGAATCCGCGCGGGCTTTACGGCGTGTACGAGCGTCTGGCGAAAAAGCTCGACGAGATTGCCGTCGCGGCGGGCGGCCCGGCGCGGCGCCCGTTCGGCGAGGCGATGCCGCCGGTGTCGTCGCTGCCGCCGCTCGAGCGCCTGTGCGGCACCGATGCGGCCGGCCGTTACGCCACGCTCACCGCCCTGTGTGCGGAGCTGGCATCGCATGTCGCCGGCGCCTCGAGCGAGATCAGTGCGCGCTATTTCATTCATGCGGATAACGCGTCCGCGTCGAGGGTGTCGTCATGAGTGCCGAGGTTCGACTGTCGGTGACGCATGTCACGACCTACCGCTATTCGATGCCGGTGGAAACGGCTCAACATCTGGCGACGATGCGTCCGCTCGGGTGCCCCTGGCAGCGCGTCGAATCGCACGGTTTGCGCATCGATCCTGCGCCGTCGTACGAGACGTCGCATGTCGATCCGTTCGGCAATGAGGTGCGCTATTTTTCCTTCGATACGCCGCACGATCGTCTGCAGGTGACGAGCGAAACCACGGTCGTGCTGACGCGCCGATGGGGCGATCTCGTCCCTAGCGCGACGCCGGCATGGGAGGGCGTCGCCGCCGATTTGCGTTATCGCGCGGGCGCGGCGTATCGGCCCGAGAGCGAGTTCGTTTTCGCCTCGCCCAATATCGCGCTCGCATCCGAGCTGCGCGAGTACGCGTTGCCGAGCTTCACGCCCGGCAGGCCGCTCGTCGAGGGGGCCATCGATCTCATGCATCGGATTCATACCGAGTTCGCCTATCAGCCGCAAACGACGGCCTTCGATACGCCGGCATTGCGCGCTTTCCATTTGCGCCAGGGTGTGTGCCAGGACTTCGCCCAGGTGATGATCGGCGCGCTACGCTCGCTCGGTTTGGCGGCGCGATACGTAAGCGGGTATTTGCGTACGGTGCCGCTTGGCGGCACGCCGCGTCTCGTCGGGGCGGATGCCTCGCATGCCTGGGTATCGGTCTTCTGTCCGGGAACGGGGTGGGTCGATCTCGATCCGACGAACGACGTCCTGGCGGATCTCGACCATGTGACGCTCGCGCTCGGGCGCGATTACAGCGACGTATCGCTGTTGCGCGGGATCATTCTTGGCGGCGGCGAGCATACCGTCGACGTCGCGGTCGACGTCACGGCGGGCTGAGCCAGGCTGACGCAGGCTCGGTTTCGGTGGGTTCCGTCAATGCGGCAAGCGTACGTTGAATTTGAACGTGACGAGGCGAGCGATGAGGATGAAGCCGGTGGCGACGATCACGCTGTAGACCGAATCGAATTGCAGGCGGTCGAGCAGCAGATAAAGCCAGCAACCCGCGAATGCGCACGTGGCATAGGGGCGCGAGTCGCGCAGCAAGAGCGGCACTTCGTTGCAGACGACGTCCCGAATGATGCCGCCGAACACCCCGGTCACGACGCCCATCAGCACGGCGATGAACGCCGGCATATTCGCATCGAGGGCGATCGACGTGCCCGAGATACTGAATAGGCCGAGGCCGATCGCATCGGCCACGAGCAAGGCGCGTTCGTTGAACACGCGCGAGGCCATGCGCAGCACGATAGGCGCGACGAGCGAGAGCACGAAGATGACGACGACGTACGCTTCGTGCTGGACCCAATAGAACGGACGCCGCTCGAGCAGGACGTCGCGCACCGTGCCGCCGCCGAAGGCCGTAGCGAGCGCTAGCAGGAACGTGCCGACGGCATCGAGCCGGCGCTTGCGCGCCTCGATGAAACCTGAGAACGCATAGGCGAGGATCGCTAGCCCCTCGATAACGGCGAGTGCGAACGTGAGCCTAGGATGCACTGGCGGCCCCTCGGTCGGGGCGCGCCGAACCGGGCCGGGCAGGGCCGGGCTGGAGCAGCACGAGCACGGCACCGGCGCCGCCGTCGTGCGGCCTCGCCTGGCAAAACGCGATCACTTCCGCTTTTTGGACGAGCCAAGCCCGTACTTTGCCCTTCAGGATCGGCTCCTTGCCGATGGAGCCCAGGCCTTTGCCGTGAATCACGCGCACGCAGCGCAGCCCGCGCTTTACTGTCTCGCGGATGAACTCGGCCAGCGCCTCGCGCGCTTCGTCGCGGCGCATGCCGTGCAAATCGAGTTGCGCTTGCACGATCCAATGCCCGCGGCGTAGTTTGCGCACGACTTCATGGCTGATGCCGGGGCGGCAGTAGAACAGCGACTCGTCGGTATCGAGCAGGACCTCGGGGTCGAATTCGTCGGAAATCGCTTCGGATAACACGGCTTGCTCGTCGAGGCGGGTTTGCAGCGGCAGCGCCGCCGGCGGCGTGCGCCCATGCGCGGCCCGCGCGGCAGCGGCGATCGGTGCGACCTGACCCACCTCGCGCCGGAACAAGTCGGCATCGGCCGCGGCTTCCCGTGCAGCCTTCGCTGCCGCGATCCGCTGCCGTTCGCGCTCCGCCGCGTCTTGCTTAAGCGCGTCGCGCAGCTTGGCGAGATCGGCGAGACTCGATGCGCGCGCACCGGGCTCGGGGCGCTGGGTCTCGCTCGGACGAGGACGATTCTTGGACATGATGAACACCGACGACGACTGAAAAAGAACGCGAAGGCGACGGACCTCGCGCATGCCCCCACGCTCGTATGGCGCAAAAAGGGCCGCGCGCTTGCCGGCCGCGGCCCTCGTTCGAGGCGATGGTGCCCGGCCGCCTTACGTCTAGCGTCTAGCGTCTGGCCGAGCCGTGCCGACGGACGCTATTTTAACGGTCGGCTTCCGCGCTCATCACGCGCTCTTGATGGAGTTCGTGGACGCTTTCGAGGTAACGCTGCGCGTCGAGCGCGGCCATGCAGCCCGTGCCGGCGCTCGTGATCGCTTGGCGGTAGACGTGATCTTGCACGTCGCCGGCCGCGAACACGCCGGGCACGCTCGTGCCGGTCGCGTTGCCGTTCAGGCCGCCGTTCGTGATGATGTAGCCGTTCTTCATCTCGAGCTGGCCTTCGAAGATATCCGTGTTCGGCTTATGGCCGATGGCGATGAACACGCCCTGCAGCGCGATATCGGCCGCCTCGCCCGTTTGCGTGTGCTTCACGCGCACGCCCGTCACGCCCGAATCGTCGCCCGTGACTTCGTCGAGCACGTGGTTCCATTTGATCTCGACGACACCTTCCTTCTCTTTTTCGAGGAGACGGTCGATCAGGATCGGCTCCGCGCGGAATTTGTCGCGGCGGTGGATCACGGTGACTTTCTTCGCGATACCGGCCAGATACAGCGCTTCTTCCACCGCCGTGTTGCCGCCGCCGACGACGGCCACGTGCTGCTGCTTGTAGAAGAAACCGTCGCACGTGGCGCAGGCGGACACGCCGCGGCCCGAGAACGCTTCTTCCGACGGCAGGCCCAGATACTGAGCCGAGGCGCCCGTGGCGATGATCAGCGAGTCGCACGTGTATTCGCCCGAATCGCCGATCAGCCGAATCGGCTTTTCGTGCAGCTTGGCGGTATGAATGTGGTCGAACACGATCTCGGTATTGAAGCGCTCGGCGTGCTCGAGGAACCGTTGCATGAGTTCGGGGCCTTGCACGCCGTTCGCGTCGGCCGGCCAATTCTCGACGTCGGTCGTCGTCATCAGTTGTCCGCCTTGGGCAAGACCCGTCACGAGGACGGGGGCAAGGTTCGCGCGCGCGGCGTAGACGGCTGCCGTATAGCCGGCGGGGCCGGAACCGAGAATGAGCACTTTGGCGTGTTTGCGCGTGGACATGATTATTCGTTCCGTAAGAAAGGTGATGCAAGGATGCTGCCCGGTGGGCGTGCGGCGCGCTCGGTCGAAGCACGCGCGCACTGCGACTGCACGTTAGTTGGGCATACCCGCGTAATTATAAAGGTGCGCTCGCCGCGCCGCTGAAGGCGCGTTCAATCGTCGCGATAGCCTGCGCCGCATTGGGCGCGTGCAGAGGCGCATGCAGGGGCGGGAAGGGCCGCGGCGGCGCGGTTACGGTCATTTACAGCCCGCGGTGCGACGCAACGTTTACAATAGCCCGCATCGAACTCCTGGCGGGTCTGCCCGCCATGCCGCTACGGATTCATGGCCAAAGCTCCCTATTCGGCGCCTGCGCAAGCGTTACCGCACCGCATGTCGCGCCTTTTCACCGAAATCCGTTGGATCTTGCAGGTCGCGCTCGCCGTGTTCCTCGCGATGGCGCTCGTCAGTTACAGCCGCCACGACCCGAGCTGGACGCACGCCGCGCAAGTCGACCGTATCGCCAATTGGGCGGGCCGCGTCGGCGCCTGGACATCCGACATCTTGCTGCTGCTGTTCGGCTTGTCCACCTATTGGTGGATGGTGTTGCTCGTGCGCCGAATCGTCGCGAACTACCGCCGCTTGAATCGGCACGGCGAGACCGAAGACGACGCGCCGCACGACGGCGCGTGGATTGCCGATGCCTTCGCGTTCGTGCTCGTGCTGCTGGCCAGCGACGGCATCGAGGCGTTGCGCATGTGGTCGCTGCGGGTGCCGCTGCCGCGGGCGCCGGGCGGCATCGTGGGCGACGCCGTGGCGCGCGGCGTCTCGCACGCGCTCGGCTTCACCGGCGGCACGCTGGCGTTGTTGCTTGCGCTGGGAATCGGTCTGTCGCTGTATTTCCGTTTTTCGTGGTTGTCGGTGGCCGAACGGGTGGGCGAATCGATCATCTCCGCCGTGACGTTCGCCAAGCTGCGGCGCGAGGCGGGGCGCGACCGCAAGCTCGGCGAGCAAGCGGCCGTCAAGCGCGAGGGCAAGGTCGAGCAAAGCCGCGTGCGGCTCGAAGATCACGAGCCCATCACGATCGTGCCGGCCGTCACGACGCCGCCGAAATCCGAGCGCGTCGAAAAGGAAAAGCAGGTGCCGCTGTTCGCCGATCTTCCCGGCGATTCGACGCTGCCGCCGATCGCACTGCTCGATCCGGCGCCGGCCACGCAAGAGACGATTTCGGGCGATACGCTCGAATTCACCTCGCGCCTGATCGAGAAGAAGCTCAAGGATTTCGGCGTGGACGTCAGCGTCGTCGCGGCCTATCCGGGGCCGGTCGTCACACGTTACGAGATCGAGCCTGCAACGGGCGTGAAGGGCAGCCAGATCGTCGGGCTGGCCAAGGATCTGGCCCGCTCGCTCTCGCTCGTGTCCATTCGCGTCGTCGAAACGATCCCGGGCAAGAACTTCATGGCGCTCGAGCTGCCGAACCAGCGGCGCCAAACTGTGCGTCTGTCGGAAATCCTCGGCTCCGAGGTGTATGCCGACGGCCCGTCGAAACTGACGATGGGTCTCGGCAAGGACATCGCCGGCAATCCGGTGTGCGCCGATCTGGCGAAGATGCCGCACTTGCTCGTCGCCGGTACGACGGGCTCGGGCAAATCGGTGGGGATCAACGCGATGATCCTCTCGCTGCTGTACAAGGCGAGTGCGGAAGATGTCCGCATGATCCTCATCGATCCGAAGATGCTCGAAATGAGCGTCTACGAGGGGATTCCGCATCTGCTGTGCCCCGTCGTCACCGATATGCGCCAGGCCGGCCATGCGCTCAATTGGGCCGTTGCCGAAATGGAGCGCCGCTACAAGCTCATGAGCAAGCTCGGCGTGCGCAACTTGGCCGGCTACAACAACAAGATCGACGATGCGGCCAAGCGCGAGGAAAAGCTGCCCAACCCGTTCAGCTTGACGCCCGATGCGCCCGAACCGCTCACGCGTTTGCCGCATATCGTTGTCGTGATCGACGAGCTGGCCGATCTGATGATGGTCGTCGGCAAGAAGGTGGAAGAGCTGATCGCGCGGATCGCGCAGAAGGCGCGGGCGGCCGGGATTCATTTGATCCTTGCCACGCAGCGCCCGTCGGTGGACGTCATCACCGGCCTCATCAAGGCGAACGTGCCGACGCGAATCGCATTCCAGGTTTCGTCCAAGATCGATTCGCGCACGATTCTCGATCAGCAAGGCGCCGAATCGTTGCTCGGTATGGGCGACATGCTTTATCTGCCGCCCGGCAGCGGGTTGCCGGTGCGCGTGCACGGCGCGTTCGTCTCCGACGACGAAGTGCATCGCGTCGTCGAAAAGCTCAAGGAGCAGGGCGAGCCGAACTATGTCGAAGGCTTGCTCGAAGGCGGCTTGGCGGGCGAGGGCGACGAAGGCACGGCGGCCGGCGGCGGGCAGGGCGGCGACGAATCCGATCCGCTCTACGACCAGGCGGTGGAGGTCGTCGTCAAGCATCGGCGCGCCTCGATCTCGCTCGTGCAGCGCCACCTGCGCATCGGCTATAACCGGGCCGCGCGGCTACTCGAGCAAATGGAGCAATCGGGCCTCGTCTCGGCGATGTCGTCGAACGGCAATCGCGAGATTTTGGTCCCGTCGCGCGAGGGCGACTGAGGCGGGAGGGCGGCGCAAGCCGTACGTGTGCCGCCTCTTTGCCGCTCTTGACCTCGTCTTGGCCTCGCCGCCGCGCGCGTTTTCCGACTTATCACGGAGAGTCATTTTGAATTCGACGCAGTATTCGATCCGACCCGGCGACCGTTCGCCGTCCCGCGCCGTTTGGCGTGCGCTCGCGCAGGGTGTGAAGGCCGCCGCGCTCGGCATGTCGCTGCTCGTGGCGGCCGCGCCGGCCGCGTTCGCGAGCGGCACGGAGCAATTGAAGGCATTCGTCGCGCAAGTGCAATCGGCGCGAGGCGATTTCGTCCAACGCGAAGTGAAGGCGCCGCCGAAGAATGCGCCGGCGAGCGGTTCGGTCGTGCCCACGATCGGCGGGACGTCGAGCGGCACCTTCGTGTTCGCGCGCCCGGGCAAGTTTATTTGGACGTACGAGAAGCCTTACGTGCAAGTGCTTCAAGCCGACGGCGACAACCTGTATGTCTACGACAAGGATCTGAACCAAGTCACGATCCGCAAGCTCGGCGGTGCGTTGGGCGCGAGTCCGGCTGCGATCCTGTTCGGCAGCAACGATCTCGAGAAGAATTTCACGCTGCGCGACGCGGGCGTGAAGGGCGGGATCGACTGGCTCGAACTCACGCCGAAAGCGCGCGATACGCAGTTTCAGGACATCGGCATCGGCTTTCGCGACGGCAACCTCGAAGCGATGGAATTGCACGACGTGTTCGGCAATGTGACGTTGCTCACGTTCTCGAATATTCAAAAGAATCCGCCGATGAAGGCGGGCGCGTTCAAGTTCACGGTGCCCAAGGGCGCCGACGTGATCAACGGATGATCGACGGATGAGGCGCCCCGGTACCGGGTGTGCCTCGAGCTTGTGCTCGCGCTTGCGCGGCCGTGCTTGATCGCCGGCTGCGCGGCCACGATACGGACCACGCCATGTTTGAAGAGACCCGCGCCGGGATGCCGCTTGCCGAGCGGCTGCGGCCCAGCACGATCGACGACGTCATCGGCCAAAAGCATCTGCTCGGACCGATGAAGCCGTTGCGGGTGGCCTTCGAATCGGGCGAGCCGCATTCGATGATTCTTTGGGGGCCGCCCGGCGTCGGCAAGACGACGCTGGCGCGTCTCATGGCGAACGCGTTCGACGCCGAATTCATCGCGCTATCGGCCGTGCTGTCGGGGGTGAAGGACATTCGCGAGGCGGTCGAACTGGCGCAGGCGCACCGCGCGCACGGGCGGCGCACGCTGGTGTTCGTCGACGAGGTGCATCGGTTCAACAAGAGTCAACAAGACGCGTTCTTGCCGCACGTCGAATCGGGCTTGTTCGTCTTCATCGGCGCGACGACGGAAAACCCCTCGTTCGAAGTGAATAGCGCGCTGCTTTCGCGTGCCGCGGTGTATGTGCTGCGAAGTCTCGACGACGACGAACAGCGCGAGTTGCTCGATCGTGCGCTGGCGGCGCTCGGCACCGTGGAGATGACCGACGAAGCGAAGGAATCGCTGATCGGATCGGCCGACGGCGACGGCCGCAAGCTGCTGAACAACATCGAAATCGTCGCGCGTGCTGCGAAGGCGCAAAAGGCCGAAAGCATCGACGGCGCGCTGATCGCCAGTGCGCTGACGGAGAACCTGCGTCGCTTCGATAAGGGCGGCGACGCCTTCTACGATCAGATCAGCGCCTTGCACAAGTCCGTGCGCGGCAGCAATCCCGATGGTGCGCTGTACTGGTTTTGCCGCATGCTCGATGGCGGGGCGGATCCGCGTTACCTCGCACGCCGGATCGTGCGCATGGCGTGGGAGGATATCGGCCTGGCCGACCCGCGCGCACCGCGCATTGCGCTCGACGCGGCCGAGACTTACGAACGCCTGGGCACGCCCGAAGGCGAATTGGCTTTGGCGCAAGCGCTGATCTACCTGGCCGTGGCGCCGAAATCGAATGCGGGCTACTCGGCTTATAACGAAGCGCGGCGCTTCGTCGGCAAGGATCGTTCGCGCGGCGTGCCGGTGCACCTGCGTAACGCACCGACCAAGCTGATGAAAGAACTCGGCTACGGCCACGAATATCGCTACGCGCATGACGAGCCCGATGCCTATGCGGCCGGGGAAACCTATTTGCCCGACGGCATGCGCGAGCCGCATTGGTATCGGCCGACGCCACGCGGGCTAGAGGGCAAGATTGGCGAGAAGCTGTCGCGGCTAGCGGAACTCGACGCGGCTTGGCGGCGCGAAAACAAGACGAAGGGCGAGTAGGCACACGGCGCCGGTGCGTTAAAATCGCGACTTCACCCTCGAAACGAATCGTACTTAGATATGCTCGACATCCAGTTGCTGCGCAAAGACCTCGACGGCGTCGCGAAGCGCCTTGCCGCTCGCGGCTACACGCTCGACGTGGCCGGGTTTTCGGCGCTCGAAGCCGAACGCCGGGCCATTCAGACCCGCACCGAAGAGTTGCAATCGCGGCGCAACAGCTTGTCGAAGCAGATCGGCGCGATGAAGGGCAAGGGCGAGGACACCACGGCGCTCATGGCCGAAGTGGGCGGGATCGGCGACGAGATGAAAGCCTCGGCCGCACAGCTCGAGGACGTGCAAGCGCGCTTGTCGAAGTTGATGCTGGAAATGCCGAACCTGCCGCACGAAAGCGTGCCTTCGGGCGCCGACGAAAAAGACAACGTCGAAGTGCGCCGCTGGGGCACGCCGCGCGAGTTCGATTTCGAGGTGAAGGATCACGTCGATGTCGGCACGCCGCTCGGGCTCGATTTCGAAACGGGCGCGAAGCTGTCGGGTGCGCGCTTCACGATGCTGCGCGGCGCGATGGCGCGATTGCATCGCGCGCTCGCGCAATTCATGCTGGATACCCACACGCAGCAGCACGGCTATACCGAGGTGTATTCGCCGTACATCGTCAATCCCGAGATTCTGTACGGGACGGGGCAACTGCCGAAGTTTGCCGACGACATGTTCCGCGTGGAGAAGGGCGGCGGCGAGAACGTGGTGACGCAATATTTGATCTCGACGTCCGAGATTTCGCTGACGAACACGGTGCGCGACAGCATCGTCGACGGCGGAGCGTTGCCGATCAAACTCACCGCGCATTCGCCGTGCTTCCGTTCCGAGGCCGGTTCCTACGGCCGGGACACGCGCGGGATGATCCGTCAGCACCAGTTCGACAAAGTCGAAATGGTGCAGATCGTGGCCCCCGAGGCATCGTATGAAGCACTCGAGCAGATGGTCGGGCATGCCGAAGCGATTTTGCAGAAGCTCGAGCTGCCGTACCGCGTGGTGGCGCTGTGTACGGGCGATATGGGCTTTTCCGCCGCGAAGACGTACGACCTCGAAGTGTGGTTGCCGGCGCAGAACACCTATCGCGAAATTTCGAGCTGCTCGAACACCGAAGCCTTCCAGGCGCGGCGCATGCAAGCGCGTTACCGCAACGCTCAGGGCAAGCCCGAGTTGCTGCATACGCTCAACGGGTCGGGGCTGGCGGTGGGGCGCACGCTGGTGGCGGTGCTCGAAAACTTCCAGAACGCGGACGGTTCGGTCACGGTGCCGGCAGCGTTGCGCCCGTATCTGGGTGGAGTGGAGCGGCTCGAACTCGCGTCGTCGAACTGAGGGTTGCGCGGCGTTCCAACTTTTTGCGAAAAAGGGCTTGGAATGTTGCGAGGACTATCCTATAATCTTCGCTTCGCCAAACAGCGACCAGCTTGGTGAAACGAACGCGAGGCGGTGTTTTCGCCGCGCCGTTCGAGAAGTCGGAAAGGTGGCAGAGTGGTCGAATGCGCCGGACTCGAAATCCGGTGTACGGTTATACCGTACCGTGGGTTCGAATCCCACCCTTTCCGCCAGAATTTTTCAAAAAACCCCGAAAAATCAATGATTTGCGGGGTTTTTTGTTTTTGGGCTGACAAAGTGACTATCAAATGCGGGTGGGCTTCGGTACTGGTGCATCCATAGGGCAGGTCCCCTCCAAGTGCTGTTTTATGTCACAATTTTGCGCTATTGAGAGCATCCGGCCGCAGCGTCTTCTTAAAATACGGCTGGGTAGGTAAATAGGCATTCACCTAGCGGGGTGTAACGTGGCGGAAGACAACAAGAAGCGCGGCTATCCAAAGATTCCCAAAGGTAGTTGGTTTGGTCTTCGCGACAAGTTCAAGCAACGAATACCCGCCGAGGTTTCACCCAGTTACAACGCAACCGAATTGGGCATGACACCAGCGTCCGCAAGTGCGAATGTCATTCCGCCTCTGCGTACATTTGGATTGATTG
>NZ_JBQCIV010000121.1:0-114081 GCF_051953405.1 Trinickia sp. | reverse complement strand
CAAGGCGCGGTTGCACGCGGCCGTGACGGGCATGACCATCAACAAGTTGTGCGGTTCGGCTCTGAAGGGCGTCATGCTGGCTGCCAACGCGGTGATCGCGGGCGATGCGGACATCGTCGTGGCCGGCGGACAAGAGAACATGAGCGCGGCGCCGCACGTGCTGCCGGGCTCGCGCGACGGGTTCCGCATGGGCGACGCCAAGCTCGTCGACACGATGATCGTGGACGGCCTGTGGGACGTCTACAACCAGTACCACATGGGCATTACGGCCGAAAACGTCGCCAAAGAGTACGGCATCACGCGCGAGGAGCAAGATAAGTTCGCCGCGTTGTCGCAAAACAAGGCCGAAGCCGCGCAAAAAGCCGGGCGTTTCGACGACGAGATCGTGCCGGTCGAGATTCCCCAGCGCAAGGGCGAGCCCCTGCGCTTCGCGACCGACGAATTCGTTCGCCACGGCGTCACGGCGGACTCGCTGGCGGGCCTGAAGCCGGCTTTCTCGAAGGAAGGGACGGTGACGGCGGCGAACGCGTCGGGGCTGAACGACGGCGCGGCTGCTGTGCTCGTCATGTCGGCCAAGAAGGCCGAAGCGCTCGGCTTGACGCCGCTTGCCCGGATCAAGGCGTACGCCAACGCGGGCGTCGATCCGAAGGTCATGGGCATGGGGCCGGTGCCGGCGTCGCGCCGTTGTCTTGAGCGTGCCGGTTGGTCGGTGGGCGACCTCGATCTGATGGAAATCAACGAGGCGTTCGCGGCTCAGGCGCTGGCCGTTCACAAGCAAATGGGCTGGGATACCTCGAAGATCAACGTGAACGGCGGGGCGATCGCGATCGGCCACCCGATCGGCGCGTCGGGTTGCCGTATTCTCGTGACGTTGCTCCACGAAATGCAAAAGCGCGATGTCAAGCGTGGCTTGGCGTCGCTGTGCATCGGCGGCGGGATGGGTGTCGCCTTGGCGGTCGAGCGCGTTTAATCGGCGCGCAAGAGCCGTCGCTCGGGCCGTATGCGGCGGCAAGGACGAGGGGCGCGGCCACGCGCCCCCGGAAAACAGGAATGGAGCGTGATTCATGACTCAGCGTATTGCTTACGTAACGGGCGGGATGGGCGGTATCGGTACCGCAATCTGCCAGCGCCTGCATCGGCAAGGCTTCAAGGTGGTAGCGGGCTGCGGGCCGAACTCGCCGCGGCGCGTGACGTGGCTCGAGCAGCAAAAGGCGCTCGGCTACGATTTCGTCGCGTCGGAGGGCAACGTCGGCGATTGGGAGTCCACCAAGACCGCGTTCGACAAGGTGAAGTCTGAGGTGGGCGAGGTCGACGTGCTCGTCAACAATGCGGGGATTACGCGCGATGTCGTGTTCCGCAAGATGACGCACGAGGATTGGACGGCTGTCATCGACACGAACCTGACGAGCCTGTTCAACGTCACGAAGCAAGTGATCGACGGGATGGTGGAGCGCGGCTTTGGGCGCGTCATCAACATTTCGTCCGTGAACGGCCAAAAGGGCCAATTCGGTCAGACGAACTACTCGACGGCGAAAGCCGGCATTCATGGCTTCACGATGGCGCTCGCGCAGGAAGTGGCGACCAAGGGCGTGACCGTGAACACGGTGTCGCCGGGCTATATCGGCACGGACATGGTCAAGTCGATCCGTGCGGACGTGCTCGAGAAGATCATCGCGACGATTCCGGTGCGCCGGCTCGGTTCGCCCGATGAAATCGCATCGATCGTCGCCTGGCTCGCCTCCGACGAGTCGGGTTTCTCGACGGGCGCCGATTTTTCGTTGAACGGCGGCTTGCACATGGGCTGATGCGTGTTTGCGCCGGCAGCAGTTCGCTTGCCGCCGGCGCAAAACGCGTTAAAGTGTATAGGTTTCGGGGGTCCGGTTCGCTGCGGGAGACGCGGCGGGCTCGAGGGCGCCGTCATTGCGCTGCGTCGCGTTCATAAAAGGCATTACATGTCGACTACAAAGAAAACAGCCGAGCGATTCATCAAGAAGTACCCGAACCGTCGGCTCTACGACACGGAGACGAGCACCTACATCACGCTGAGCGACGTGAAGCAGCTCGTGCTCGACCAGGAGGAATTCAAGGTCATCGACGCGAAGACCAACGAAGATCTGACGCGCAGTATTTTGCTGCAGATCATTCTCGAAGAGGAAAGCGGTGGAGTGCCGATGTTTTCTTCCTCGATGCTCTCCCAGATCATCCGTTTTTACGGTCATGCCATGCAGGGCATGATGGGCGTCTACTTGGAAAAGAACATTCAGGCGTTCATCGATATCCAAAATAAGCTCGCGGAGCAGTCGAAGAACCTGTATGAAGGCAATGCGCTGAATCCGGAGGTGTGGTCGCAGTTCATGAACATGCAAGCGCCGATGATGCAGGGGATGATGACGAGCTACATCGAGCAATCGAAAAACATGTTCGTGCAAATGCAAGAGCAGATGCAGAACCAGGCCAAGTCGATGTTCAACTCGTTCACGTTCAATAAACCCGGTGGCGGTTCCGAGCCGGAGAAGAAGTAACGGGATCGAGTCGTTCGCTCGTGCCGCGGCAGTTTGGCTCGAACGCGCTCGAACGACTCGACGGCGTCTGAAGGGGCCTGAAGGCGGCGAGGCCTGCCGGTGCCGCGTTGCGGTACTCGCGGTACAATGCGCGGTTCGTCCGGGAAAAGGCGCGTCGACACGCGCACGATAGCGTCGCCCGGAGTCATTGCCATTCGCCGGATCACTTCATGCCGCACACTCCCACTCCCGCCACGTCCCCCTCGGCTGCTAGCGCGCCGGTCCCGCCCAAGGTCGGTTTCGTCTCGCTCGGCTGCCCCAAGGCGCTCGTCGATTCCGAGCAAATCATCACGCAGTTGCGCGCCGAGGGCTATGAAATCTCGGGAACGTACGACGGCGCCGATCTCGTCGTCGTCAACACCTGCGGTTTTATCGACGAAGCCGTACAGGAAAGCCTCGATGCCATCGGCGAAGCGCTGACCGAAAACGGCAAAGTAATCGTGACCGGCTGCCTCGGCGCGAAAAAGAGCGCGAGCGGCGAAGGGCTCATCGAACAAGTGCACCCGAAGGTGCTCGCCGTCACCGGGCCGCACGCCGTCGGCGAAGTGATGCAGGCCGTGCACAACCACCTGCCGAAGCCGCACGATCCGTTCGTCGATCTCGTGCCGCCCGCCGGCATCAAGCTCACGCCGCGCCACTATGCCTATCTGAAGATTTCCGAAGGCTGCAATCACCGGTGCGCGTTTTGCATCATCCCGTCGATGCGCGGCGATCTCGTTTCGCGGCCCGTCGCCGAGGTCATGCTCGAAGCGGAAAACCTGTTCAAATCGGGCGTCAAGGAATTGCTCGTCATCTCCCAAGACACGAGCGCGTACGGCGTCGACGTCAAATTCCGCACGGGTTTCTGGAACGGTCGCCCGCTCAAGACGCGCATGACGGAACTCGTGGGCGCCCTGGGCGAGCTGGCCGCGCAGTACGGCGCCTGGGTGCGCCTGCACTACGTTTATCCGTACCCGCACGTCGACGAAATTATTCCGATGATGGCCGAGGGTCCGCTCAAGGGCCATGTGCTGCCTTATCTCGACATTCCGTTCCAGCATGCCGATCCCGAAGTGCTCAAACGCATGAAGCGGCCGGCCAACGCGGAGCGCACGCTCGAGCGCGTCGCCGCCTGGCGTCGCGTATGCCCCGAACTCACGATCCGCAGCACGTTCATCGCCGGCTTCCCGGGCGAGACGGAAGCGCAATTCGAGACGCTGCTCGAATTTATCCGGGCGGCGGAACTCGATCGCGTCGGCTGCTTTGCCTACTCGCCCGTCGAAGGCGCGAGTGCGAACGAACTCGAGGGCGCGCTGCCCGACGAGGTGCGGGAGGAGCGCCGCGCACGCTTCATGGAGGTGGCGGAGGAAGTGTCTGCGCGCCGATTGAAGCGCAAGGTCGGCAAGACGCTCAAAGTGCTCATCGACGAAGTCAATGCCGACGGCGGTATCGGCCGGACCGCGTCCGATGCGCCGGAGATCGATGGGGTCGTCTATGTCGCGCCTGCTGCGAAGGCATCGAAGCGCTATAAAACGGGCGACTTCGTATCCGTGCGGATCACGGGTGCGGACGGGCACGATCTGTGGGGCGAGGTCTGAGACGGTGCGCTTGCGGCGATATGCGTTGACGGCTGCGTTGGCCGTCCTGTCCCTGTCGTTTCACAGCGCATGGGCCCAACAGGCGCCGCGGCCGGCCGAGGCGATGGCTCGGCAAGCCGGCGAGGCCGCCGGACAGATGGCGCAACGGCGTGCGGATGCGGCCCAAGCGGTGGGCCAGGGCGCGCACGATGCCGCTGGCTCGGTCGCGCAACAGGCGTCCGAGGCGGCCGGCTCGCTCGCCCAGCAATCCGCCGATGCGGCCGATGCCGCCGTGCCGCGCGTCCCGGCGCCGCTGGCACCGAATCCCGCGTTTGCGAATTTTCCCCGCTATGCGGGCACCCTCGGCTCGCGCCGCATCGTATTGCGGCTCGGCAAGAAGACCGACGATCCGACCGGCGTACACGGCGAATACCAGTTCGCCGATACCGGCGAGGTCGTGCTGGTGGCCGGCGATCGTGAGGGCGACGTCCTCGAGATCGAAGATTCGGCCGACGGCAGCACGATCGCGGGCAACTGGGTCGGGCGCTTCGCCGCCGACGGTTCGCTCACCGGCCAGCGCATGAACCCCGACGATTCCGATCCGCAGCCGTTCGTGCTTCAACCGCTCGGCGGCCCCTCATCGACACCTTGACCATGACCGATTCCGCTTCCGACCGCGCACGCCAAACGCGCATCGTCCATCCCGACCTGGATCTGGCCCCCGGCTTCGAATCGTTTGCGACGCCCGTGATGCGGGCGTCCACCGTCGTGTTCCCCGATCTGGCGGCCGTGCGTGGCGCCGATTGGCGCAGCGACGCGCAATGGCGCTATGGCCTGCATGCGACGCCGACCTCCGCCGCGCTGGCGCAGCGCCTTGCGCAGATCGAAGGGGGCAAGCACGCGCTGCTGCAGCCCTCGGGGCTGGCCGCCATCTCGAACGTCTACTTCGGCCTCGTCAAAGCCGGCGACGACGTCTTGATTCCCGACAATGTCTATTCGCCCAATCGGGAGCACGGAAATTGGCTTGCACACGATTTCGGCATATCGGCGCGCTACTACGATCCGATGATCGGTGCCGGGATCGCTGAGCTGATTCGTCCGAACACGAAACTGATTTGGATCGAAGCGCCGGGCTCCGTCACGATGGAAGTGCCGGACGTGCCGGCCATTGCCGCCGCCGCTCGCGCGCGTAACGTGGTCACGGCGATCGACAACACCTACTCGGCCGGGCTCGCGTTTCGTCCGCTCGAACATGGGGTCGACATCTCGGTGCAAGCGCTCACGAAGTATCAATCGGGCGGCAGCGACCTGTTGATGGGGGCCACGATCACGGCCGACGACGAACTGCATTGCGCGCTGAAGCTGGCTCGCATGCGAATGGGAATTGGGGTATCGGTCGACGACTGCTCGCTCGTGCTGCGCAGCTTGCCGAGCATGAAAGCGCGTTTCGAGGCCCACGACCGCAGCGCGCTGGCCTTGGCGCACTGGCTTAAGGCTCGCGCCGAAATTGCCGCGGTGCTGCATCCGGCGTTGCCCGATTGCCCTGGACACGCGCATTTCATGCGCGACTTCACGGGGGCGGGCGGGCTGTTTTCCGTCATATTCGACGAGCGCTACAGCCCGGCGCAAATCGATGCTTTCGTCGAGGCGCTCGAACTCTTCGCCATCGGCTGGAGCTGGGGCGGTGCGCATAGCCTGGCGATGCCGTACGACGTCGCGTCCATGCGCACGGGATCGAGCTGGCCGCACCGCGGCACGCTGGTGCGGTTTTACGTCGGGCTCGAGGAAGAAGCCGATTTGCGCGCCGACATCGAACGCGCCATGGGTGTGGCGCTCGGGGCTTAGAACAAGCGCAGCAGGCCGTCGAGGCCGACGTGATTGAACGCCACGTCGGCCGCCGCGCGAACCACGGGCTTCGCGCGAAACGCGACCGAGAGGCCCGCTTCGGCCATCATCTCCAGATCGTTGGAGCCGTCGCCCATCACGATCGCTTGCGAGGTCTTAACACCGAGCGTGGCGCACGTCTCGCGGACCGTCCGCGCCTTGACGCTCGCGTTGACGATTTCGCCCACGACCTTCCCCGTCAGTTTCCCGTCGACGATCTCGAGCGTATTGGCATACGCGAAATCGAGCCCGAGCTGTGCCTTTAGGCGCTCCGTGAAAAACGTGAAACCGCCCGAGACGAGCAACGTGCGCAAGCCGGCCGCCTTGGCGGCAGCGAGCATGATCTCGGCACCGGGCGAAAGCCGCAAACGCTCGCTGAACACTTGCTCGAGCACGCCGGCGTCCAGTCCCTTTAGCAAGGCGACACGCGCCGTTAGGCTTTCGTTGAAGTCTTTGATCTCGCCTCGCATCGACGCTTCCGTGATCGCCGATACCTCGGCTTTCAGTCCGCAAAAATCGGCGATCTCGTCGATGCACTCGATCGTGATCAACGTCGAATCCATGTCCATGGCGACCAGACCGAACTCGCGCAACGTGCGGCCCGCCGGCACGTACGCGTAATCGAGCGCATGGGTCGAACAGTAGGCTTCGATGTCGGGACGTTGCGCCGGATCGGCATCGGCGATGCGCAATCCGTAAGGATCGATCGATTGCGCTTGCGCGCCGCGCGCGAGCGCGACGAGCGGCTTGACGTGAGCGGCCGCTAGCGGCTCGGGGCTTTGTACGACGAGATTCATGAACGATGCGCCAAGGAAAGCCGCCGGGCTCGGCGGGCGGAAAATCCGGCTATTGTAGCCGGTCGAAGGACGGCCGCCGCGCTCGGCTCGGGTTCGGCTTCAGGGTGGCTAAGGTGCGGCTCGGCGCGCGGCCGATCGCGTCCAACCCGATAAAAGAGCCGGATGCAAGCGGGGCAACCCCCGACGGGCGGATGCAGTCTTTCGCGCGACTTCGGATTAGACTGGCAGCGCGTCGCCAAGCATTGTCGCCGCGCGCGCGAGGCGAAGCGCCCGGTTACGTCCGGTTAGCCAGGAGGTGAATATGAGGGGTCGTCTGCAACCCGCAGCCGTTTTGGTTTCCATCGCCGCGTTGGCGGCTGGCGGTTTGGCTACGATGGCGCACGCCGCGCCGCCGATTACGATCACGTCGAAGACACCGGCCGACGGGCCAATCAAATACACGGTCAAGGTCGCATCGAAAACGTACGGCAACGCGCAAGACACGCGCACGATCCGTTCGGGACAAACCGACGACTACACATGGAAGACGACGCCGGCCGGTAGTGCGGTAACGGCCTCCGATCGATGCCCGAACTACGGATCGCTGCCGCTCGATGCGAATGGGGCGGTGCAGCGGCAAATGCGGATCCGGCTCGCGCCGACCGTGGCGGAGGACGGGACCGCGACCGTGCAGCTCAGCGTGCAAGCCACCGCGCCGCGCGGCATGGCGAGCCAGAAGGTGCACGGCAAGACGCTTCAATGCCCGAACGTCTCGAACCTGAGCCAAGTGGTGCGCTTCACGATGCCGACGAACGGCAGCGCGAAGACGGTCGACCTGAGCGACGGCACTCTAGTCACCGTGTCGGCGCAGCGCTGACGGCGAGCGCGCGGCACGCGAGGCGGCGCCGCTCGTCGTTCTGCTTATCGACGTGGGGCGCGGCGCGCGATCAGCGGCGAGCCGTGCGTTCGACGAGCCGTGCGGCGAGGAACGTATGATCCGCGCCGAACAATCGCCGATACGTGAGCAAGACCGCGCCGACCGTTCCGAGCGCCGATGCCGCGGCGATCAGAAACATGATGACGATCTGGTAGCGCACCGCTTGCAGCGGCGATTGGCCCGCAAGAACTTGCCCGGTCATCATGCCGGGTAGGCTCACCACGCCGACCACGGCCATTTGATTGAGCGTCGGGATCATGCCTGCGCGAGCGGCCTGGCGTGCGGGCCCGCGCGCGGCTTCCCAGCGCGTCGCGCCGAGCGCGAGCGCCATTTCGACGCGATCGCGCCGCGCCGTCAGTTCCTCGGTCATGCGCTCGATCGCGAGCGAGACACCCGTCAACGTGTTCCCGAGAATCATCCCGAGGATCGGAATCGCATACTGCGGCTCGTACCAAGGATGAATGCGCATGACCGCGAACAGGCCGACGGCCGCGATCAACCACGCGCTGAGCCAAATCGACACGAGACTATCCACGCGCTGTCCCGCGTACGTATGCGCGCCACGGGCCGCGCCCGCGAAACCCGCGATGACGGTCATGAGCGCCATCAGCGCGAGCACGACATACCAGCGGTCGACGGCAAACACCCAGCCGAGCACATAGCCGACCAACAGCAGCTGAACGACCGTGCGCACGGCGGCCCATGCAAGTTGGCGCCCCAGGCCGAGCGACAGGGCAACGGAAAGCGCGCCGTTGACGATAATCAGCAACGCGGCGATCGCGACGTCGCCAAGACTCAGATCGTGCAAGACCGGATTCACTCGATCGTCTCCGCTTGCTGGGCGAGGGTGCCGGCGCGCATGGCGAGCCGACGCTGTCCGACGCGTGCGGCCTGCGCCGGGTCGTGCGACACCCAGATCGAGGCCCGCGCCGCCCGGTCCGTTTCGAACCAATCGTCGACGAGCGCTTCGATGGCGCGTGCGGATTCGGGATCGAGCGAAGCGGTGGGTTCGTCGAGCAGCAGCACTTCGGGCGCTAGTTGCAGCACGCGAATCAAGGCCGCGATTTGCGCTTCTCCGCCCGATAGATCGCTCGCCCGCTTGTTCAGGAAATCTTCGTTTCGACCGGCTGCTCGGGCGAGCCGCGCCGCAAGCTCGCGATCGAACCGCACATCGCGATACGCATGCAGCGAGTACGGGTAGCGCAGATTGTCTTCCACACTGCCTTCGACGAGCGCGGGCCGCTGCCGCACGTACGCGATGCTGCGTCGAAAGCGCGGGATGGCGTGGCGATCGACCGCTTGCCCGTGCCATCGCACCCGGCCGCCATCGGGCGGATCGAGCAGCGCGAGCGCGCGCAACAGGACGCTCTTACCCGAACCGGAGGGGCCCGTAATCGCCACGCGCTCGCCTGCGGCAAGGGAAAAATCGGTTGCGGCGAGCAACGTCGTCGCCGTTCGTGCGTCGCGCCGCATGAGCGCGTGGGCTTCCAGCAGAAAGGGGGCGGTCATCACGCAGGTCGATCGTCGATGAAGGGAGGGCGCCAGTGCTACGTGCATGGGCAACGGCGGTGCGGCCGGTCGAGCGCACCGCGGCAAGCCTACCGAGACTCGACATGATAGGCAATGGGATGGAGCCGCATGGGATGGAGCCGCATGGCATGGCGATTGCTCGCTACCGTAGTCGAAGGCCGCGCTCGCCGCCCGCCATGGCGTCGCATCGCGTTGCTCAATCCTCGAACGAAACGACACTCGCATGCCGCATCCCGCCAACGCAGCCCGTACCGCCGGCAAAATTCTTGCCTGGTTCATCGTCGCCGTGCTCGTGCTTTGCGCCGTGCTGGCGATTTTCGTGGCGACCTTCGATTGGAACCGCGCTCGACCTTGGGTCGACGACAAAGTGTCCCAAGCGATCGGGCGGCCATTCGCCATCAACGGCGATTTGCGGGTCGGCTGGCAGCATCCGACAGGCGAGCATGGCTGGCGCGCCTGGGTGCCGTGGCCGCGGTTTTCCGCTTACGACGTGACAGTCGGCAATCCCCCTTGGGCCGCATCGAAGACGTTCGCCAAGCTCGACGCGATCAGTTTCGACGTCGAAGTGCTGCCTTTGTTGGCACGTGTGATCTCCATTCCGTCGATCGATCTCGTCAACCCGTCGATCGACCTCGAACGGCTCAAGGATGGACGTGCGAACTGGGTCTTCAACCTGCCCCAATCGAAAGGGCCGTCGCGCTGGACGTTGCGCCTGGCCGATTTGGGCTTCAAGAAAGCGCATATCGCGGCCTCGGACGAGGTCGAGCAAGTCGATGCGCAGGTCGATGTGGATACCCTCGGCAAACCGTTGCCGATCGGCGATGTCATGAAGCAGCAGGAGGCGGCCTCGCGCGGGGCGGCCGCGCATGTGATCGGCGAGCGCGGGGCCAGCAAGCTTCAATCGCAGACGAAGACGGCTTCCGGGGCGCAGGCGGCTTCCGCGCAGATCGCGGCATCGAGCCCGCGGGCTGGGTCGGATGCGGCGGCAGGGCAAAGTGCGACGGCCGCGTCGAACCCGCCGGCTTCGCGCGCGCAGCCCGAGGCAGCGGCGTCGCCAGCCTCGGGGGCATCGAGCGCATCCGCGAACGCGCACACCGCGCTTGTCTATTCGCTCGCCTGGCAAGCGAAGGGCCGCTACCGCAAGACGGACGTGTCGGGCAGCGGCAAGCTCGGCAGCGTGCTCGCGCTGCGCGATGCCCATCGTCCGTTTCCGATGCAAGCCGATGTGAAGATCGGCGATACCCGCGTGGCGCTCGTCGGCACGTTGACCGATCCCGTGCATCTATCGGCGCTCGATTTGCGGCTTTGGCTGCAAGGCGAGGACTTGTCGCATCTGTATTCGATCCTAGGGGTGAATCTGCCGCAAACGCCTCCGTACGCCACCGACGGGCACCTCGTCGGCCACCTGCAAACGGGCGCAAGCGTGTTCACCTACAGCGGCTTTACGGGCCGCGTCGGGGGCAGCGACTTGGAGGGAACGCTCACGTATCGATCGCGCCAGCCTCGGCCGTCGCTCACGGGCCATGTGTCGTCGAATCTGCTACGGTTCTCCGATCTCGCGCCGATCGTCGGCGCCGATTCCAACGCGAACAAGGCCCGCCGTGGCGAAGCGGTCAAGCAACCGGCCGATCGGGCCTTGCCCGTCGAGCCGTTTCATACCGACCGCTGGAAGGCCATGGATGCAGATGTGACCTTCAAGGGCCGGCGGATCCTCAAGGATCCGGCGCTGCCGATCACGGATCTCGATACGCATGTCGTGCTCAAGGACGGCGTGCTGACTTTCGATCCGTTGAATTTCGGCGTGGCGGGCGGCACGCTCTCGTCGAATTTCCATCTCGACGGCTCGAAAGCGCCGTTGCAGGCGCGCATGACGTTATCGGCGCGTCATCTGCGGCTCAAGCAGCTATTCCCGACGCAAAAGACGATGCAATCGGCGCTCGGCGAAGTCAACGGCGACGCGAACCTATCCGCGATAGGCAATTCGCCGGCCGCGTTGGCCGGTACGTTGAACGGCGAAGCCAAGGCGCTCATCACGCAAGGCAAGGTGAGCTTGCTGATCATGGAGGCGGCGGGGCTGAACGTGGCGAACGTGGTCTACGAAAAGCTGTTCGGCACGCGCGACATCGATATCAACTGCATGGCGGCCGACTTCGCGGCGCAAGACGGCGTGCTCGACACGCGGACGTTCGCACTGGACACGGCCGACGCCGTGATCGGCATGGACGGCAAGATCGATTTGCGCGACGAGACGATGAAATTAACGATCCATCCTCACACGAAGGGATTCCGGATTTTCACGCTGCGTTCGCCCCTGTACGTCAAGGGCACTTTCAAGAACCCGGACGTGGGCGTCGATAAAACCGCGATCGCGTTGCGGGCCGGGGCGGCCGTTGGCCTGGGGCTGCTCAATCCGTTCGCGGCTTTGGTCCCGTTGATCTCGCCCAGCCATACGAAGCCGACGCCTTGTGCGGCGCTGCTGGCTCAGATGCGCGCGGCCCCGCAAGCGCCGCCGCCGGGCGCCCACCCGGCGCATTGAACAGCGGACGCGAACGAGCGCGGTGGGTGTTCGACCGGCGCTCACGCCCGCGAGCGGGTGGGGCGAGCGAAAGCTTGGTAAAATGTCGAGTTTTTCGCCGATCACCATTCGAAGGGACGCGCCGTGCTGTCTACCGCCAATATCACCATGCAATTCGGGCCGAAGCCCTTGTTCGAGAACATCTCGGTCAAGTTCGGCGAGGGCAACCGCTACGGTCTCATCGGCGCGAACGGCTGCGGCAAGTCGACGTTCATGAAGATTCTCGGCGGCGACCTCGAGCAAAGCTCGGGCACCGTCATGCTGGAACCGAACGTCCGCCTCGGTAAACTGCGTCAGGATCAATTCGCGTACGAAGACATGCGCGTGCTCGACGTCGTCATGATGGGCCATACGGAGATGTGGGCCGCAATGACGGAGCGCGACGCGATCTACGCCAATGCCGAGGCCACCGACGACGACTACATGCACGCCGCGGAACTCGAAGCCAAGTTCGCCGAGTACGGCGGCTATACGGCCGAGGCGCGCGCGGGCGAGCTGCTGCTCGGCATCGGCATCGCCATCGAGGACCACAACGGGCCGATGAGCAATGTCGCCCCGGGCTGGAAGCTGCGCGTGCTGCTGGCGCAGGCGCTGTTCTCGAACCCGGACGTGCTGCTGCTCGACGAGCCGACGAACAACCTGGATATCAACTCGATCCGCTGGTTGGAGAACGTGCTCAACGAGTACAACTCCACGATGATCATCATCTCGCACGATCGGCACTTCTTGAACCAGGTCTGCACGCACATGGCGGACATGGATTACGGCACGCTGAAGGTCTACCCGGGCAACTACGACGACTACATGCTCGCGTCGACGCAGGCCCGCGAGCGCCAGGCCGCGGCCAATGCCAAGGCGAAGGAGCGTATCTCCGATCTGCAAGATTTCGTGCGCCGCTTCTCGGCGAACAAATCGAAGGCGCGTCAGGCAACGAGCCGCTTGAAGCAGATCGACAAGATCAAGATCGAGGAATTCAAGCCGTCGTCGCGGCAAAATCCGTTCATCCGCTTCGAATTCGAGAAGAAGCTGCATAACATCGCCGTGGTGGCCGAGCGCATCACGAAGCGCTACGAGCGCACGATCTTCGAGAACTTCGATCTGAGCGTGCAGCCGGGCGAGCGTATCGCGATCATCGGCGAGAACGGCGCGGGCAAGACCACACTGCTGCGTGCGTTGCACGGCAACTTGGCGCTCGACGGCGGCTCGATCAAGTGGGCCGAGAATGCGAACGTCGGCTACATGCCGCAAGACACGTACGAAGAGTTTCCGAACGACGTCACGCTGACCGATTGGATCGACAACTACCGCAAGGACGGCGACGACGACCAAATGGTGCGCGGCACGCTGGGCCGCTTGCTGTTCAACGCGGACGATATCAAGAAGTCCGTCAAGGTGCTTTCGGGCGGCGAGAAGGGCCGCATGATCTGGGGCAAGCTGATGCTCGGCCGCCACAACGTGCTGCTCATGGACGAGCCGACGAACCACATGGATATGGAATCGATCGAGTCGTTGCAGATCGCGCTCGACAAGTACGAGGGCACGCTCATTTTCGTGTCGCACGATCGGGAATTCGTGAGCGGCCTCGCCAATCGCATCATCGAAGTGCGCACGGACGGCACGTTGTACGACTTCGGCGGCAATTACGAGGAATTCCTGGCTAGCCAGGGCGTGCAGTAATACCGCGACGCAGTGGGTGTCGCGGCCGCGGCGACTCCACACGCGGCCGACGACCATTGCGTCGCCCGCTCGTGTCCGAAGCGTCCGAAGGGTCCGAATCGGCCCCCGTTCGCAACCGATCCTGGGGCCGCTGAGTAGAATGGGCGAGTCGAAACCCACAAGGTGACACTCGCAATGAAGATCTACGAACGTCTTTACATCGGCGGTCAATGGCTCGCGCCTTCAGGCTCGGGCACCATCGACGTCATCGATTCCGGCACGGAAGCGGTCATGGGCCGGATCCCCGAGGGCCAAGCTGCCGACGCCGAAGCCGCCGTCGAGGCCGCGAAGCTGGTCTTCGAGGGCTGGGCCGCCACCCCCGCGGCCGTCCGCGCCGGCTATCTCGAAAAAATCGCCGCGAATCTGAAGGCGCGCACCGACGAACTCGCCAGCACGATCTGCGGCGAAGTCGGTATGCCGCTCAAACTCTCCCGCGCCATCCAAGTCGGCAGTCCCGTGTACAACTGGAATGCATACGCCAAGCTCGCCCGCGAGTTCGAATTCGAGGCGCGAGTCGGCAATTCGCTGGTGGCGCGCGAGCCGGTCGGCGTTGTGGCCGCCATTACCCCCTGGAACTATCCGCTCAATCAAATCACGCTGAAGGTGGCGCCGGCGCTCGCCGCGGGCTGTACCGTCGTGCTCAAGCCGTCGGAGGTCGCACCGCTGAACGCGTTCATCTTGGCCGAGGCCATTCACGAGGCGGGCTTGCCGGCTGGCGTGTTCAATCTCGTGAGCGGCTATGGGCCCGTCGTCGGGGAGATCGTCGCCAGCCATCCGTTCGTCGATATGGTGTCGTTCACGGGTTCCACGCGCGCCGGCAAACGCGTGGCCGAACTCGCCTCGGCGAGCGTCAAACGCGTGGCGCTCGAACTGGGCGGGAAATCCGCCTCGGTCGTGCTCGACGATGCCGATTTCGCCACGGCCGTGAAGAGTACCGTTGCCGCTTGCTATTTGAACTCGGGCCAAACCTGCTCCGCGCATACCCGGCTACTCGTGCCCGCGGCGCGCTACGAGCAAGTGCGCGCACTGGCCAAAGCCGCCGCCGAAGCGTTCGTGGTCGGCGATCCGCGCAACGAGGACACGCGCCTCGGGCCGCTTGCGTCAGCCGTGCAGCTTGCCCGCGTGCGCGAGTACATCGAGCGCGGCCTCGCGGAAGGCGCCGAACTGGTCACGGGGGGCGCACAACTGCCGCAAGGGGTGTCGAAGGGCTTTTTCGTTCGGCCGACGGTGTTCGGCCGCGTGCATCCGAAAGCGACCATCGCTCAAGAGGAAATCTTTGGGCCGGTGCTGTCGATCATCACGTACGAGGACGAGGAAGAAGCGATCCGTATCGCCAACGATTCGCCCTACGGCTTGGGCGGCGCCGTCTGGGCCGGCAGCGACGAACGCGCGATCGCCGTGGCGCGACGCATCCGAACCGGCCAGGTCGATATCAACGGCGGCGCGTGGAATATGCATGCACCGTTCGGCGGCTTCAAACAGTCGGGCTACGGGCGCGAAAACGGTATCTATGGCCTCGAAGAGTATCTCGAATACAAGTCGATGCAGTTGACGGTCGCGAAGCCGGACTGAGGCCTATACCGGCCCGCATGCGGCCGGCGCGACCCACGGTCGCATGACGCTACCCACGCCGGCGCTGCCCGGCGTTTTTCATGGTGGGGACGGTTAGAGCTTGTCGTTCCGAAACCGCATTGCCGTGCCTTCGCGTTCGATGCGCTCCCAGACGACGCGTTTTTCGTCGTCGCTCATGAAGACCCAATTCGAGACTTCCGAGGCCGTGCGGCCGCAGCCTTTGCAGATTTCGTCGAAAAGCGTCGAACAGACGCCGATGCAGGGGCTGTCGGGCAGCGCGTGGAGGTTGGAAGCCATCGAAAACGGTCTCGGATGCATAAATACGGGGCGTGCCCGTATGGTAGCCGACACCGCGTCCGGTTGGCCAAACCCCTTACGGCGAACGGGGCCGGGAAACTCGGCCGGCACCATGGCGCTGAAGGGCTTCCGAAAGGCTAACAGAGGTTTTTTTCGAGTGGACACGGGCCTATAACCCGATAAAATTGCGCCCGATTCGGCATGGGCACAATCGGCGACGCGTTCGCCGGCGCCGGCCGTCGGCGCGATCGTGCCGTTTGTGCCGTTTGTGCGACAGCTCGGTCCGAGTGCTTAGCATTTTTGTGCCGCGCGCCAATATTTGATGGTAGCTTTCGGGTTTTTCAGAGGCGCCGCGAGCGGGATGTCGCGGCATGGGCGGGGTCGAGGCCGGGCAAGCCGGTCCGCATCGGAGAACGGAATGAAGAAACGGGTGATGGGCGGTCTGGCCGCACTGGTTTTGTGCGCGGCGCCATGGGCGGCGTCGGCCAAGGATGCGCAACTGAATGTCTATAACTGGTCCGACTATATCGCCAAGGACACCATTCCGAACTTCCAGAAGCAGACGAGCATTCACGTCCGCTACGACAACTACGATAGCGACGACACGCTCCAAGCCAAATTGCTGACCGGCAATTCGGGCTACGACATCGTCGTGCCCACGAGCAATTACGCGGGCAAGCAAATCGCCGCCGGCATCTTTGCGCCGCTCGACAAATCGAAGATCCCGAACCTGAAGTATCTCGATCCGCAACTGATGGCGCTCGTCGCCGGCGCCGATCCGGGCAACAAGTATGTGGTGCCCTGGGCCTGGGGCACGACGGGCCTCGGCTACAACGTCACGAAAGCCCAGCAAATCCTCGGCCAGAACGTCGCGCTCGATAACTGGGACATCCTGTTCAAGCCCGAGAACATCTCGAAGCTGAAGGCCTGCGGCGTGTCGGTGCTCGACGCGCCCGATCAGTTCTTCGCCGCGGCGCTGCACTACATCGGCAAAGATCCGATGAGCACCAATCCGGCCGATTATCAGGCCGCCATGGCGATGATGAAGAAGATCCGCCCGTACATCACGCAGTTCAACTCGTCGGGCTATATCAACGATATGGTCGGTGGCGATATCTGTTTCGCTTACGGCTGGTCGGGCGACGTCGTGATCGCCAAGCATCGCACGCTCGAAGCGAAGAAGCCGTACAAGATCGAGTACTACATCCCGAAGGGCGGGGCCCCCGTGTGGTTCGACGTGATGGCGATGCCGAAGGACGCCTCGCACAAAGACGCGGCGCTGCAATGGATCAACTATATCGAGACGCCGCAAGTCAACGCCGCGATCACCGATGCCGTCTACTACCCGACGGCCAACGCCGAAGCGAGGAAGTACGTGAATCCGAAGATCGCGAGCGACCCGGCCGTGTATCCGCCTGCCGACGTCGTCAAGACGCTGTTTCTGCTCAAGCCGCTGCCGCCTGAGATTCAGCGTCTGCAAACGCGTCTTTGGACCGAATTCAAGACGGGCCGATAATTCGTCGCCGCGCGCGACACGCACTCACGAGCCCCCGGAGCCATCGCCGGGGGCTTTGTACGTCAAAAGTGGAGTCAAGCAGCAAATCATGAGCGATCAGTCGAGCTCGCAGCCGTTAGCCGGCGCGCGCCCCGCAGGTTCCACGTCGTCCGTCAACACATCGGCCGACCACTTTGTACAGATCGTCGACGTCGTCAAGAAGTTCGGGGAAACGGTCGCGGTCAAGAACGTCAGCTTGTCGGTGGCGAAGGGGGAACTCTTCGCGCTGCTCGGCAGCTCCGGCTGCGGCAAGTCCACTTTACTTCGAATGCTTGCCGGGCTCGAATCGGTCAGCGCGGGCAAGATCCTGATCGACGGAGAAGACCTCGCGTCGATGCCTCCGTACCGGCGGCCCGTCAACATGATGTTTCAGTCGTACGCGCTGTTCCCGCATATGTCGGTGGAGGCGAACGTCGCCTTCGGGCTCAAGCAGGAAGGCGTGCAAAAGGCTGAGCTGAAGGAGCGGGTGCACGCTGCGCTCGATCTCGTGCAAATGGGGCGTTTCGCGAAACGCAAGCCGCACCAGCTCTCCGGCGGCCAACAGCAGCGCGTCGCGCTCGCGCGTTCGCTCGTCAAACGGCCCAAGCTGCTGCTGCTCGACGAACCGATGTCGGCGCTCGACAAGCAGATCCGGCAGCGTACGCAAATCGAACTCGTCAACATTCTCGACCGCGTCGGCGTGACTTGCATCATGGTCACGCACGATCAAGAAGAGGCGATGACGATGGCCGATCGCCTTGCCGTCATGAGCGAAGGCGAGATCGTCCAGCTCGGCACGCCGCACGAAGTGTACGAATATCCGAACTCGCGCTTCTCGGCCGAATTCATCGGCTCGACGAACCTGTTCGACGGGCACGTCGTGGAAGACGAGCCCGATCACGTGTTCGTCGAGACGGCCGAGTTGCCTTGCCGTTTGTACGTCAATCACGGCATTACCGGGCCGCTCGGCATGCCCGTGACGATTTCGGTCCGCCCCGAGCGGATCGCGCTGACGCGCAAACCGCCCGAAGGCGCCTACAACTGGGGGCGCGGCACCGTGGCGAATATCGCCTACGTGGGCGGCTACTCGCTCTATCACGTGAAGCTCGATTCGGGGAAGACCGTGGTGGCGAACGTCTCGAGCCTCGCGTTGACCGAAATCGAATCGCCCACCTGGGGAGACGAAATCTATGTGCGCTGGAGCGCATCGGCCGGGGTGGTGCTGACGGCATGAACGCGCTGCTCTCTTTCGCCACGTGGCCGGCAAGGCGCCTGCGGCTGACCGGCGGCACCGCCGTCGTCGCCGGGCCCTTCATCTGGCTGTTGATGTTCTTCTTCGTGCCGTTTTTGCTGGTCGTCAAGATCAGTTTCGCGGAGCTGCAGCTCGGCATTCCGCCGTACACGGAACTCGTCGCCGTCAAGGACGGCGTGGTACAGATTTCGTTGAACGTCGCGCACTACGCGTTCTTGTTGACCGACAGCCTGTATTTCGCCACCTACGTCAATTCGGTCCTCGTGGCGGCCGTTACGACGCTGCTGTGCCTGCTGCTCGGCTATCCGATGGCGTACTACATCGCGCGCTCGAACCCGAACTCGCGCAACATCTTGATGATGGCCGTGATGCTGCCGTTCTGGACGTCGTTCCTGATTCGCGTCTATGCGTGGATCGGCATCCTCAAGAACAATGGGCTGCTGAACAACTTCTTGATGACGATCGGGCTCATCCACACGCCGCTCGAACTCTATCGGACGAACACCGCCGTTTATATCGGCATGGTCTATTCGTACCTGCCGTTTCTCGTCATGCCGCTGTACGCCCACCTCGTGAAGATGGACTTGACGTTGCTCGAGGCGGCTTACGATCTCGGCGCCAAGCCGTGGAAGGCATTCGTGCAAATCACGTTGCCGCTCTCGAAGAACGGCATCATTGCGGGCTGCCTGCTCGTGTTCATCCCGGCGGTCGGCGAATACGTGATCCCCGAATTGCTCGGCGGCGCGAATACCTTAATGATCGGTCGCGTCATGTGGAACGAGTTCTTCAACAACGCCGACTGGCCGATGGCGTCCGCGGTCACCTGTGCGATGGTCTTGCTGTTGCTCGTGCCGATGGCGATGTTCCAGCACTTTCAGGCTAAACAACTGGAAGCGCGCCGATGATCAAACCGAATCGTACCTTGCAAGCGACGGCGCTCGGGATCGGCTTCGCATTCCTCTATATCCCGATCCTGAGCCTGATCGTCTATTCGTTCAACGAGTCGCAGCTCGTCACGGTGTGGACGCATTTTTCCACGCGCTGGTACGCCGCGCTCGCGCAGGACGACGAACTCATCGCGGCGTTCTGGCTCTCGCTGCGCATCGCGTTGTTGACGGCGTTCGCCTCCGTGTTCATCGGCACGTGGGCGGGCTTCGTTCTCGCGCGGATGGGCCGGTTTCGCGGCGCCACGCTATTTAGCGGCATGATCAATGCGCCGCTCGTGATCCCGGAAGTGATTCAAGGCATCTCCTTGCTGCTGCTTTTCATCGAGATGGGGAAGTGGATCGGTTGGCCGGAGCGGCGGGGATTCGCGACGATCTGGATCGGCCACGTCATGCTGTGCATGTCGTACGTCGCCATCATCGTTCAATCGCGTGTGCGCGAACTCAATCCATCGCTCGAGGAGGCCGCGCTCGATCTCGGGGCGACGCCGTTCAAAGTGTTCTTCGCGATTACGCTGCCGCTGATCTCGCAGGCGTTGATGGCCGGCTGGCTGCTGTCGTTCACGCTGTCGATCGACGACCTGGTGCTGTCGGCCTTCTTGTCGGGACCGGGTTCGACGACGCTGCCGCTGGTCGTGTTCTCGCGGGTGAGGCTCGGCTTGAATCCCGAGATGAATGCGCTCGCGACGCTGTTCATCGGCGTCGTGACGGTCGGCGTCATCGGCATCAATTACTTCATGCTGCGGGCCGAAAAGCGCCGACTCGCGGGCGTCGTTTAGGCCCGCAGGATCACTCGACGGCCGGCGGTGTCCCCATCGCTTGATACAACAGTGCAGTATCGCCGAGCCGTCGTCCCGCCGAGCGAATCGCGCCGACTCGTTCGTTCCAATACTGTTGCTCGCTAGCGCGCACAGCCGCGTTCGCCACCGCGCCGAGCTTACCGCGCGCGGCCGTTTCATCGAATGCCTGGCGCGCGGCCGAGGCGGAAGCATCCGCCGCACGGGCCGCCTGCGCGTCGTATTCGAGCGCGGCCAGCGTATCGGCTACGTTCTGAAACGCCGACAGCACGGCCGCCTTGTATTGATCGGCGGCCGCTTGGTAAAAATCGATCGCCGCACGCCGTTGCGCGAGCAATGCGCCGCCGTGGAACAACGGCTGCGTGAGCGATCCGCCGATGCTCCATAACGCGCCCGCCCCAGACAGGGCCGCCGGCCAACTGAAGCCGCCTTTGCCCATCGACGCCGTCAGCGACAAGCTCGGGAACAACTGCGCAGTCGCGACGCCGACTTCGGCCGCCGCGGCCGTCAATGCGGCTTGGGCCGCGGCAATATCGGGCCGCGTCTTCAGCAGTGTCGAGGGGACGACCACCGGGACGTGCTCGGGTAGCGCAAGGCTAGAGAGCGTGGGGATATCCGGTACCGCATCGGGCGTTCGTCCAATCAGCACGGCCAGCGCATGGCGGGCAGCCTGGCGCTGTGCGAGCAGCGGCGGCAAGCTGGCTTCGAGGTCGGACGCCGTTTGCTCCGATGCCAGCGCCTGCGCGTGGGACACGGCACCGAGCGCATAGCGCCGAGCATCGTCCCGCGCCGTTTGTCGCGCCAAGGCGACGAGCCGCTGCGTGGCGTCGACTTCATCGCTGAGCGCCGCTGCGTTGATGGCCGTCGTCACGATATTGGCCGCGAGCGTCCGGCGAGCCGCGTCGAATTCGAACGCTTGAACGTCGACGCGTGCATGCACGGCAGCATTCGCATATCGCACGGCGCCGAACAAGTCGAACGTGTAGTGCGCCTGGAGTTGCCCGACGAACACGTTATACAGCACCGTTTGCGGACCGGCTTCCGGGATGCCGAGCGCTCGCTCGCGCGTGGCTTGACCGCCCGCATCGACGGTTGGAAGCAGCGACGAGCCGATCTGCGCTCGCAACTGCTCGCGCGCGCCGGCCAGCGATTTCTCGGTGGCCGCGAGCGTCGGGCTGTTCTTCAAGCCTTCCTCGACGAGCGCATCGAGCTGGGCCGAGCGATACAGATGCCACCAGTTGGGCACGGGCTGCGCACCGACATCGAAGCGCTGAGCGACCCCGCCGGCGGTGGCCGTTTGCTCGGGTAGCGCACGCTGTCCGTAGTGGGCGGGCGAGGGCATGGCCGGCGGTTCGCCGGTGGGTCCCAGCGAGCAAGCGGCCAACGTTAGCGCAGCGACGAGCGAAAGCGGCAACGAACGCGGCGTCGAGAACGAGGCGGCGCGGCGTGGATGGGCGATAGGCAAGGCGTTCAAGATCAATTCCCCGTATGCGCGGCGGTGTCCGGCGGCGGATCGCGCTCATCGAGCCGCACTCTGAACGATGTCGCGTAGAGCGCGGGCAAGTAGAAGAGGGTCAGCACGGTGGCGCTCGTGATCCCGCCCATCAGCGCCGTGGCCATCGGGCCGAAGAAGTTCGAGCGCAGCAGCGGAATCAGGGCAAGCACGGCCGCCGCGGCCGTTAGCGTGATCGGCCTGAAGCGGCGGACGGTGGCGCCGACGATCGCGTCGAACCGGCGATGGCCGGCGGCGATGTCCTGTTCGATCTGATCGACGAGAATCACCGAGTTGCGCATGATGATGCCGAACATGGCGATCACCCCGAGCATGGCCACGAAGCCGAACGGTTTGCCGAAGGCGAGCAATGTCACGACGACGCCGATCAATCCGAGCGGCGCCGTGAGCACCACCATCAGCACGCGGGCGAAGCTTTGCAGCTGAATCATCAACAGCGTCAGCACGGCAATGGCCATGAGCGGCATTTGCGCATTGATCGACGCTTGGCCTTTCGCGCTTTCCTCTACCGAGCCGCCCACTTCGATGCGATAGCCGAGCGGCAGCGACGCGCGCACGGGGGCCAGCGCGCGGTCGAGATCGTGCGTGACGTCGATGCCTTGCGCGCTGCCGCGTACGTCGGCCTGCACGGTGATGGTGGGCTGCCGATCGCGTTCCCAGATCACGCCGTACTCGAGCGTATTGCGCATGTGTCCGAGCGAGGCGAGGGGGACGGGACCGTTCGGTGTCGGCATGGCTAGGCCGAGCAAGCGCGCGGGATCGACCCGTTCGCTCTTGGGCGCGCGCAGATCGACGCTGATGAGTTTGTCTCGTTCGCGCAGCTGCGTCACGGTGTAGCCCGAGAGGGTCATGGCCAGGAAGTTCGAGACGTCTTGCGACGTGACGCCCAGTTGGCGGGCCTTGTTTTGATCGACTTCGAACGTCATCGAGCGTTCGGCCGGTTCGTCCCAGTCGAATTGCACGCCGCGCGTTCTGCCGTCGGCCCGTATCGTCGAGGCCACTTTTTCGGAGATGGCGCGCACGGTCCCGATGTCGTCGCCGCTCACGCGAAACTGGATCGGATAGCCGACGGGCGGGCCGTTCTCGAGCCGCGACAGCCGCGTGCGCACGCCCGAGAAGTCGGTCTCGAGCCGCGTGTCGAGCCAGCGCGCGAGCTTATCGCGTTCCTCGACCGATTTGGCGGTGATCACGAACTGGGCGAAGTTCGGCTGCTGCAGTTGCTGATCGAGCGGCAGATAGAAGCGCGGCGCACCGGTGCCGACATAATCGACGAAATGATCGATTTCGGGACGGCCGTCGAGCGTTTGTTCGAGCCGCTTGGCTTGCCGTAACGTGGCGTCGAACGATGCGCCTTCCGGCAGCCGCACGTCGACGAGCAACTCGGGGCGATCGGAACTCGGGAAGAATTGCTGCGGTACCAGCGAGAACGCGGCGAGTGCGGCGACGAACAGGGCGACCGTGATGCCGAGCACGACGAAGCGGCGCTCGACGCACCAAGTTATCCAGCCCGCGAGCCGCCGATAAAAGCGCGTGTCGTAGATGTCGTGCTCGTGATCGTGCGCTTCGCCGGACGCGCGTTTGCGCTCGGGCAGCAGGTGGTAGCCGAGCAGCGGGATCAGCACGACGGCCGCGAACCACGAGGCGATCAGCGCGATGGCCGACACTTCGAAGATCGAACGCGTGTACTCGCCCGTGCTCGACTTGGCGAGCGCGATCGGCAGAAAGCCCGAGACGGTGACCAGTGTGCCGGTGAGCATCGGGAACGCCGTGCTCGTATAGGCGAAGGCGGCCGCGCGCGTTCGCTTCCATCCCTGCTCGAGCTTCACGGCCATCATTTCGACCGCGATGATGGCATCGTCGACGAGCAACCCCAACGCAAGCACGAGCGTGCCGAGCGACACCTTGTGCAAGCCGATGTCGAACAGATACATGACGAGCGCGGTGACCGCGAGCACGATCGGGATCGAAATCACGACGACCATCCCGGTACGCAAGCCGAGCGAAACCAAACTCACGATCAGCACGATGGCGACGGCCTCGCCGACCGCCTCCAGGAAATCGTCGACCGAATGCGAGACCGCGAGCGGCATGCTCGACACTTGTTCGAGCGTAAGGCCAGCCGGCAGGTGCGCGCGCAACTGCGTGGCGGTCGCATCGAGCGCTTTGCCCAGGCGAATGACGTCGCCGCCAGGCTGCATGGTGATGCCGATGCCTAGCACGGCATGCCCACGGTTGCGCATTTCGGTGACGAGCGGATCGTCATAGCCGCGCTTGATCGTGGCGATGTCGCCGAGCCGGACGCTGCGGCGGCCGATCGGAATCAACGTATCGGCCAACGCGCGAACGTCGGCGAATTGGCCGCTTGGGCGAACGAACACGCGATCGTCGTGCGTCGTGACCGTGCCGGGCGAGGCGACGGCGTTTTGCGAAGCGATCGCTTGCGCCAACTGCTGGGGCGTGATGTTCAGCCGGGTAAGCTGAGCGTTCGAGATTTCGACGAAGACGTGCTGATCCGGATCGCCGAAGTAGTCGACCTTCGCCACGCCGGGCACGCGCAGCAAGACGGTGCGCAATTCGTCGGCGTAGTCGTGCAGTTGCGCCGGCGAAAAACCGTCGCCTTCGAGTGTGTAGATGTTGGTGTAGACGTCGCCGAATTCGTCGTCGAAGAACGGACCGGCGGTGCCCGGCGGCAGCGTGTACGCAATATCGCCCACCTTCTTGCGGACTTGGTACCAGGTCTGCGGCACGTCCTTGACCGGCGCCGAATCTTTCATCGAAAAGAAGATCATCGATTCTCCGGGCCGCGAATAGCTGCGTTGGAAATCGATGTAGGGCATCTCCTGGAGCTTGCGCTCGATGCGATCGGTCACTTGCTCCTGCACTTGCCGCGCGGTGGCGCCCGGCCACAGCGTGCGGATCACCATCACCCGGAACGTGAACGGGGGATCTTCCGATTGCGCGAGGCGCGTGTAAGCGAGAATGCCCGCGACCGTGGCCAGCACGATCAGAAAGACGACCAGCGCCTGGTGCCTCAGCGCCCACGCCGATAAATTGAATCGTCCCTCTTCGTGCAGGTTCCCCGGATCGGCTGCGGGCGCCGCCGTATCGATTGCGGCGGGCGAACGAGCGTTACCGGGCAAAGCAGCCGCGTCGCGGCGATCGGTGCCGCTCATGATGCGAAATCCTCGGGATGCAGCGGGGGAACGATGCGCACGTGCTCGCCGGCGCTCACGGTATGTACGCCCTGGTAGACGACACGGTCGCCGTCTTGCAGCCCTTGCGTCACGGAAAAGGTGCGCTCGTCGTAGCGGCCCACCTTCACGCGACGCAATTCGAGCGTGTCGGTGCCGGTGCGCACGACCCAAACGGCGGGCGCATTGCCGTCGTGAAACAACGATGTCACGGGGAGCGTGAACGGGTGCTGGCCCGCGGCAGCAGCCTGGCTCGAGGCGAAGGCGATTTGCGCGGTCATGCCGAGCCGTACCTCGGAATCGGGCGCGGCGAGCGTCAGCTTCACGCGATACGTGCGGCTTTGCGGATCGGCGGCTGGCGAGATCTCGCGGACGCGCGCGGTGTAGGACTTGCCGGGCAACGCCGGCAGCGAAACGTTCGCGGTGGCGCCGACGGTCAACGAGGGCAGTGCGGTTTCCGGTGCATCGCACACAACGTCGACCTCGCCCGACCACGCCAGCCCGTAGACAGCTTGTCCCGCGGTGACGTTTTGGCCCGTATCCGCTTGTTCGGCGGTGATCACCCCGGCATGGTCGGCCACGAGCGTCGCGTAGGCGAGCTGATCGCGCGCCAGCGCGAGCTGCGCTTGGGCCGCATCGCGCTGGCCGGCGGCCGACGCATACGCGTCTTGCGTCTGTTCCATCTGCGACGGCGCAATCAGCTTCTCGGCGGCCTGGGCGCTGTCGCGATCGAGTTGCTGCTTCGCGTAGACCAGGCGGTGCTGTGCGCTGTCCAGTTGCGCTTGCGCGTTGGCTAGGCTCTTTTGCAAGTCGGCGGGATCGAGCCGGGCGACGATTTGTCCGGCCTTGACGGTATCGCCGAGCCGCACGTCGCGCTCGACGATTTTGCCGCCGACGCGAAACGAGAGCGGCGTGCTGTAGCGCGCTTCGATATCGCCCGGCAGGCTCGCCTGGGGCGGAATGCCGTCGGGATGAACCGGCACGGCGACGACAGGGCGCGGCGCCGCGGCCTCGGGGGCGCGGCGATGACACCCGGCGAGCGCCAGCGCGCCGCAAACGGCGGCGGCAATACCGTATCGACGGAGCGCCGGGCGGGAGACGAGGAGGGACAAACCGCCTAACTGCGCACGCACCTTGGCTGGCGCGTCAAGACCGGGACGAATCACGTGTGACCCCAAAGCTTTATAGATAGGGCGGACCGGGCCAGCACGCACGGCTGGCCGGCCGGACTCGCGGCGCGCGATGCGATCGCTGCGGAGCCGAGTTCAAACTACAGCGGCGGATTCTAATACAGGTGTGTATTTGAATGCAAAGGCGGATGAAATTGAACGATGGTGCTAAACTTCACGCCATGAAACGAAAACGCTTGACCCGGGAAGAGAGCAAGGAGCAGACGCGCCTGCGTCTGCTCGATGCTGCGCAGGCCATTTTCATGAAAAAGGGCTTCGTGGCCGCGAGCGTCGAAGACATCGCGGAAGCCGCGGGCTACACGAGAGGGGCGTTCTACTCGAACTTTCGCAGCAAATCCGAGCTTTTGATGGAGCTGTTGCGGCGCGATCATGAGCGGATGCAAGTGGACTTGCAGTCCATCATCCAGGAAGGCGTGGCGCGTGAAGAGATGGAAAATCGCGCCTTAGCGTTCTACAGCCAGTTCTTTCGCGAGAACGACTGCTTTCTGTTGTGGGCGGAGGCCAAGCTGCTCGCGACGCGCGACGCGAAGTTCCGTGCGCGTTTCAATGCGTTCTCGCGGGAGAAGCATCAGTTCTTCACCGATTACTCGCGCTTGTTTTCGGAGCGTGTCGGCACCCCGTTGCAGATGCCGCCCGAAGTGTTGGCGCTCGGTCTCATTGGGCTATGCGAAGGGGTGCAGTCGTTTCGCGTCTGCGATCCGCAGTATGTCACCGCCGATCTGACCGAGGCCGTCTTGGCCGGCTTCTTTTCGAAAGCGGTGTTCGGCCGATGATC
Source organism: Trinickia sp. (assembly GCF_051953405.1). GTDB lineage: Bacteria > Pseudomonadota > Gammaproteobacteria > Burkholderiales > Burkholderiaceae > Trinickia. The sequence goes on along the minus strand of NZ_JBQCIV010000121.1, from coordinate 87,481 downwards.
GCCGGCGCTTGCCGCATCGGTGTCGCCGGGGGCGTTCGGCCGTTCGGCGCCTTCCTCCGAACGCGCTCACACCCCTAGGCCCGGCCCGTAATTGCTGCCGATGAACCGCGTCACGTCGTCCACGCCCGCATAGTCCTGTTCCGGCAAGCCGTCGAGAATCGCGAGCAGTTCATTGCTCGCACCCGCATCGCGGGCGGCATCGACGATTCGATCCTTGTTGGCCGGGTAGCGAACGGCATGCAGGACGTCCGCGATCTGCAGATCGATCGCTTCCATCGGCACCGACGATAGATCGGGAGCCGATACCGAAGCCTCGCTAGCCGGCGCGTCGGCAGCCGCTTTGCGGCGCGCTTTGCCGGGCGCGCTCACGTGCGCGCCAGCCGTTCGTGCGCGGCGAAGCGAACCGCCAACTCGTGCTGCTTCGGCAGCTTGATGCGATGCCAGTGGCCGGCCTTCGCAGCGGGGTCCGCCGTGACATCGGGGGCGGGCGGGGCCACCGGGGCTGCATTGGCCCGCGCCGCCGCCAGGGCGGCGTGCGCCGTGGCGCTGTCGAATTTGCCGGTATGAATCGGTGCCGCGAAGCACGAAGCCGAGAGCAATGCCATGGTTGTCAGTGTCGAGACTTTCATCGCTCGACCTCCTTCTCGATAGGGCGTACCGTCGATGCGCTCGGGGTGGCCGATCGAATCCGACGACGCTTGGGCGTACATTTCGCAGCACGCCTCGTGCCTAGGCCGCGCGAATTCGCGGCCCTAACGCAGCACTTCGAAGCGCGCCCATGGCCACGAAGGCCGGTCGCGCATATAACCGTTGAGCCAATTCCATTGCGGGTGGCGTTTCATGAACGCTTGGGCGTCGAACGGTCTTCCGCACGGGTGGCCCCAACGCGCCCAAAACGCCAGATCGCGCGCCATGTCGCTGTCGACGACTTTTCCGTCGTGCGCGCCCCAAGGATTGAACGGGCCGATATCCGAGCCGCTAGCGCGGGCATCGTCGAGTTCCAGATGCCCGCAGATCGTGCGCGAGCACGGGTTGTCGTCGCGGTCGAGATAGACATCGCGATGATCCGCGATCATCTGCTTGGCGATCTCCACGTCGATCTTGCCATGGTGCAATTCGGCCAGTTCCGCAAAGCGTAGCCGTCGCGCACCGTTTTTGCGCACGTCGGCATTGTCCTTGCCTTCGCCGACGCATTCCTGCTCGAGGATCTTCGCGTCGGTCGCGCTGTTGTAGCCGCTATAGAAGCCGTCCTTCGTGCTTTCGAACCCCGAATAATGCAGGCCGAGTTCGTAGCGCGCGATTTCTCCGGTCTTCGTATCGCCGAGCAGCCAACTGTTCGCGTAGCCGCCGTTGTTCGACTGGGCGAACAACTCGCACCAATCGCCGATGGTGTTGGCGTACTGCGTGGCGCGGCGCGACCGATAGAACTCGGGCGCACCCGCGCTGTTGTAGCCGGCGAAATTCGAGATCGTCGTTTCGGTAATCATGAGTCCGGCCGACGTGAGCCAGAAGTCGGTCAGGCTCGAAATGCAGCCCGGCAAACCTTGCATGAGGATTCGATGCCCGGAATCGGGCACGATGTCGAACACGACGTTGAACGCGTCGCCCGCGGGGTAGCGGTCCCACGAGTTGTGCGCCATGACGATGCGCCCGTCGTGCGTGGCGCTGCCCGTCGCGATGAACGCGCTGCAGGGATGGCCGCGCCGCGCCATCCACGGCTTTTCGCCTTGTCGCGGCTCGCGTGTCGCCACTTGGGACGGCCACCAGCTTTGGAGTAAATCCATGTAGCCGTTCCAGGCCAGCACTTCGTCGAAGCGTAACTTGGCGCCGTCGGCGATCCCCTGAATTTCGTCGGCGAACTCGGTGTCGAGCTTCGACGCGAACTGAGAGACGGCCGCCTTCGCGAAGGTCTCGAAATCTTCTCCCGTGTCCCAGCGCGCGAGGTATTTCGCGGTACGGATCGCGTTCTTGATTTCGTCGGCGAGTAACTGACCGTGCTGTTCGCCGCGATCGTACGGTTCGCCTTCGATATGCACGAAAATCCAACCCGCATGGTCGCGCCGCACGGCGTCGAGGGACGGTTCGCTCATCTTCGCTCCTGATCGACTCATCGATCGAAAGGGCTGCGCTCGGCGCGCCTCGGGGCGGCGCGCGGCGGGCTCGGCGGCCTGCTTTTCATTGTAGAAAATATGTGGCGCTTTGCCATGGCGGCAAGCGCGCGCCGCTTCTTCCGGGCGAAGGCGCTAGATAGCGGGATTCATCCGACGGTAGGCGTCGAGCAGGGAAGTCTTGTAGACGGCGCCGACGAGGGTTGGCGCATCGGCGCTCGCGACGACGGGCAGGCGCTCGCCCTGAAACGCGAGAAAGCGCTGCAAGGCGACGCCGATCGGCATGTCGGGCGTGAGGACGGCGAACTCGGGCTGGAGGTAGTCCGCCGCCGTGAGATGGGACGTGTCGCGCTTGTCGAGCAGGTCCGACGTGATGTCCTTCAAGGCGACCACACCTCGGAAATGCCCCGCCTCGTCGGTGACGTAAAGGTACTTCACCGGGTATTCCAGGAACACGCGGGTCATGTCGCGCACGCTGGCGTCGAGCCGCACCACGGTATCGGCCGGCTTGACGAGTTCGCGCACGTGGGCGGCGCGCAGCCGCGTGCGTTCCTGCTCGTCGGCATGCCGGCGCAGCGTGATTTCGTACATCGACGTCTTGTTGATCGCCCGCGACACGAAATAGGCGACGACGCACGACAGCATCAGCGGCAAGACGACCTGATAGCTGAGCGTCATCTCGAAGATCATGAGAATTGCCATCAGCGGCGCTTGCGTGGCGCCGGCCAGGAACGCGCCCATGCCGACCATCGCGTAGGCGAACGCGCCCGAGGTACCGTGCGGCCACAGGCCGTGCACGGCCAGGCCGAACAGCGACCCGAGCGTCGCACCGACGAACAAGGTAGGCGTAAATACCCCGCCGACGGCGCCGGAGCCTACGGTGGCCGCCGTCGCGATGATTTTGCAAGCGAGCACGACGACGAGCGCGCTCCAGGTCCACGGCGAGTGCAGGATCGAATTGACGACGCTGTAGCCGTTGCCCCAAACCTCGGGTACCCAAACGGAGACGATGCCGACGACGAGGCCGCCGAGCGCGAGCCGCACGGGCAAAGGCAGCGGCAGACGCTTGAAATGCGAGCGAGAGGATTCGATCAGATGCAGGAACTGCGGAGCCACGGCGCCGCACAGCAGGCCGAGCGCGACGAATAGCAGCACCTCGGGACCCGCGATCGCCGGAAATACCGGCATCTCGTAAGGCGGTTTATAGCCCGAGAACTCGCGCATGACGATATTGGCCACGACGGAGGAGACGACGAGCGGCCCGAAGTTCTCCATGGCGATCGAGCCGAGGACGATCTCGGTCACGAAAAACGCGCCGGCGATCGGTGCGCTATAGGCCGACGTGATCCCGGCTGCGGCGCCGCAGGCGACGAGCAGGCGCAGCCGCGGCGGATCGAAGTGGACCCAGCGGCCGACGATGGAGCCGGCCAGCGCGGCGAGTTGAACCATCGGCCCCTCGCGGCCGATCGATCCGCCGAATCCGATCGTAAACAGCGAGGAGACGCTGCGCCAGGCGCTCTCCCAAACCGGCACGACGCCATCGCCGATCCCGATCGCTTCCATGTAATCGGAATGCGCGCGTTTATCGGCGCGGCGCCGCGCGAGGATCAGGAAGTACCCGGCCAGCAGGCCGCCCGCGGCGGGAAGCCAGAGCCGGATCGTCCAGGGCAGGGCGTGCGCCATCGCGACGAAGCTGCCGCTGTGCCCGGAAATCGCCCATTGAAACGCCTCGATCGCGTGGCGGAAGGCAACCGTGGCGAAGGCGCCGAGGACGCCGACGACAACGGCCCAGACGAGCATCGTGTGGGCCTCGGAGAGGCGAAACAACGATTGTGCGCGCGTGCGCAGGCGAAGCAGAAATGAAAGCACGGAGGAAGCGTCGGCTCGGGGTTCGAAGGGATTGGGGACGAGCGCAAGCATAGCATCGGGTAGCGGCCGGCGAGCGCTTCGGCGACGAGCGCCTGTCGTCTGCGAGCGCCTCTGAGCGGCGAGCGCCTATCCGCGACGCGACGCCTCGCACGCGCGGTCTCGCCCGGCCGCACCGGTCAGCGCGCCGCCATGTCCAGCTCGGGATAATGCCGAAAGATGCCGGTTTCGTTGAACGGCAGGCGTCGCCGGGAGGCCAAATAAGCGGCGACGTTCGGCAACGCCGAGACGGCGTCGCGCAGAGCAGCCAAGCGCGGGTAATGCGAGGCGAAGTGCGCCGTTGCCCGCGGGAACGCGTAGTGCAGGCCCTCGATGAGCTGGAACATCGACAAATCGACGTACGTCAGCGATTCGCCCACGAGGTGACGCTCGCCATCGGGGTTTTGCGCGAGTATGCGCTCGAAGTAACGCATGAACTTGGGCAGGCGATGCTTGAGGAAATCCGTGGCGCGCGCCTTGGCCGGGGCCTCTTGATCTTCGTAGTACTGGCCGCTCGCAATGGGGTGATGCGTGTCGTGCACTTCGGTCACCATGTCGGCAATCGTCAGTTGAAGACTGTGCACGACGTAAGCGAGATCGCCCTTCGGCGCCAGGCCGAGCTTGGGCCCGAGGTACAGCAAGATGTTGGCCGTTTGCGAGACGATCAGATCGCCGTCCTTCAAAAACGGCGGGGCGAACGGAACGAACGGCGCGCTCTTGCTGTTCATGAGCGCGAGCATCGCCGATTCGCCCTGGCCTTCGTCGTCGCCGCCGCGCGCGATGTCGACGTACGGTGCCTGCGCGTGCTCCAGCGCGAGCCGGACTAATTCGCCGCGGCCTTGTAGGCCGTCCCAGTAATACAGTTCGTATGGCATCAGCTTCTCCGGAAAGCGGCGGCGTGCCGCGCCTCAATGATCGCTCCCGAATCCCGAAAGCGGCAATGGAGGGGACGGCACGCGGCATGCCCGCTGCGAGTTACCCGATCTACGCAAAGACGTGTTGGACACCCCAGGTGATGGCCAATCCGCCCACGATGAGCCACAAGTACAGAATGAAACCGGTGGCCAGCGCGCGCGGGCCGGCTTTGCGCACTTGCGCGATATGCGTTTCGATGCCGAGCGCCGTCATCGCCATCGTCAAGGCGAACGTATCGATCGCATTCAACGTTTGCGTCGCGACAGCAGGCAGCGTATGCAATGAATTCACGAGCACGCAAGCGAGAAAGCCCAGCGCGAACCACGGCACCGCTACCTTGCGCGATGCATGCGCCTCGCCGTGCGTGGCACCGCTGTCTCGCCGGGCCTGACGCGCCAGCCAGAACCCGAGCACGAGCAGGACCGGCACGAGGAGCATGACGCGCGTCATCTTGACGATCGTCGCGATGTGCGTGGCCTCGGGGCTCACGTTGCTGGCGGCGCCCACCACCTGCGCGACTTCATGAATCGTGCCGCCGAAGAACAGGCCGACGCCGAGCATATCGAGATGGAGCCAGCCAGCGCGAAACATGAGCGGATAAAGAAACATGGACAAGGTGCCGAACAGAACGACGCTGCCGACAGCCACGGCGCTCTTTTCCGGTTTGGACTGCAGCGTCGATTCGAAGGCGAGGACCGCCGCGGCGCCGCAAATCGCGCTGCCGGCCGCGTTCAGGATGGCGGTGTCGCGATCGAGCTTCATGAGCTTCATGCCGAGCCAGGTGCCGAGCACGAGCGTGCTGACGACGACGAGCACCGACACCGTCAGGCCCGGCAGCCCAACTTGTGCGATTTCCTGCAAGCTCACGCGCAGTCCGAAGAAAGCAACGGCGATTCGCAACAGCTTGCGCGCCGAGAAGTTCACGCCGGCAGCCCAATGCGCCGGCATGCCGGCGCGCAGCGTATTGCCGTAAATCGCCCCGGCCACGATGCCGACGATCAAGGGGCTGATGCCGAGGCCCGCGATGGCGGGAAGGGCGGCCAACCGGGTGACCGCGGCCGCAAATAGCGCGACGAACAAGATCCCGTTGAGTTGGCCGTGCGCAACGTTGTGCGACGGGGCGGATAAGGTAGACGTGGGGGACATCTCGGGGGCCTCTTGGGTGCCTTTGGGGCAAGGTTTCGATGGCCCAATCCTAAATTACATATAAGCTTATGAAAAATCGTCATTTGTGAAGTAATATATCGGGGTAGCCGATATTTATTTCGAGATGACAGCCGATCAACTGATAACGTTCGCCGCGGTCGCGGAGCGCCTGAACATTAGCCGGGCGGCCGACGCGTTGCATTTGTCGCAACCGGCGGTGTCGGGCCAACTGAGGCTGTTGCAGGACGAATTCGGCGAGCCGCTTTACCGGCGCGACGGCCGAGGGATTCGGTTGACGCCGAGCGGGGCGCAACTGGCCGAGTACGCCATCAAACTGAGGGATACGTTTCGGCAGGCGCACGCCTATCGAGATGCGCTGCGCGGCGTCGCCCGCGGCACGCTGCGCATCGGCGCCAGCACGACCATTGCGAGTTACCTGTTGCCGTACCTGATCGCCGAGTTCCAGCGTCGCTACCCCGAGGTCGAGATTCAGACCGCCGGCGGCAATACCGGAGAAATCGTGGCGATGCTTCCGTCGCTCGATATCGGCATGATCGAAGGGCCGGTCGGCGCCGACTTGCCCGAAGGGACGGGCGTGCGCGTGTGGCGCGAGGACGAGATCGTCGCCATCGCGCCGCGCGGTCACCCGCTGGCCGAGCGGGCATCGCAACCGGGCGCGGCCCCGACGCTGGCCGACGTGGCGGCCTATCCGCTTGTGATGCGCGAAGAGGGCTCGGGGGTGCGGCAGTTTCTCGAGCAGTCGTTCGAGGCGGCGGGCGTCCCGATGCAAGTGGCGTTGGCCGTCGCCGGTGTCGAAGGCGTGAAGGAAGCGGTGCGCGCCGGCATGGGGGTGGGATTCGTTTCGGCCATGTCGATGCGCCACGAAGACGGCGCGTTGGCGCAGTTGTCCATCGCACCGCAGGCATTGACGCGCCATTTCTCGATTTTGGTGCCGCACGAGGGGGCGCCGTCTCGCGTCGCCGCCGGGTTCCTGGCGCTGTGCACGGGAGAGCTGACGGGCGCCGCTTAGCGAGGAATCGGCGCTAGGGATTACCACGATGGCGCTCGAGTTGGCGTCGAGCGCAAGATCTCCCTCGTCGAGCCTGTCGCTCGATTTTTTTGAATGCCATTTGGAACCGGTTCCATCGACATGTCGAATCCGAATATCGCCCCTCAGCCGCCGGTTGTGATCGTGGCGAGTGCGTTCGGCGCACAGACCGTGCGTCGCGCAGGGCATGCGGCTTGGATCGATACGGTGGCGAGCGCCGGGGCGGCGGGCTTTGAAGTGCGCCGCGAGCTGTTCGCGCACGAGGCCGATTCGTCGTTCGAAGCATTGCACTCGCTGGGGGCGGCCGTGGCAGCGCGTGGCTTATGGGCGGTTTATTCGACGCCGGCCGAGCTTTATCGCGATGATGGAGCGTTGAACGCGACGGCGCTAGCCCAAGCGTATGCCGAGGCCGATGCGCTCGGTGCGCGATGGGTGAAGCTGCAGTTGGGCGGGTTTGCGCGGGACGCGCAGGCGGCCGCAATCGTTCGGGCGGGTGCGGGCCGATTGGCACGGCTCGTCGTCGAGAACGGGCAGCACGAGCGAGGCGGCGCGATCGCGCAGTTCGTCGAACTCTTTGCGGCGCTTCGTCGTGAGGGCGAAGCCCGCGCGCTCGGCATGACCTTCGATATCGGAAACTGGGCGTGGGCGGGCCAAGCGCCGCTCGACGCGGCCCGCGTTTTGGCCGACCACGTCGAGTACGTGCATTGCAAGTCGTCCGAAGGCGAGGGGGGCCGACGGTTTCCGGTGGCGCCCGCCCACGACGATGCTTCGTTTCTAGCCGTGCTCGGCCGGCTGCCGAGCGCCGCGCCGCGCGCAATCGAATTCCCGCTTGACGAGCGGGCACCCCTGGACGATGCGCAGCGCGCGGTAACCTGGCTCGCGGCGGCGTGAAACTTGAAACGCTCATTGGTCGCGAAAGGGTTAGCGTGCGATGGGCGTGTTGTGCAGTTGGATGCGAACAAGGAGTGAACGATGTCTTTCCCGCTCGATGTGTTGACCTATGGCGAGGCCATGGCGCTTTTCGTGGCCGACGAGACCGGCCCGCTCGCGGCCGTCGACCATTTCACCAAACGCATTGCCGGCGCGGATCTGAACGTCGCGATCGGCCTGTCGCGGCTCGGCTTTAATGTCGGCTACATCAGCCGCGTCGGCGCCGACGCATTCGGACGCTACGTACTCGATACCCTCGCGAGCGAGGGTATCGACGCCAGCCGCGTCGGCGTCGATACGCGCCATCCCACCGGTTTTCAATTGAAGTCGAAGGAGACCGATGGCCGGGACCCGAGCGTCGAGTATTTCCGCAAAGGCTCGGCGGCCAGCCATCTGTCGCTCGACGACTACGATCCCGAGTATGTCGGCGCCGCCCGCCATCTGCATCTGACCGGTGTGGCGCCCGCGATTTCGGCGTCGTCGCGGGAACTGGCCTTTCGGCTCGCGGAATCGATGCGCGCCGCGGGCAAGACGATTTCGTTCGACCCGAACCTGCGTCCGACGCTGTGGCCGTCTCGCGAGGCGATGGCCACGTCGCTCAACGCACTGGCCGCGCTGTCCGACTGGGTGCTGCCGGGGCTCGGCGAAGGACTGGCGCTGACCGGCTACGAGACGCCCGAAGACATCGCACGCTTTTACCTCGATTCGGGCGCGCGCGGCGTCGTCGTGAAGCTCGGGGCGCAGGGGGCTTATTTTCGCACCCCGGACCAGTCGGGCTATGTGGCCGCGCAGCCGGTCGCACGTGTCGTCGATACCGTCGGTGCCGGAGACGGCTTTGCCGTCGGCGTCGTCAGCGCGCTGCTCGAGGGGCGCGATCTGAGCACCGCGGTTGCGCGCGGCAACCGGATCGGCGCGTTGGCCATTCAGGTGATCGGCGATTCGGAAGGCCTGCCCACGCGCGCGCAGTTGGACAAGCTGGAAGCGGCAACCGTATAGGCGCGCAGCGGCAAGCAGCGACGGATTTACCTACACTGCACGCCATCTGCACGCAAGACGAGGCGGTGCCCGACACCGCCGGCCCCTTGACATCCCAGACAGGGAGGAGACACCCATGCCCGCAACGATTGCGCCTCGCCGGTGGTGGACGATCATGCCGATCGTGTTCATCACCTACAGCCTCGCTTATCTCGATCGCGCGAATTTCGGATTCGCTTCGGCCGCCGGCATCAACAAGGATCTGGGCGTCAGCCCCGCGCTGTCCTCGCTCATTGGCGCGCTTTTCTTTCTGGGGTATTTTTTCTTCCAGATTCCCGGCGCCATCTATGCCGACCGGCGCAGCGTGCGCAAGCTCGTGTTCGTGAGCCTCGTGCTGTGGGGCGCTTGCGCGGCGCTGACGGGCCTCGTCAGCAACGTCGCCGGGTTGATCGCGTTGCGCTTTCTGCTCGGCGTCGTGGAGGCGGCGGTGATGCCGGCGATGCTCATTTTCATCAGTAATTGGTTCACGAAAGCGGAGCGATCGCGTGCCAATACCTTTCTGATTCTCGGCAATCCCGTGACGGTGCTGTGGATGTCGGTCGTCTCCGGCTATCTCGTCCATGCGTTCGGCTGGCGCGAGATGTTCGTCGTCGAAGGCGCGCCCGCGATCGTTTGGGCTGTGTGCTGGTGGTTCGCGGTGCGCGACAAGCCGAACGACGTGCAATGGCTCGCGGCCGAAGACAAACAAGCGCTCGCCGCCACGATGGCGGCCGAGCAAGCAGCGATCAAACCCGTGCGCAACTACGCCGAAGCGTTTCGTTCGCCGGCCGTCGTCAAGCTGTGCGCGCAGTATTTTTGCTGGAGCATCGGCGTGTACGGGTTCGTGCTATGGCTGCCTTCGATCCTGAAGAACGGCTCGACGATCGGCATGGTCGAGACCGGTTGGCTTTCGGCTCTGCCGTATCTCATGGCCACGATCGCCATGCTCGCGGCCTCGTGGGCGTCCGACAAACTCGATCTGCGTAAGGCGTTCGTCTGGCCGTTCCTGCTCGTGGGCGCCATCGCATTCGCCGCCTCGTACGCGATCGGCTCGACGCACTTCTGGTGGTCCTACGCGCTGCTCGTCGTGGCCGGCGCCGCCATGTACGCGCCGTACGGACCGTTCTTCGCCATCGTCCCCGAGCTGCTGCCGAAAAACGTCGCGGGCGGGGCGATGGCGCTCATCAACAGCATGGGCGCGCTCGGCTCCTTCGTCGGGTCCTATTTCGTCGGTTATCTCAACGGTACGACGGGCTCGCCGGCGGCTTCCTATGCTTTCATGAGCGCCGCGCTCGTGGCAGCCGTGTTGTTCACGCTCGCCGTGAAATCACAGCCGACGGGCGATGCGCTGATCGGCGCACGCGCCCATGCCCACGGGAAGTGAAATCGAATGCAACCTAAGATCGTCGTCTACAAAGCCTTGCCGCAAGACATTCTCGAGGATTTGCGGCGACACGCGCAGGTTGTCGTCTTGGCGCCCGACCCGGGCCAAGATCGCGAAGCGCTGACCGAGGCGCTGGGCGACGCGCTCGTCGACGCCGACGGCGCGATCGGTGCGAGCGTCAAAATCGCACCGGCGACGATCGCGCGTGCGACGCGGCTCAAGGCGATTTCGACGATTTCGGTGGGCGTGGACAACTTCGACCTAGCCGATTTGACCCGCCGTGGCATCGTGCTCGCGCATACGCCCGATGTGCTGACCGAATCGACGGCCGATACGGTGTTCGCGCTCGTGCTGTCGACGGCGCGGCGCGTGGTCGAACTCGCCGAGTGGGTCAAGGCGGGCCGATGGAAGGGTAGCATCGGCCCGGAGCACTATGGCGTCGACGTACACGGCAAGACGCTCGGCATCGTCGGCCTTGGCCGCATCGGCGGCGCGCTCGCACGGCGGGCCGCACTCGGCTTCGACATGCGCGTGCTGTATACGAACCGGCATGCGAACGAGCCGGCCGAGCGCGCATACGGCGCGCGCCGTGTCGAGCTGGGCGAACTGCTTGCGCAGTCGGATTTCGTCTGCCTGCAGGTGCCGCTCACACCGCAGACGCGACACATGATCGGGGCTGCGCAACTGGCCGCGATGAAACGCAGTGCCATCCTCATCAACGCCTCGCGCGGCGCGATCGTCGACGAAGCTGCGCTGATCGCCGCGCTCGCCGACGGCACGATCGCAGGCGCCGGCCTGGATGTGTTCGAACACGAACCGCTGGCCCCCGAATCGAAGCTGCTTACGATGCACAATGTCGTCGCGCTACCGCATATCGGCTCGGCGACTCATGAGACGCGTTATGCGATGGCGCGCTGCGCCGCACGCAACTTGCTCGATGCGCTCGCCGGACGCCTCACGCACAACGTGGCGAACCCCGAGGTGCTGACCCGTTGAGCGGCGCGGCCAAGCGAGCGACCGACTAGCATTCGACGTGGGCGGCTGTGCAGCCGCACAGGTGGTGCGGCGCGCAGCGCTGCGCTATGATGCCGCCACCGAACGAATTGCAAAGCGCGCCCCGGCGCGCTTTTGTCTATGCGAGGCGAAGCGGCGGCCGTGCCGCGCATTCGCCTTCGACGAGGAGATCAGCCTTGGTTCCAGCATCATTCGATACCCGCGCGCGGCGCGCCGCCGAGCGATGAGCATCGGGCCACTCGGCATGGCCCGCCGCGCGACGATCAGCGATGTCGCACGCGAAGCCGGCACCGGTAAAACGAGCGTATCGCGCTACCTGAACGGCGAGACGAACGTCTTGTCGTTGGACTTGCGCGCGCGCATCGAAGCGGCGATCAAGCGGCTCGACTACCGGCCGAATCAGATGGCCCGAGGGTTGAAGCGCGGGCGCAATCGGCTCGTCGGGCTGCTCGTGGCCGACATCACGAACCCGTACACCGTCGGCGTGCTGCGCGGCGTCGAGGCCGCCTGCCACGCACTCGGCTTGATGCCGCTCGTCTGCAACGCGGCCAATGAAATCGAGATGGAACGGCGCTACCTGGAATTGATGACGACTTATCGAGTGGAAGGCGTCATCGTCAATGCGCTCGGCGTGAAGGAAGAGATGCTGCGGCCCGTGGGCGAGGGCGGCACGCCGGCCGTGCTCGTCGACCGCTCGATCGACGGGCTTGCTGCGGATATGGTCGGCCTCGACAACGGCGAAGCCGTGACGCTCGGCATCCGGCATTTGCTCGAGCAGGGATTCGACGATATTCGCTTCGTGGTGCAACCGTACGAGCGCGTCAGTTCGCGGCGCCTGCGCGAAGCCGCGTTTCGCGCCGCGCTCGAGCAAGCCCAGCGTACGCGCGACGCCGGCGCATCGCCGCTGCGAGGCGAAACGGTGGTGCTCGATTTGAGCGACGAGGCCGCCGTCGCACGCACGCACGAGGCGCTCGATTCGCACTTGGAAGCGGCATCCGAGCGCAGCGGGCGGCGTGTGGCATACTTCGCGGCCAACGGGCTCGTCGCGCTCTCGCTGGCGCTTCACTTGCACGGCCAATACGGAGCCCGTTGGCAGGAGCGGGTGGCGCTGCTGACCATCGACGATTCCGAATGGGCCGAGTTGATCGGCGTGACCGCGATTCGCCAGCCGACCTACGCGATCGGCTACCGCGCCGTCGAGTTCTTGCACGAGCGCATCGAAGGCGGCGTCGAACCGGCCCGCGAAGCGATGCTGTCGGGGGAGCTGGTGGTGCGCCGTTCGACTGCCTGGCGAGACGACTAATCCGCGCACCCGTCGGGCGGCGCGCCTCGGGCGCACCGCACGAAACCGCATTGAGCCTCACATGGAACTCTACCGATTCGAATGTCCGAGCGCCGATATCGAGGCGCTCGCTCAAGTCGTCAGCGATCTCGTTCCCGAGCAAACCGTGTTCGTGCAGCGCGCGAGAGAAGACGGCACGCCGTATCTGGACGTCCAATGGGTGGCGATGCGATTCGGATCGACCGCACGCCGCATGACGTTGAGCGTACACATCGCGGCACCGGCTTTGACGCGCTATCGTGCGTTGCCGCCGCGGATGCGCGCGCGCAGTTACGCGGTATTGCGCGCGTACGTCGAGGCGGCGTTAGGTTCGCTCGAGGAACAATACGCAGCCGGCGAAGCGGTGCCGCGCGAGGTGACCATCGAACTGGGCGACGAGTTCGCGTAGGCCGCCGCGGCGAGCGGCCTCGCCCTCAGTGCCGTTCTTGCGTTAGCGCGCTCGTCAGAGCGTTTCCGCCGCTCGGTACACCTGGGCGAATCGGTCGGCTCGAACGACGCCGTAATCGCCGGGCGCATATTGGAGCACCCAGTCGCCGGCGGTGCCGGTCAATAGGTCGCCCGCCGCGCGGCGGGCCATCGAAAACGGCGCATCCATGCGCTTGGCTAGGACCACGGCCGGCCGATTGCGATAGCGGCCGGCTTCGCCGTGGGGCAGGCCGGGCTCGGCAGGCACGTATTTCTCGTCGAAGCGGGCGCGCGCCACGACCCAACGGGCGCCGGCCGTGCCCGCGATCAGCGCATCGCCAGGCTCATAGCGATTCGCGCCTTCCAGGCTCATTAGCGAGCCGCTCGCTTGCGCGAATTCGACCGCGACCACTTCGTCTTTCACGTATCGCCCCGCGGTGGGATCCTCGCGCAGGTCGATCTCTTTCAATTCGATCATGGAACACTAAACCAACACCGGAAAGGCGTGAGCGTAGCGGGAAACCGCGCGACGCGCACGCCTTTCGTTCTGCCGACGGCCGTTCTGCCTAGCTTGGCGGGCCGACCGGCCAAACACAGCTAAGCGGCGGGCGCGATTACGGCTGCGCCGGGGCGGCCGCCTTCCCGTCGTGGCGTTCGCGACCGTGGTGCTCGCCGCGCTCGCGGAACGTCGTGTCGGCAACCTTCTTTTGCTCGGGCGAGAAGCTGCCGTAGAGCGGCTCGAAGGCATCGACGAGCTGCTTCATGTCGTCCGCATGCGCTTGGGCGATCTCGGCATATTGCTTCATGTTGTCGAGCGCCGATTGGGTTTGCTCCGCTTGCGTACGCTGAACGAAGAGTCGGCTCATGTTCTGGGCGTTACTGCGCATGACGTCGGCGAACGTTTTCCATTGCGGCTCTTGCGCCGCGGTGATCTTCAACTGCGAATGAAGATAGGCGATGCGCTCCTCGACGCGCGCTTCGCGTTTGGCCGCGCGAGCCGCTTGCGGCGTGCTGGCCGCCATGCTCGATGCCGCTTGCGGCGCCGAGGCCTGCGCGAACGCGCCGCTCGTGGCGAGCGCGCACGCGAGAATGACGATTGTTCGTTTCATTGAACCTCCTGCAGTCGTGTGGACGAAGTCAAAACCGGCGCAACGGCGCCGGCGATCTCGACTCAGCATGCTTTGCCGCATGTTCTCAGCCTGGCGCTAGTTTAACCAGGCAATCGCGATGTTATTGCCCGGTGAGACATACGCTTACATCTGAAACCGATCTGTTTTAGGCAAGAATAGGCCACCTCACGCGCCCGGTCGCTCGCGACACGTCCGGCGACATTTCGCCTTGTACGCAGGCCGTACGCGAGCCGCACGCGGTTTCGCACGGCGTATTACAGTAGCGACTTCACATCCGCGGCGTAGCGGCGGGCAAGGCGGCGCCAATCTCGGGGGATGACAATGCGAATTCTAGTGGTGGGCGCCGGTGCGGTCGGCGGATACTTCGGCGGACGGATGGCGTTGGCCGGGCAGGACGTGACGTTTCTCGTACGCGAGGCCCGCGCCAAGGCGTTGGCCGAAAACGGTCTCGTCATCAAGAGCCCGAACTCGGAGGTCAAGCTGTCCGAGGTCAAGACGGTGCAGCGCGCGCAGATCGACGGCGCGTACGACCTCATCGTGCTCAGTTGCAAAGCCTACGATCTGGAAAGCGCGATGGACTCGTTCGCGCCCGCGGTAGGACCGTCGACGACGATCTTGCCGTTGCTCAACGGAATGCGGCATCTCGACGTGCTGCGGGCCCGCTTCGGGCAGGCGAGCGTGCTCGGCGGCGTATGCCTGATTGCGGCCACGCTCGACGCCTCGCACGCCATCGTCCAGATGACCGACATGCATGCGATCGTATTCGGCGAACTCGACGGCGCGAAGAGCGCCCGCGTGGAAGCGATCGCGGCCGCGCTGCGCACGGGCGGCTTCGACGTCGACCCGATCGATACGATCGTCCAGCAGATGTGGGAGAAATGGGTGTTTCTGGCGACGCTGGCCGGCAGCACGTGCCTCTTTCGGGCGAGCGTCGGCGATATCCTCGCCTCGCCCGGCGGCGAAGCGGCGATGCGCGCGTTGTTCGAAGAATGCGCCGCCGTGGCCGGTGCACATGGCCACGCGATGCGTGCGCCGTTCGCCGAGCGTGCGCGCGGCATGCTGTTCGCGCCCGGCTCGTCGCTGACGGCCTCCATGCTGCGCGATATCGAGAACGGACTGCGCACCGAGGGCGACCACGTACTCGGCGATCTGCTGGCTCGGCGGCCCCCCGAGCGAACGGATCCGGCCGATCGCGTCGTTCCGACGATGCTCGAATTGGCCTACACCCACGTGAAAGCCTACGAAGCGCGGCATCGGCGATAATCGAAGGCTTTCGTTCACGCCAGCCGTAATGATTCGATGAGACCTCCGCGCCTCGACCAACTCGACGAACTCGACCGTAACCTTCTGACACTGTTGCAGGGGAATGCGCGCGAGAGCGTCGCGAACTTGGCGCGCCAACTCGGCGTCGCCCGTACGACGGTGTTGGCCCGCCTGGAGCGGCTCGAACGAACGCAAGTGATCGCC
This sequence comes from Trinickia sp., assembly GCF_051953405.1. GTDB lineage: Bacteria > Pseudomonadota > Gammaproteobacteria > Burkholderiales > Burkholderiaceae > Trinickia. The sequence goes on along the minus strand of NZ_JBQCIV010000121.1, from coordinate 71,673 downwards.
GGTTACGGCGTGCGGCTCGGCCAGGATGTGCTCGATGCCAGCATCAACGCGTATGTCGGCATCATCCTGGCGCCGAAGTTCGGTCCGAGCGCGCTCAAGCGGCTCGAAAAGATGCCCGAAGTGCAACTGCTATGCGCGGTCAGCGGCGAGTACGACTACGTGGCCTGGTTGCGCGCCGCTTCGCCCGATCGGCTCAACGAGCTGCTCGATCAAATCGGCCAACTCGAAGGCGTCGAGCGGACGACCACCTCGATCATTCTCGCTCGCAAGATCGACCGCGGCGCGTTCGGCGCCTAAGTCCCGCTTCCAGGCGCTCGTCCGGCCCACAGGCCTCGTTTTCGCTCCATTCTGACGAAATGTAGCGCAGAGACGACATTTCGACGAAAACTCACGTCGAAACGCAGCACATTGCGCCTATTTTCCGTTTTTGTCCCTTTCTACACTGTTTCCAACACGACGCGAGGCTCAGCGCGGCACCGCGAAACACTCGAAAACTCGAAGCACTCGAAACGGAAAACGAAGGAGAAAACGCATGAAAGTAGCCATCGTCGGTGCAGGGCTGATCGGCCACACCATCGCCCACATGCTGCGTGAGACCGGCGACTACGAAGTCGTGGCGTTCGATCGCGACAGCCACGCGCTCGAGAAGCTGGCGCGGGAAGGGATCGCCACCGAGCGGGTCGACTCGGCGGATTCGAATGCGATTCGTGCAGCGGTACAAGGCTTCGATGCGCTCATCAATGCGCTGCCGTACTACCTCGCCGTGAACGTGGCCGCCGCGGCCAAGGCGGCCGGCGTTCATTACTTCGATCTGACAGAAGATGTGCGCGCCACGCATGCGATTCGCTCGCTGGCCGAGGGCGCACCGCAAGCGTTCATGCCGCAATGCGGTCTGGCGCCCGGTTTCATCGGCATTGCCGCGCATGAGTTGGCCAACCGCTTTTCGGAAATCCGGGAAGTGAAGATGCGCGTCGGCGCACTGCCGGAGTTTCCGACGAATGCGCTCAAGTACAACCTGACGTGGAGCGTCGACGGGCTCATCAACGAGTATTGCCAACCGTGCGAAGCGATCCGCGATACGCGTACGCAATGGGTTCAGCCGCTGGAAGGGCTCGAACATTTCTCGCTCGACGGCACCGAATACGAAGCGTTCAATACGTCGGGCGGGTTGGGCACGCTGTGCGAAACCCTGTCGGGCCGCGTCGAATCGCTCGACTACAAATCGGTCCGCTACCCGGGCCATCGCGACCTCGTGAAGTTCTTGTTGGAAGATCTGCGTCTTTCGTCCGACCGCGATACGCTCAAGACGATCATGCGCCGGGCGGTGCCGTCCACCTCGCAAGATGTGGTGCTGATTTTCGTGACGGTGACGGGGATGCGCGACGGCCAGCTCGTGCAGGACGTCTTCACGCGCAAGATCTTCGCCAATACGGTCTGCGGCATGCCGATGAGCGCGATTCAGATCACGACGGCCGGCGCGATGTGCGCGGTGCTCGACTTGTTCCGCGAAGGCAAGCTGCCTGAGAGCGGATTCGTGCGGCAAGAGCAAGTTTCGCTACGCGATTTCCTCGACAATCGCTTCGGCCGGCTGTACGAAGGCGCCACCCTCGAATCGATGGTCGCAGCCTGAGCATCCGCGCGGCGCACGCTGCGCGCGAGACGAATGCCTATCCGGCGTCGCGCCGGATCGAGGGCAACCTGAGAGCGCCGGCGCCATCGGGCGCCCGCCGAACGACGAAGCGGCACCTAGCAGGGCCTCGAGAACGCCGCTCGAAGAAGAGGGCAGCCACGCATGCGCTCGCGCGTGCGTGGCGAACCTCCTTTTGCCAAGCCACGCGCGCATTCGCGCTCAGCTGTTTCCCACGGGTTTCAAGACATCGCGCAGCAGGGCGTCGAATTCGGCCGCTGTGGGCGCCGTGTTGTCGAACATGATGAGTCCTTCGCGCGCGGCGCCGCTCGGAACGAACCGGCGCTGCCGGTATTCGTCCCAATGAGCGAGCTTGTAGGCGTCGTTGGGATTGTGGCGCGCGATGATCCGCGCATGCGCCGTTTCCTCCGACGTATAAACCCAGACGATCCGAATCTGCACGTCGGCGCTGACGCCGAGCCATTGGCGGTCGACCAGCTTGCGCTCGCGCACCTCTCGCGAAAGCGGCCCGACCACGATCGTGCCTATGCCGAGTTCCAAGTTCTCGCGCGCGGTGTCGATCAACCCCTGGTATTCCGGGTCGCGCAAATGCTGAAGGTACAGCGGGCTGTCGCGGTCGTTGGCGTCGCCCGTCAACGCCCCCATCGCCGCAGCGCTATAGCGCCCGTAAAGCGTGTCTTTGTCGAGCAGGCAGAAGGCCTCGCCGGTCTCGCGCATGAGCGGGCCGACGAGCCGCTTCGCAATCGTGGTCTTGCCCGTGCCGGAATGCCCGCAGATGAAGATAAGGTGCGTCACGACCCGGTTTCCTTGCAAAGTGCCGATGCAGCGTGATCGCAGGGCTCGTGAGCGGCTGGCACCGCTTCGATCAGCGTATCGAGACGGCAGTAGATGTCGTCCAGCACCGCCTGGCCCAAACGCGCTTCGAGCCGCGCGTACTCCATATCGACGCGTGGCCGGATCTGCGCGATCATCGCCCGGCTTTTTGTTGTCAAGCCAACGATCCATTTACGCTGGTCCGCGGGCGGCCGCTCGCGGCCGATGAGCCCATCGCGTTCCATGCGCTCTAGCACGCCGGTCAAGCTCGGACTCAGGATGCAGGACAGTTTCGCGATCTGCCCCGCTTCGAGTTCGTTGCGCGGCGCTTCGTCGAGCGTACGCAGAATCCGCCATTGTTGTTCCGTCAGCGAATAATCCTTCAGGATCGGTCGAAATATGCCCATCAGCGCTTCGCGCGCTTGCAGCAGGAGCATGGCCAGATTCCGATGGTCGAACGTTCGCGTCATGATGGCGAAGGTGGGTTGCTTTGCGGGCATATTAACAGCGCGACGCCCAAATCGGTGCACACGGAATGCATCGTCCGGTCAGCGGGATATGACGCGAGCGGTAGGCATGCGCCGTGCGCACGGGCTGACATCGTGCCGCTCGGTGCCGATGCGATCGAGCAGCGCGTTGCCAATGCTCGCCCAATGCGGAGGCCGCCCGATGCGCATTGCCCAAGTCGCGCCGCTGTACGAATCCGTTCCGCCATACGGGTATGGCGCGACCGAACGCGTCGTCCACTATTTGACGGAAGCGTTGGTGGCGCTCGGCCATCATGTGACGCTGTTCGCGTCGGCCGATTCGACGACGTCCGCCGAACTTGTTCCGATCTGCGATCGCGGCCTCTGGCGCGATGCCGGCGTGTGGGACACCTTGACCCATCATGTGCGCGAGGTCGAAGCGGTGCTGCAGCGAGCTGGGCGTTTCGACATCGTCCATTTCCATATCGATCCGCTCTATTTTCCTTGCGCGCGCCGCTTGCCTTGCGCTCATGTCACGACGATGCACGGACGCTTATTGCCCGCGGACCATGGGCCGTTGCTGCGCGAGTTTTCCGACGCTCCGCTCGTGTCCATTTCCGATAGTCAACGAGCGCCGATTCCTTGGGCGAATTGGCAAGCGACGATTCATCACGGATTACCGGCGCAAGCGTTTTCCTTCAATGAAGAGGCTGACGATTACCTCCTGTTTATCGGCAGGATGATGCCCGAGAAGCGTCCCGACCTCGCGATCGAAATCGCGCGACGCGCGGGGCGCCGATTGAAGATGGCCGCGAAGGTGCATCCCGGCGAGAAGGCCTATTTCGACGAACAAATCTTGCCGGTGATCGAAGCCAACCGCGAGGCGGTCGATTACCTGGGCGAAGTGGGGGGAGCCGAGCGGGTCGCGTTGTTGTCGCGTGCGCGGGCATTGCTGTTTCCGATCGAATGGCCGGAACCGTTCGGGATGGTCATGATCGAGGCGATGGCTTGCGGTACGCCAACCATTGCGTTTCGCCGAGGTGCCGTGCCCGAGGTGCTGGCAGACGGCGTGACCGGATACATGGTGGACGATATCGAGGCGGCGGTCGAGGCGGTCGCACGGCTCGATGCGATCGACCGGCGCCAATGCCGAAGCGCCTTCGAAGGGCGCTTTACGAGTGAGCGAATGGCGCGCGATTACATGGCGGTGTATGAGGCGTTGCTAGCACGGCATGGTATGCGCGACGAGCGGGTTCGGGATCTGTCGCGGCGGGCGTGAGGGCGGCAGCGATGGAGCCATCGAGCCTCTTGCCGGCGCGGGCAGGGCGTCGGCATAGCGGGTGTCGCTGTCTGATGTTTCTGTCTTGACAGAAATTCCAGAAAACCCTACATTTCCCTCCATGGAACTTACGCCCGTCTCCGAAAAATTCATTCTCCATTGGGGAGAAATGGGCTCCCGTTGGGGGGTCAACCGCACGGTGGCTCAGATTCACGCGCTACTGTTTCTCGCCGGCAAGCCGATGGCCGCCGACGAAATCGCGGAAACGCTCGCGGTCGCGCGCTCGAACGTCAGCAACAGCCTCAAAGAGCTGCAAGCGTGGCGGCTCGTGCGCGTAGTTCATACGATGGGCGACCGGCGAGACCATTTTCAAACCTCGACGGACATCTGGGAATTGTTCCGGCTGATCGTCGAAGGGCGGCGCCAACGCGAGATCGATCCGACCTTGACCGTGCTGCGCGACTGCCTCATGAGCCCGGAGTTGGCGCAAGAACCGAAGGAAAGCGCGCAGCGCATTCAAGAGACGATGGAATTTCTCGAAACGTTGACGACCTGGACCGACGAAATGCTGCGGCTCAAGCCCGAGACTTTGATGAAAGCGCTCGGCATTGGCGCTCGCATCAGCCGTACCGTCCGACGCAGCAAAACCTGACCGACACGCGGCGGGCCGATCGAGCTCGCCTTTTTTAGCGCGGCCTATTTCTCTCTTTACAGAAATAACTGCAATAACTCAAAACACCCCGGAGCACGTCATGAAAGTACTCGTGTGCGGAGCAGGCGGATTTATCGGCGACGCGATCGCACTGCGCCTCGCACGCGACGGCCATACCGTCGTGCGAGGCGTGCGCCGGCGCGTCGACCCGTCGGACATGACCATCGACTATACGGTGGATCGCACCCCCCAGCATTGGCTCGAGAAGCTGGGCGATGTGGATGCGGTCGTCAACGCGGTCGGGATCATTACCGAGCGCGGCGAGCAAACGTTCGAACGCATTCATGCCGAGGCGCCGATTGCGCTGTTCACGGCCTGCGGCATGAAGGGGATACGACACGTTGTGCAAGTGTCCGCATTGGCTGCGGATTCCCGCGAGACACCGTACTTCGCCAGCAAATGCAACGCCGACGATTTTCTGTTGGCGCAGCCCATCGACGCCCACGTGATTCGTCCCGCCTTGGTGTATGGGGCGAAAGGCACGTCCGCCCGCTTGTTTCGCACGCTGGCGAGCGTGCCCGTTCACGTCCTTCCGGCCGGAGGACATCAAGCGCTGCGGCCGGTCCACATCGACGATCTGTGCGACCTCGTTGCACGCATGCTCACGCTAAGTCGCGATCTGGAATGCGCGCGCTGCGCTTGTATCGAGGCAGTCGGCGCCACGGAAACGACGTATCGCGACATGCTGCGCACCTATCGCGAATCGATGGGGCTGTCGAAGGCATTCGCCATCGGCATCCCCGCCACGTTGATGCGTTGGGCCGCAGTCGCTAGCGCGCGCGTGCCCGGTGCCATGTTGACCCCCGACACGTGGCACATGCTTCAGCGCGGAAACACGGCACCTGTGCAACCGTTCGCCGAGGCGCTCGGCCGAGCGCCTCGCGGAATCGAAGCGTTTATCGGTCCGCGCGAGGCGCTCGCGCTGCGCGCCGAAGCACTGGGTGCTTGGCGCAATACACTGCTGCGGGTCGCGCTGGCCATCGTTTGGATCGGTACGGCGCTTGTAAGCGCGTTCGCTTTCCCGCGTGCCGCGAGCCTCGCTCGATTGAGCCACTTCGGTGTGCATGGCCTGGCAGCCGATGCGGCGCTGTACGGCGCATGCGCGCTCGATTTCGGCTTCGGCGTCGCGACGCTGCTCAAGCCGGGGCGGCGGCTTTGGCTGGGTCAGATAGCGCTCATGCTCGGCTACACGCTGCTGATTGCCATTGCGCTTCCCCAATTCCTGATCGAACCGTTCGGCCCGATTCTCAAGAACGTGCCGATTCTTGCGATGCTTATCCTTCTATCGAACGAGGAGACGCGGGCATGAATGCCTATTTGCTCATCAAGACCTTGCATATCCTCTCCTCGGTATTGCTCGTCGGTACCGGCTTCGGAAGTGCTTTTTACCTGTTCTTTATAAACCGTACGGGCTCGGTGCAAGCCATTGCCGCGGTGTCGAGATTGGTCGTCCGGGCCGATTGGTGGTTCACTACGCCCACCGTGCTGTTTCAGCCGCTCTCGGGCCTTTGGCTCGCGCATACGGCCGGGTGGGCCTGGAATACGCCCTGGGTCATGGTATCCGTCGCGTTGTATACGATCGCCGGGTTATGCTGGTTGCCGGTCGTGTGGATCCAAATCCAGATGCATCGCATCGCTGTGGAAACGGCGGAATGCGGACACGCGACGCTTCCGGCGCTTTACTGGCGCTACGCGCGCATGTGGGAATGCCTGGGTTATCCCGCGTTCGTCGCGCTGCTGGTCGTGTACTTCCTCATGGTGTCCAAGCCGGCGCTGCTTTAGACGGACGCTCGCTCATTGCACCATGGGTTTCAACCGAAGCAGATGCGTGCGTGGCCCGGGCAGCAAAGGGGTGCGTTGCCCGTGCACCCAAGCTTCGTGTCCAGCCAAGAAGTAGGGGCTTAGCGGATTGCCGCTTTGCCCGCCCGGCATGTTGAAGATGCCTTGATCCTCGTGCCCCGGAGAGACGACCATCCGCTCCGACTGTCCGAACGAAGGCGCGGCGACGCGAGGCATGTTGCCGTCGCCCGGTAAGGGGTCGCTCGGCGCCGCTAGCCAGCGCGCGAGGAACGGCATACCGGTAACGAACGGATGCGCGATGCGGGCCGCGTTGCGGCGTCCCCACGTGGCGTCTTGCAGGCGTGCCCCATGGGCCGTCAGCTTGGCAATGGAATCGTCGATCGCCGCGAGTTCCACGTCACTCCACGTCCCCCGATTTTTCGGAAGCCAGTTCGCCGGTTGTCGATCCACGAGATGCGCCAACACCACCGGCCAGCGCGGCGTGGCGACGGCGAAGCTGGCGGAGGGATCGAGGGTTTGCATGTCCCGGTCGGCCTCGGCGAAGAGTTCGCCATACAGGCTGTTCAAAAAACTTCGAGCCAAGCGATACGCCACCGAGTCGTCGCAAGCACATCCGTTCCAGCGTTCAAGCAATAGGCGCCGAAACTCGGCACGTTCGGGATGGCCCGTCAACGCGTGCTCGTCCAAAGCGCGCAACGCACGATCTCGCCAGGCGGACATGAAGAGCGCGCGGTCGTCTACGCCCGGTGCGTAGGCGCGCGCTTCATCCATGACGCGTTGCGCGGCAAGGTCGTCGCGAATCTGACGCCCTCGCGCGCCCAGGTCGGCACCGCCGTCGCCGATGGCGCCGTAGCCGGCGCCGGCCAATTGACGCGCGTTGGACGACCAAACCTGGCCGGACGCGGGATTGACGATCGAGGGATGATCTTGCGGCGCGAGCAGGAAGTGCCATCCTTTACCGCCATTTGCCGACGAGTACGGGAACGTATCGCCCCAGTCGGTTTCGCGTTTCGGCATGGGGCCGGCGATCGTCCAGCCGATATTGCCGGCGGCATCCCCGGCGACGAGATTTTGCGCCGGGAGCCCGGCAGACTGGCCCACGGACAATGCCTCGCGCACGTTAGCCGCGCCTTCCATCTGCAGCAAACCCAAGTTGACTGCATCGCGGTCCTCGGCGACCCATCGGACCGCATAGCGTTTATCGCCAACCTGCCACACCGGCCCGAGACCGGACTCGGACACATGGATCGTCTGGGGCGCGGCGCCATTGACTTGCAGTACCTCGTCGCGCGATCGGAGCGGGGCCCATCCCGTCGGCGTTCGATAGCGATCGGGTTGGTGGGGATCGAGTTCGAGTTCGACGAGATCGAGGTAGTCGCCGTAACTATTGGTGAATCCCCACGCGAGCGCCCCGTTGCTGCCCGCCACCATAACCGGTGCGCCTGGCAGCGTGACGCCGACGACGCGTCGCTGGGTGCCGGACGGGGACGGATAGTCGAGCACGGCGCGATACCAAATATTCGGCAGGCGCAGGCTCAGATGCATGTCGTTGGCGACGATCGCGCTGCCGGTCGTCGTCCGCTTGCCCGATATCGCCCAATTGTTGCTGCCGACCGCCGTGCCGAACGGTATCTGCGCCACCGACTCCGACGGCGAACCGCCGAACCAATCCGGCGCGGCGCCCTGAACGGTCTGCGCGTTTCGGTCGATGGATGCGGCATCGAGCGGCGCATCCCATTCGCTGTCCTCGGGCAGCAGCGTTTTCAGCGCCGAAGGGGCCGTATGCTCGCGCAACCAACCCCGCGCGAAGTCGCGGTGCAATTGACTCGACTGCAGCTCGAAATACATCGACCAGACGACGAGCAAGCTGTCTTGAGCGCGCCATCGAACCGGAGTCGTCCGCAGCACGATATATTCGAACGGTCGCACCGTTAGCGCCGCGAGGCCAGCATTCACGCCGGCGGCGTAGCGTTCCAAGATCGTTTTGTCGGCCGGTGAAAGGGTGGAGAAGGCTTGATCGGCAAGGCGGTTGAACGCGTATATCCGGCGTTGACGATCGATGCCAAGGACGGAGGGGCCCAGCAGGGCGGCTAGGCTGCCTGTCGCCGACCGCCTGAGCAGATCCATTTGGAAGAAGCGTTCCTGCGCGTGCACGAACCCGGTCGCATAAGCGAGATCTTCGCGCGTGCCGCCCGACAAGGTGGGTACACCCTGCGCGTCGCGTGCGATGTCTACCTCGCCATGCAATCCGGTTGCGACCTTCGTACCGTCGAGCACGGGCAGGCCAAGCGCCAACGTCGCGATGCACGCCAATAACGCAAGCGCGCAGAGCGCCGCGATTGCGATCATCCACTTGGCGGTGAAGCGAACCGCATTGCGTCGACGAGGCAGTGCCATGCTCATGAGGCGGGTCCGTTGTTATGGCGTGTAGGCGCCGTGTCGATGCAAGGCCGTCTCGGCCAGGCCGAGCCGCTCGACCGCGTCCGGCCCTTCGAGCGAGAGCAGTTGGGCGACCAGCAACTCCGCTATTGCATTGGCGGCTAGCAGCGACGGGAAGAAGGAAGGGGTGTCGTGCGAAAAAAGCAGGACCTCGTCCGCGTTGAGCGCGATCGGCGAGACCGCGCTGTCCGTCAGCGCAATCAGCTTGGAGCCCTGATTCACCGCGGCTTCGGCAACACGTACGGCCTCGACCGAGTAGGGGGCAAAGCTCACGACGACGGTCGCATGCTTGCTCTCTATACCGCGGAGTTCCATCTCGAGGGTGCCGGCTTCCGCAGAGATGAGGCTAACCGACGACCTGAACAATCGATAGCCATAGACGAGCCCGAACGCGACCGGGAAGCACGACCTGAAACCGGCGACATGCACATGCGCCGCCTTGCGCAAGAGCTTGGCGACGCTACCGACGGCCTGTGCGCTTTGACTGAAGGTTAGCTCGAGATTGTGCGTTTGAGCGGCCGTCAGCCGATGCGAAAGCGAGTCGCCGGAACTCCCTTTAATCAATGTTTTGGCGCGCGACGTAAGGGGTTCCGGGCGTGTCCGGACACGACTGACGAACACTTCCCGCAGTTCGCTCCAGCCCGGATAGCCAAGCTGTTGGGCCAGTCGAACCATGGCTGCGGGCTGAACGTTGGCTCGCTCCGCCACCTTGCGCATCGATAGCACCGCGACTTCGTCGGGGTTGTCTAGCAAAAAGGCCGCACCGATCTGAAATTGCGGGCTGAAACTCGGAAAACGCTCGCGGATGAGCGCAGCAAGGGCTTCAAAGTTATTCGTCACGTCTGTGGTCTGCGCAATCGAGGAATAGTTAAACAGCACGGACGCTGGGCGTCGGCCGAACTTCCGATCATTCGGAAACCGGATTCGGAAGCGTCACCGGCCGATCTTACAACGATTGTTGTCGACACCTTGCTCGACATGGGGCGTACCGCGACGAACATGGTTGGCAACAGCATTGCCTCGTGGGTTGTGGCGAAGTGAGAAGGGCTGCTTGGTGGCGGGCAGCAATATGCCGCGCTGGAGGAGGGGCGTCGGGGGCCGGTGGACACGAATCGATCGGGGATCCGGGAGGGACGCCGCGGTTGTCACCCGTCGCAGTGTCGGGGTCTGGGACGGAGCCGCGATTCAACGATTCAATGGGAGCTACGCGACCGGCGTGGTCTGAATGGCATCGGGCAATGCCGGACGGAAATTCGAAAGGCGAGTTCTCGACGAAGTGACAGCGGTTTCTCTATAATCGGGCGACATCATAAAAATAGAGGGCCACATCAATACCTGTTCGTTGCACCTTTTTGCTGAATAATCAGCCTATGTCCACGCTAATTTGCCCCGGTTTCGGTTCGCTGGCGGCGTTTTCCGGCAAGCCGTCGTATGTCGATAACCCGGATGCGACGGCGGTTGCGAACGCCGGGCCGCTGCCGAAGGGCACTTACTACATCGTGAGTAGGCAAAGTGGTGGGCGGTTGGGCTGGCTGTGGGATTGGCTTAAGGATCACGGGTCGCACGTGCACCACGACGATTGGTTCTCGCTCTATCGCAACGATAATGTCATTGACGATTACACAGTTATCGATGGCGTTAAGCGGGGGAACTTCCGCTTGCATCCGAACGGTCGATTCGGCGTGAGCGAAGGGTGTATAACGCTGGCGTCAACATCTCAATTTTATAAGCTGCGCGATTTTTTGTTGTCGCAAGAGACGAGGGTGGTTCCTGGTACGACGATTAAATACTACGGAACGGTGGAGGTGCGATGAGCCGGCTCTTATCAGGGCTCGTCGCCATCGCGCTAACAATACCTGTGTTCCTGGGCCTGACAAAGATCGACGCCATTCCTGGTTGGCTGTATAGCGAGCGTGGCTATGCTGTCCTGTCTCCCTTGTTTCACATGTTTGGCGCGGTTGGTGTCGAGGGACATGAGGACGTGATAATCGGCGTCTTGTTGACCGTGAGTTTTGTGATTGCCTTGGCTATCGTCTACGGCGGCCCAGCGCTGTGGCGTATCACTCGACGCGCGCGTTAAAAAAGGACGAGCGTCGGCCCGAAATCGGCGTAGCGATCACGAATGATCGTCAGCGCCCGGGCTGCGAGATCGCCGTCGAGTCGACGATTGCCGGGCTTGGTTCGATGACCAAACACCAGCCCGGCCGGCCCGTGTTCCCGAAACCGGGCAGCCAGCCGGCGAATCTGTCGCGTCGTCAGCTCCAGCCGGTCGGCCGCACGCCATGGCTGCAACTTGCCGTCCACCACGTCCTGAATGACCTTGAATCGGTCCAGCTCGCGCATCGTCATCGTTATCCGTTCTGTCGCAGCCATCTGGGCCTCCAGCACCGGGAACACGGCGGCCGGATAGCTTACGCTGCTCGTAAGCGGACATTTCTAAGTAGCCCAAATCGGACATTACTAAAAAGCTCTAACACCCAATCGGTTGATAATTCATGTTATGTCAAATCAACTATCCATCGTATCCACTACAACAGGCAGCCGTTCGGTCAGCGCGCCCATCCGCGCTTCTTGATCGGTCTCGCGCGGTCCCAGGCTAAGAATCCAAAGCGCTTCCCGCCTGGGCCGCGACCTCCCTTCGCGCCGAACCTCAGTTCCAAACCCGCTCGCACAGATAGACCGTCAGGTCCGTTTTCGGCGCGCCGATCGACATTCTGTACAACATGTCGGCGACAAATCCTCGGTGGTACGTGTAGTGATTGACGACGTGCAGGAACATTTCCCTGCGCGTCATCGCGCCTTCGCTGCCGTCCAGAAACCGAAAACGAAGACGCTCATCGAGTTCGCCGTCTTGCACTTCATCGACCCACGCCACATACCACGCATCGAGATCGCGTTGCATGACGCGCAGCGCCTCGAACGTCGTCGTCTCGGGTACATTGCGGACCTCGAAGCCGTGAGCGCGCCGCTCGATATGAGCCCGAAAAATCGCCCCGACAGCGTAGCCATGGCCCAGCGTACGCGACAGACTCCCCAACACGCTTTCGCAAGGCGCGCCGATTGCGGCCTCCGGCAAGCCCGCCACCGTCTCGAAGATGGCCGCATTCGCCCACTGGCTATACCGGGCCAGCATTCTCTCGTTGTTCGACGTCATCGATACCTCTTGAAGAAATGAACCCTACCGTCCGCGTGCGAAGATCGCCGCGGACCACCGGCATGGTAGATTTCGCCGCGGTGTCTCACATTCACAATCGGGTCAATTCAACAAGAGTTTGGGCCATGACAGTCGCCATCCCGGTGAGCTATGCGGAAGTCCCTCGGGACGTCATCGCAATAGAACGCCTCTACCCTTCGGGCTTCGTCTTTCCCGACCATACGCATGCGCGCGGCCAATTCGCCTACGCGGCCGAAGGGTCGATGACCGTCGTCACTGCCCAGGGCAACTGGGTCGTTCCGCCTCAATGTGCGATTTGGCTCCCCGCGCAAGCCACGCACGGCATGCAGATGAACGGCAACGTGCGGATGCTCAATGCGTTCGTTCGCGCGCGTCCGAAACACAACAGCCGATTGCTGTCTCGATGCCACGTCCTGAGCACGTCGCCCCTGCTTAGAAACCTTATGTTCGAAGCGGTCCGACAACCCGCCCTATATGCGCCAAAGACGCGCGCCGCGCGAATAATGGATTTGCTCGTGGACGAAATCGCCGCCATGCAGCCGCTTGCGCTCAACGCACCCTTACCCAACGAGCCGCGCTTGGCGGCACTGTGCCGAGCAATGCTTTTAGCGCCTTCCGCTGCGTTTGGCGTCGATGAGGCAGCAAGCCGCGTCGCGCTAAGCCGACGCAGTTTCACACGGTTGTTCCGCAGCGAATTGGGCGTGAGCTTCGTCGCTTGGCGAGAACAGGCATGTCTGTTGAACGCCATCGCTCGCTTTGCGCAGGGCGCCTCGATCACGCAAGTGGCGCTGGATCTCGGTTACGGCAGCCCCGCCGCCTTCTCCGGCATGTTCAAACGTGTCGTCGGCGTCGCCCCGCACGTGTATCGAGCGTCGGGACAAGTTCCACAGGGCGCCCGTTAAGATCGAACCGATGTAGCAGGCTCGTTTCTTCGACGGTCAGTAGCGAACTCGCACGCGATCGAATGCGCCCGCTTCTTCGCTGGGCGTCTGTCCGCACGACGAACGTTTTCGTTTTCGTCCCCGCCGCGGCATATCGCTCCGTCACCTCAGCCCCGTTCATAAGCTGCGACGACTTCAAGATGGGCGCGGTCACCCGATACAGTCGATCGGCGTCGGGCCCAAACATATACAAGTACCCGTCATTGCCGTCGACGTGGAGTTCCGACTCGCCCAGTGCTCCGGCGCCCGCGCGCTTGATCGCACCCTCCAGCCGGCGTTCCAGCGCGTGAAGTCGCGCCGCGTCTTTCGGGTAGTAATCGAAATGAACCATCACCGCGGGCCCCGCGGGTCTGGCTTGCTCCCCGGCAGCCTGCACGCTACCCACTAAGATCGTCAAACTTGCTACCGCCATGAGTGTTGCTTTCTTTAACATCGGCACGGTACCCCATCGAAGCGATGACTCATCGAAAACCCCAATCCGCTAAAAAACGTTGCGATGCCATAGTCGTCGTTTCGAACGACAGCTGCGATCCAATCGGAAAGTCAATCCCGCGAAAATGGGATGCGTTCCGGGCGAAACGCCAAATGAAAACGAACGACGAAGACAAATACCAGTACCAGTAAGGCGACGATTCCTCGTAGTGCGTCGACGGTATCTTACGGTTTTTTCTTCGGCTGCATCGACTGGCATCGATGCGCTCGATCGGATGAAGACGGCATTATGCATGATCGGCGACGCGCTCGCCCTGTCCACGCGTCTGGAGCCTGGTTTTGAGATATCGCGCACAATTGAGATTGGCATTGGTTTTCGTTGCAATTTTTCAAGTCGCCGCCAATCCTGTCAACGTTGACAGTATCGCCGCGCGGAAATTCGATTAATATTTTTCGACTTCGTCGGTGGTGTCTCGATACGGCATAAAAGCGAGATGCGATGTCAACGATGACGAGTATCGGCGGTCGAAAATCGATGAATTCGAGCGTCTCCCTATTGACGCACCATTCAGTGCGACGATAATGCAGGTCATTTAAAACCGTCATATCGATATGTCAGCAAAACGTCAGCAGATCGTGAACGCTGCGACCCGTCTATTCGGTCTCTACGGATACCACAGCGTGGGGATCGATTGGGTCATTGCGGAGGCGCACGTTACCAAGACGACGATGTACCGTCATTTTCCTCTTAAGACAGATCTGATCGTCGAGGTGCTGCAGCAACGCGCGCAAGCGCATGCGATCTCCCTGGAAGCGGCGCTTTCGCAAGCGCGCTCGCCGCTCGAATGCATGAAAAAGGTGTTCGATTGGCACCACGATTGGTTCAATGGCGAGCACTTCGCCGGCTGCATGTTTGCGCACGCCGCAGCCGAATTTCCGTCCAAGGGCTACCCGATTCATAACGCAGCGGTCGAGCAAAAAGCCGCGTTGACTCGGCGAATCGAACACATTCTGTTAGAGATGATGGAAGCGGACGAAGCCCAAGCGTTGGCGCCTGTTATCGTGATGTTGCTCGATGGCGCTACGCTGTCGGTTCAGGTCACCGGACGAACCGACGCCGCCACCGTTGCCTGGGCCCGTGCGCGGGAAATGATTCTGGCGCGTTCCCGAACGCCCAGTGCGCCTACCCGGCCGGACTCGCTCTCGGTTGCCGTTGCGACAAGCTGAGAGCGGTACGTCGAACGCCTAGAATGAGTTGAATGCGAGCCCGCCTCGGACCCGCCCTTTTGCGAGGTCGCCATGCTTCAACTCCTTACCGTGACCGTCTCGAATCCGGACAACCTCAATGTCATTCTGGGCCAGACCCATTTCATCAAATCCGTGGAAGATATCCACGAAGCGCTGTTCGAAGCCGTGCCGGGCATCTCGTTCGGCTTGGCCTTTTGCGAGGCGTCGGGCAAGCGCCTCGTGCGTCGCTCCGGCACCGACGCTGCCCTGACGGAGCTTGCCTGCCGCAACGCGCAAGCCATCGGCGCGGGTCACAGTTTCATCGTCTTTCTCGGCCAGGGCTACTTCCCGGTTAATGTGCTGCCGAAGATTCGCAACGTGCCGGAGGTGTGCCGCATCTTTTGCGCGACGGCCAATCCGGTTGAAGCGGTGGTGGCCGAAACGGGCCAAGGCCGCAGCATCCTCGGGGTGGTCGACGGTTTCCCCCCGCTCGGCATCGAGACGGACGAGGATATCTCCGCACGCAAGGCGCTGTTGCGTGAATTCGGCTACAAGGGCTAGCTGCGGCGGCCGTCCTCCGAATCAAATCGCAAGATTTCGAAAGTAGCGGAGAAATCGCACGCGCACAATCGAGTACGCCCTCGACCTGCATGGAGCGTTTTTCGAGCATGTCCGCCCCCACCCTTCTCCTACCCGACACCGGCCGTGTTTCGGACGAATCCGATGCCGTTCGCGCGGCCGTTGCCAATCTCGATGCGATCGACTGGCCCAGCGTCTTGCAAACGCTCGATACGCGCGGATCGGCCGTCGTTCCGGCGCTGTTGCCGGCGGCCGAGTGTCGTGCGCTGGCGGCGCTTTACGATGCGCAATCGCTCTATCGGAGCCGGGTGGTCATGAGCCGTCATGGCTTCGGGCAAGGCGAGTATCAGTATTTCGCCTACCCGTTGCCGCCGCTCGTCGCGGCGCTGCGTTCGGCCCTTTATCCGCGCCTCGTGCCGATTGCCAACCGGTGGAATCAAGCGATGGCGATCGACGTTCGCTACCCGAGAACACATCGGGCCTTCATCGACCGATGCCATGCGGCCGGCCAGCGACGGCCCACCCCGCTTATCCTTCGATACCGGCAAGACGATTACAACTGCCTGCACCAAGATTTGTACGGGGAACATGCGTTTCCGATCCAAGTGGCGATCTTGCTGTCGCAGCCGGGTCGCGACTTTACCGGCGGCGAATTCGTTTTGACCGAGCAACGGCCTCGCATGCAATCGCGAGCGGAAGTGGTCGCGCTGGAACAGGGCGATGCGGTGATTTTCGCGGTCAGCCATCGTCCCGTGCAGGGAACGCGCGGGCCCTATCGCGTCAATCTGCGCCATGGCGTGAGTCGCGTCCGTTCCGGCCTGCGCCACACGTTAGGCATCATCTTTCACGACGCGCTTTAGTCGCGCCGAGTGCGCAGGCCGTGCCGCGCCGCCGAACGTGCATAAGCCGATACGCCGGGCGGCGATGTCCGTCCTAAAATAAACGTGTCGCGACGATCGTTGGCCGGCCCGTACGACGGCCGCTCGCCGATCTCGATCCGCCTAGGCACGTTATGTATGCCCTTTTCAAAGATCGCCAGGAAGCGGGCCGCATGCTCGCCGAACGTTTGCGCGACGAAGCCGATGCGAGCGCACTCGTATTGGCGCTCCCGCGCGGGGGCGTTCCCGTTGCATTCGAAGTGGCGATGGCACTCGGCGCCGAACTCGACGTGCTTCCGGTACGCAAAATCGGTGTGCCCGGCCACAAGGAGTTGGCGATGGGCGCCATCGCAACGGGCGGCGCGCTGCAGGTCGAGCGCGACACCTTGAAGGCCGCGCAGGTTTCGCAAGCCCAATTCGACGCAGTGCTGGCACAAGAACGCGCCGAACTCGGCCGACGAGAGGGGCTTTATCGAGGAAATCGGCCTCCGGCTCGCGTCGAAGGTCGGACGGTGATACTCGTCGACGACGGCATTGCCACCGGGGCCACCATGAAGGCAGCCGTCCTGGCCGTGCGCGCCTGCCGCCCAGCCCGTATCGTCGCTGCCTTGCCGGTCGCGCCGGCCGGCATCGAAGCGGATTTCGCCGACACGGTAGATGCCTTCGTATGCGTCGCGCAACCGGCACTATTCTTCAGCGTCGGCCAACATTACGAGGACTTCGGAGAGACGACCGACGACGAGGTGCGCGCCCTACTCGAGCGCGCTTGGAACCGTTGAGCGTAACGGGCAGCGCGGGCGTTCGCCTCGCTGCCCTCGTCGTGACCGTTACAGCCTCACTGCCGGGGGCGTATAGCGGCAGTCGTAGCGCTTCCTGACCGTACCGTTTTCGTCGACGCTTTCCAGATACACGTCGAATTGCCACAGCCGCGCCATGTGCTTGAGCACTTCGTCGCTGTCGTTCGCCAAGTGCCGGTTGTCGCTCATGAAATGACGTAGTGTCAAACTGCGGTCTCCGCGCGTATTGACCGACCAGACCTGAATGTTCGGCTCGCGATGATGCATGTCGTATTGGCGCGACAGGGCCTGACGCACGTGTTGGTAGCCGCTGTCGTCATGGATCGCGGACACTTCGAGCGCATCGCGCGTATCGTCGTCGAGCACCGAGAACAAGCGCATGTCGCGAATCAGATGCGGCGACAAGTATTGAGCGATAAAGCTCTCGTCCTTGAAGTTGCGCATCGCGTAGTGCATCGTTTGCAGCCAAGGCGAGCCCGCGATATCGGGGAACCACCGGCGATCTTCTTCGGTCGGCGCCTCGCAGATACGACGAATGTCGCTCATCATCGAGAACCCGAGCGCGTACGGATTCATGCCGCTGTAGTACGGCTTGGTCACGGGCGGCTGATAGATGACGTTGCTGTGCGAGTGCAAGAACTCCATCATGAAACCGTCTTCGAGCAGCCCCTGGTTATAGAGCGTATTGAGCAGCGTGTAGTGCCAAAACGTTGCCCAACCCTCGTTCATGACTTGCGTTTGCCGTTGCGGATAGAAGTACTGGCCGATCTTGCGCACGATGCGGATCACCTCGCGCTCCCAAGGCTCCAGGAGCGGCGCATTCTTTTCCGCGAAATAAAGCAGATTTTCTTGCGGCTCGGGCGGAAAACGCTCCTCTTCCTCCTCGGCGAACGGCGTCTGGTGAGTAGGCAGCGTGCGCCATAGCTCGTTCACCTGCGATTGCAGATACGCTTCGCGCTCGCGGCGCAACGCGGCTTCCTTGGACAACGAGAGTTTCTGCGGCCGCTTGTAGCGGTCGACGCCGTAATTCATCAGCGCATGGCAAGAGTCGAGCAGTTCTTCCACGCGGTCCATGCCATAACGCTCCTCGCATTCGGCGATATAGTTCTTGCCGTACACGAGGTAATCGACGATGGCATGCGCGTCGGTCCACAGCCGGAAGAGATAATTGCCCTTGAAGAACGAGTTATGGCCGTAGGCTGCGTGCGCGATGACGAGCGCCTGCATCGTCATCGTGTTCTCTTCCATCAAGTACGCGATGCAAGGATTCGAATTGATGACGATTTCGTAGGCGAGCCCCATCTGGCCTCGCCGGTAGCTTTTTTCAGTCGATAGGAAATGCTTGCCGAAGGACCAGTGCCGATAGTTGACGGGCATGCCGACGGACGCATAGGCATCCATCATCTGCTCGGCGCTGATGAGTTCGAGTTGGATCGGATAGACGTCGAGTTCGTACTGCTCGGCGACTTGGGCGATGTGCGTGTCGTATTCTTCGATCAACTCGAAGGTCCAATCGGACGGCCACGGTAAAGGTCTGCGGTCGGCGACGTTCATACGGGGTTCCCTTTGCGCCACCACGGGGGCAACGGCTTCTGTCTGGCCTGGCGTCTTTTCGGTGTCGGCCGGCTCGGGCTTGGCGCTGCGCTTCGGGCGCGATCCGGGCTCGTGCGCGCCCTTGCCGCGGCGCTCCGGCTCATAGCCGCGCGACTCGTTATGCAGATGCTTAGTACTCATGAGGCCGCCACTTGCTTTTCGAACAGCTCCCGGAAAACGGGGTAAATATCGGCTGCGGCCTCCACCTTCTTCATCGCCAGATGAGGCTCCGTCATGGCGAGCTGCGCATACTCGAGCCACAAATTCTGCTCTTCGGGCGCGACTTGAATATAGGCGAAGTACCGTACCTTTGTCAGGATGTCGTCCTGCAAGATCCGGCGACACTTAGGCGAATCGTCGGTCCAGTTGTCCCCGTCCGACGCTTGAGCGCCGTAAATGTTCCATTCACTCGGCGAATAGCGCTCGTTCTGGATCTTGCGCATCAGTTCCAACGCACTCGATACCACCGTCCCGCCGCTTTCCGTCGAATGAAAGAATGTGTCCTCGTCCACCTCTTCGGCCCGGGTGTGGTGGCGGATGAAGACGACTTCGATCTTTTCGTAGTTCCGCTTCAGGAATAGATACAGAAGGATGAAAAAGCGCTTCGCCAGATCCTTGCGCTGCTCGTCCATCGAACCCGATACGTCCATCAGGCAAAACATGACCGCTTGGCTCGACGGCTGCGGCTGCTTCACGCGGTTGATGTAGCGCAGATCGAATGGGTCGATGAACGGGATCCGCCAGATGCGGCCGCGTAGATGATGCAACGCTTCCTCGAGCCGCTTCAATTCGTCGCCGTGATCGCCCGGCTCGCTCGAGAGCGCTTCGTATTGGCGTTCGAGTTCGTGCAGTTCGTTCACGAGCGGTGCGCCGAGCGCGATCCGCCGGCCTAGCGCACTGCGCAGCGAACGGACGACGTCGATGTTATTCGGCGTGCCCTCGGCCGCCCAGCCCGCGCGAATATTCTTCCAAGTGGGCACCGCCAGCAAATGCGTTTTGACGAGGCGTGGCAGTTCGAGATCATCGAAGAAGTACTGCATGAACTCGTCCCGGCTCAGCTCGAAGACGAAATCGTCCTGCCCCTCGCCCTCGTTGCTCGCCTGGCTGCCGCCACCGCCGCTGCCGCCGTTCGGCCGCGGAATTTTATCGCCGCGCACGTAATCGGCGTTGCCCGGGTGAACCAGTTCGCGCCGGCCCCCCGGACCGTGATGAAACTGCGGCTCGGCAATGTCCTTGCGCGGAATCGTGATGCTCTGCGTGTTTTGGATGTCCTTGATGCTGCGATCGCGCACCGCCTCCGAGACGGCGCGCCGAATATAGCTTTTTACACGGCGCAAAAAGCGCTCGCGATTCGCAATGCTCTTGTTCTTGCCAGCCAGCCTGCGGTCGATGATTTGGTGAAGCACATCCAGTCTCCCGCTTCTAGTTGCCGAAAGCGACCCGCCGAGCCCTGACGCAGGCACTGTGCCCACGCACCGCGCATCGCTTGCGGCTACAGCGCTACGTCGAAGCTCGCGGGCTTGGAGCCCGCGAGCGCGTCGCGTCTATCCCTACGACTACCACTACTACGGCTACCTATTTCATCGCTGCGATTGCGACGACGACAATCACGACGACTTGCGCACACGCAGATACCAGTCGCACAGCAAGCGCACCTGCTTCGGCGTGTAGCCTTTGGCCACCATGCGATTGACGAAATCTTCGTGCTTACGCTGCTCTTCGGCCGAACCCTTGGCATTGAACGAGACGACGGGCAACAGTTCCTCCGTGTTCGAGAACATCTTCTTTTCGATGACGACGCGCAGCTTCTCGTAGCTGATCCATGCCGGGTTCTTCCCCCCGTTGGCGGCACGGGCACGCAACACGAAGTTCACGATCTCGTTGCGGAAATCCTTCGGGTTGCTGATACCCGCCGGCTTCTCGATCTTCTCCAACTCAGCGTTCAGCGCGGCGCGGTCGAAGCTCTCGCCCGTGTCGTGATCGCGGAACTCCTGGTCCTGGATCCAGAAATCGGCATACGTGACGTACCGATCGAAAATGTTTTGCCCATACTCCGAATACGATTCGAGGTAAGCGGTTTGTATCTCCTTGCCGATGAATTCGGCATAGCGAGAAGCCAATAGATCTTTCACGAACGAGAGATATTTCTGCTCGGTTTCGGGCGGGAACTGCTCGCGTTCGATCTGCTGCTCGAGCACATACATGAGGTGCACGGGGTTCGCAGCCACTTCGCTCGAATCGAAGTTGAACACGCGCGACAAAATCTTGAAGGCGAAGCGCGTCGAAACGCCGGTCATGCCTTCGTCGACCCCCGCGTAGTCGCGATACTCCTGATACGACTTCGCTTTCGGATCGGTGTCTTTCAGGTTCTCGCCGTCGTACACCTGCATCTTCGAGAAAAGGTTCGAATTCTCGGGCTCTTGCAACCGCGTGAGCGCGGAGAACTGCGCCATCATCTTCAACGTGCCGGGCGCGCACACGGCCTGCGCGAGCGACGAGTTGCGAATGAGTTTCTCGTAGATCTTGATCTCTTCCGACACCCGCAGGCAATAAGGCACCTTCACCACGAAGATCCGGTCGAGCAATGCTTCGTTGTTGCGGTTATTGCGGAAGGCTTTCCATTCCGATTCGTTCGAGTGCGCGAGGATGATGCCGTCGAACGGAATCGCCCCGAACCCTTCGGTGCCTTTGAAGTTGCCTTCCTGCGTTGCCGTGAGCAGCGGGTGCAGCACCTTGATCGGCGCCTTGAACATTTCGACGAACTCGAGCAAGCCTTGATTCGCGAGGCACAGGCCGCCGGAATAGCTGTAGGCGTCCGCGTCGTCCTGCGCATACTGCTCGAGCTTGCGGATGTCGACCTTACCGACGAGCGAAGAGATGTCTTGATTGTTCTCGTCGCCCGGCTCGGTTTTGGCGATCCCGATTTGCCGCAGAATGGACGGGTAGCGGCGCACCACGCGGAACTTACGGATGTCGCCGTTGTACTCGTGCAGACGCTTGACCGCCCATGGGCTCAGGATACTCTTCAGGTAGCGGCGCGGAATGCCGTACTGCTCCTCGAGGATCGGACCGTCTTCGTCGTAATCGAAGAGCCCGAGCGGCGATTCGTTGACCGGCGAGCCCTTGAGCGAGTAGAACGGCACGCGCTCCATCAACTGCTTGAGCCGTTCCGCGATCGACGACTTACCGCCGCCGACAGGGCCCAGTAAATAGAGAATTTGCTTTTTCTCTTCGAGCCCTTGCGCGGCATGGCGGAAGTACGCGACCACCTGCTCGATCACGTCCTCCATGCCGTAGAACTCTCGGAACGCGGGGTAAACCTTGATGACCTTGTTCGCGAAGATTCGCGACAAGCGGGGGTCGTGGCGCGTGTCGACTTGCTCAGGCTCCCCGATAGCCGTCAACATGCGCTCGCTGGCCGACGCGTACGCGGCGGGATCGTTTTTGCAGAGCGCGAGATACTCTTCGAGCGAGAATTCCTCCTCTCGGGTTTTCTCGAAGCGGTTCGCGAAGCTGCTGTAAATATCCATGCTACCTCCTCGCCTATGTCTGCGGACGATGTCGTCTACTTGGTGGCTATACCGAAACGACCTCGCTCGAAATCATCCTAAACCCTTTTAAATTATTTTTCACGACCTACGTGGTCTGAAGCGCTACACGTGTGCCCTAACTTGGATAAGCGAGCACACTCGCCTACAATCTTGTGCCGGCTTTCGTCTTTGCTGCTGCATCGACACCGCGCCGAAACGCTCCCGCCTGCTTGCTCGCCTCCATCGCGTTGCTGCTCGTTGCTGCTGCCGTCACCCTCGACCGTAGACCAATCGCGCGCGCAGCGCGTGCATCGCCGATGCGGCCGAGTTCGCAAACGCAACCACCCGCGAAGACGTCTCACATACCGGCATGGGCTTTCGTGCTTGTGCGCAACGCCGCCGTTGCATGGATGTCTTGGCGGTCGCATCGATCGCACGGCGTAGGGCCGGTCCCTCGCCCTCCTCGCACACGCAATGCCTGCTCGACGATTGCGTCTGCTCGTGGCGCCGCGCTTGGTTCGCGTCCTAACCCGTATACGCATCGGAGCGCGTTTTCGACGACAGCCGTGCGCATCGGTTACAAGTTTTTTTCGCCGCCCCGTGACGCATGGAGAATCGGAGAACCGGAGAACGGCGGACGCGGCCGCCCGGATCGACCAGTCGAACGGGAGCGATTATTAAGGGGCGGATCGAGGCCGTGGGCTGGACCGGCCGCATCGAAAGCGAGGCAGCCGGCCCCGCCGCGTCCCGAGCGGGACGTGCGAGGAAAAGCGCGAGGAAAAGCGAGCGCGTGCTAAGCCGCGCTCCTCAGAAGGTTTCCCAGTCGTCTTCCGAATGCGCGGCGGACGACGCATTCGTTGCCGCAAGCTTGCGTGCGGAGGCAGGAGCCGAAACCGGTGCGGTGGCGGGCGTCGTGCGCTGAGCGGGCGATGCGGGTTTTACTCCAGCTACGGCGCGCGTTCGCGGCGCTTCGGCCGCCATCGGTTTGGACGGGCTTGTCGCTGCGGCCGCCAAGGCCGGCTCGGCACGCGGCGCACGCGACGCACTCGGCGCACGCGGCGGTGCCGGTCGCTTGAGAGGCGATGCGGCAGGTTTGCGCACCGTTGATGCGACTATCGCCTTCGTACCGGCGGGACCGGTGGGGGCGGTCGCCGGCCTATGCGTCGATGGCCCCGGCAACACTGCCATGCGGCCCGCGCTGCCGTCGTCGGCAAGCTGGAACACGCCGACGGCCGTGCGCAGCCGCTCCGCCTGCTCCTGCAGCGATTGCGCCGCCGCCGAGGCTTCTTCCACGAGCGCGGCGTTTTGCTGCGTCACTTCGTCCATCTGCGTGACGGTCCGGGCCACATCGCCGATCCCGCTGCTTTGTTCTTCCGATGCCGCGGCAATTTCGCCCATGATATCGGTCACGCGCTGCACGGCGGCGATGATCTCTTGCATCGTGCGTCCCGCCTCGCCGACCAGCGCCGAACCCGAGCGCACCCGCTCGACCGAGGTGTCGATCAGCGCTTTGATTTCCTTCGCCGCGCCCGACGAGCGCTGCGCGAGCGCCCGCACTTCGCCGGCCACGACGGCAAAGCCGCGCCCTTGCTCGCCCGCGCGTGCCGCTTCGACGGCCGCGTTCAGCGCGAGGATGTTCGTCTGGAAAGCGATGCCTTCGATAATCGTGATGATGTCCGCGATCTTGGCCGAGCTGTCGTTGATCTCGCCCATCGTCCCGACGACCTGGCCGACAACTTCGTTGCCCTTGTTGGCGATCTCCGATGCGTTCGCGGCCAGCGCGCTCGCCTGGCGGGCATTGTCGGCGTTTTGCCGCACGGTGCCCGTCAGTTGATCCATGCTGGAAGTCGTTTGTTGCAGAGAAGCGGCCTGCTCTTCGGTGCGCGCCGACAAGTCTAGGTTGCCGGCGGCGATTTGCTTCGTGGCCGACGCGATCGACTCGCTGCCGCCGCGAACCGTGCGGACCGTGTCGATCAAGCTGCGTTGCATTTTTGCCAAGCCGTCGAGCATGAGGCCCATTTCGTCGCGTGTGCGCGCGACGATCGGGCGTCGCAGGTCGCCCGATGCGATGGCCTCGAAATGGCCCAAGGTTTCTGCCAGCGGACCGGCGATCGCGGCCCGCAGCTTCAGATAGGCCAAGCACGCCGCCGCAAGGGCGAGCGCGAGCAGCACGATCGTGACCGTGCGGAACGTCTCGTAACTCGATTGCGATTCTTCGAATTGCGCGCTGGATTGAGCGAACTGCAATTGGCTCAACGTGTCGTCGCTCTTCGACAAAGCGACGAATGCCGTCTGCAGTTCGTCGGCAGTGCTAAGGATCTTGTCGTGATCGTTCGCGTTGATCGCATCCATATAGGCCGATATGACCGATCGCAGCGCCTCGCGTTTCGCCACGACGTCTTGCGCGAGCTTGTCCTCGTCGGCATCGCGCGGCAATGCCATGTATTTCTTCCACCACTCGTCCGAGGTCGAGCGAAGCACGGCCGCGCGATCGAAGTTCTTTTTCGTATCGTCGGCCTGCCCCGCATGCATGGCCGCGCGATCCAAGGCAAGGCGCTCGCGTGCCGCATAGCTCTCCGCCATACCGATCGCTACCGCACTCGGCATCTGGTTCCGATAGATGTCGCTTGTCGCCCTGCTCGCTTTGCCCATGCCGGACAATCCGAGCACGCCGACCGCCAGCAGCAGTGCGGATAAGAACGCCATCGCCAAGGCGATGCGCGTCTTGATCGTCATCCCGTTTTTCAACATTCGAAGTCCTTCCGTTCGGATTCCAGGTTCGAGCGCAACCGTCACGGCACATTGCCGCGAAAGCTCCACTCCATCCCCGGTTTACGGCCGGCCGACGAAGGGACTTGAGGAGGATTGATTGATGTGATAAATGAAGGCGCCGCGCACCTTAAGTTCACCCTAAGTTATTAGCCGCCTCATGCGCATAGCGCGGCGTCCATCGGGCCCGCAAATACCGCGGTCGATTCGCGCAGCACGAGCCGCGGCGTGATGACCCGGCGGCGCGTCGGCCCGCTCACCACGCCGCTGATGCGCTCGATCAACATCTGCGCGGCGGCCTCGCCGAGCGCGCGCACCGATTGTCCTACCGTCGACAGCGCGGGATACGTATAGCTGCTCAGTTCGATGTCGTCGAATCCGATGATCGAGCAGTGCTGCGGCACGCGGATACCGCGTTCGGCGGCCACGCGCAGCGCGCCGATGCCCATCATGTCGTTGCAGGCAAAAATAGCAGTCGGCCGCACGGTGTCGAACAGGCGTCCAGCCGCTTCTTGCCCGCCTTCGCCCGAAAAATCGCTCTCGACGATGGCGCTCGGTTCGATGTCGATTCCACGCTCGGTCATCGCGCGGATAAACCCGTGCACGCGCATCGCGCTGACGGCCGTTGCGACCGGCCCCGTAATGCAGCCGATGCGCACGTGGCCGAGTTCGAGCAAATGCCGGGTGGCCAAATAGGCGCCCCGCTCGTGATCGATTTGCACGAGGTCCGCCGCCAGCCCTTCGATGTTGCGATCGACCACCACGAGCGGCTCGCGCGTGTCGGTCAAGCTGCTCGCGAGCACGGCGTCGTCGCCGGCCGAGGCGATAATGAGGCCGTCGATCCGCTTTTCCTGCAAGATCCGCAGGTAGTTGCGCTGTTTCGCCGGATCGTCGTCCGAATTGCAAAAGAACATGCAAAAGCCTTGGCGCGCACACCCGTCTTCGATCCCGCGCGCCAGCTCCGCGAAATACGGATTCGTGCTGTTGGGCACGACGAGCCCGATGGTCGCCGTCGAGCGCGCCTTCAGCGAACGCGCCACCGCGGACGGCACGTAATTGAGTTGGGCGATCGCTCGCTCGACTTTCGCACGCACGTCCGCCGACACCGGGCGGGTGTTGTTCACCACGTGCGACACGGTGGTGAACGACACGCCGGCCATGGCCGCCACATCCTTGATCGTCGCCATTACCGATTCTCTCTCGCTTGTTTTTCTCGTGCCGGCCCGACGGGCTCGGCATATTCCCCGTACATTTCGCTCTGAGCGCCGTTCCGCCGCGACTCCCCGCGCGGCGGGCCGGACGTCTTACGTCCGCTCTTCACTCAACCTCGCTTGCGCCGGCTTCGATACGTATCGAGCACGACGGCCACTACGATGACCGCACCCGTGATGATCCGCTTCGTCGGCTCGTTCGCGCCGATTTGCGCGAGTCCGGCTGCCAGCACCGAGATGATGAGCACGCCGAAAAACGTGCTGATCACGGATCCCCGCCCGCCCATGAGGCTCGTGCCGCCGATCACGACGGCGGCGATGACCTGCAGCTCCAGCCCGACGCCGGCGTTCGGATCTGCGGCTTCGAGCCGCGACACCTGGAAAAGTGCCGCCAGTCCGGAAAGCGCACCCATCAGCGCGAACACGGCGACCTTGTACGGCCGCGGATCGACGCCCGCGAGCCTGACGGCTTCCTCGTTGGTGCCGATGCCGACCAAGTGCCGGCCGAAGACCGTGCGCGTCAGCACGAGTTGCGCGACGATCATGACGACGACGGCGATCGCGAAGGCCGGGGAGATGCCGACCGCAATCGGATTCGACAGAAAATCGAACGCGTCGCCGATGTAGGCGGTGCGGGAATTCGTCAACTGATAGGCGAGCCCGCGAGCCGCCTCGAGCACGCCCAGCGAGACGATGAACGACGGAATGCGCCAACCGACCGTCACGCCACCCGTCACCGTCCCGGTCAGCGCGGCCGCCGCCATCCCGACCAGCGCCGACGGCACGGGGCCCCAGCCCCATTTGAGCGCGGCCACGCTGACGACCGACGCCGCCAACGCCAGAACCGAGCCGACCGACAGGTCGATCCCGGCGATGATGAGGACGAAGGTCATGCCGACCGACATGACGACCAGATCGGGAATTTGGTTGGCGATCGTGCTGAACGTCTCGTACGTCAAAAAATGGGTACTGAGCGCCGAAAATAGCCCAATCATCGCGGCGAGCGCGCCCGCGAGGCCCAGGTAGTTCGACAAGCCGAGCCGGGTACCGACAGGACGGACGCTCGGCGCGTCGTCGAGAACGGGGGATCCCCCATCGGGGCGCGCGGTCGGATCGTTCATGACAGGCTCCGTGCGTCTGGCGAGCCGGGCGCGGGCCCGCGCCGGCCGCTGCCGTTCATATGGCCCGCGAATGCCGCGGCGAGCAGCGCGTCTTGCGTCCACGCGTCGCGCGCGAAGATACCGGTCAGCCGACCCGCCGACATGACGCCGATCCGATCGCAAATCAGCATCAATTCGCGCAGATCGCTCGAAACGACGACAATCGCACGCCCTTCGCGCGCGAGCGCCCCGAGCAGCATATAGATGTCGAATTTCGCCCCGACGTCGATACCGCGGGTGGGTTCGTCGAACAACAGCACGTCGGCTCGGCGCGCGAGCCAGCGCCCGATGACGACCTTTTGCTGGTTGCCGCCCGAGAGTTCGCCCACCGGTTGCTCGGGGCTATGAGCCCGGACCCGCAACGCATCCATTTGCCGGCGAGCGAGCGCGCGCTCCCGGCGCGCCTCGACGACGCCCCACCGCGCCACGCTGCCCATGTTGCCGAGCGAGACGTTCGCGCTGATCGAATGCGGCAGCAAGAGGCCCTCGCCTTTACGGTCTTCGGTGATGAGGGCAATGCCGTGCCGTACGGCGTCGGCCGGCGAGGCGATCGCGGCCTGCGCAAGCGGGCGGCCAACGGACACCGTGCCGCGCTGCGCGCGGTCGGCACCGTAGATGAGCCGCATGAGTTCGGTCCGCCCGGCCCCAATCAAACCGCTCAAGCCGAAGATCTCGCCCTCCCTCACTTCGAACGACACATCGCGCACGGCGCTGCCGCGTACGAGGCCCTCGACCTTCAGCAGCGGCGCCCCGATTCTGCGTTCGCCCAGATCGATGCGCTCGCCGAGTTCGCGGCCGACCATCAGCGTCACCAGGCGCTCGCTCGTGACGTTTTGCATCCGGTTCACTTCGACGAGGCGTCCGTCGCGCAACACGGCGACGCGCTGCGCCACGCGCGCCAGCTCCTCGAGCCGATGCGAAATGTAGACGATGGCAACACCGCTCGCTTTGAGCCGGTCGATTTGTTCGAACAGCAGGTCGACTTCGCGCGCCGTCAGCATGGCCGTCGGCTCGTCGAAGATCAAAACGCGCGTGTCGTCGATGAGATTGCGCGCGATTTCGACCATTTGTTGATGGCCGATGCCGAGCGCACCGACGGGCGTATCGGGATCGATCGCGTCCAGCCCCACGCGCGCCATGGCGCGCCGAGCGTCCTCGCGCAAACGCGCGCGGTCGATCCAACCGGCGACCCGAAGGCCGCGGCGCGGCAGCCGATCGAAAAACAGGTTCTCCGCGACGGTGAGCGTCGGCAACAGGTTCAGCTCTTGCATGACCATGCGCACGCCGAGCGCCTCGGCGTCGCGCCGGCTCTTCGGTGCGTAGTCGGCTCCCGCTAGCCGCATGCTGCCTGCGCTCGGTGCGACAAGCCCGCCGATGATCTTCGACAGCGTGCTCTTGCCGGCGCCGTTTTCGCCGGTCAACGCGAGGACCTCGCCCGCGTGCAAGGCGAGCGTGACGTCGGCGAGCACGGGCTCGGCGTAGACCTTGCCGATCCCGGTCACGCTCAGCACGGTGGTCGATTCGTCGTGGTCGGTCAAATCCATCGGGTTTCCGTTGTCGGGGCGGCCGGATCCACAGCCGTCGCGCGCCGGCACACCGCCATGACGCATCTATCGGAGGATAACGGCAGCGTCGCGCGCTTTCTTGAGCGCGCCGGTTCGGCCCGTGGACGAAACGCGTGCACGGCCCATGGGTCCCGGGCCGCGCACCACCCTTGCGTGGGCTCGAAAATTACTTCGAAGCCTTCGTGACGAGGTCGACCGGCGTTTCGACCACTTGCGACAGGTCCGATTGCTTTTTGTGCTCTTCGATCGCTTTGAGCGCCGTGTCGATCCCGAACACGGCTTGCTTCGCGGCATACTGATTGGCCGTGGCGAGTACGCGGCCGTCCTTGAGCATCGGCTTGATCGCATTGATATCGTCGTAACCGACCACGTACACCTTGCCTTGCTTGCCCGCTGCGCGCACGGCCGACACGGCGCCGATCGCCATGTTGTCGTTGCCGCACAGCAGCGCCTTGAGGTTAGGGTATTGATTGAGCATGGCCGATGCGATCGCGTTGCCCTTGTCGATCTCCCATTCGCCGGATTGGACGGAGTCGATCTTCGCGTGCACCTTGGCCATCGCGTCCTTGAAGCCGGCCGTGCGCTCCTGTGCGTTCGTGGTCGTGGACACCCCTTCGACGATGCCCACTTCGTCGCCCGCTTTCAGCTTCTTGGCCAGGTAATCGCCCACCTTCTCGGCGCCCTTGCGGTTGTCGGGCCCCACGAACGGCACGTTCAAGCTCTTGGATTTGAGGACGTCGGGGTCGAGCCGATTGTCGATATTGACGACGATGATCCCGGCATCGACCGCCTTCTTGACGACCGGTACGAGCGCCTTCGAATCGGCCGGCGCCAGCACGATCGCGTCGACGTGGCTGTCGATCATCTGCTCGACGATGTTGATTTGCGCCGCCGTATCGGTCTCGTTTTTGATGCCGTTCGTGATGAGGTCGAACTTCGCGGTGTTGTGCGATTGATAATCCTTCGCGCCGTTTTCCATCGTCAGAAAGAACTCGTTCGCGAGCGACTTCATGACGAGGGCCACCCTTGGCTTTTTCGCGCTCTGCGCGAATGCTTCGGTCGCGGTGAACGGGGCAAGGGCCGTGCAAGCCAGCGCGGCGACGGCAACGAGCAGACGGCGACGGGTGCGATGCAGCATACGGTTCTCCTTTCTTATTCGGCTCGGGGCGAGCCCTGATTTTTCGGCCTGAACGCTTGCGAATTGCCGCAGTGCGTCATCATGCGACGACCGACTGCGGGCCCCGGCGTGGGCTGGGGATTGCCTATGCTGGACCGTTCTGCGCGAACGCGCAAGGATGCCGCACTCGCCGCGCGATAGACGCGGCGAGTGCGGGGCGACAGATCGGGGGACGATGGGAGCACGAGCGAAGCTCCTGAGCCCCGGCGCGAAGCCTCAAAGATGATCGACCGTCGTGCCCTCCACCTTGCCGTCGATGATGTCGCGCGCGTATTGGACGCCGATTCGATGCGCTTCGAGTTGGTCGTCGAGCGGTGCGTGCTCCGGCACGCCGAACATCTCGGCCTTCCCCCGATCGCCGCTCGAGCGCCGCGAAATGGTCACGACGATATCGAAACGGCGAGGCGCGTCGATCGACTCGTCGGGCTCCTTTGCGCGCCTCAGTGCCTGCACCCCGATCGCAAACCCCTTGTATTGCTCGGAAAACGGTACGGCCATAGCTGACGCTCCGTCGGAAAGGGCCGTGCTCCCCGAACGCCACCCGCGGCTTCGGGTTTATACGGCGTGAAATGACCGTCTGCGGTCGTTTTCCTCGATGCAAAAGCCGTTCCCTTTCGCCATTGCGCCTCCGGCGCGGCCTCGCCCTGAGGGAGAAGTCCGAAATGCCGCGAAGATTGAAGAAATTACCGGTTTGCAGTCGATCGTGTGACGAAATCCCGGCATACGCCATGACAAGGGAGCGACGATTCGTCGCATTTCTTCTATGATGGCTGCCAAGACGGTCCGCGAAAGCACACGAATTCAAGCCATCGGACCGCCGTCTCGTCGTAGATGCGCAATGCATTGCGGAGGCATAAATGGCATGGAGACACAACCGCTGGGTAAGACGCTGGCTCGTCGTCATCGTCTTCTGGGCCGTCCCAGTGGCAATCGTCGCGGTACGCGAAATCCAAGACGAAATGTCGTATAACGTCGTGGACCGCGACCGCGCGCTGACGACCTGGCAGCTATCGGACGCCCAGCGCGCCGCGGGCGATGCCGCGCGCTGCCGGGGCAAACCCGACGAAGCGCGCGCGGCCGGTTGTCCCGTCGACGTCCTGAAGGCGAACGCGCCGCGCCAGCAAGACGCGCTTGCCGAATATGCGCTGCGCCGCCGTACGCTGTTTCTTTACCTGTGGCATGCCTTCGTGGGCTACTGGGTGGTGCCCGCCGCCTTTATCTTCGCCGTGGGCCTCGTCGTGGCCGGCATCCGCCGCGCGCTGCGGCGTCCCCCTGTCGTCAAGCGCACCGTGCAGCATTGATCGGCAAAATCGGGCCCGGCCCCTGGCATGGCTCATGCTCGACTCTCCTTGCGTTGTGTGAAATCACGCTTCGTCCGAACCCGCCGTCGAGCGGTTTGACCGACGGAACATAACGGAGAGAGTCCATGCAGAAACGATACTTGATGCGCAAGGCGACAGCGGCTGTCGTGGTCGGCGCATTCGCGCTCGCCGGCTGCACCGCGACCACGAACAACGGCAACCCGGTAGGCGCAGCGCCGGGCAGCAACATGTCGAAACGCCAGGAAATCAACTCGAGCGTCGACGCGACTCTCTCGCGCTTGTACGCCCAGGTGCCCGGTTCGCGCGAGCTAGTGCAGAAGGCGCATGGCGTACTCGTGTTCCCGAAGGTGCTGCAAGCGGGCTTCGTGGTGGGCGGCCAGTACGGCGAAGGCTCATTGCGCGTAGGCGGCCAGACAGTCGGCTACTACAACACCGTGTCAGGGTCGTTCGGGCTGCAAGCCGGGGCGCAATCGAAGGCGGTGGTGTTCCTGTTCATGACGGACGACGCGTTGAACTCGTTCCGCTCGCGCGACGGGTGGTCGGTGGGCGGCGACGCCTCGGTCGCCGTGCTGAAGATGGGCGCGAACGGCGCCATCGATACGACGACGGCCACCAAACCTGTCGAAGTCATCGTGATGACGAACGCCGGGATCATGGGCGATCTCTCGCTCGAAGGCACGAAGATCACCCGGCTCAATATCTAGCCCGATTGAGGGCTTACTCGGCCGCCCTGCCTCGCGCGCGGCGGCCGGCATGGCGACGCGACGCCCGTAACGAGCGCCGCGTCGCGTCGTTTTAGGCGCCCGTCGCGCCGGATCCCGACACCGAATCGATCACCTTGAAGCGCGAGCGCTTTTGCGCGCGGATGACGGCTTGGTAGGCGGCGATATACTGGCGCGCCATGTGGTGCGAGGTGAACCGCTCCTCGAACCGTTGCCGCACGCGTGTGCGCGACAGCGTGTGCAAGCGATTGACCGCGGCCACGGCACTGATTTCGTCTTCGACGATGAAGCCCGAAATCCCTTCGTCGACCACCTCCGGCACCGAGCCGCGATTGACCGCAATCACGGGCGTGCCGCACGCCATCGCCTCGATCATGACGAGCCCGAACGGCTCGGGCCAATCGACCGGGAACAGCAATGCATGGGCGCCCGACAGAAAATCGGCTTTCTTTTCGTCGGGAATCTCGCCGATGAACTCGACGTGAGGCAAATCGAACAGCGGCTTGATCTCGCGATCGAAATATTCGCGATCGGCCGCGTCGATCTTGGCGGCGACGCGAATGGGCAGCCCGCAATGAGCGGCGATCCGAATAGCCGTATCGACGCGCTTTTCGGGCGAAATACGGCCGAGGAACGCGAGGTATTTCTGCTCGACCGGCTGCGGCGTGTACAGCGTTTCCGGCAACCCGTGATACACGGTGCTGAGCCATTTCGCCTGCGGCATCGGGTGGCGTTGGGCGTTCGAGATCGAAATGACGGGCGCGGTATCGAACGTGTCGAACACGGGCTGCTGCTCGGGCAGATCGAGGCGCCCGTGCAGCGTCGTGACGAACGGCGTGTCCTGTCGCTTGAACAGCGAGAACGAGTAGTAGTCCATGTGGAAATGCAGCACATCGAACTCTTCGGCACGGCGGCGCACGAGTTCCATCAGCAGCATGTGCGGTGCGATCCGGTCGCGAATAGCGGGATCGAGCCGTAGCGCGCGCGGCCACACCGCTTCGAGTTTGGCGCTCGTTTTCGAGTCGCCGCTCGCGAAGAGCGTTACGTCGTGCCCCAAATCGACAAGGGCTTCGGTGATGTACGAGACGACACGCTCGGTGCCGCCGTACAGTTTGGGGGGCACCGATTCGGTCAGCGGCGCGATTTGCGCGATTTTCATTCGATCGACTCCATGCAAGTGGACCTAAGGCCCAGCAGCCCTTCATCCCCGGTCCGGGCGGTTACTCGGGGGCGCTGCGCGCGTCGCGGTGCGTTTGAACGCGCGAACAGGCGGCGCCATGGCTTCCATTATTCGGTACGACTGCCTACCAGCGCTGCGCCGCTTGCATTTGCTGAGCGCTGTTACAGACGCGAAACAGCGCGAGCGAGCGGTTACGCCGCGCTTAAATCGTTCAGGAACGTGTCGCGCCACACGCCGAGATCGTTGCGCCTGAGGACGGCCATGTTCACTTCGTGGCGTTGCTTGCGTTCCGCCAACGGCATCGAGAGCGCACGTTCGAGCGCTTCCGACATGCCGACGATGTCGTGCGGATTGACGATCAACGCTGCACACAGTTCGGCCGCCGCACCCGCGAACTCGGATAGCACCAGCACGCCCGGATCCTCGGGGTTTTGCGCCGCAATGTACTCCTTGGCGACCAGGTTCATCCCGTCGCGAAGCGGCGTGACGAACCCGACCTGCGACTCGCGGCACATCGACATCAGTTGCGAGCGCGCGTACCGTTGATTCAGGTAGCGAATCGGCGTGTAGTCGAGCCCGGAGTAGCGGCCGTTGATACGCCCCGCCTCGTATTCGAGCTTTTGCCGGATCTGCCGATAGCTCTCGACGTCGCTTCGCGTCGGCGGGGCCACCTGGACGAACGTGACGTTTTCCCGCCACTGCGGTGCGTGCTCGAGCAACTGCTCGAAGGCGCGGAATCGCTCGATGAGCCCCTTCGAATAATCGAGGCGGTCCACGCTCATGATGAGCTTGCGTCCTTCGAGGCTATGCTTCAGTTCCAGCACCTGTTGCCGGCTCTCGTTGCGGGCGGCTTCGGCCGCGATCTCGTCGGGAAACACGCCGATGCGGTAGACCCCCGTGCGCAAGCTGCGCCCATAGGCCTGGACCTCGCCTTCGGCGGTCACGTGGCCACCGGCATGCCGTTCGATGTAATCGACAAACGCGCCGCGATCCGTGTCCGTCTGAAACCCGAGCAAGTCGTAACAGCACAGCGATTTGATCAGTTCCTGGTGCGGCGGCACATTCAGCAGCACCTGCGGCGAAGGGAACGGCGTGTGCAGGAAAAAACCCATCCGATTGGCGACGCCCTCGCGCCGCAATGCCTCGGCGAACGGGATGAGGTGGTAATCGTGCACCCACACCACGTCGTCGGGCTCGATCAGCTTCACGAGCTTGTGCGCGAGCCACGCATTGACGCGGCGGTATCCCGCATACTCCTCGCGCTCGTACGCGGCCAGATCGTTACGGTAGTGGAACACCGGCCACAGCGTCGCATTCGAGAAGCCGCGGTAGTACTGATCGTAGTCGCGCCGGGTCAAGCCGACGGTAGCAAAGGTCACCGCTCCTTCCTGCTCGAGCGTCGGCCCCGCGTTGGCGACCGCCTCGCTGACGACATCGCCGCTCCAACCGAACCAAACACCCCCCATGTCCTTGAGCGCGCTGTAAATGCCGACGGCAAGTCCGCCCGCCGAGTTCTTGGTCTCGGTGGGGGTGGCGACGCGATTCGATACGGCGATGAGTCGACCCATGGGCGTGTGTTCGGTTCCTAAGTGGGCGAATGGATGGCTGAATGGTTCGATCGGTCTATTGCCCGGTCATTCTCCCTTGCACGGGAAAGCCTTCTCGAGCCCGAGCGACACCGCCGTGCTGGCGTTGTACTCCGCGGCGTCGGGATTCTCGGCGACATAGCGGCGCACCGCATCGACCAGGCGCTGGTTATCGACCCGGTCGGGCAAACAGAAATATTGGCCCACCCGCGGGCCGGTGGTGCCGCCGATGGCGTCGATCGTATTGAATACGCCGTCGGCGGCCCCCTTGATATAGGCCACGCAGGCAGAGCGCGAGATGGCGTCGGTTTGGGTGCACAGACGGTGCAATTCGCCGGCCGTAAACTTCCCTCCCCCGAGCGACACCGCCGCCATCGCGGCGACCGGCATGGCCAACGTGCCGACGCATATCAAAGCCCGCAACATAATCTTCCTTTTCTCCGAGCGGTGAACGGGTATTGTCTGCAATGCCCCCGCCATTGCGAGCCGGGGCCAAAAACGCTCATTTTGCACCGTTTTGAGCGGGAGCAGACGCCCCGGTCGCGCTCGATGCGGCTGCCGCCTCGCGCGCGTACATGTCCTGCATGGCCTCGGCGACGTCCTTGGCGTGGTAACGCTTCGCAAAATCGAGCGCCGTCAAGCCAAGCTGGTTCTTCACGCGCGAATCGGCGCCCGCGTCGAGCAGCAGCTTGACCGTCGACAGATGATTGCCGCGTGCGGCCATCATGAGCGGCGTGGTGCCGTTGGGCGAACCGGCATCGACGTAGGCGGAGTTGTCCAGCAGCAGCTTGACGATATCGTCATGACCGTTCGCACAGGCGTAGTGCAGCGGCGCCCAGCCCTTCTTGTTGACTTCGGCGCCCTTGTCGATCAACGCCTTGACGATATCGATGTCGCCATTGAGGGCCGCGAGCATCATCGCATTTTCGCCGGCGGTGTCGAGCTTCTCGATATCCGTCTTCGAATCGGCGATCAATGCCGTGGCGACCTTATCCGATTTCTCTCTGGCCGCCAACACGAGCAACGGCATGCCTTGCGGGTCGGTCGCGTTCGGGTCCGCGCCCTGCGCAAGGGCTTTTTGCACCGCCTTCACGTCGTCGAACTTGACCGCCTTCACGAGGGAGTCGAGATCCGAGGCGTGCGCCGACACGGCGATCGAAGCCAAGGCACCGGCGCAAACGAGCGACAAGCGGCGTGCAAAGCGCCGGGTAACGGCCGGGAGCGACGGATCGGTATGCATAGTCAAGTGGTCTTCCTTTGGTTGTCGTATGGGGATTGCCGTTCGTATCAGGCGCCCTGGGGCGCCGGGATGCCGAACAAACGAAAGAAATTGCGCGTGGTCGCGGCCCCGAGGTCGGCATCCGACATCCCGCGCGCCTGAGCAATGTAGCGTCCGACATAACTTACGTACGCAGGTTCATTGGGTTTGCCGCGGTACGGCACCGGCGCGAGGTAGGGCGAATCGGTTTCGATCAACAGCCGCTCGAGCGGTACGCGGCGCGCGACGTCCTGGACGTCGGTCGCGCTCTTGAATGTGACGATGCCTGAAAGGGAAATGTAAAAATTGAGCGCCAACGCGCGCTCCGCCACGGGCCAGGGTTCCGTGAAGCAGTGCATGACGCCGCCCGGCACCTGCGCCTGCTCCTCGGCCATGATGCGCAGCGTATCGTCGCTCGATGCCCGCGTGTGGACGATGAGCGGCTTCATCACGGCCTTTGCGGCCCGGATATGCGTGCGAAAACGCTCGCGCTGCCACTCCATGTCGTCGATCGATCGCCCTTCGAGACGGTAGTAGTCGAGTCCCGTTTCACCGATGGCCACGACCTTCGGGTGGGCCGCCAGCTCGATCAACTCGGCGACGCT
Source organism: Trinickia sp. (assembly GCF_051953405.1). Classification (GTDB taxonomy): domain Bacteria; phylum Pseudomonadota; class Gammaproteobacteria; order Burkholderiales; family Burkholderiaceae; genus Trinickia. Next base: position 34,808 of record NZ_JBQCIV010000121.1, on the reverse strand, counting down.
CGGCTCGCGCGCGTCCTCGTGATCGGGATGGACGCCCACCGACGCATAGACGTTTTCGTAGGCGGACGCCACCTCGAGCACGCTCGGCAGGCTTTCGAAATCGACGCTGACGCACAGCGCGTGGGTGACGTCGTGCGAACGCATGTTCTCGAGCACCTGCGGCAGCCGCTCGATCAGGCCTTCGAAATTGATGTGGCAATGGGAATCGACGAACATCGTATATCTACACCTTCGTTCAGTATGGGCTGGGCTCGGCTCGGCTCGCTTGGTCTAGGCTCAGGCTTCGCTGACGCGCCGCCCGAGAATGACGAGGTCGCGCTCGATACCGTCGAGCACGGCCACGCGCGGCAGCCGCCCCCAATCGTGAAAACCGCACCGGCGGAACAAGGCGAGGCTCGGCGCGTTGTGCCCGAAAATAAACCCCAACAGCGTATCGATGCCGAGCGCGGGCGCCGCTTCGAGGGCCTGCGCGACGAGCCGAGTGCCGAGGCCGCGCCCACGCGCGCTTTCGTCGAGATAGATACTGAGTTCCGCCGTGCGCGCATAAGCTGGGCGCCCGTAGAAATCCGAGAAGCTCAGCCATGCGGCGATGCGCTTGCCGCCGGCGGCTTGCGCCGGCCCGTCGCGCTCGACCACCCAGAGCGGCCGAGTGCTAGGCCCATGCGCGTGAAACCACGGCAGACGGCTTTCCACCGAGACGGGCGCGAGATCGGCTGTCACCTCCCGCGAAGCGATCGTGGCGTTGTAGATGGCGACGATCTCGGGCAGATCGTCGAGTGTGGCATCGCGGTAACTCACATGCATTTCGAGTGCTCTCGTTCTCGTATAGGTGCGGCGCAGGCGAACGTTCCGTGGGACAGATAGCGAGGACGCATCGCCCTCAGACGAACAAATCTCGGTAGCCGAGAAACAGCGCTTCGAACACGAGCCGTGCGTTGAGCGGATGGTTCTCGACCGCGCGCTCGCGCGTCACCGTCTTCATGAAGCGCGCGAATGCGTTGGCGTCGATGCGCGCGGCGCATCGAGCCAGTTCGCGCTGCGCCCCCGGGAAGTACCGCGGCCGCTGCGCCGCGCGTTCGGCCACGAGGTCGTAGAGCCAACGCTGGAGCCAGCCGAGCACCACGGGCACCGGTAGCTTCTGCAACGCTTCGGCGCACGCGAAGGCGTCGCATTGCGGGCCCGCGGCTAATTGTTTTAGCGTGAAGTCTCGCAGCGGACGATGCTCGTCGGCCGCCAGCGCCAACGCCCCGAGCGGCGCTCCGCCCGCCTCGGCCAGCAGCGCGGCGGCGTCGGCTACGCCTTGCTCCGCAAGCCAGTCGCGCGCCTGATCGGTCGAGGGCGTCGACATCGGCCATTGCCGGCAGCGGCTGATAATGGTGGGCAGCAAGCGATCGACGCGCGCCGAGACCAGCAGGAAGATCACGCCGGCCGGCGGTTCTTCGAGCGTCTTGAGCAGCGCATTGGCCGATGCCGCGTTGAGCGCATCGGCCGGATAGACGAGCACGACGCGCGCCCCGCCGCGATGGGCGCCGATGCCGCAAAAATCGAGCAAAGCGCGCACCTGCTCGATCTTGATTTCCTTGCTCGGCGCGCGCGTTTTCTTGCCTTCGTCGCCCTCGGCTTTCTCGTCGGTGCCGGCTGCCGAGGCACCGATCGCTTCGCCGGCAAGCGCTTCCGGCAGCAGGGCTCGGTAGTCGGGATGGTTGCCTTGGACGAACCAATTGCACGCGACGCACTGCCCGCACGGCTCCCCGTTAGCCGCCGGGGCCTCGCACAGCATGCCCTGCGCCAAATGTTGCGCGAACTTCAGCTTGCCGATACCCGCCTGGCCGTACAGCAACAAGGCGTGCGGCCACTGCGCGCGCAAGCGCTGTAGGCGGTTCCAATCGTCGTGCTGCCACGGGTAGATCATCGTCGAGCCTTCGTGCAAGGAAATGCGTTCTCTGCGTTCTTCGTGTCGTTCGATCAAAGGGTGTCGAGCACGTCGCCGAGCGTCTTTCGGATGTGCTCGATGCTTTGCGACGCATCGACGATCGCGAAGCGATAAGGCGCCTCTTGCGCCCGGCGCAGGTACTCGGCCCGCGTGCGCGCGAAGAACGCGTCGGTCTCGCTTTCGAACTTGTCGGGCGCGCGTGCGGCGCCGCGGCGTTCGCTCGCCGTTTCGGGCGGCAAATCGAACAGGACGGTCAGGTCCGGCTGAAAGCCGCCTTGGACCCAACGCTCGAGCGTCTCGAGTTTGTCGCGCGGCAAACCGCGGCCGCCGCCCTGGTAGGCGAAGGTGGCGTCGGTGAAGCGATCGGACAGAACCCAATCGCCGCGCGCGAGCGCCGGCTCGATGACTTGCGCGAGATGCTCACGACGGGCCGCGAACATCAGCAGCGCTTCCGTTTCGAGATCCATCCGTTCGTGCAGCAGCAACTCGCGCAACGCTTCGCCAAGCGGCGTGCCGCCGGGCTCGCGCGTCGAGACGACGGAGCGGCCGGCGGCCGCGACTTTCTCTTCGAGACATTCGCGAAACCAGGACAAATGCGTCGTCTTGCCCGCTCCGTCGATGCCTTCGAACGTGATGAACTTGCCACGCGCCATTTATTCCTGTCCTCGGATGTATTTGTCGACGGCTCGGTTGTGGTCGCCGAGCGTATCGGAAAAGATGCTGCTGCCGTCGCCGCGCGACACGAAGTACAACGCGGTCGTCGGCGCCGGGTTCAGCGCCGCTTGCAGCGACGCCGCGCCGGGCAGCGCGATCGGGCTAGGCGGCAAACCCCGGCGGGTATAGGTGTTGTACGGCGTATCTTGCTGCAGATCGCGCTTGCGCAGGTGCCCGTCGTAACTTTCGCCAAGGCCGTAGATGACGGCCGGATCGGTCTGCAGCGGCATGCCGATGCGCAGACGATTCGCGAACACGGCCGCGACGCGCGGGCGATCGCTCGCCTTGCCGGTCTCCTTTTCGATCAGCGAGGCGACCGTCAGGGCTTCGTACGGCGAGCGATACGGCAAGCCCGGGGCTCGGGCCGCCCAGGCCGCGCCGAGTCGCTTCTGCATCTGCCGATAGGCGCGCCGATAAACATCGACATCGCTCGCGCCCTTGTCGAACAAGTAGGTGTCGGGGAAGAACAAGCCTTCCGCGCTGGCCGCCGGCGAATCGCTCGCACCGATCGCCGCGAGCAGTTCGGCGTCGTTCATGCCGGCCGTATCGTGCCGCAGGGCCGGGTTCGCGTCGAGTTCCGCCCGCATCCGCTTGAACGTCCAGCCTTCGATGATCGTGACGACCGATTCGTTGACGTCGCCCAAGGCGAGCTTTTGCAGCACCTCGTAGGGCGTGACCCCGGTTTTGAACTCGTAGTTGCCCGACTTCAGCCGGCTTTGCAGGCCGAGCAGACGCGTCATCAGCACGAATAGATCGGGCTCGACCGGCACGCCGCCGCGATCGAGCTGCGCCGTGACGCCGCGCACGGTGCTGCGCGGCTGGATCGTCACATCGACAGTGGCGGCGGGCAGTGCGAGCGGCCGCGTAGCCCAGTAATAGCCGCCCGCGGCGGCAGCGAGGGCAAGCAAGACGGCGACGACTAACCCGAAGGCAAGGCATTTCTTCAGCAGGGACATGCGGAACAAGGCTCGGAAGGACCCCATATAATACTTGTTCGCCTAAGCCGAAGTCAGGATTGACTAGTCACGAATTCCATGAACGAACAGAAAGCCCCCGTCTCCCCCGTCCCGGCGCCGTCCCTTACCGCGACGCCCCCTGCCGCCGCCGAGTTCGACGCGGTCTTCTCGCGCGGCGCTTTCATGGTGCTCGACCAGTTCGGCGTGATCGACGCGGCCGGAGACGACGCCGCTAGCTTTCTGCACGGTCAACTCACGAACGACGTTCAGCACTTGGACGCGGCCAGCGCGCGGCTGGCGGGTTACTGCTCGCCCAAGGGGCGGCTGCTCGCGTCGATGCTGATCTGGCGCGCGGCCGATACGATCCGTCTGCTCGTATCGAAGGAACTGACACCGTCCGTGCAAAAGCGGCTGTCGATGTTCGTCTTGCGCGCGAAGGCGAAGCTTGTCGACGCCACCGATTCGGTGGCCGTCGTCGGCTTTGCCGGCGACGTGCGAGCGCCGCTTGCGAAACTGTTCGACGCCTTGCCCGACGGCGTGCATGTGCACGTGGCCGGGCCTGCCGGCTCGCTGATTCGCGTACCGGACTCGGTGGCACAGCCGCGTTATCTGTGGGTTGGACCGAAAGCGCTCGTGCTGGAAGGCTTGGCCAGCCTCGAAGGGCAGTTGGCGCGCGTATCGCCCGCAGTATGGGATTGGCTCGACATTCACGCGGGGGAGCCGCGTATTACGCAAGGCGTGCTCGAGCAGTTCGTCCCGCAGATGGTCAACTTCGACGTGATCGGCGGCATCAACTTCCGCAAGGGTTGCTACCCGGGGCAAGAAGTCGTGGCGCGCAGTCAGTATCGCGGCACGATCAAACGGCGCACGGCGCTGGCGCACGTTGCCGCCGATGCGGTGCGCCCCGGCATCGAGCTGTTCCATTCGGAAGATCCGAGCCAGCCGTGCGGCATGGTCGTGAACGTTGCCGCCGCGGCGAAGGGCGGCATCGACTCGTTGGTCGAAATCAAACTGGCTTCCCTAGAGAACGGGACGGTCCACCTGGGCGCGGCCGATGGGCCCTTGCTCGAATTTCTGCCGCTGCCTTATGCGTTGCCGAGCGAGGCGAGCTAGGGCCGCAATCGCCGCGCCATACGATGTGTAACCGCCACGCCAGCGAGTGCGAAACGAACGGCGAATGGGGTGCCGATCGCCATGGCGGCGTGGCGATCGGTGCCTGAACTCTTCGACGTCTTCTCCCGCCCTGCCCATGTGCCTCATCGTTTTCGACTGGCGACCCGATGCCGCAACAGGCGCGCTGCTGACGCTTGCGGCCAACCGCGACGAATATTTTGCGCGTGCGAGCACGCCGCTCGATTGGTGGGCCGACGCCCCCCACGTGTTGGCCGGACGCGATCTCGTGGGTGGAGGCACCTGGCTCGGCATCTCGCGCGACGGGCGCTTTGCCGCGCTCACGAACTATCGCGATCCTCGGGCGTTTCGCGCCGACGCTCCCACACGGGGCACGCTCGTGGCCGATTTCCTGGCAGGTCCGTCGATCGCACCGCTCGCGTATTTGCAGCGGGCTGCCGAACGCGGTAGCGCGTACAACGGCTTCAATCTGGTCGTTGGCGATCTCGCTCGCCGCGAACTCGGCTGGTACTGCAACCGGGCGGACGCCCCACCTTCCCTGCTACCCGCGGGTGTCCACGGGATATCGAACGCCGTGCTCGACACGCCGTGGCCTAAACTCGCGCGAAAGCGCGCGGAAATCGGCGCGTTGGTGCAGCGCGAGCGCGCCCCCGCCCTCGATGCGCTGATCGAACTGATGCGTGATCCGCGCATCGCGCCGGACGACGAACTGCCTTCGACCGGTATCGGGCTCGAACGCGAGCGGGCGTTGTCGGCCGCATTCATCGAAACGCCCGAATACGGCACGCGCGGCACGACGGCCCTTCGCGTCGAGACGACCGGTTCGATGCTGAGCGTCGACATTGCCGAACGCAGCGACGACGACGGTTCTCACCGCATCGTCCGCCCGGGCGGCTACGAGCGCCGGTTCATGTTCGATATCGCGTCGATGCCACCGCCTAGCCGCATTCCGGCGTGAAATACGAGGGATTGCCGCCATGCGCGGCCCCGCGTCGATCCTTCATTCGCTCACCATGTGAGACCGCGCTCACCGTTGTGTCGCCACGTCTCGACACGCCTCGTTCCACCAACCTCGCGCGAGGGATAATCGTTTCCACCGAATGGGGTGGCAAGGTCGAATCGAGGTCGAATCGATCCCGCTCGGCGCAAATGGGTGCATGGCGAACAGGAGGACGGCGAGATGGCAATACCCGCGGATCTCGATGACGGCGCATTGTTCGAGGGCAAGCCGTGGCGCGACCTGGCTTGCCAGATGTACGGTGGAAACTATCGGCCGCGATTTGCGGAGCAAACGCCCTCGGTCAACAGGGCACTCAGTCCGATCTCGATCGGCAATCTCAGCGGTGCGAGAGCGTCGGTCATCCGGCTGCTACGAACGAACTCCGATACGCTGACAGCGAAATCGCGCTTCAACGTCAATATCGTTGGCATGCATAAGCTGGTTCTATACGACGATCCCTGCTTGCAGCTTCGCATTTACGTCGTCCCGCCAGGCAAGCGGCACGTCATTCATACGGATTGGCAGACGCCCTTTTTCTACCACCACCATACTTACGACTACCTATCGGTTCCGCTCGAAGGCATCGTAATCAATCAGCGGATGGTGTTGAGCGACGCAGGCGGCACGACATGGGCCTATCGCATCAAGGATAAGTCGCGCCGGTCGAAAGACGAGCCGCCGATCGTTCGCTCTCACCGCGTGGCATTGGCGCCGTTACCGATCGAGGTGCTCAACGCCGGAGAGGGCTATGTGCAGGAGGCACCGGAAATACACCGCGCGAGTTTCATTCCGGACCCGAGAACGGGATGGAGCGTGGTCCTTCTTTACGAGTTTCGCGATCGGATCGACATGCCCTATGTGTTTTGCGACCACCTGAGGGAGGACATTGTCGATCGCGTGCACCTTTCCAAGACCCCGCAAGCGGACGAACTCGCGGCGCTCGTCGCGAAGACGATCGACGTGCTCGCTTTGCCGACGGCACTGCCCGGCGCCTAAAAGCGCCTGACTGTTCGATTGGCACAGCGGCACGCGCGCTAACGGCCGGATTTTCCCCTGCCGCGGGGGGCAAACGAGAGCGTTGGCCGCGCGTGAAGTGCGCTCGACCCTCTGCGCGGTACCCGCTGATGGCTACCCGGCATGCAGCCGGCGTTCCATCTCCACGTGCTCGACGCCGGCCTCGTAAAACGGCTCCCCCACGAGAGAAAATGCGTGCCGAAGATAAAACGGGACGGCATCGCGTTGCGCATAAAGCCGGACGAAGCGATCGCCTCGCCGCGACGCATGGGCAATCAGCGCATGCAATACCAACGATCCGACACCCATGCGGCGCGCATCGGAGAGCACGGCGAGCCGGCCGATCGCGCCGTCGGGCAGCAAGCGCGCCGCCGCGACCGCATCGCCCCGGCGATACGCCACCACATGCACGGCATCGAGATCCGCGTCATCCGACACGAGCGGCGCGGCGATGCCAAGCTCTTGGATAAAAACGGCCTCGCGCACGCGTGCGGCATCCGTGCCAAGCCCATGCCAGTCGCCCGATTCGACGGTTACGTCCTGCATCGCCATCATCCCTCCCGTTTCACTCGATCCCGACCGGCCTCGACGTCGGACGCCGACACCTCGGAACCGGGGCCATGGGCGCAAGGCGCATCGCCCTCGTAGACGCTCACCCGGCACTGTCCGGCGGCACCGAAGGATCGCTCGGTGCGCGCATGTACTCGATATCCTCATGGCGTACTCGCACGCTCGCCATGATGGCCGGATGGGTGACGACGTAAAACCGATTCTCGCGGACGGCGTCGAACGTTGCTTCTGCAATGTCGGCCGCGCTGAGCTTGCCGGAACGCACGGCCTTGCGCAGCTCTCTTGCAGCCAGCAATTGCGATGCCGACGGCGGCGCCTCGTTGCGCCAGCGCGCAGGGCGCGCCCGCTCGCCCTCGGCGATCCCGGTGGGGACGAACGCCGGACACAGCAGCGAGCAACCGACCTGCCCGCTCACACGACGCAGATCGTGATAAAGCGTTTCGGTCAGCGCGACGACGGCGTGCTTGGACGCGTTGTACACGCCCATCGCAGGTGGCGATATGAGCCCCGCAACGGATGCGGTATTGACGATATGCGCGGGTTCGTCCTGCCGCAGCATGATGGGCGTGAAAACGCGCACGCCGTGAGCGACGCCCATCACGTTCACGCCGAACACCCACGACCAGTCGCTCGCGCTCATCTCCCAGACGAAGCCGCTCGCACCGACCCCGGCATTGTTGAACAGCAGATGCACCTTGCCGTATGCATCGAGCGTCCGCTGCGCGAGTGCCTCGAGCGCCCCGCCATCGGAAACGTCGGTCGGCACGGCGATCGCGTCCGCACCCGCCGCGGTGAGCGTCTCGACGACGTCGCCGAGCGCATCGCCGTCGATATCGGCGAGTACGAGCTTCATCCCCAGTCGAGCGCCTTTTTGCGCGAATGCGCGGCCGAATCCACTCGCGGCACCGGTAATGACGGCCACTTTGCCGTCGAATCGTTCCATGCGTCCTCCCCTAGCGAGATGATGGCGCTCGCCGCCAGCGTAGTGGGCGAACGAACGCGGTGCGCAATCAGCCAATGCGGCTGCAGCCAATGCGACTGCGGCCAATGCGCGGCCGAATCAGCCGATCTTGACGAGTTGTTTGCCGAAATTCTTGCCGTGCAGCAACCCGATGAGCGCATCGGGCGCGTGCTCTAGACCATCGACGATGCTCTCCCGGTAGCGCAATGTCCCGCCCGCGACCAACGTGGCGAGCGTGCCGAGCGCTTCGGGCCAATACTCGAGATGCTCGCTGACGATGAAACCTTGCACGAGCAAACGCATCGTCAAGAGGATCGACGGCTGCTTGAGCGGGAGCGGTTGTCCGTCATAACTCGCAATCATCCCGCACAGGGCAATGCGGCCAAACGGGTTCATCCGCGAGAGCGTCGCATCGAGTACTTCGCCGCCGACGTTCTCGAAATACCCGTCGACGCCGTCGGGCGTCGCCGCCTTCAAATCGCCGAACAAGTTGCCGGCCTTGTAATCGACGCAGGCGTCGAAGCCAAGTTCTTCCACCACGTAGCGGCACTTTTCCGTGCCGCCCGCGATACCCACGGCGCGGCAGCCCGCCAGCTTAGCCAACTGGCCGACTACGCTGCCTACGGCGCCGCTGGCCGCGCTGACCACGACGGTCTGGCCGGAGCGCGGCGCAATAATCTTGTTCAACCCGTACCACGCGGTGACCCCGGGCATACCCGCCGCGCCGAGGTAGGCTGTTAGCGGCACGTTCGTGTCGTCGAGCTTGCGCACGCCGGCGCCGTCGGACGTGCCGTAGTCTTGCCAGCCGAACATGCCCGTTACTTTGTCGCCGACAGCGAAGTTCGGATGCTTCGATTCGACGACCTCGCCCACCGTGGCGCCGATCATCACATCGCCGAGCGCGACCGGTTGGGCATACGACTTGGCGTCGTTCATCCGGCCACGCATGTACGGGTCGATCGACAGATAAAGGTTGCGGACGCGGATCCGTCCTTCGGCCAGGCCGGCAAGCGGTGCTTGCTCGAGCCGGAAATGATCGGCGGTGACGGCGCCTTGCGGGCGCGACGCCAGAACGATGCGGCGATTGATTGGGCTCATGGCGATTTTTCTCTCCGATTCGCGAATGGACGGGAAAACGGCGACGAAAACACGCGGTGCCCGAGCGCTCAGCCGTCGCTCGGACCGGGTTTGGCGCCGGGCGCTTGGCGTCTTCTTTGCTCGACGACTTCGCGCCCCACCGCCAGCCGTCGCATGTATTTGAACGTACCGAGCGCTTTGGCGACGAAGTGGCCGCTGTCGTCGCGTACCTCGCCTTCGCAGTACGCCATCGTGGTGGAGCGGTGCAACACCCGGCCGAAGGCACGCAACTCGCCGCGGCCCGGCTGCATGAAGTTCACCTTCATCTCGACCGTGACGACGCCTACGCCGTCAGCCGCCAAGCTGCGCGCCGCGGTAGCCAGCGCCACGTCGGCCAGCGTCATGGTCACGCCGCCATGGGCGACCTGCCAGGTGTTCAGTTGCGTGTCGACCAGCGTCAGCGCCACTTCGCTCTCGCCGTTCTCGGCCGAAATCAAGCGCACGCCGAGATGATCGACGAACGGGCTTTCGATCGTGCGTTCGTGTTCGGCCGCTCGCGACGTTTGCGCGGGGGGCGGCATCTGTCGCTCGGACGTCATAGGCTCATGCTCTTCGTTTGCAATGCGACGCGCGTCAAACGATGTAATCGACGCATTCGCGCGACTCGCGCACGGCAACGACGAACTGCTTCAGCGCTTCGTGCGTGGGATGCACTTGGTATGCATCGAGTGCGGCTTTATCGGCGAAGTCGGACACGAGCACGACGTCGTACGTCGATTCGAGCCCGGGCGCGGCAATGCCCACTTCCAGGTGCAAGATACCGGGCACGATATCGCGGCAGCCTTCGAGCTTCTCCTTCAGCTTCACTGCGTTTTCAGCGCGGGTGGCGCCTTCGGCACGCTCCTTCAACTTCCACATGACGATGTGACGAATCACTTGCGTAGCTCCTCGATGCATGGATGACCGCAACTTCGGCGGTAGCGTCGGATGATACTCTTTTCCTCGAAGCCGACCGACCGCCGAACGGCTAACGGCAGCGCGCTAACCGCCTCCGAGCGCGAGGAACAGATCGATGCGGTTTTCGAGTCGCGCCAGTCGGTTCGTCACGCGATCGAGCTGGGCCGAGCGCTGCGCACGCTGCGCATCGAGCCATGGCGCCGCATCGGTGGCGCCCCATTCGAAACGCGTGCGCGCCAACCGTGCGGCGAGCGCGGCGTCATCCAACGCGTGCGCGCGGTGCTCGGCCTCGGCGTCGAGTTGCGCCTTGCCGGCCAGTGCGGTCTCGACGTCGGCCAATGCGCCGTAGAGCGTCTGACGGAAGTCGACCGTGGCTTCCTCGAATTCGTTTTCCGATAGCGCCGCCTTCAGCCGCACGGCGTTCCACTGAATGAACGGCAGCGCGATTGCCGCACCGATGGACGCCACGGGGTTCTGCAGCGTGCGGATGAGCATCTCGCTGCGGGTGCCTAGCTCAGCCGTCAGCGAGAGGTCGGGATACATCGCGGCACGTGCGAAGTCGACGTTCGCCAAGCGCGCTCGCAACCGCGATTGCGCTGCCCGCACGTCCGGCCGGCGCGCCAGCACCCGCGCCGGCAGCCCCGCGCGAACCGCCGGTATCCGAGCGCCGGATACGCCTTGCGGTTCCGCGCCGCTCGCTTCGGGCGGCCGGTTCAACAGCCGTGTCAGCGCGTTACGCTTCGCTTGGCGCTCGATCCGCCAATTGGCTTGCTCCGCTCGCAGCGCGGCGAGTTGCTGGCGCGCTTGCGCGGCATCGACCGGCGTGGCGGCGCCCGCCGCAACGCGAGCTTGAACCAGGTCCACCGTGCGCCCTGCGTCGGCAATCGACGCGTCGCCCAATGCGATCGCTTCGTTCAAGTAGCCGATGCGCCAATAGAGCTTCGCGGTTGTCCCGATCAAAAGAAGCGCGGCGGCCTCGCGCTCGGCGCTAGTGGCCTGCGTGCGCCAAGCGGCTTCGTCTCTCCGGGCCGCAAGTTTGCCCCACAAGTCGACCTCGAACGACAACGTGGCATCGACACCGGTCGATACGCGCGCACGATCGGCATCGAACGCTCGGGCAGCATCGGCAGCGGCCGTCAGGCTCGCTTGCGGCCCCGTTCGGGCACCGACCAGCCCCGCCTCCAACTGTGCCCGACGAACACGAATCGCCGCCACAGCCAGGTCTGCATTGTTCCTCAACGCTGTCTCCACGAGTGCGTTTAACGCACCGTCGTTAAACGCATGCCACCACGGAGCGGCAGGCGCATCGAACGAAGGCGCGAGGGCGGCTTCGTCCGGCGCGGCGTCGGATTGTTCCGAGCGCGGCGACCCTAGGACCTCGCCATCCGACTCGGGCGCTGTCACCCACCGTGCCGGGATTTCCGGCGAAGGCAGCGCCGCATGCCGCGCCGACGAGACGCAGCCCGTTAGCGATGTCGTCAATGCCGCCGCTATTGCGGCCACCGCGGGCGTCGCGACCGCGCGCGAGAAACGAATAAATGGATTCAACACGATCTCCGGTTCAATCGCGTGCCAGCGCTTCGACTGGATCGAGACGTGCCGCATTGCGAGCCGGGATGAATCCGAACGCGACACCGATCGCCGTCGAACAGGCCACCGCGAAGACGACCGACCCCATTGAAAACACCATGCTCCATTGATGAACGAACGCCGAAAACACGGCACCGGCGCCGAACGACAACGCGATGCCGATCGCGCCGCCCATGAGGCAGACTAGGACGGCTTCGACGAGAAACTGCAGCATCACGTCTGCCCGCCGAGCGCCGACGGCCATCCGAATGCCGATTTCGCGCGTGCGCTCCGTGACGGAGACGAGCATGATGTTCATCACGCCGATGCCGCCGACGATGAGCGAGACTACCGCGACCAACGAAAGCAGCAGCGTGAGCGCTCGGCCTGTCGAGCGGACCGTTTTAACGACGCTGTCCATGTTGTATGTGAAAAAGTCCTTTCGGCCGTGGCGGCGCGTCAGCAATTCGACGATGCCGCGTTCGGCGGCCTCGCCCGGCTGCCCTGCCTTGATCCGCACGGTAATGCCATCGAGCCGGCGCCCGCCGAATAGTCTCGCGCCGGCCGTGGTGTACGGCACCCAGACCGACAAGTCCGACATGCCGCCGCCCCATCGGGTGTCCTTTTCGGCGGCGACACCGATCACGATGCACGGTACGTTGCCCACGAGGATCGTTTGTCCGATCGGATCCGTGTGCGCCCCGAACAGCTTGCGACGCGCATTGGCATCGAGCACGGCAACCTGCGCGTGGCGACGGACGGCGTCGGCGTCGAACGCGATGCCCTGCGCCAAGGTCACGCCGCGCACTTGAAAAAAGCGTTCGCCCACGCCGCTCACCGCCGCCCGCACGTCGACGTTGCCGTGCCGGACCGTGGCCGAGCGGTAGACGCCCGGGGTGACGCTATCGACATAAGGCTCGTTCACGAGCGCCTGTACATCGGCCGCAACGAGCGTCTTGATTTGGTCGGCGTCGCTGTCGCCCCAGTCTCGGCCGGGGTAAATGTCGATGGTATTGGTTCCCATCGCGCTGATTTCATCGAGCATGTAGCGCTTCGCGCCTTCGCCGATGGCGACGATCGACACGACCGCCATGATGCCGATAACGATCCCGAGCATCGTCAGCCCGGTGCGCAGCCGATGCGCCAACAACGCCGCCCAGGCGCTTGCGAGCGCTTGCATCGCTTGGGCCCATGCTCGCGCAAGACGGTGCGACGACATGGCGGCCGCGCGTGCCGTCGCATACGACGCCCCGCCGGCGGCGGGCCGATCCGATCGCTGGATTCGAAGGCGATCGCCGACAATCGCGCCGTCTCGCATCTCGACGATGCGATCGGCGTGCGCGGCCACATGCTCGTCGTGCGTGACAAGCACGACCGTGCGCCCTGCCGCGTGCAGTTCGCCGAGAATGCGCATGACTTCGCGCCCGCTATGGCTGTCGAGCGCCCCCGTGGGCTCGTCGGCCAAGATCACGTCGGCGTCGTTCATCAATGCACGCGCGATACTGACGCGCTGCTGCTGCCCACCGGAAAGCTGGTTCGGGCGATGCCCCGCCCGCTCGGCCAAACCGAGTTGCGCGAGCAGCGTGTGCGCGCGCGGGACGCGAGCGGGCTTGGCGATACCCGCATAAATGGAAGGCACTTGGACGTTGTCGAGCGCACTGAGATGCGGCAGCAAGTGATAGCGCTGGAAAACGAAGCCGAAGCGTTCGCGCCGCAGCCGCGCGAGCGCATCGGGCGGCAACTCGCCGACATCGACGCCGCTCACGCGAAAACGGCCCGCGCTCGGACGATCGAGGCAACCGAGCACGTTCATCAAGGTCGATTTTCCCGACCCGGACGCGCCCATGATCGCCACGAATTCCCCCGTCTCGATCGTCAGATCGATATCGCGAAGCACTTCGATCTCTTTGTCGCCACAGCGGTAGCGGCGCGATACGCCTTCGAGCGCCAACAGCGGTTCGCTCATCGATCACACCTCCACGCGCGTCTTGTTCGCGTCCCCGTCGGCCGCCCCTTCGCCGACGATCACGCGCTCGCCCTCGCGCAAACCCGACAGCACTTGTGCTTTGACTTGGTTGTTCATCCCCACGCGCACTTGGCGCGATTGAACCTGGCCTTTGTCGGCCAGCACGCGCACCGCAAACGTGCCGTCGGCGGACTTCGCCCCGAGCGCGGACGACGGCACGACGAGTGTCCCCTTCGCCGTACCCTGGACGATCGAGACTTGCGCGGTCATCGAAATGCGAAGGCGATGCCCCGGATTCGGCACTTCGAACAACGCGTTATAAAACACCGCAGCCCCGCCTCGCGACGAGCCGCCCCCGGAGATCCCCGCGCCCGCCCCTGACGGATCGGTGAATTCGGGCGGCGCCGGCTCGATCGCGCGGACCTTGCCTTCGTAATGCGTATCGGGATCGCCGAGCACGGTGAAATGGACGCGCTGCCCCGGAACGACGCGCAGCACGTCGGCTTCGGAGACCTGCGCCTTGACGGTCATCGTGTCGAGATCGGCCAATTTGAGGATGACCGGGGCTTGCTGCTCGGCGATGACCGTTTGACCCTGGCGCGTGACGATAGCGACGACTTCGCCCGACATCGGCGCGAGGATGCGCGTGTATCCGGCGTTGGCTCGCGCCTTGTCGACTTCGATGCGAGCACGTTTCCAGTTCGCTTCGATATCGTCGAGATTGGCGCGTTCGATGTCCCAATCCGCCTGCGCTCGCTCGAGCGCATCGCGAGACGTCGCCTCTCGTTCCCAAAGCTGCCGCTCGCGCGCCGCCACGAGCGACGCACGCCGCAAGCGCGCCTGCGTCGCGGCGCGTTGCGCACGAAGCGACTGTTCTTGCGCCTGTGCTTGCCCCAGCGCGTGGTCGAGCAAGGTGGGATCGATCTCGGCGAGCAGTTGCCCCTGCTTCACCTGATCGCCGAGCGCCACTTTCAATGCCTTGATCTGCCCCGAGACTTGCGCGCCGACATCGACCTGGCGATGCGCATAGAGCGTTCCGGCCGCCAGAACGGCATCTTCGAGATCGGCACGCTCGACGCGCGCGGTGAGATAGGGAGGCGTCTCGCCCGCCCCGAAGTAACGGTACCCGGCAATCGCGCCCGTCAATGCGAGGACCGCGCTCGTGCCGGCCAGCAGCCGGCGATATCGTTGTTTGATCATGCGTGGGTAGGTGCCGCAGCCAGCGGACATCGCTCCGCCCATTCCTCCGCAACGGCAGGCTGCGGGTGACAGGCGATGAACGACGGTGAAGTGCGCGGCGCCGTGCCCATGGGCCAAGCGCCGCGGATCGAGCGAGGAACTGTAATCGTCTCGAAAATGGCGAGAGACGACGATGTTGTTACCGATTGTTAATGAGAGACGAGCCGAGTCGACGCGCGCTGCAGGGGCTTCAAGACAGGCCTAACGCGCCGCGATACGATCCTCGGCGAATTTGAAGAAGAACCAGGTGCGCCGCGGGTTGCCGTTCGCATCTTGGCTATAGACGGCGAGCGCGCCGTCTTGCGCGGTGCGCCCCGCGTTCAAATGCGTCTCGTGAATACCTTTGCCGTTCGGGCCGCCATCGTCGAATACGAAGCCGTACACGGCAACGAAGGTCGATTGCGCGAGAGCGGCTCGCAGTTGCTGATAGATGCGCACGGAATCGACAGGCTCGAACATGGCGTCGCTCAGGCCGATTCCCGCATAACTCAACGAAGCCGGAAATAGGCCGTATTGCGGCGATCCGAACGGCTCGTCGGGCGTCACGCCGGTGGGATCGAGCGGCTCGGCACCCGCGTACATGTCGATCGGCTGGCCGTTGCTCGATTGAATGTTGACGTCCACCTGGTACCGGACGCCGTTGCCTGTATCGACGTAGAACTGCCAGTGCTCGCCGTCGCGGCCGGTGATTTCGTGCTCGGTGGCGAGGATGGCGGTGCCGACCACCGCGCCATAGCGCTCGGGCGTTTTGGCGGAGGTGAAATCGCGCCGCTCGACATATCGATGTTCGGTGAAATAGTTCACGGGGTGGATCCTCCTGAGGGGGGCGGACGAAGGTCGCGGCGCAGTGGGCGTCGCGACGGTCCTGCGCTTGGACAACAAACCGCCCGCCAAGCTCCCGCGAATCGGCTGCGTCGCGCCGAACTCGGTCGCACGGATCGCGCGCCCGCTAGCCCTGAGCCAAAACCTCTGCGGCGTTCATCGTCAAAACGTCCGCCGCATCGAGCTGCGCGCGTGCCCGTTCGAGCGAGCCGTCGAGATCGATCGCCCTACACGCGTCCTCGATCACGACCACATCGAAGCCGGCCGCACGCGCATCGAGCGCCGACCATGCCACGCAGCAGTCGGTGGCGAGTCCGCAGCACCACACTCGCGTCACGCCATGTTCGCGCAAGTAGCCCGTGAGCCCCGTGCCGGTGCGTCGATCGGCTTCCACGAATGCCGAGTAACTGTCGACCTCGCGCCGGCAGCCTTTGCGAATCACGAGCCGCGCATGCGCTGCCTCGAGCCCGGCGTGCAACGCCGCGCCGCTTGTGTCCTGCACGCAATGGACGGGCCACAGCACCTGCTCGCCGTAGGGCAGCGCGATCGTCTCGAACGGCTGCCGGCCCGCATGATTGGCGGCGAACGAAAGGTGCTCGCGCGGATGCCAATCTTGCGTCAACACCACATGCTCGAACGCGGCAGCCAGCCGGTTGACGACAGGTACGATTTCGTCGCCTCGCGGCACCGCCAGGGCGCCGCCGGGCATGAAATCGTTTTGCACGTCCACCACCAGCAGGACGTCGTGGGGGCCCTTCATCATCGTTCGCCTCGCTTCGTTCGGCCTGCACGCAACGTGCATCGGCCGGCTCGATTATTCGGTAAAGCGTCGCCCGGCTTGCGCCAATTCGACGAGCCGCGGCGCGATTTCCCACCCATCGCCGTTCGCTTGGGAGGCATATCGGCGAATGGCCTGCGCAACGCGGGCGAGCCCCACCGTATCCGCGTAGTACATCGGGCCGCCGCGTGCTGCCGGGAAGCCATAGCCGTTCAGATAGACGACGTCGATGTCCGACGCCTTCGCCGCAATGCCCTCGGCCAGAATATTCGCGCCTTCGTTGACGAGCGAGTAGACCAGCCGTTCGACAATCTCGTCGTCATCGACGCGGCGCCGCACACACCCGATGCTCGCCGAATGCGCCACGATCATGTCGGTGACGACGCGTGACACGTGCGGCTCGCGCTGGCCGCTTTCATAGTCGTACCAGCCGGCGCCCGTCTTTTGGCCGAACCGGCCCGCTTCGCAGAGGCGATCGGCCACGCGCGGGTAATGCAACGACGGCCGTTCGACATAGCGCCGCTTGCGGATCGCCCAGCTGATGTCGTTGCCGGCCAGGTCGCTCATTCTGAACGGCCCCATCGCAAAGCCGAAACGCTCGATGGCCCCGTCGATTTGTTCGGGCAGCGCCCCCTTTTCCAGCATGAACAACGCCTGCCGGAAGTATTGCTCGATCATGCGGTTACCGATGAAGCCGTCGCACACGCCGGATACGACGGCTGTTTTGCCGATCGTCTTGGCTACCTGCATGACGGTGGCGAGCACATCGTGCGCGGTCGCTTCGCCGCGTACGACTTCGAGCAGCTTCATCACATTGGCCGGGCTGAAGAAATGCAAGCCGACGACGTCCGGCGCACGCTTCGTGAAACCGGCGATGCGGTTCAAGTCGAGCGTGGAGGTGTTCGAAGCGAGAATCGCCCCCGGTTTGGCGAGCGCGTCGATGCGATGAAACACCGCTTCTTTCACGCTCATCTCTTCGAATACGGCTTCGATGACGAGGTCGGCATCGACGATCGCCTCATAGGCGAGCGTCGGCGCGAGGCGAGCCAGGCGCACATCGCGCTCGGCCTCGGTCAGCTTACCCTTTCCGATGGAGATGTCGTAGTTGCGCCGGATCGTGGCGAGGCCGCGCTCGAGCGCTTGCGCATTCGTTTCGACGAGCGTGACGGGAATCGCCGCCTTGATGAAGTTCATCGCGATACCGCCGCCCATCGTGCCGGCACCGATCACGGCCACGCGGGCGATTGGACGCAGCGGCGTGTCGGGCGGCACGTCCGCGATGTCGCCCGCCTTGCGCGTGGCGTCGCGCACATACTGCGACGCGTGGCTCTCAGGTATGTGCTGGTCTACCATCGGCGTGCCTCCTATTAGGCGAATTAGCCGCGAACCTCGTGCTCGTGCATCCGTATCCGGTCGGCAAGCGCGACGGGCACGATGGGCGCGATGCGATGGGCGGGCCTCAAGCCGATGAGGCACCCTCGCCCGCCGTCGGCAGGACATGATCGCGAAACAGCTCGCGCAGCTTAAGCTTCAGCAGCTTGCCGGTCGCCGTATGCGGCAGTTCGTCGACGAACACCACATCGTCGGGAACCCACCATTTGGCTACCTTGCCTTCGTAGAACGCGAGCAGCGCCTCGCGCGTCACCGTGGCACCCGGCCGTTTGACCACGACGAGCAACGGCCGTTCGTCCCATTTCGGATGACGGCAAGCGATACACGCCGCCTCGGCCACCGCGGGATGCGCGACGGCGACGTTTTCGAGTTCGCTCGAGCTGATCCATTCGCCGCCCGACTTGATGACGTCCTTGCTGCGGTCGGTGATCTGCAAGAAGCCGTCCCGATCGATGGTGGCCACATCGCCCGTCGGGAACCAGCCGTCGACGAGCGGCGAACCCTCGTCCCGCGATTCGTCGCCCGAAAAGTACCGGTCGATGACCCAAGGCCCGCGCACGTGCAGATCCCCGAATGCGACGCCGTCGCGCGGCAGCTCGCGCCCATCTTGGCCGACGATCTTCATGTCGATTCCGCAAATGACCGTGCCTTGCTTTTGCAACAGGTGACGGCGTTCGCCGAGCGGGCGCTGCGATTGCTCCCAATTGAGCCGAGCCAGCGTGCCGAGCGGCGACATTTCCGTCATGCCCCAGGCATGAATGACGCGCACGCCGTACTCGTCTTCGAATGTTTCCAGCATCGACGGCGGGCAGCACGAGCCGCCGATGACCGTCCGCTCGAGCGATGAGAACCGCGCGCCGATCGATTTCACATGGGCCAGCAGGCTCATCCATACCGTCGGCACGCCGGCGGAGAACGTCACCCGCTCGGCTTGCATGAGTTCGAACAACGATTGGCCGTCGAGGTCTTTACCCGGAAACACGAGTTTGGCGCCCGCGAGCGGCGCGGCGTGCGGGATGCCCCACGCGTTGACATGGAACATCGGCACGACGGGAAGAACCGAATCGTGCGCGGAAAAGCCCATCGCATCGGGCAACGCCGCGCCCATCGCATGTAAATAGACAGAGCGGTGCGAATAGAGAGCGCCCTTCGGATGCCCCGTCGTGCCCGAGGTGTAGCAAAGGTAGGAGGCGAGCCGTTCGTCGAGCACGGGCCACTCGAAATCGCCGTCTTGCGCGCGCACCAATGCCTCGTAGCCGAGCAGCGGCGCATCGAGCGCGGGGACATCGGCTTCGTCGGCCAGCGCGATCCAGGCTTTCACATTCGGGCATTGCGGCGCGAGCGTGGCGACGAGCGGCGCGAACGTCGTATCGAACAAGACGTAGCGGTCGTCGGCGTGATTGACGATGTAGGCAATCTGCTCGGGAAAGAGCCGCGGATTGATCGTGTGGCAGACGGCGCCGAAGCCGGTCGTCCCGTAATACGCTTCGAGATGCCGATAGCCGTTCCATGCGAGCGTACCGATACGATCTCCGGGTACGACGCCGAGGTGGATCAACGCTTGCGCGAGCTGCTTCGCGCGTCGCTCGCAGTCGCGGTAGGTGTAGCGATGAATGTCGCCTTCGATCCGACGCGACACGATCTCCGTATCCGCCGCGTATCGGGCCGCGTGCGTGAGCAGCGTCGACACGTTCAGCGGCACGTCCATCATTCGACCCAGCAACGGCTTTGGCATAACGGCGGTCTCCTCGCCCAATGTGGGGACGGCCGGCGCCCGGCAGGCACGGCCCGTCTCGTGTTCGCGCGGGGATGAGGCCGCGCTCAGCGCGCCGCGAAGCGGCGTCTTACAATATCGGGTAACTTTGAGGCCCTCAATATGTCGTTTTCCCCAGGCGTCGCCGAACGTTCCGCCCGTATTTCGTCGTTGACCGACGCGCTGTCCGCCCCCCGCCAAAAGAGCTTCGGCGGCCTAGGCAGCGCCTTCTATACCCGCCTGCCGGCCGCCCCGCTGCCCGCGCCCTATGTCGTTGGCTTCAGCGTCGACGCGGCCCGCATGCTCGGGCTCGATCCCGCGATCGTATCGGAGCCGGGATTCGCCGAGTTGTTCGCTGGTAACGCCACTCGCGAGTGGCCGAGCGAGGCGTTGCCGTACGCGTCTGTCTATTCCGGGCACCAATTCGGCGTCTGGGCGGGACAGCTCGGCGACGGCCGCGCGCTATCGCTCGGCGAACTCGAGCACGGCTCGGCGCGTTTCGAGTTGCAGCTCAAAGGCAGCGGGCGCACGCCCTACTCGCGCATGGGCGACGGCCGTGCGGTCCTGCGTTCGTCTATTCGCGAATTTCTCTGTTCCGAAGCGATGCACCATCTGGGCATTCCCACAACTCGCGCCTTGACCGTCGTCGGCTCAGACCAGAGCGTGCGCCGCGAAGAGATCGAGACCGCTGCCGTCGTGACGCGTGTGGCGCCGAGCTTCGTGCGCTTCGGGCACTTCGAGCACTTTTACGCGGCGGATCGACCGGCCGAACTGCGCGCGCTGGCCGAGCACGTCATCGAGCGCTTTTATCCGAGCTGCCGCGAAGCCGACGATCCGTATCTCGCCCTGCTCGACATCGTGGTCGAACGCACGGCGCAGCTCGTCGCGCAATGGCAAGCGGTGGGTTTTTGCCATGGCGTGATGAATACCGACAACATGTCGATTCTCGGGCTCACGATCGATTACGGCCCGTTCGGTTTCGTCGACGGTTTCGATGCCGGGCACATCTGCAATCATTCCGATACGCAAGGCCGTTACGCCTATCGGATGCAACCGCAGATTGCGTACTGGAATTGCTTTTGTCTCGCGCAGGCACTGCTGCCGCTCTTCGGCGAACGCTACGACGAAGCGACGCGTGCCGAACGCGCGGTCGCCGACGCGCAAGGCGTGCTCGAACGCTTCAAGGGCCACTTCGGCCCGGCGCTCGAAGCTCGCTTCCAAGCCAAGCTCGGCCTGGGCGAGCTGCGTGAGGGCGATGCGGCGCTGGCCGACCGCTTGCTCGCACTCATGCACGCGAGCCGCGCCGATTTCACGTTGACGTTCCGGGGCCTCGCGAGCGTATCCAAGCAAGACGCGAGCGGCGACGCGGCGGTGCGCGACCTGTTCCTCGATTTGCCGGGCATCGACGGCTGGCTGGCCGATTATCGCGCCCGCCTTGCCGCCGAACCGATCGACGATGCCGCGCGCCGTGCCGCGATGAACCGCGTCAATCCGAAATTCGTGCTGCGCAACCATCTCGCCGAGACGGCGATACGGCACGCCAAGGAGAAGGATTTCTCCGAGGTCGAACGGCTCGCTAGCGTGCTGCGCCGCCCGTTCGACGAACAACCCGAGCACGAATCCTACGCGGCGCTACCGCCCGATTGGGCCGGCACGCTCGAGGTCAGTTGCTCGTCGTGACCCGCGCGCCGTCCTCGTTGGCCCCGTCGGCTCGTGCTATCGGTTCGTCCGATTCGTCCGATTCTATCGGTTCGACTCGTGCTTTCGTGCCGTGCATCCGATCGGTCGATCGAGACGTATCGAGCATGACGGGTCGTGGGTCAGCCAGTCCGGCCTGCATGCGTGCGGCGAGCAACGAGACGCCTCGCACGCCTTGCCGATCGCAACCGACGCCAATCAACCGGCGCGCCGCAAGCCGCGCCGCTTCACGGAGACGCATGACATGAACGAACGCACCACCGGTTTGCCCGATTCTTCCGATTCCTCCGATGCTTCGCGCGAGACCTACGAGGTTAAAAAAAGCGACGAAGCTTGGCGCGAACAGCTATCCGACATCGAATACCAGGTCACCCGCCACGCCGCGACCGAACGTCCCTTCACCGGGCGCTACTGGGATCATTGGGAAGGCGGTATTTACGATTGCGTCTGCTGCGGCACACCGCTGTTCGAATCGTCGACCAAATTCGACGCCGGCTGCGGTTGGCCGAGCTATTTCAAGCCGATCGACGGCGAAGTGATCGAAGAGAAGACCGACCGCTCGCACGGCATGCTGCGCATCGAAGTGCGCTGCAAGCAGTGCGGCGCGCATCTGGGGCACGTCTTCGAGGACGGTCCCGCGCCGACGGGCCTACGCTACTGCATCAATTCGGCTGCGCTACAATTCGAGCCCAAGTAAGCACTCGGTCGCCGCCTGGCGCGGCGACCGAAGAGCCTTACCGCGCCAGGCGCGCCCCGCCTATCGACGCTTTCGGACTCTTCGGCCTTCATGAAATTTCTTTTCGATCTGTTCCCGATCATTCTGTTTTTCGTTGCATTCAAGCTATGGGGCATCTTCACGGCCACGGCCGTCGCCATCGCAGCGACGCTCGTGCAGGTTGCGTGGGTGGCCTTTCGCCATCGGAAGGTCGATCCGATGCTGTGGGTCAGCTTGGGCGTCATCGTCGTATTCGGCGGGGCCACGCTCGTGCTGCACAACCAAAAATTCATCCAATGGAAGCCCACGGCGTTGTACTGGCTGTTCGCCGTCGGCCTGATGGTGGCTCGCTACGGGTTCCGCAAGAACGTGATCGAATCGATGATGGGCAAGCAACTGACGTTGCCGCACGCCATTTGGGACAAGCTCAACGTCGCATGGGCGCTGTTCTTCGTCGCGCTCGGCATCGCGAATCTCTATGTCGTCGGAAACTTTACCGAGGCGCAGTGGGTCAACTTCAAGCTATTTGGAACGACGGGCGCGATGGTCGTCTTCATCGTCGTGCAAAGCCTGTGGCTGGCGAAGTATATGAAGGAAGAGTGAGCGATGAGCGATTCCTTCGATTTTTTCGATGCATCCCCCGATGCGCGCATCGCCTTCATCGAGTCGAGGCTCGCCTCGGCGCTCGCACCGCAGTCCATCGCGGTGCGCGACGATAGCGCGCAGCATGCGGGCCATGCGGGCGCCGCCGCGGGCGGCCACTATACGGTCACGATCGTGGCAGGTGCGTTCGCGGGCAAGCCACGCGTGGCGCGGCATCGCCTAGTGTATGATGCGCTGGCCGACGTGATGCAACGTGGGATCCATGCGCTGGCGATCGTCGCCTACACGCCCGAGGAATTCGCTCGGCTGCCTGGCGCTTGAATTTCGCATCGTCGCCGACGTCTCCAAAGGTTGAACCTCGAGTGCCCTTGCCGTTCCGATAATCTCGCCAAACGGCAAGTCGGGCGCGCCGACTGAACCGATCCACTTCGACAGGAACGCTAGGAACTTCCGATGATCCATAAAATGCCCCGTCTTTGGGTGATGCTGGCCGCATTCGCGGCTGCCCCGGCCTTCGCGCAGAACATCGCCGTCGTCAACGGTACGGCCATTCCGAAATCGCGTGCCGATGCGCTCGTCGCCCAGCTCGTCAAGCAGGGCCAGCAAGATTCGCCGCAACTGCACCAAGCCGTGAAGGACGAACTCATCAACCGCGAAATCTTGATGCAAGAAGCGGTGCGTGAAGGCATCCCGAACCGCGCGGACGTGAAGGCGCAGATCGCGGTAGCGCAGCAAAGCGTCGTGCTGCATGCGCTGATCGAAGACTACGCGAACAAGAGCAAGCCGACCGACGCCGAAGTGAAGGCGCGTTACGACGAACTCGTCAAGCAAGCGGGCGGTAAGGAATACCACCTGCACCACATCCTCGTCGACAACGAGCAGCAAGCGAAGGATCTGATCGCGAAGATCAAGGCCGGCGCGAAGTTCGAGGATCTGGCTAAGCAGTACTCGAAGGATCCGGGATCGGGCAAGAACGGCGGCGACCTGGACTGGGCGAACCCGCACACCTACGTGCCCGAATTCGCCGCAGCCGCCGAGAAGCTGCAAAAAGGCCAGATGACGGACACGCCGGTGCATACGCAATTCGGCTGGCACATCATCCGTGTCGACGACATCCGCAACATCGCGCCGCCGCCGCTCGAACAAGTGAAAGCGCAGATCGTCCAGCAGATCCAGCAGGAAAAGGTGCAAGCGTTCGAACAAAGCTTGCGCGCGAAGGCCAAGATTCAGTAAAGCCCGCCCGGCGCCGCTCGGCGCTGGCTCGGCAATCGACTGGCTTCGAACCGAATAACAATGCCGCCCTCGGGCGGCATTGTCGTTTCTAGGCTAAGCGATTAAGTGATAAGCCGGCTTATCGGCTTATCGGCTTACGGGCTTGTGGGCTTACCCCAGCCAGCGCCGTGCATTGCGGAACACGCGCATCCACGGGCTCGCCTCACCCCAGCCTTCGGGGTGCCAGCTCATCGTGACGGTGCGATGCACGCGCTCCATGTGCGGCATGAGCACCGAGAAGCGGCCGTCGGGCGTGGTCACCGACGTAATCCCGGCCGGCGAGCCGTTCGGGTTGAACGGATAGCGCTCCGTCGCTTCGCCGTGGTGATCGACATAGCGCATGGACACCGCCACGCGCGAGGCGTCGCCCTGCTGCGAGAAATCGGCATAGCCTTCGCCGTGCGCAATCGCCACCGGAATGCGCGAGCCCTCCATGCCGGCGAAGAAGATCGACGGCGAGGATTCGATACGCACGAACGAGAAGCGGGCCTCGAACTTTTCCGACTTGTTACGCGTGAACTTCGGCCACGCATCGGCGCCGGGAATCATCGACGCCAAGCTGCTCATCATCTGGCAGCCGTTGCAGATGCCAAGCGCGAACGTATCGGCGCGGCCGAAGAACGCCGCGAACATATCGGCGAGCTGCGGGTTGAAACGGATCGTCTTGGCCCAGCCCTCTCCGGCCCCGAGCACGTCGCCGTACGAGAAGCCGCCGCACGCCACGGCGCCTTTGAAGTCCGCCAGCGTCGCGCGGCCCGCCAGCAAATCGCTCATATGGACGTCGTAGGCCTCGAAGCCCGCCCGATCGAAGGCGTAAGCCGTTTCCAGATGCGAGTTCACGCCCTGCTCGCGCAAGATCGCCACGCGAGGACGCGCACCCACGTTCAAGAACGGCGCGGCGACATCCTCGTTCGGATCGAACGTCAGATGCGGCGAAATGCCAGGATCTTGCGCGTCGAGCAACATGTCGTACTCGGCGTCGGCGCAAGCCGGGTTGTCGCGCAGGCGCGCGATACGCCAGCTCACCTCGCTCCAGGCGCGCTGCAGCTCCGCGCGCGGGGCCTCGTAGATCTTCTTCGCATCGCGATAGATCTCGACGACGTCGCGCTCGTTGAGCTTGCCGATAACGTGCGAGCACGCACCGAGGCCGTGCTCGCGCAGCGCGCCGAGCACCGTGTCGCGCTCGGCCGCGCGCACTTGGACCACCGCGCCCAGTTCTTCCGAAAACAGCGCCCGCAACGTGCGGTCGTCGCGGCGGCCGCTCGTTTGCTTGGCCCAGTCTTTCGCATCGCCGTAATCCGACTCATGTGCGGCGTCGAGCGCGAGCATATCGACGTTCAGCGAGACGCCCACGCGGCCCGCGAACGCCATCTCGCAAACGGTCGCCCACAGCCCGCCGTCCGAGCGGTCGTGGTAGGCCAGCAACTGCCCCGCTGCATTGAGCGCTTGGATCGCCGCGAAAAAGCGCTTCAGATCTTCCGGATCGTCGACGTCCGGCACGCTGTCGCCGACCTGCTGCGTGACTTGCGCGAGGATGCTGCCGCCGAGACGATGCTTGCCGCGGCCGAGGTCGATCGCGATCAGCACCGAATCGCCGGCTTCTTCGTGGCGGCGCAGTTGGGGCGTCAAATGCCGACGCACGTCTTCGACGGGCGCAAACGCGGAAATGATCAGCGAAACGGGTGCAACGACTTCCTTAGCCACGCCGCGCTCGTCCCACTTCGTCTTCATCGACAAGGAGTCTTTGCCGACCGGGATGCTGATGCCCAGCGCCGGACACAGCTCCATGCCGATCGCCTTGACCGTGTCGAACAGCGCCGCGTCCTCGCCGGCCGTGCCGCAGGCGGCCATCCAGTTCGCCGACAACTTCAGCTTGTCGAGCGAGGCGATCGGTGCGCTGGCGATGTTCGTGATTGCTTCGCCCACCGCCATGCGGCCCGATGCCGGCGCATCGATCACGGCGAGCGGCGTACGCTCGGCCATCGTCATCGCTTCGCCGCGGAAACCGGCGTAATCGGCGGCCGTGATCGCGCAGTCGGCCACCGGCACTTGCCACGGGCCGACGAGCTGGTCGCGAACGCTCGTGCCGCCCACGGAGCGGTCGCCGATCGTGATCAGGAACGATTTGCTCGCCACCGTCGGATGCTTGAGCACCGACACAGCGACCTCCGATAGCGACAGCCCCGTGACGTCGACGCTCGCGCGTTCGGCCGATACGCGCTCGACGTTGCGGTGCATGCGCGGCGGCTTGCCGAGCAGCACGTCCATCGGCATGTCCACCGGATAGGCCGCCTCGCCTTCGGCGTGCGCATCGATCAATTGAAGCTGGCGCTCTTGCGTCGCCACGCCCACGACGGCAACCGGGCAACGTTCGCGCGAGCAGATCGCCTCGAACGCCGGCAAATCGGCCGGGGCGATCGCCAGCACGTAGCGCTCTTGCGCTTCGTTCGACCAGATCTCGCGCGGGGAGAGCCCGCTTTCCTCGAGCTGGACTTGGCGCAATTCGAAGCGCGCGCCTTTATTGGCACCGTCGACGAGTTCGGGGAAGGCATTCGACAGACCGCCCGCGCCGACGTCGTGAATGCTCAGAATCGGGTTCTTCTCGCCGAGCTGCCAGCACGCGTTGACGACTTCCTGCGCGCGCCGCTCGATCTCCGGGTTACCCCGCTGCACCGAGTCGAAATCGAGTTCGGCCGTGTTCGCCCCCGTCGCCATCGAGCTGGCCGCGCCGCCGCCCATGCCGATGCGCATGCCGGGGCCGCCGATTTGGATCAGCAGCGTGCCGGCCGGCAGATCGTGCTTGTGCGTGTGCGCATCGGAGATATTGCCGATGCCGCCCGCGATCATGATCGGCTTGTGATAGCCGCGCACTTGTCCGCCGACGTTTTGCTCGTAGACGCGGAAATAGCCGCCCAGGTTCGGCCGGCCGAATTCGTTGTTGAACGCGGCGCCGCCGAGCGGGCCGTCGATCATGATTTGCAGCGGCGAAGCGATCCGGTCCGGACGGCCGTAGGGGCCATACGGCTCGTTCGGGTTGCGCAGGGACACGGGCTGAGCCGCGTCGCGCGCGTTTTCCCAAGGCTGCACGGCGCCGGGCAGTTCGAGGTTCGACACCGTGAAGCCTGTCAGGCCCGCCTTGGGACGCGCCCCGCGGCCCGTCGCGCCTTCGTCGCGGATTTCGCCGCCCGCTCCCGTGGCCGCGCCGGCGAACGGCGAAATCGCTGTCGGGTGGTTATGCGTTTCCACCTTCATCAGCGTGTGCGTGAGTTCGACGTGACGGCCGTAGCGTTCATCGAGCGCGCCGCTCTCGCCCGCTTGGGCCTGGCGCGGGAACCACCGCTCCGCCGGGCCGCCTTCCATGATCGCGGAGTTGTCCGAATAGGCGACGATCGTGCCTTGCGGATGCAACTTCTCGGTGTTCTTGATCATTTGGAACAGCGAGACGTCTTGCGGCTGGCCGTCGATCGTCCACTGCGCGTTGAAGATCTTATGGCGGCAGTGCTCGCTGTTCGCCTGCGCGAACATCATGAGTTCGACGTCGGTCGGATTGCGGCCGAGCTTCGTGAACGCATCGACGAGGTAGTCGATTTCGTCATCGGCCAGGGCCAATCCGAGTTCGCCGTTCGCGCGCTCGAGCGCCGCGCGGCCATGTGCGCGTACGTCGACGCTCGCCAGCGGCTTGGCCGGCAATTCGTCGAACAAATGCAACGCCTCGTCGCGCGAGGCCACGACGCTTTCGGTCATCCGATCGTGCAGCGCGGCGGCGACGAGCGCACGCGTTTGCTCGGAGAGTACCTTTTTGGCGCCCAGCAAGCCCGTCAGCCCCGTTTTCAGCGTGACCGTGAATTCGATGCCGCGCTCGATGCGCCGCAGATGCGCGAGCCCGCAGTGATGGGCGATGTCGGTCGCCTTGCTCGCCCAGGGCGAGACGGTGCCGATGCGCGGCACCACCAGGAACGTTTCTTGGGCGCCGCGCGCCTCGCCGGCCGCGAACGGCTCACCGTAGTGCAACAGCGCTTCGATGCGCTCGTTATCCTGCGCCGAGAGCGGGGTGAGCGCATTGACGAAGTGCAGGTACTGGCCACGCACGCCGACGATGTTGGCGTCGATGCGGGCAAGCGTTTCGAGCAGGCGGGTTTGACGGAAGTCGGAAAGCGCCGAAGCACCGGGGAAGCACGAGAAGTGGGCCATGAAAGGACGTAGGCGTCGATGAGTCGCGCATCGCGCGGTTCGCGCGCGCATGCCACGACGTGAGGCGAAAGGAAGACCGAGATTATACCCGGAACTCGGTCCCCGATAGGCGCCCACGCCGGTTCTCGTGCGCGGCACGAGTCAGCCTCGATGAATCGGCCTCGATCAATCGGCCTTGCGGCCATCCGGGCCGAGGCGCCCGGCGCGGGGTCTCGATTTTGCACATTTTCGCAATCCATCCGGATCCGTTTGGCGCTATCATGCGCGGTTTGCCTCGCCGGTGCGGCGTCGCGCCGGCAAACGAGCGGCAAGCGGAGCGCGGCGGCCTGAGCCGTTGCGCGCGGCACTCGGGCAGCACTCGGCACGGCGCTTGCCGCGTCACGCGCCGTGGCTGTTCGCAGTGCATCGTCTGGCCTCACCACGCAAATTCATGGATGTCATCGTCATCGGCGGCGGAATCGTCGGCGTCGCCACCGCCTACCAGCTTCGTGCTGCCGGCCACCGCGTGTGCGTTGTCGAACGCCACGCGACGGTCGCGCAAGGCGCGACCTACGGCCATGGCGGCATCGTGCTGCCGACGCCGCTCGACGCCTGGTTCGGTCCCACGTTCCTCGGCACCCGCCGTGGCATCGTCTATCGGCCGGGCCTGAATTCGAGCGCGCGCCGCTTTGCCCGGCAGCTCGCCGCGCTGCAGGCGCCCGACGCCTTTCGCGCGCAATGGCAGCGGCTGCGCCCGCTCGTCGATCTCTCGCGTGAAACGATCGCATCGATCGAAGCCGGGTTCCATCTGGAATTCGAGCAGCGCGAAGGCGTGCTGCACGTGACGCGCGATCCGCGCGAATGGGGCCAGGCGCAAGCGGCGCTCGACCTGCTCGGTGAATTCGAGATGCAGCACAACGTGCTGTCGTCGGCCGAATGCGCCGAGGCCGAGCGCTCGATCCCCACGGATCCCGCGTTTGCGGGCGGGGTCTTGTTCCCGCAGGAGCGCACAGCGAACTGCCCGCTGTTCACGAAGCTCGTCAAACAGGCGCTCGACGAGCAAGGCGGCGTCCAATTCCTGTTCGGGCGCGCCGTCGAGGCGATCCGACTCGAAAACCAGCGCGCGGCCGTCGAGCTGGCGCCCGTGGAAGGCGAACGCAAGAGCGCGCGCGAAGTCGACGTCGTCTCATGCGATGCGATCGTCGTCGCGGCCGGCGCCGGCAGCCTGCCGCTGCTCGAACGACTGGGCTTGACGCTGCCGCTGCACCCGATTCGCATGCTATCGCTGACAGCGCCGATCGCGTACGAGGAATGCGCACCGCATCTGACCGTGGTCGATTCGGTGCGGCGCATTTCGATGACGCGCATGAACCAGCGTATTCGCGTGGCGGGGGCGGCCGTGCTGCAACCGGAGCGCGAGTTGGCCAAACCGCTGGCCGAGCCGGTGGTGGAGGCGGGCACGGCCCTCTTGGCGCAATCGACGCACGATTGGATTCCCGGCGCGGCGAAAATTTCGGCCGCTCACGCCTGGGAAGGACGGCGCTTGCTCTCGCCCGACGGCTTGCCCGTGGTAGGCAATGCCGTGCACCCGCGGCTGTTCGTCAATTGCGGGCACGGCCCCGCCGGTTGGGGGCTCGCCTGCGGCTCTGCTAAAGTGATCGCGGATCTGATCTCGGGCGAGACGCCGAGCGTGCCGCCCGATACGCTGTCCGCGTTGCGCGCCGAGCGCTTCTCGAGCTGAGTTCAGTCGCTCGGCGAAAGCGGGCTACCGTGCATCGAGCGCCGTCGAGCGGCGAAAGGCCGCGCCGCGCTTGTGCGCCATCGGCGTGCTTCAGGCGTCAGGTCCAGTGGTTCCCGACTGCTCGAGATGGCCCTTGAAAGCGCTCGCTATGACCGATACCGCCTCCTCGCCCTCCCCTGCGCCGCTGCTCGTCTCGCCGGCAGATCGGCCCTTGCCGCTGTTCACCGTTGCGCAGTTGCGCAGGCTCGAAGCAATCGGCGCCGCCGGTTTGCCGGAGCACACGCTGATGGCTCGCGCGGGTGCCGCATGTGCGCAGTATCTCGTCGAGCGGGCGGCCCACGACGGCTCGCTCGGCGCACATCCCGTCTGGATCGCCGCGGGGCCCGGCAACAATGGCGGCGACGCGCTCGTTGCCGCCGCCCGCCTTAGGCAAGCCGGCATTGCCGTCGAAATCTGCATGCCGATCGAGGCCAAGTCCGACGACGCACGCTGGGCGCTTTCCGAAGCGCGCGCCGCGGGCGTGCCGATCTCGCATGTGCCGCCGGCGTCGCTCGACGGCTACGGGTGGATCGTCGACGGCCTATTCGGCATCGGGTTGGCTCGACCGCTCGAAGGGATTTTTGCCGAGTTGGCGCAGCGCATGAGCCGGCGCGCGGACACCCACGGACGCGTACTCGCGCTCGACGTTCCGAGCGGGCTCGACAGCGATACCGGCAATGTCGTGCAAGGCGGTGCGGCGGTGCGTGCCACCGACACCGTGACGTTCCTCGGCGCCAAGCCGGGCCTTTATATGACGCACGGTCGCGACTTGGCCGGCAGTGTCGCGGTCGCGCCGCTCGGGGTCGATCTGCCCGTTGCGCACGACGTTGTTCGGCTCAATGCGCCATCCCTGTTTGCCGGGCACTTCCCGCAGCGCTCGTTCGCCTCGCATAAGGGGACCTTCGGCAGCCTGGCGGTGGTCGGCGGCGATACGGGCATGTGCGGGGCACCGATCCTAGCGGCGCGCGCGGCCTTGCAAACGGGCGCGGGCAAGGTCCACGTCGCCTTCATCGGCGAAGGCGCACCGCCCTACGATCCGCCCTTCCCCGAACTCATGCTGCATCCGCCCGGCACGCTCGGATTCGGCCTGGAGGCCATGGATGCGCTGGCGATCGGGTGCGGCATGGGGCATGGGCCGCGCGCCGTGTCGTCGCTAGAGCAGGCGCTCGCATCCGAACTCCCCCTGCTGCTCGATGCCGATGCGCTCAACTTGCTCGCTCGCGAGACGTCGCTAGCCGATGCGCTTGCCGCACGCGGCGCATCGCGCGCCGACGGCAACGGCGAGCCCGAACTCGAGACCGTCGGCGTAGCCCGTACCTGTGTCTTGACACCGCATCCCCTGGAAGCGGCCCGGCTGATGGGGTGCGACGCCGCCCGCGTGCAGCGCGAGCGCATCGGCACGGCCCGCGCGTTGGCGGCGCGCTTTTGTGCGGTAGTCGTGCTGAAAGGCGCCGGTACGGTCATTGCTTCGCCCGATGGGCGCGCGGCCGTCAATCCGACGGGCAATGCGGCGCTCGCGACAGGCGGCACGGGCGATGTGCTCGGCGGCATCGTCGGCGCACTGTTGGCCGAGCGCCTGCCGAGCTACGAGGCCGCTTTGGCCGGCGTTTACTTGCATGGCTGGGCTGCCGACACGTTGACTGCCTGCGGTCGCGGCCCGGCAGGGCTGACCGCCGGCGAATTGGCGCCCGTCGTACGCGATTTGCTCAATCGCCTCATCTACCCCCACGCGTCATAGTTAGGCCCATCGATCGACGGTCGCGCAACGCTCGGGCCGGCGGTCGTTTCGCCGGCGGCGACGAAGTTGCGCTGCCGTCGCCCGGTCGCTCGCGGCAAACGCGAGAAGCTTAGGGCAACCCTCATCGGGCGCACCGATCCAATGGAAATTGGCGCAAAGACGCTGATCCGGGCCTGACGCACGGATCAACCGTCGATCTGCCATTCACGCGATGCCTAACTATGAAGTTTCACTTTATCGCCGGCTTGCCGCGCTCCGGCTCGACATTGCTCGCTGCGTTGCTGCGGCAAAACCCGCGATTCCACGCGAGGATGAGCAGCCCGCTGTCGCGCATCGTGGGCGCGACGCTCGCCGAAATGGCGGGCGAGGATGCGCCGCTCGTTTCCGCGGATAAGCGGCGCTGCGTGCTGCGCGGCCTGTTCGACAGCTATTACGCGGAAGAAGGACGGACCCGGGAAGTCATCTTCGACACCAACCGGGGGTGGGGCACGCGGCTGCCGCTGCTGACGGAACTGTTCGGCGAAGTCAAGATGATCTGCATGGTGCGCGACGTCGCAAGCGTGATGGACAGTTTCGAGATTCTCGTGCGCCGCAACGCCTTGGAGAGATCGGCCCTGTTTCTCGATGAGCAAGAACGGGCAACCGTCTACTCGCGTGCCGAAGCCTTGCTGTTACCGCACCGGACGATCGGCTATGCCCTGGCTTCGCTCAAGGAAGCGTTCTACGGCGAGTACGCGCGCTCGTTGCTGGTCGTCGACTATGACCATCTCGTCCGCGCCCCGGCGCAAACCCTGCAGGTCATCTATCGGTTCCTCGGGGAACCGGCCTTCGACCATCGTCTCGATAGCCTTCAATACGACGAGCCCGGTTTCGATGCGGGCATCGCGACGCCTGGCTTGCATCGCGTCAAACCGTCGGTGCAGGCCGCCGCTCGTCGAACCGTGCTGCCCCCGGATTTGCACGACCGGCTCGCACGAATGAACTTCTGGCGCCAACCCGGCTATAGCGAAGCCAGCGTCCTCGTGGGCCCAGGCGGCGGTACGACCGGCGACCGCCACGATATGGCGCCGCTCGCGATCGGGTCCGCCGCGCAAGACGTCGACCGCGATACGAGCGACGTCGAAGCGGCCGACTTGGCCTGAATCGATTGGCCAGTTCCGGCCAGCGATCGATCGCCCTATCCAGCCAGCACGCCACCCAACATGTGCGCATCTAAACCAGACATTACAAGCATTCGGAATTGCGCCGAACCCGTGGCCGCGACTGCCTGGCGGCCCTTCACGATCTGGCTGACAGGGCTCTCCGGGGCCGGCAAGTCGACCGTGGCCGAGCAACTCGAGCGCCGCTTGCGAGAGCAGGACCGTGCCTGTTACGTGCTCGACGGCGATGTCCTGCGCAACGGCCTGAGCCGCGATCTCGGCTTCGACCGTGCGGACCGCAGCGAGCAGGTTCGCCGGGTGGCTTACGTCGCGCGGATGTTGAACGAGGCCGGCGTGATCGCAATCGTCGCCCTCGTCTCGCCCTACCGGGCCGATCGGGCGTTGGCTCGCGAAATCATCGCAGCCGATGCCATGCACGAAGTCTGGGTTTCGACGCCGTTGCACGTCTGCCAGGCGCGAGATCCCAAAGGCCTCTATCGGCGGGCAAGCGCCGGGCAGGTGCCGGCGATGACCGGTGTGACGGATCCTTACGAGCCGCCGCTCGAGGGAGCGTTGCAGATCGACACGGCCGGCCACGACGCGATGGCATGCGCCGATCGCATCCTCGATGCAATCGCCGTTTCGGGTCACGGGGGCATTTCCGATGACCGGTGCTAAGGAGCCGCTGCTCGAGCCAGGTTCCGACGAGGCGGGGCCGCAACCGATACCGGAGCGGTCGATCGCCGCGCTGTTCGAGCAGCGCGTAGCGCAGCAGCCGGATGCCGTCGCGCTCGTGTTCGGCGAGCAATGTCTCACGTACGCTCAGCTCAATGCCCGCGCCAACCAGCTCGCGCACCATTTGCTCGGCCTCGGCGTGCAGCCAGAAGATCGCATCGCCGTCGCCTTGCACCGATGCATCGAGCTGCCCATCGCCATGCTCGCCATCTTCAAGGCCGGCGCCGTCTATCTGCCCGTCGATCCGAACTACCCCGCCGAGCGCATCGCGCTCATGCTCGACGATGCCCAGCCCAAGTTGCTGCTGTGCACGGAGGCCTCCCGCGCCGGCCTGCCTCTTTCGCCCGCCCGGCTGCCGTGCATCGCACTCGATCGGCTCGCCACGCAGCATCTGCAGCACCTGCCCGTTCGCGATCCCGGCTTGGCCATCGCGCCCGCGCACGCGGCTTATCTGATCTATACCTCCGGCTCCACCGGGCGGCCCAAGGGCGTGATCGTGACCCACCGCGGCGTGCCGCACTTGGTCGCCACCCACATGCGCCGCTGCCAGCTCGGTCCCGGCTGCCGCGTCTTGCAATTCGCTTCGCCCAGCTTCGATGCCGCCCTCTCCGAGCTGCTGCGCCCGCTGTTGTCCGGCGCCACCTCGGTCATGGCCAGCGCCGACGAACTCGTGCCCGGCACGCCTTTGGCCGCCCTGCTCGCGCGCGAGCGCATCACTCATCTGACCCTGCCGCCTGCCGTGCTCGCCGTCATGCCCGAAGAGAGCCTGGCCGGCGTGCGTTATCTGATCGTCGCCGGCGAAGCCGTCTCGCCCGCACTGGTCGAGCGCTGGCATCGCGGCCGCTGCATGATCAACGCCTACGGCCCCACCGAGGCCACCGTACTCGCGTCGATGAGCGCACCCATGGCCGGCGCCCACGCGCTATCCATCGGCACGCCCATCGACAACACGCAAATCCATCTGCTCGATGCGCGGCTTAAGCCTGTGCCGATCGGCACGCCCGGCGAAATCTGCATCGGCGGCGCGGGCGTGGCGCGCGGCTACCTGAATCGGCCCGCGCTCACGGCCGAGCGCTTCGTAGCCGATCCGTTCGGCCCTGCCGGCGCGCGCCTGTATCGCTCGGGC
>NZ_JBQCIV010000120.1:0-9091 GCF_051953405.1 Trinickia sp. | reverse complement strand
GCGCGCACTGTTCGAGGCGCCCACGGTTGCGTTGCTGGCTCGGCGTGTGGCCGCCGAGCCGGTCTCGACAGTCGCGCGGCCCGCGCTCTTGCCGCTGCCGCGCCCCGCTGTCGTCCCGCTCTCGTTCGCGCAGCAACGCCTTTGGTTCCTGCATCGGCTCGACGAGCTTCGCCCGTCGTACGTCATCCCATCGTGCTGGAGGTTGCGCGGCAAGCTTGACGCCCAGGCGCTCGAAGCCGCACTAACCGACTTGATCGGCCGGCACGAAAGCTTGCGCACGACGTTTCCCGAGGCGGCCGACGGCCCGTGTCAGTGCATCCTCGATCGGGACCAGGTGAAGCCGGTCCTCGAACGTCACCGTCTCGAGAACACGCCGCTTCCGGAGACAGCGCTCGAAAACGCGCTGCGCCATGCGGTTCGTTTCCGCTTCGACCTCGCTTCGCAAATCCCGCTACGGGCGACATTGTTCTCGCTAGGCGCTAACGAGCATGTGCTGCTGATCTTGCTGCACCACATCGCCGCCGACGGAGAATCGATGGGGCCGCTGATGGCCGATCTTGCCGTCGCCTACGCGAGCCGTTGCCAAGGGCGTGCGCCGAACTGGGCTCCGCTGCCGATACAGTATGCGGACTATGCTCTTTGGCAACGCGCCATGCTGGGGCGGCCGGACGATGCCGCCAGCGTCGCGGGACGTCAGCTCGCCTATTGGCGCAATGCGCTGGCCGGCGCGCCCGAACTATGCACCCTCGGCCAAGATCGAGGGCGGCCGGCAATCTCGCACGATTGCAACGCCGCCGTTGCCCTGCATGTTCCGGCGCGCTTGCACGAGGACCTGCTGGCCGTCGGCCGGCGGCACGGGGCCAGCCTTTTCATGGTGCTGCATGCGGCGCTGGCTATCTTGCTTAGCCGTCTCGGTGCGGGGTGCGACATCGTCGTCGGCTCGCCGATTGCCGGGCGGACCCATGCCGGTCTCGAGCCGCTAGTCGGCTTTTTCGTCAACACGCTCGCACTGCGCACCGATGTCTCGGGCAACCCCGATATCGCGACGTTGCTGCGCCAGGTGCGAGAGCGTTGCCTGACCGCCTACGCTCACCAGGACTTGCCGTTCGATCAGGTGATCGAAGCGCTCAATCCCACTCGCACGCTGTCGGCGCATCCGCTTTTCCAGGTCATGCTCGCGCTGCAGAACGCGGGCCAGCAGGCTAACCTCGTATTGCCGGAGCTGCACGCGGCACACATGGCGGTGCCTCTACCGATCGTCAAATGCGACCTGGTCTTCAACCTGCGTGAAGCGCTCGACGAACGCAGCGCGCCGGACGGATTGCGCGGCTATCTCGAGTACGCACTCGATCTGTTCGACCCGGAAACGATCGAGCGTCTGGGGCGACAGTGGCAGCACGTGCTCGAAGCGATCGTCGCAGCACCGGATCGCCGTCTCCTCGATATCGACCTGTTGGACGACAAAGATCGAAGCCAATTGCAGCGCTGGAACGACACCGCCCGGCCGATCCCCGCGCTTTCGGTCCCCGCGCGCTTCGAACAGCAGGTGTCGTTGCAGCCGGACGCGCTCGCCGTCGTCTCCGGCGAGCGTCGCCTGACCTACGCCCAGCTCAATGTCCGCGCCAACCGACTCGCGCACCGGCTGCTTGCGCTCGGCGTACGCAGCGAAGACCGGATTGCCGTTCAACTGGACGACCCGCTCGAGTTCGCCGTTGCCATCCTGGCCGTGCTGAAGGCGGGGGCCGCCTATGCGCCGCTTTCCTCGCGCTACCCGGACGAGCGCAAGCGATGGATCCTGGACGATGCGCAAGCCACGGTGCTGCTGATCGACGGCGAGCGACCGGCCGGGCTATCGTCGGCTTCGGTGCGGGTGCTCGCCGTCGACGATCCGATCCTTGCGCAATATCCCGCGGAAAACCCCGCGCGCTCCATCGGGGCGGATCGACTCGCCTATGTGATCTATACGTCCGGATCGACCGGCCGCCCGAAAGGCGTGGCTGTCACGCACGCCAACATCGTCAGTCTTGCGAGCGACCGGCGCTGGTGCGACGGCAAGCATGAACGCGTACTGGCGCATTCGCCGCATGCGTTCGATGCCTCGACCTACGAACTTTGGGTACCGCTCTTAACGGGACAGCAAGTCATTGCCGCGCCGTCGGGCAATCTGGAACCGGCCATGCTGCGGCAGGCGATCGACGAGGCGGGCGTCACGGCCATCTTCGTCACGACGGCGATGTTCCGGCTAGCGATGGAAACGGACCCGCATTGCCTGCGCGGGCTACGCACACTGTGGACAGGAGGCGAACGCGCGTCGAGCGCGGCCTTCGAACGCATGCATGCCTGTTGCCCGGAAACGGAGGTCGTCCATGTCTACGGGCCTACGGAAACCACCACGTTCGCGATCGCACACGCATTGCCTGTCAGGGGCAGCGTGGCCGACAACGTGCCGCTGGGCGTTCCGCTCGACAACACGCAAATCCATCTGCTCGATGCGCGGCTTAAGCCTGTGCCGATCGGCACGCCCGGCGAAATCTGCATCGGCGGCGCGGGCGTGGCGCGCGGCTACCTGAATCGGCCCGCGCTCACGGCCGAGCGCTTCGTGGCCGATCCGTTCGGCCCTGCCGGCGCGCGCCTGTATCGCTCGGGCGATCTCGGGCGCTGGCGTCGCGACGGCACGATCGAGTTTCTCGGCCGCATCGACGAGCAGCTCAAAATCCGCGGCTTTCGCATCGAGCCCGGCGAAGTCCAAGCCGCACTGGAGCAGCATCCGCACGTAGCGCAAGCGGCCGTTATCGCGCGCGAAGATCAGCCCGGCAACCGCCAACTCGTGGCCTATGCCGTGGCCGCCGAAGCCGAAGCCCGGCCCGAGCCCGTCGCGTTGCGCCGGTATCTGGCCGAGCGCTTGCCCGATTACATGGTGCCCGCCGCCATCGTCATGCTCGATGCGCTGCCTCTTTCGCCCAATGGCAAGATCGACCGCAAAGCCCTGCCCGCGCCTCGGTTCGCCGCGATCGACGACGACCAAATCGATGACCAAGCGCCTCGGGACGAAATCGAAACCGAACTCGCCCGCATCTGGTGCGAACTGTTGAAGCTCGAGCGCGCAGGCCGGAGCGATCACTTCTTCGAACGAGGCGGCCATTCGCTGTTGGCGGTCCGAATGGCGGCAGCCGTGCAGCAAGCGTTCGGCGTGGAATTCGCGGTGCGCGATTTGTTCGTCAATCCGGTGCTGAGCGACGTTGCCGACGCGGTCCGCCACAAGGCTCGCGGGGACGCTCCCGTCATCGCGAAAGCGGAGCGCGACGCGCAGCTGCCGATGTCGTTCGCCCAGCAGCGGTTATGGTTCCTGGCGCAGATGGAGGGGGCGAGTCTCGCCTATCACATCGGGTTCGGCGTGCAACTGCGCGGCAGCCTCGATCCGGCTGCCTTGCGTCGCGCCTTGGATCGCATCGTGGTCCGGCACGAAGCACTGCGCACCACGTTCGCCCTAGTCGACGGCGCGCCCGTGCAACGCATCGCGCCCGCCTCCACGGCGCACCTCGTTCTCGCGGAAACGGATCTGCGCCTGCACCCCGAACCGTTGGCCGAGCTGGAAAGACGGGTCGTCGCGGAGCGAGACGCACCATTCGATTTGGAGCACGGCCCGGCAATTCGCGGCCGGCTGATCCGGCAAGCGGACGATACGCATACGCTGTGGATCACGCTGCATCACATCGTCTTCGATGGCTGGTCGATGGGGAACTTCGTCGGAGAGCTGAGTACGCTGTACAACGCCTTCGCTCGAGGACAAGACGACCCGCTGCCGGCGCTAGCACTGCAGTATGCCGATTACTCGATCTGGCAGCGGCGCTGGATGGAAAGCGGCGCGGCGCAACGACAAGCCGCCTACTGGAAAGCGACGCTGGCGAACGTGCCGTCGATGCTCGACCTCCCGACCGATCGACCGCGCCCCGCGCGACAGTCTTACGCCGGGGCACTCGTGCACCTGTCGCTAGACGAAGCGCTGACGATCAAATTGAAGGCCCTGAGCGGCCGGCATGGCACCACCTTGTTCATGACGCTGCTCTCGGCCTGGGCGGTTTTGCTCTCGCGGCTTTCGCGCAAACGCGACTTGGTCGTCGGCACACCGACGGCCAATCGCGGACACGCACAGATCGAGCCGCTGATCGGCTGCTTCGTCAACATGCTGGCCTTGCGGATCGACCTGGACGGCGCGCCGACCGTGGGCCAGTTGCTCGCCCGGGTGAAGGCCTGCGCCTTGGCCGCGCAGCAGCATCAGGATTTGCCCTTCGAACAGGTGGTGGAGCTGACGGCGCCGGCGCGCACGCTCGCGTATAGCCCGCTGTGCCAGACCGTGTTCGTATGGCAGAACACGCCGGAGCAAACGCTGGACATGACGGGCGTGAGCGCCACGCCGCTGCGCGTGGGCACGCACGCGACGGGCAAGTTCGATCTCACACTGGCGCTGCACGAAGACGAAGGCCGCATCAGCGGCGGCATCGAGTATGCGACGGCGCTATTCGATGCCGCTACCGTCGAACGTTTTGCCGATTATCTGCGAACGTTGCTGCAGGCGATGGCGGACGACGACGCGCGGCCGATCGATCGCTTGCCGATGGTCCCCGCGGCAGAACGCAACCGCCTGCTCGCAGCCGCGCGCATGGATGCTAACCCTGCGCCAGAGGCGACGTTGCCGCAGTTATTCGAACAACGGGCGCAGGCGATGCCGCATGCGCCGGCTGTGGTGTTCGAAGGCGAGCGCCTGACCTACGCCGAACTCAATCGCCACGCGAACCGACTGGCGCACGAACTGATCGCGGCCGGTGTCGGACCGGGGCATTTCGTCGCCATCGCCTTGCCGCGCAGTCTCGCGTTGCCGATCGCGCTGCTCGGGGTCCTGAAATCCGGCGCGGCCTATGTGCCGCTCGATCCGGACTATCCGCCCGTGCGGCTCGCCTTCATGTTGGAGGATGCCAAGCCGGCGCTCGTGGTCACGAACGAATCGATCGCGAGCCGATTGCCGCCAGACGGGGCTCGGTTGCTGTTGGATGCGGCGGATGTGCGCGCGCGTCTGAATCGGATGCCGGCAACGAATCCCGCCGATCGGCATCGGCCGCGCCCGCTTTCGCCGTCGCATCCGGCTTACGTGATCTACACCTCCGGATCGACCGGCCGCCCCAAAGGCGTGGTCGTGGAGCACCGTAACGTCGTGCGCTTGCTACGGGTGACGGAGCGGCGATTCCGCTTCGACCATACCGACGTCTGGACCCTCTTCCATTCGTTCGCTTTCGATTTTTCGGTCTGGGAGATCTGGGGCGCGCTCGCCTATGGCGGCAAGCTGGTCATCGTGCCTGCGCTATGCGCGCGCGAGCCCCAGGCTTTCTACGCACTGCTGTGCCGCGAAGGCGTCACCGTGTTGAACCAGACGCCGAGCGCCTTTGCGCAACTGATCCCGGAGCAGGCGCGTAGCAGCGAGACGCACCGCCTTCGCTACATCGTTTTCGGTGGCGAAGCGTTGGAATTGCGCACGCTGCTGCCTTGGATTCAGCGCACCGACCCCGCGCGCACCCGCCTCATCAACATGTATGGCATCACCGAGATCACCGTTCATGCGAGTTTCTGCGCGATCGAGCGGCGCGACATCGAAGGCGGTGCGGGCAGCCGGATCGGCGCCCCGCTCGACGACCTGCAAATCTATCTGCTCGACGAATCGCTGGAGCCTGTGCCGGCCGGCGTGCCGGGCGAACTGTATGTCGGCGGCGCCGGTGTCGCTCGCGGCTACCTCGGACGTCCGGCGCTGACGGCGGAGCGCTTTATCGCGAACCCCTTCGGTCCGCCGGGCGCACGCTTGTATAAAACCGGGGATGTCGGTAAACGCCTGTCGGACGGCACACTCGAATTTCTCGGGCGCAACGACGAACAGGTCAAAATCCGCGGTTTCCGCATCGAGCTGGGCGAGATCGAAGCTAAGCTAGCGGCACAGGACGGCGTGCGCGATGCGGTGGTGCTGGCACGCGAGGACGAGCCCGGCGGCAAACGGCTGGTTGCCTATCTCGTTGCCCGCGAAGGATGCGCGCTGGACGCCGCGACGCTGCGCGACAGTTTGGCGACGCAGTTGGCCGACTACATGCTGCCGAGCGCGTACGTCATGCTCGATGCGTTGCCGCTGACGGTCAATGGGAAGCTCGACCGCAAGGCGCTTCCCGAGCCGGATAGCCATGCGTATGTCCGGCGTGGCAACGAAGCGCCGCAAGGCCCGATAGAGCGCGCGGTGGCCCGGATTTGGTCGGAAGTGCTGCGGCGCGATTCGATCGGACGCCATGACGACTTCTTCGAGCTGGGTGGGCACTCGCTGCTGGCGGTCAGCTTGCTGTCGCGGATTCGAGATACCTTGCAGCGCGAGGTGCCGCTGGCCGTCCTATTCGGCCATCCCAACCTGGCCGATTTCGTGGCGGAGGCGGTCCGATGCGCGCCTATCGTCGCTGCGGCCATTGCCCCGGCCGAGCGCACCGCGCCGCTCGCGCTGTCGTTCGCGCAGCAACGGCTATGGTTTGTGACCCAAATGGCGAGCGCGAGCAACGCTTATCACATTCCTTTCGGCTTTCGCCTCACCGGCATGCTCGATCGAGTCGCCCTGGCCGCGGCCCTGGACAAGATTGTCGAGCGACACGAAGCGCTGCGCACGACATTCGATCAACGCGGCGGGCAGGTGTTCCAGGTCATCGCACCGCCCGATGCCGGCTTTGCCTTGCGCACGCTCGATCTGAGCGCGATCGCCGAGCCGCTCGAGCGCGGAGCACGGCTTCATGCGCATCTTCGCGAGCAAGCGCACACGCCGTTCGACCTCGAACGGGGCCCCCTGATTCGTGCGAGCTTAGTGCGGCTCGCGCCGCACGAACATGTGCTGTTCTTCTGCGCGCATCACATCGTCTTCGACGGGTGGTCCAACGGCGTGCTGACACACGAACTCGGCGTGTTGTACGGCGCGTGCCGGCAGTCCCGCACCCGCGAGGGCGGCGACGACGAGCATGGCCCGCTGCCGCCGCTGCCTATTCAGTATGCCGATTACGCCCTATGGCAGCGCAAGGGAGACGGCAGCGAACGCGACCAAGCGCAGATCGCATACTGGAAGCACGCATTGGCCGGCATTGCATCGATCATCGATCTGCCTACCGATCGGCCTCGGCCGCCTAGGCAGGACTACGCCGGCTCCCGTTGCCCGGTTACGCTCGACGTTGCCTTGACCGGCCGGCTGCGTGCATTGAGCCAGCGCCACGGCGTAACGCTTTACATGACGCTCATGGGAGCTTGGGCGGTCGTGCTGTCGCGGCTGTCCGGACAGCGCGACGTCGTCATCGGCAGCCCGACCGCCGGGCGGACCCGCAGCGAAACCGAGCCGCTGATCGGCTTGTTCGTCAACACCCTGGCCGTGCGGTACGCGTTGACGCCTGGGCTGACGGTCGCAGCCTTGCTCGACTACAGCAAACGGCAAATTCTGGCCGCGCAGCAGCATGCGCAAGTGCCGTTCGAAAAGGTGGTCGAGCAGTTGCAGCCGCCGCGCAACTTGGCCCATACGCCGATCTTCCAGGTCATGCTTGCCTGGCAGAACACCCCGCGCAACGCGCTCGCGTTGGACGATCTCGCTGTATCGCCCATCGGCGGCACAGGGGACGCGGGCGCCAAGTTCGACCTCACGCTGACCTTGTACGAAGCGCACGACCAGATCGTCGGCTCGCTCGAGTACGCTACCGCGCTATACGATCGCGCAACGATCGAGCAGCATATCGACCATTTGCGCACGCTGCTGGAGGCCGTCGTCGAGGACGATTCGCAAGCGCTCGCAAGCTTGCCGCTGCTCACGCCCGCGCAACGGCAGCAAGTGCTGTCGGACTGGAACGCGACCGAGACGCCGTATCCTCATGACGCCTGCCTGCATCGCTACTTCGAAGCGCAAGCCGAGCGCACGCCCGATGCGGTGGCCGTGGTCGACGAAGCGTCGCAGCTAACGTATTCGCAATTGAACGCTCGGGCCAACCGCCTTGCGCGAAGGTTGATCGCGCTAGGCATTCGTCCCCACGCGAAAATCGCGCTATGCGTGGAGCGCGACGCATCGATGGCGATCGGCATGCTCGGCATCCTCAAGGCCGGCTGCGCATACGTGCCGATGGATCCGTACCATCCCGCATCGCGGCATGCGGCCCTGATCGAAGACTGCGCGCCGGCCGCGCTGGTGACTCAGCGGACGCTGCTGCCCGAGCTGACGGAACACGGGGGCACACAGCCGGTCGTCGTCATCGACAGCCCCGATTCGCTCGCCGCCGCGCACGAGCCGCACGGCGACGATCGCAATATCGAACTCGGCGGCCTCACGTCTCGCGCGTTGGCCTATGTCCTCTATACGTCGGGCTCGACGGGCGCGCCCAAGGGCGTGATGATCGAACACCGATCGGTGATGAACCTGTGGCAAGCGCTCGAGCACAACGTCTACGGTGGGAAACGGGAATACCGTCGTGTCGCGCTGAACGCGGCAATCTCGTTCGACGCCTCGCTCCAAGCGTTGGTGCAGCTATTGTCGGGCCGCTGCCTGGTCATGGTTCCCCAGGCGGTCAGGCTCGATGCCGCCGCGATGTCGGCCTTTCTGAAAAGCCGGCGTATCGATGCGTTCGATTGCACGCCCGCGCAACTCGAGCTGTTGATTGCCGAGGGCTTCTTCGACGATCCGCGCGACTTGCCGAAGGCCATCCTGGTTGGGGGCGAGGCAATCTCCGTCGCCACGTGGGGTGCGCTTCGCGTCCTTTCCGGAAGAACTCGAATCTATAACGTGTACGGCCCGACCGAATGCACGGTCGATACCACACTGTGCCGGTTGAACGAAGCGCTCGAGCACCCGAGCATCGGCCGCCCGCTCGGCAATACACGCGTCTATCTCCTCGATGCGCAGCTCGAGCCCGTGCCGATCGGCACGCCCGGCGAAATCTGCATCGG
This sequence comes from Trinickia sp., assembly GCF_051953405.1. GTDB lineage: Bacteria > Pseudomonadota > Gammaproteobacteria > Burkholderiales > Burkholderiaceae > Trinickia. The sequence goes on along the minus strand of NZ_JBQCIV010000120.1, from coordinate 106 downwards.
CGGCGCGGGCGTGGCGCGCGGCTACCTGAATCGGCCCGCGCTCACGGCCGAGCGCTTCGTAGCCGATCCGTTCGGCCCTGCCGGCGCGCGCCTGTATCGCTCGGGC
>NZ_JBQCIV010000119.1:0-98192 GCF_051953405.1 Trinickia sp. | reverse complement strand
GGGGTAGGTTGTTGTGATCTAAACGGGGTGACCCGATGGGGGAACGCGCGGACGGGTTGCGCCCGCGTTTGCCGCCTCGCTTTTGGGCGACGAGCGGATCCGCGGCTCGGCCATCCCCCGAACTAAACCGCGCGCGGCCGGTAAGCGTCGGCTAGCATGCGCGCCTCGTCGGCGAACTCCGCACGCAAGTCAGCCGGCTCCATCACTTCGACGTGAGGCCCGAAAGAGCGGATCCACCAACGCAGGCGGTGGCTCGATGTGACAGTGCCCGTCACTTCGAGCCCCCCAACCAGCCGCTGCACAGTTTGATCGTCCGATATCCGGGATTCGAGCAAGTGGTCCCCCGCCCTGCCGCGAAAACGCAGTCGCAACTTGACCCGACCATCCGGAAAGAAATCGAACTGGCGTTGGCGCTTCACATAGTCATCGAGCGAGAACGTACCAGGATAGGCAAACGACTCTTCCTGCAATACGGCAGCGGTCATTCGATCAAGCCGGTATAGCGTTGGTTCTTGCTTTCCCTCCGCGCCACTGACGAGATAAACGAGGCCGCCCACTTCCACGAGACCCAGCGGCAACAACGCCCTGTCACTGTCCGACTCGTCGCCGCGCTTGCGATACCGGATATGCAGCTTGCGCTCATAAAACAATGCCTGCGAGACCGCTGCAAACACTTCGGGGTCAATCGACGGATGCTGGAGCGGAAAGGCAGCGGGCTCGACCGCCACTTTAGACAACCATCTTCCGTGATGCTGCGGACCACCCGCATGAGTCCGAGTGAGTTTATCTTCCGCGACATCGAACATGGCTGAGAGCGACTGTGCGATTAGGACAGGTAGCTGCCGCGACGAAAAACGTCGGAGCACCTGCAAGGCCAGCGCTTCGTCGAAGCGCATCATCGCACCGGCTTTCGCCGCCATTCCGCTGGCGCCGGCCCGCTTCTTCCAATAGAGCATCTTGCCGCGAGGCTCGCAGTAGATGAAGCCCTGCGCCTCGAGCGCTTGCAAACCTCTGAGCGCGGCCTTGTTGTAGCCGAACGGCAGGCCCGCCCGCGCAAGCACCTCACGAACCTCAGACGTCGTGATGCCCTCCACGCCCGGGCCTTCGGTCGGTATCACCGCAATGATTTCCGTGTCGTACTTCCCCAATTCCCTCACCCCGTTTGCCGTAATTTCGGCGAGTCTGGCATGAGAAGGACCTTGTTTCAAGCGACGAGCATTCGGACGCAAGTTGTCTCGGTCATCGGCGACGATCTCCCGTGCACTAGGCGCATGGGCTGCAAATAGCAAAGCCCATCCAAAAACTCACTCGTGTCGAGGCAAACTTGAAGAACGTAGGCAATGCGGGGATTTTTAAGCTGACGCTCTGCGCGTCGGCAGCAATATGGCTGGCCGCCTGTGGTGGCGGTGGATCGAGCTCGAGCAGTTCCACCGGCTCGTCCGCAACGACCGCCGCCGCAGGTTCGATGACGGGTACCGTTGCCGTGGGCACGGCGCTCGCTAAAGCGACCGTCACAGTCGTTGACGCTAACGGCAATACAGCGACAGCGACATCGGGCAGCAACGGCACATACAGTGTGTCGCTGTCGGGGCTCACCGCGCCGTTCCTGATTACCGCAACCGACCCGTCGGGCGCGTCGATTACCCTTTATTCGGTAGTTGGCAGTGCGAACACCCCGAGCGGCGCACCGCTGAATGCGAACGTGACGCCTTTGACCACGGCGGTCGCGGCCCTCATAACGGCGTCGGGCAACCCAGCCGACCTTTCCGGAAATCAAAGTTCCATTACGCCGTCCGCCATTTCGGCGGCAGAGGCGACGCTCGATACCGCTATCGCGCCCATCCTGACGGCGAACGGTATGCCGGCGAACTTCGATCCAATCGGCACGACCTTCACGCCCGATCAGACGGGCGCCGACGCAGTCATCGATTCAATCGCCGTCACACCCTCCGCCAGTGGCGCTGGATTACAAATTACCAGCCTCGCGAATGGGAACACGCCGATTGCACTCAACAGTACGACGACCGTTTCAAAGCCGCTCGCGGCACCTAGCGAAGCTGCCAACTACCTAGCAAAGTTGCAAGCGTCGTTGGGCGCCTGCGTGGCGGGTACGGCCTCGGCTTGTTCCATCGCTATCGACGCGAGTTATTTGAACAATGGCGACACCACGGTTCAAACCAGCCATGCTAACTTGTTTGCGCCAGGCACGACGCTCGCCGGCATTAAGACGCTTGCCTTCCTGCCTGCAGGAACCCTGCCCGCCATAGCGAACCCCGCAGCGTTAGTGAATCTCATCTACACCGATGCCAGTGGGAATCAAAACTTCGCGACCGATGTTGTACAGAAAACCGCAGCCGGCTGGGATCTGATCGGCGACCAAGTTCAGTACAACATGTCGATCGCATCTTTCGTCGGGCGTTTGCAATATACGGATTCCGTCGAGGCCGCGAACAGTCGCTACGAATCCGGATTGAACATCCAGATCCCGCGCGGTATCGCGATCGATGGCGACGATGTGATTTCGGCGGTTGTGACGGGGCCGGGGCTACCCGCCTCGGGCGTTATTCTGATGAGCGGGCTGACCGGCACCGTTGGCAACAATCTGTTGTTCACATCGGGCGAGGCCTCTGAGCCCATCTATAACTGCTCGAACAATCCATGTTCCGCTACAGGGCAGACTGTTGCGCCGAACGGCGGGATTACATCGCAGTACAAGTGGGATTGGATCGGTCTATCCGGCAACAGTGTCACGTCGCCCGGCACGCCAGACTATGCCGCTCAACCGGAAAAACTTTCGTCGATTCCCGAATACGCCGCCTATACGGTCACGTTCTACGACGGCAAGGGAACGCAAATCGGTACGCCTCAAGTTATCGTGAACACCGCGCCAATCGCCGCTGCCGCATCGGGCAAGTACGCGCCATGGCAGACGCTCGGCAGCGACATCATCTCAGATTTCCTCACGGCAAGCGGCACGGACACTGCCGTGACCAGTCTCGTGACGGCGACAATCGATTGGACGGTTCCGCAGGGAGCGAGCTACCCCAATCCCTCACTAGTATTTCGTACGTTGTCCACCGAGCAGTTCATTAACGGCGTCGAGAGCTATCGCGCGCAACCCAACACGGCGATCAGCGCGGCCCAGCCGACTGTGAACGGGACAAGCTACGCCCAAAAGCTGTCGAGCATGGTCGACGAAATTTCTAGGCCCATCCATCCGGACTCGACGGCTTACCTGCAACTGGGATGGCAAACGGCAAGCGGCTTTTACAGCAACGCCTGGCAGTATGGGCACCCGTGAGCAAGCTTTTTCAGGATCGTAGCGACTAACTTATCGATTGGAAAGAAAAAGGGATTCGTGACCGATTACGAATCCCTTTTTCTGTGATTAGCTACATTTTGGTTCGACAGCAGTTCCGTTAAGCGTCGCCAAAGACGTATTGGGCGATGAAGGGCTCCAAGCCCGCGCCGACGACCTTGACTACGCCACCGTTCGGCGTCGCCCACTGGACGACGTGCGCGGCGCTGTTGTCGTACAGGTAGTACTGTCCATCGCCTATCTCCATCAGCGGGACGTTGCGAGCTGGGTAAGCCGGATCGCGGCTCAGATCGGCGTACGCTTTGAAGACATTCAGGTAATAGTCGTCGGGCACGCCGAGCCCATACAACTCATGGGCGCCGTGGATGATTACGCCGAACGTAGACAGGTACTCGCGATACTCATCCGACACGGAAAAACCGAGTCTCTTTTCCAACAGGGCGATGCTGGCCGCGTCAGCCGGACGCGTCTTTGCATGCGCGCCCGCCACCAGTCGTTCGATATCTTTCATGGGATTCTCGCAGTCAAGCCTGATTATGGATCTGTCCGGCTCTCGCCTTCCAGTACTCTTGCCGTTCCTTGCCGAAATCGCTGCGATCGATCTCCGATTCCTTCAGCTTGTTGTGCAGCACGTTGTCGTTGCCACCCTCCCGGTGCTCGGTGCGCGTGAGTTCGGCGAGCGGCGAATCCGGCTTTTGGCCGACATGGTGCAACTCGATCGGGTTGCCCTGCGCGTCGAGCGGAGCGCGCCCCTGCTCCATCCGTTCGAGATTCGTATCGCCGAATAAATCCTTCTGATCGAGGTCGATGTCCGTACGAACCAGCGCGTCCTTGCCGTTCACCTGCTGCGGTTCGAGTTCAGCCTCGAGGTAAATGTTCGCTTCCGCATCGGAGCCGATTGCCTCGATGACGGAGTCGGGAAACCCGGCCTCTTCCATTTTCTCTTTCGTTTCGGCGCTCACCGGCGCAAGCTCATGGCGATTTTCTTGCGTAAGAAAAAACGGCTTGTCGAGATCCTCCGGCGCCAACCATTGGCTCTCCGTGTTCTCGGCCAGCTCGCTCAACTTGCACGGTAAATCCGTTCCCTCCAGGGGAAAGCTTTCGATATTCAACTTGCGGCTCCCTTGTCAGCGTCCGTGCGCCATGCGGCGTAAATGGGGTAATGACTTTCCTTCTGAAGACGGAAATCTTGCATCATGCAGTGCTGCACGGCCCACGACACCGCGGGCGTCAAACCCTGCACATGGTCTGCAATCCATGCTTCGAACCGGCCACGCAGCGCCGCGAAATGGTCCGCTTCGCGAATCGCTTCCGTCACCTCGCCACGGCATCCGAGAACGTCGACGACAAGCCGGGCAAGCACGCTGAACGATTCCTGCCGCCACAACGTCAGCGGCATCCCCTTCCGCGCTTCGTTCAATGCAGCGTGAAACGCGAGTTTCGTTCGTGTCGGTAGCGTCAGGCGGCGCAATCCTCTTTCGATCTCGCTCAGGTCCGACGCAGCCGGCGTCCGTACGCGGCTCGCCAACAATAGGTTCAGCAAATGGCCGTTAAACGCCATGGCGCTCGATGCGTCTTCGCCGGACGGCCGATAAACGTAACGTGAAGCTCGCCCCTCGAATCGATCGATCTGGCACAGCACGGGCTCGAGCCAGTCGTTCTGATAGACAATTGCTACACCGCTCGGCAGACGCGCGATCTCATCGAGCTGATCGTCGCGCAGTCCGGCCGATTTGCCAAGAAGCCGCCTATCCGCCTCCTCAGGCAGACGCATGATGATCTTCGTGTTCGTGTTGCGAATAGCGGCGATATCGACTGCGTTCGGCGACTGATCGACGATGATGAAGCCTTCGCCATAGGTTCGCATCTCGGCAATACCATTGACCAGCATCTCGACTGCTTTACCAACGACGTTACCGCCTTCTACGCCCCCCTCCGACGACGAGCGCTTGAGAATGTTGTGTGCCTCCTCGAGCACGGTCACATGACGCAGCGGCCTGTTCATGCCGTCGCCCGTCATTCGGTGTTCGTTCAGGCGCATAACGAGCAGGCCCATGATCAGCGCTTTCGTTTCGGCCGAGCCAATACGGCTCAGATCCACAATCACGTTACTGTCGAACAGCAATTCGCTGTCGATTTCGTCGGTGCAAAAAATCTGGCCGTTCAGCCCGTTCGTCAGCGAGCGGATCCGCGTCGACAAAGATCCGGCGTAGTTGCCTTTCAACTCCTGAGACCAGGCGGAATTGGCGATCACTTGATCGAGTGCGTCGAGCAAATCGGCGAAGGTCGGGAACAGCATGTCATCGTACCGGTTCATGGATGACGACAAATCCCACCCGCACTGCTCGTATGCACGCAGCACTGCGTCCTTCAGTACCGCCGGCATGGCGGCGTACATGGGCCAGCAAACGTTGAATATCTCGACCAGCCGATCCACATGCTCGAGCACATGGATTGCGGGGGGAAACCGGAACGGGTTGATCCGCAACAACCTACTATGGGCTGGATGCGTACCGAGCACCGTTACGTCGTCGCGATGGCCGAACACGTGTCGATACTCGCCCTTGACAGGCTCGATCACGAGGAACGGCACACCGGCTGCATTGATTTGTTCGAGCATGCCGTACAGCGTATTGCTCTTGCCGGCCCCGGTCGATCCGCTAACGAATACGTGGCTCGAAAGCTGGTCGAGATCCAGCGCGATCGCTTGCGGCAGCGTTTCCCAGAGATGCCGAACCTTGCCGAGCGTCACCGCACGTCGGCTACCGCTCTCCCCTAAAGAGCCATTGATACGCTGCACGCGTCGCCCGAACGCCTGTGTTTCGACGATAGCGACCGTCGACGTCGAGCGGCGCGGCAAGCTCAGTTGAATCGCCATTTCCTTCCCCGACACGAGCGTCGCAGGTGTCAGGCTGTCCACTGGAATGCGTTGAGCGAAGTCGGGGCGCAGTTGTGGATGGCTCAACGCTCCCAGCCAGTCGATCACCGCTTTCTTACGTTCCGATTGCCAGGTCGTTACGGCAAAGTCTTCCTGACTGGACTTGCTGCCGCGAATCAGCCCCAAGAAAAGACTGGCGAGCGATTCGGAAGTCGCAGCGCCATCGCCGATGAAATAGGCAGCAGAATGCCAACCGCCGTAGGTTTTTGCCTCGTCGATGCGGTCTAGATGAGAATCGATCTTCGCCAACAGTTGAGCGATACCCTTGTCGGTTGTCTCGATCGATATCTGATGGCTCGAACCGGTCACTCGACTCAGTGTGCTGTTGTCGGTCACGCTCGATGCGTCGGTGACGGATCGCGTCTGCGATACGGCTTCGCTCGCCGAATGGGTGTAACTCTCGTTCTGGCTCTGGGCGACCGAATAGCTGGTGCTCTCACTGCGTTGTTCGCTGAACTGAGCAGCTGCCAGCGATCCGATCTGCATCCCGACCATCGCCCCAGCGGGGCCGCCTAAAAGGGCGCCAAGCGCTGCGCCACCGCCAACCGCCCCAAGCGCGATGGCTTTCGACGTCGCGCTCTGCGAGGTCGATGTCTCAGACGTTCCGTGCGTTTCCGTCTTCGACGTGCCGACGGTGTCCGACGTGCCGCGCGTCTCGGTCATGCCGAGGCTTTCGCCCAGCGATCGGCTGATCGACCGGCTAATGCCGATGGCGACGCTGTCGCTCTCCTGCGAACCGAACGCAATCTGCTGCTTGTGCAGCGGCGACAACTGCGTGGCAGCAAGCTCGTAGCCGGTACGAATTCGGTCCAGCGTTCCTGGGCTGACAGGCTCCGCCAGAATGATGGCTTGGTAGACCCGATTTTCCGCAGCATCGATAAACCGTTCGAGTCCCTGCATGAAATGCTCGCGGTTCTCCGTCGAGAGTGCCGGCACACCCGTCACCGCAGTCACGCTGGTTCCGCTGCGGCCCCCTTCGACATGCATGGCGTCGAGTATTGCATCGACTTGCTTTCCATCGAGCGGCACCAGCGAACTGCCTGCGAAGTGGCCGCGGAATGTCTCGCGCAACAATGCACCCGCGTTGCGTCCAAGTGCGCGGCCCGGTTCGCTGCGTGTGCCGATGAAAAGTTCGGTTTCGACACCGTTCGAGCGCAGGAACAGAAATACCGCGTGCCCAGCGGCACCCAACGCCGCATAAGCAGCCGTGGCGCTTTCCAACACGGATTGCACGTTGCTGTGAACAAGACGCTCGATCCGGAAAATCCGGACGTCGGTTGCAGGATTGAGTGCGATTCCGCTCTGCTCGAAAACATGCACCGGATAGCGCCCGAGTTCCGATAGATAGCTGCGATTGATCAGTGCGCTGGCCGCGGCCAGCGTCTGCACGGCAGTCGCGGCAGCTTGCGAATCCGACTCGAGATGAGGTTGCGAGGTAGTCGACATACGCATTACCTCGTCCACGTCAGCAGGATGAGCGCGGCCGCCAGCGCCCCCCCGACTATCAGTGCAATCTTCAGCAGCGACCGGGATACTCGATGCGGTGGCTGCTGTTGCTGCGTCCGAGACCCCGATGTCTGTGACTCACGCTGTCGTTGCGTGAGCGGCGGCACATTGGAGCTTGCCACGGAGACAACCGGTGCGGCCGTGAGCGTCGTGTCATCGATGACGTCGTCCGTCGGCACAAAACCGGGGGTATTGCGCTCGCGCAAAAACATGCGCACCTGGACCAGATGCCGGTAGCGGTCGGCTGCGAAATTCGTCTTCAGATAGACCGTTTGCCTGTCGTAATAGTCTGGTGTCCAGTGACTGCTGTCTGCGTCCAGCGGGCCTGCGAAGGCTTTTTCCCCGTATGGCTCGCACAGGCCCGGAAGACGCTCCATCGCCCATGCCAGCGCATCCAGCATGTGCTGGCCGCTCAGCCGGTTGTCGTTTAGTTCGAAACCGAGGGCGCTGCGGGCCGTCGACAGTTCGCCACCATCAACGAATTTGCGGAGATTGGCGGACGGTTGGTAGGGAGCGCTGCTTTCAGACAATTCGCTCTGAACGTTCATGCTGATATCGCTCGCTCGATGGACGGGCTCGCATGGCGTGAATCCGCGGTACTGCCGCGCTCGAAAATACTCCCTTACTTCGATCAAGTGGTCAAGACGCCGCCGAGAGAAATTGAATTCCGCAAACCGCTTCTGAGTACTGTAGTAACGGGGGTTCCAATGCAGCGTATTGCTGTCGATTTCCGGGCACACCTCGTCTGCACGATGCGCGATCAACAAATCGGGCCGCTCCAGCTGCGCATGCGCGATAAACTGCCGCAGCTTCTGCCCGTCGATGTGCATGTCATCGAAAGCCGCAAGTATTTCCCGGCGCGCCCGGTCCATGAGATCGGCGCTCATACAGCCAACGTCTCGTCAAGCTGCATCTTGAAACGAGCAATCGTCGCCTGCAGCCTCTTCGCCCGCGCGATGGACTGCTCGCGCTCCTCGCGCTCGGCCACCTTCTTAGACAGCGACGACAGCATTTCGTCAAGGCGCGGATCCAGTTCTTCGCTCATGAGCGCAACGAAACGATCGATCAAACTTTCCTGTTTCGAACGAATCTGGCCGCGCGCGTCTCCGATCAGCTTCACGAATTCCGCTTCGATTAAGGTGTGACGCTCCCCCCACACCTTGTTCAATTCGATGTAGCTCTCGTTGCCATGCACGGCCACGCTCTTTTTCCGGAACCAAGAGAGCGGGTTGTACCAGATGCTGTCGCTTTCTTCGCGCATGCCTACCACGACGCTACGACTGCCGACCTCGGCGTCGCGGATCGACAGGTCGACGGAAATGCCGCCAGCGCTTTGCAAGACCATCTCAAATATCGGTAGATCGAGCGCGCCGCAGTCCTTGAACAACGCTGCCATCCTCGCCTGGTATTCACGGTTAAGTTCTTCGCTAGCCCATGCTTGGCATTTCGCGAACGCCGCCTCGTAGTCGTTAACAAGCGCCTTGAATTCGAACCGAATCCGCGCTTCCGCCTCCTCGATCAATTTCCGCCCACGGTCGACGGGAACGTCGCCGTTGCGGAACTGTTCGGCCAGTTGTCGAAGGATCCTGGTCGGACGCATCTCCAATTCCGTCAGGTGCTCCAGCACGTCATCCGGGAGGATCAAGCCACTTCGCTTGATCTCCTCGCGAAATGTGTTGGCGTCCAGCGCCCTTTCCTTGTGCTCCTGCAACCGGCGAATGTGCTCGTTGATGCTCTGCAACGCTTGCTCGTCGAGATCCAGCGTCTCGTCCAACCGCGCCTGCATCGATCCTATCTCGATCGCTTTCGTCAGCGCGTCGTACGCTCGTTTTACTCGGTGAGGAAAAAAGTACTTGTCGATATATTCATCGATCATCGACTCGACGGCTGGTAGCCCGCTGCTTTGCATCAGCGGCGACAAGCCTCTGTCAGCGAGATTGCGGCGAACACGGGAAGTGATCGGCATGTACTGCAGCATGTTCATCGCCGGTTCTTCGCGGAACAAATCGGTTTTCTCGCGCAGAAAGGCGCCCTCGGCACGCGTGTGCTTGTCCGCGGCTTTGCGAAGCAAGCGGGTGAGATTCGCCGATATCGGGTAGACAAGCGGATTATGGATCCCGTTCTCGCTCAGATATGAGCGAACCCGATTCAGCACCGACGGGATGTCTTCCTTCTCTGGATCGAAATCGTCCATCTTGTTGACGACGAAGACAAACCGGTCCTTGCTCTGCTTACCCCCTCTTGCCATGACGTCCGCGACGAGTCCCAGCAGATGCCGGTCGTCATTGGTCCCAAGCTGAGTTCCGTTCAGCACATACAAGATCAGCGGGTTGCGCACCGAATCCTGGATGAAGCTCATTGTCCGGATCTGGTGCCTATCGTCTTGGCTGTTGTTCGGCCCAGGCGTGTCGGTAAGGACGAGACGAACGTGATCGCGCTCGCGCACGCCCTTGATGTTTCCCGCGATCTCGATCTGATGCGTGTCCTTTTCCTTGTTCCATCGCTCGATGTCGTCGTACGTCGCGTTTTCGAGCCGTTCCAGGATCTGTGCCCCGTCTCCCCTGCGGACAGCCTCGAAACGTTCGCCGATCGACTCGTCGTCCGCGATCCTGACGATCGTCGCGGTCGTAGCCTCATTGGCGGCAGGCAACAGGTCGCGGCCGAGCATCGCGTTGATCAGCGTCGACTTGCCCGATGACATCGTCGCCACGACATAAACGTCGAAATCGCGATCGAATGACTCATCGAGGGCGAGCTTGATCGCGTCGTTTCTACCTATGTAATGCGCGAATTCCTCGTGCGCGCGCACTTCCTGGATCAGCGCGAGAATCGCAGCCTGGCGTGCTTCGCTCGATGCGGCTTGGCGCCAATCCAACTTAACTCTCGCGCCGCGTGCCTCGGCTGCTTGCACCGCTTCAGCGATATCGAGAAAGTCAGACTCGACACCGGTGAAGACAATTTCGTAATCCTCGTCGCCGTTGAACAATTCAGCCAGCTCGTCGAACAGCATTTCGACCCACGCCTGCAAGCGTCGCTCTTTGTAACTGGACAGCTCGCATCCGGGGGCGGGAAGCTGACCATTGATCAAGAATTGCGTATCGACCGTAAAGGGATTGTGGATGATTTCAATTCGATTCATGTCTGGCAAGCAAGCTTCGTTTGTGTTGCACGAGCGTTTCCACCGTGCGGATCCCGCTGAGCGTGACCAGCCGCTTCAGCGCGCTGCGTTCAGCCGATTGGGGGCGATGCCGATGCGCAGCGATGGATTCATCGAGGCGATCCACTTCGCGAAACAGTCGTGCGCGGACGATGTCAGGCACCATCGCCGCCTCGATCACCCGCCGATCTTGGGCGTCTGTCGCCTCCAGCGCGCGTCGCAGCCTTAAACGCTGCACGCGGGTCAATTCATCGCCGTTCAATGTTTTTCTCGCATACAGCGCCACGTCGGCAACGGTCGGAATCACGACTGCGTTGTCAAAACCCGCATCGACCGCATAGCGATGCGCGCTGCGCACATAAGCATCGACTGTCTCTCCTTTGTCCGAATCGAGCAGATCGACCTTGTTCAGCAGAAAATAAATCGGCACTTCGGGCCGGCTCTCTCGACGCAACATATCGAGGTACGCACGGTCATCAGTCGTGCCGATTTGGCCCGCGTTCAATATGTAAAACAAGGCGTCGAACGACGCTTGTCTCAGTGCGGTTTGCGCGATCAGTCCATGCCGTTTATCACGGCTGTTGTTTGGCCCAGGGGTATCGTAGAGAAACAGTCCGGACGCCACTCGCGTGGCGCTAGGAAAGCACCCTGTCACAGCAATGCTTGCGATACGCGGATCCGCGTTCCACTCGCGCATGAGTTCCGTCGACGCTTTTCGTCGCCCGTGAAGAAGATCGCCCGACTCCGCATAACAAGCGGCCGAAAACGACCTACTCTCCTTGCGATGCTCGACGCGGGTCACGGTCGCTGTCGTTGCCTCATTAGCCGCGTGCAACAGTTCGCGCCCGATCATCGCATTGATCACCGACGACTTGCCGGCGCTCACCGTCGCCATCACCATGATTCCGAATGGGGACACACGTGAGCGACAGCGCCCGCCGCCTCGTCGCGCACACTTTATGGCTGGCATGACGGCCGGCTCGATTGCGGCCGAAAAAGCTTGCCGTTGCATATGCTCGGAATGCCCTTTCGTGGTGAATGCGCGGATTGCGCCGTGTGGCACCGAACGAACTCCCGTAACGTCGGCCCAGCTAAGGACGGCTCCCGGTTGGGAACGGCCAGGCCGCCGCGGGGTTCAACGCGGTCTTGACCGTCGATGCCAGCGCCGTTGATGCCGCCGCCGCTTGCGGCGCCAATGGCACTTTGTGCGCACCCTCATCGTTCGCTTGATTGCTTTGCGCGGCTAACTCGGCACCAAAGACCTGCTCCGGCGTCAACTCGTACTCACGAACCAGTTTCTGAACCTGGGCAATCACCTCGTCCAGTTCTGCAAGCCGGGCTTGTTCGGCCTGGGCGGCCATTGCTTCGGCCTGTGCCTTCAACTCCTGATATGTCGCCACGCTTCCTCCATCGGTATGCAACGTTAAGCAATCACTTGCTCACTGCTTGTTCACGAATTCTGTCGATATATTTGCCGACCACCGCCGTGCCCACCACTGCGGTGACAAACACGATCGCAAACGCGGCAAGATGCTCGAGAGGCGATGCATTGTTATTGACGATCATCTGGGTACCTTTCAGGAAGTCGGTCGGCGTAAGCTGAGGAACGTGCCTACCACGATAGCCCGCGTTCGGGACAAATGCTGTCCAGATCATCGCGGCCGCTCGATATGCTTTCGACTCGCACCTTTCAAATGCGCGCAACACTGCCTGACCGGAAGATCATGGGACGCAGCACTCCCGGCACCAGTTCTGCCCGGTCGCCTTCAAAATGAATCGCCCCGTTCTTCTTACTGGTCGCGGCAACTGCATGAGGTAACGGCACCGACCCGATTTTCTTTAGGGTAGCGCTAAGAGGATGTCGAAGTGTCCGCCTCGCGGCGCGACGGTAGCCTTCCAAGTGCTGCGGCACCGATTTGGAGATGTCGCCCCCAGCATCCTTGACGACAATTAGGAATAGCCGTGGCGGCGATTTGTTCGAGCTTGGCGCATTCTCGATGCGCTTATCGACGCTCGTTGCCCGGTGGAGTACCATACTTCGCCGTTGCGGACCAAAGGGTACCGGCACGGCGGTGGTTCAATGAACTCGGGGGTCGAGACTGTGTGCTCGGCGCCGCAGCTAAGCACGGATAAGTCGGAATGGGACAAGCAAAACAGCGGGGCACGAAGGAGCAACGCGTCGCACAAGCACAGGCCAAGGTAGACGCGCTGCGTCCCGAAAAGCTGACCTGTGGTTCGTGTAAAACGGGGTTCACGGATTTTCAGGCGCTGGATACGAGACGAATGAGCGGAATTCACGCCGCGTTCGGCGGCATATGTCCGTCGTGCGGGGAAACCGTGCTCGCGTTTAGCGGGGAACAAGAGGCCGTGGCGAATGCCATGATCGCTTGGCAAGATGCCATGGAAAGCGAAGGCAAGCTCGGCAGGCAATCTCGAGACGGCGGGCACGTACCGTTCGAAGAATAGAATTCCGAGGATGACAGCTCGCTTTCGGCACTGAAAAAGTCGCGTGAGTTAGGGAAGGATTGATCGAATGGTAAAACGCATTATCCCAGCCGTCCGTCTGTGCTTGACGCTTGCTATTAGCGCCGCGCTGCCCACCTTGGCGTCCGCCGCGAGCTTCGACTGCGCTGCGGCGCGAACGCCGATCGAACACGCGATTTGCGACGACGCACAACTGTCGGCGCTCGACAGCGAGTTGGCGGCCGCTTATCAGAGCGCAATGAAAGGACAAGGCGATGCCGCCGAGCAACTGCGCGCCCAGCAACGGGCCTGGCTCCGTTCGCGCTCCCCCTCCGGAACGGTCGATCTTGCGGCGTTGAAGGCGGCCTACCGTGCCCGCATCGATGAATTGAAGGCGTTGCCGGTCTTTCCGGGCCCCGACGCACGCGTTGCCGGCCCCACGTTTCGTTTGACGAAAGCCGCGAAGCAGCACGATTTCATCCTGCGCATGCTCCAAGCCTGTCCGGCGCCGGATCATTCCGGCGACTCGACGTGCGAGGGTCCCGCGCAATTGCTGATCTACGCGAAAGGGCAGTCGAAGTTGGCGCAGACGATCAACCTGGCCAACGTTTTTGTCACGCTGCCGCGCAACGGCGACGGGCCGCTCGTCAACTCGGCACAGCTCTACGATTATCAAGGCGTGCTGAACGTCGGCGACTTCAACTTCGACGGCAACGAGGATTTCGGCATCCAAACGGGCAACGAAGGCAGCTACGGTGGCCCGAGCTATGACGTCTATGTGTTCGATCCGAAAACCGCTCGTTTCGTCTACAACGATGCGATGAGCGAACTGATCCTCGAGACGCTTGGTTTTTTCGACGTCGATCCCGTGCATAAGCGGATCCATACCTGGGCCAAAAGCGGGTGCTGCTATCACGAAGCCACAACCTACCGTGTCGAGCGCGACGCGCCGGTCGCCGTTGCGCGGCATATCGAGGACGCGCAAGGCAGTGGCGACAAAATGAAAGTGACCGACGAAGCACTCGTGAACGGCAAATGGCGTAGCAAGGTTCACTACGAACCGATGCCAAATTGACGACTGGATCGGCGAACCGACTGCTCGATGGTCTTGGGCTTACCGCCCAACATAACCCGGCCTAGCCGCGCGCATAGATGCTGTCGAACACGCCGCCGTCGGCAAAGTGCCGCTCTTGCGCCGCGCGCCAACCGCCGAACTCGCCATCGATCGTATAAAGCTTCAGGCTCGGGAAATTGCGTGTGAGTTCGGTCGGCACGGTTTTCGAGCGTGGGCGATAGAAGTGCTGCGCGGCGATCCGCTGCCCCTCGTCGCCGTATAAAGACTCGAGATAGGCCTTGGCCAGCTTCTGCGTCCCGTGCCGCTCGACGATTTTGTCGACCCATGCCACGGGTGGCTCGCACAGAATGCTGGATGACGGCACGACGATCTCGAATTGATCGGCGCCGAATTCCTTGATCGATAAGAACGCTTCGTTTTCCCACGCGATGAGAACGTCGCCCTGGCCGCGCTGCACGAACGTCAGCGTCGCGCCGCGCGAGCCCGAGTTCAGGATCGAGACGTTCTTGAACAGCGCTTCGACGAACGCCTTTGCCTTCGCGTCGCCGCCCCCCGGCTGGTGCACCGCGTGACTCCATGCGGCGAGATAGTTCCAGCGCGCCCCGCCCGAACTCTTCGGATTCGGTGTAATCACGTTGATTCCAGAGCGAGTGAGATCGTCCCAATCGCGAATTCGCTTCGGGTTCCCCTTGCGCACGAGAAACACGATGGTCGACGTATAGGGGCTCGAATTATCCGGCAGCCGCTTTTGCCAGTTCGGCGCAATCAGCCCACGGTCGGCGATCGCATCGATGTCGTAGGCGAGCGCGAGCGTCACGACATCGGCTTGCAGCCCGTCGATGACCGAGCGGGCTTGACTACCCGAACCGCCATGAGACTGCTCGAAGCGCGCGACCGTGCCTGTCTGCGCTTGCCACTTTTTGCCGAATGCGGCGTTGTAGTCTTGATAGAGTTCGCGAGTCGGATCGTAGGAGACGTTCAGCAGCGAGGGGCCCGAGCTTGCATGCGCAGCGCGCGCGAAGCCCAGCGACGAAGCCGCCGCAACCGTCAATCCAGCGAGAAATGTACGCCGGGACGGCGAGGGAAGCCGAGTATCGAATGGCATTGGCACTCCGTAGTGTGGTTGTTTCGTGAATGAGTTTTTAATGAGCGATCGGCATGAGCCGAGTACATCGCTAGCACGCACGCTCAGCGCGTCGGATGCCATACGGCCGATTCGACGTCGATTTGCTTTGGAACGAGTTTTAGATTGAAGAAGGTATCGGCGATGCGCTGTTGACTGCGTACCGCTTCGGTATCGAGCGCCTTGACGCCGTACGACGTATGGCTCAGCGAACGCTGCGCCACCGCAACTGGCAGGCCGATTTGCGGCGCGACGATCTCTGCCGCTTCTCGTTGGTGCCCGCCGATCCAAAGGCTTTCCTCGTTGATGCGCGCGAGCGCGAACTGCAATGCATCGGCGTGCGCATCAGCGTAATCGCGCGCTGCGATATAGAACTGGTGATTGTCGGCCACGCCGCCCTGTCCATCCGCCAACACGCGAGCGCCCGACTGAGCGATGGCCGCTGCCGCATAGGGGTCCCAGATCACCCATGCATCGACATCGCCCTTCTCGAATGCCGCATAGGCGTCCGACGGTTTGAGGTAAGAAACCTTCACGTCGTCATAGCTCAGATGCGCCTTTTGCAGCAGGCGCACGAGCAGATAGTGCACGTTCGAGCCGCGATTCAATACGATGAGCTTGCCCTTGAGCTGCGCCAGCGTTTCGATCGGCGAGGACTTCGGCACCAAGAGCGCCTCGCCCTCCGGTGCAGCGGGCTCGACGCCCACATAGGCCAGCTTGGCGTTCGCCGCCTGTGCGAACACCGGCGGTGTTTCGCCGACGGCCCCCAGGTCGATGCTGCCGACGTTCAGCGCCTCCAGCATTTGCGGTCCGGCGGGAAACTCGAGCCAGCGAACGGCAATGCCGTGTCGATTGAGCGCGTGTTCGAACACGCCCCGGGCCTTGACGATGGAAAGCACACTGCCCTTTTGCCAGCCGATCCGTATGTCGGTGTCGGCTGCATGAGCGGGCGTTCGTATGAAGGCGAAAAGTAAGGCGGCAAGGGCCGCGAGCGCGCGTACCGCGCGATTGCGTTTGAATGAATGCATCATCGAAAGGACTCGGGAAACGATATGAAACGCTTCATGCGCCGGATAGCCGGCGCATGAAGCGGAAGCGGACCGCTCTTGTTCAGGCGGTGAGCAAACGCGACAACACCGAGCCCTCGAGTTCGGCGAAGCGCGTCGACGTGCGCACACGCGGTCGAGTTAGATCGATCTCTTGGTCCATCGCGACCCGTCCCGCTTCGAGCAGCACGACACGGTCGCCCAAGGCAACCGCTTCCTGTACGTCGTGCGTGACCAGTACCGCGGTAAACCGATACTCGTGCCAGAGCCGGCCAATCAGCGCGTGCATGTCCATCCGAGTCAGCGCGTCGAGAGCCCCGAGCGGCTCGTCGAGCAATAAAAGTTGCGGCCGGTGCACGAGTGCGCGAGCCAAGGCGACGCGCTGCCGTTGGCCGCCGGACAGTTGCGCGGGCCAATCGTGCTCGCGCGCTAGCAAGCCGACGTCGTTCAGGACCGCACGCGCATCGTCGCGGCCGTGCCGGCCCAAACCGAGCATGACGTTCTGCAAGACGCTCTTCCACGGCAACAAGCGCGCATCCTGGTACATGATCCGCGTATCGAGCGCGCCGCCCGTTGCGCTGGCTTTGATGAGCGCGCCGTCGCTGGGTTGCTCCAGCCCCGCGACGAGGCGCAGCAGCGTAGACTTGCCGCAGCCGCTGCGCCCCACGATCGACACGAAGCTGCCCTGCGCGATGGCGAGGTCGATGCGATCGAGCACGATACGCTTGCCATAGCGCTTGCTCACGCCGCGTAGCAAGACGACAGACGATGCGTCGGCACGGCTCGACGGTGCACGCGCCGGTTCGCCCGATACGCGGTCCGCAGCCGCGGCGCCATGGCGGCGATACGTGGACGTCAGTTCCGTTTCCAGATCGGCGCCCGCGATCGTGCCGAACGAAGAAGCACTTAGGATCGTCCCGGTCATGCTTGCTCTCCTGATCGATAAGCGGGATGCCAAGGCAACAAGGCACGCTCGAGCGCCTTTGCGAACAAATCCGCCAGCTTGCCGAGCAATGCATAGAGCAAGATGCCAACCACTACGACATCGGTCTGTAGGAATTCGCGGGCATTCATCGTCATATAGCCGATGCCCGCTTGGGCGGAGACCGTCTCCGCCACGATCAGCATGACCCACGTGAGCCCAAGCGCGAAGCGCACGCCTACCAGAATCGACGGCAATGCGCCGGGCGCAATGACATCGCGATACAGCGCGAAGCCGGTGACGCCGTAACTACGCGCCATCTCGACGAGTCCCGCATCGACCGAGCGGATGCCGTGGTACGTGTTGGTGTAGACGGGGAAGAACACGCCCAGCGCGACGAGAAAGAGCTTCGCGCTTTCATCGATACCGAACCAGAGAATGACGAGCGGAATCAAGGCAAGCGCCGGGATATTGCGGATCATCTGGATCGTCGAATCGAGCGCGACATCGGCGCGCCTCGACAGTCCGGTCGTCAAGCCAAGCGCAAGCCCAATTGCGCCGCCGACGGCAAAGCCGCTCAGTGCGCGCCAGGCACTGATTTTCACATCCGCCCACATTTCACCGGATTGCATGAGGCCCCAGGCTGCGCGCACTACAGCCAGCGGCTCGGGCAGCACGCGAGCCGACAGCTCGCCGGTGCGTCCCGCGATTTCCCATACGAGGACGAGGGCGATGGGCACGAGCCACGGGGCCAACGCACGAAGCACGGTGCGGCCGTCGAACCATCCAAGATGCCCAAGAGGCGATCGGGTCGAAGTCATGAACGCGGCCTCCTTCAGCTCTGACTGGCTTGCGGAAGATAGTGGTTGGCGACGACCTCGCCGAAGGGGCCCGAGATCGGTCCGATCCGAGCGGACGGGTTGCGCCCTCGATCGATAAGCGGAAACACGAGTTCGGCGAAGCGATAGGACTCTTCCAGATGCGGATAGCCCGACAGGATGAACGTCTCGATCCCGAGTTCTGCGTACTCGCGCATCCGATCGGCCACCTGCTGTGCGCTCCCTACGAGCGCGGTGCCCGCCCCTCCGCGCACGAGACCGACGCCGGCCCACAGATTCGGATAGACCTCGAGCGTTGCGCGCGTCCCGCGCCGGCCGCCGTGCAGCGCGGCCATGCGGCGCTGTCCTTCCGAATCCATGGCCCCAAGCGCCTGTTGCGCACGCGCGATAGTCTCGTCGTCAAGGCGGCTGATGAGGCGCTCCGCATCGCGCCAGGCTTCGTCTTCGGTTTCGCGCACGATGACGTGCAAGCGAATGCCGAACTTCACCCGTCGGCCTCGAGCAGCGGCTCTTGCTTTCACATCGGCGATCTTTTTCGCGACATCGGCCGGCGGCTCGCCCCACGTGAGGTACGTTTCAATGTGCTCGGCCGCGATCTGGTGAGCGGCCGGCGACGAACCACCGAACCAAAGCGGCGGATGCGGACGCTGTACGCTCGGATAGAGCAGCTTGCCGCCCTTCGTACTGAGGTGTTGCCCGTCGCGGTCGATACTGCCGCCTTCATGCGCCGCGGTGAGCAACTCGCGCCAGATGTGCAGGAATTCGTCGGTGATTTCATAGCGCGTATCGTGATCGGCGAATACGCCGTCGCCCGCGAATTCGGCCGCGTCGCCGCCCGTGACGACGTTGATCAGCAAGCGGCCGCCGGAGAGCCGGTCGAACGTCGCGGCCATGCGCGCCGACAAGGCAGGAGACGAAAGCCCAGGGCGAATCGCGACGAGAAACTTCAGGCGCTCCGTCACCGGAATGAGGCTCGAAGCGACAACCCACGCGTCCTCGCAGGAACGGCCGGTCGGGAGTAACACGCCCTCGTATCCGAGGGTATCCGCGGCCACGGCAATCTGCCGAAAATAGTCGTAAGTGGCAGCGCGCGCGCCTTCGGCCGTGCCGAGATAGCGGCTATCGCCATGCGTGGGAATAAACCAAAACACTTGCATCGCTGCTCCTACGAGTCGGGCTTGGGACGTCGGGCCAGTCTAAGTTCCGCATGACGGATTTCGAACCAACGCTTTCTGCTTTGATTTCCACAATTTTCGAAAAGCGGCCTCGGTTGATCGCGCAGGGGCATGCAGTCGCTCGTCGCGATGCAGACAGGGGCGCTTATCGAAATTGCATATATAGGAATGAGCAACCGTTGGTTTTGCATATCACGCGTTCTCGATAGACTCGGCCCGGTGTTGATAAAACGGGGTTGAGTGACGAGCATGGCCACGTATCTGTTTCGCAAGCCAAGCGCGCTGCCCGGCTTCCGGCTGACGCTCTCGATCGCATTGGGTTATCTGAGCCTTGTGGTGCTGATTCCTCTGGCCTTTGCGTTCTTCAAGGTCTCGACGCTCTCTTTGCCGCAGTTCGTCGCGGCCGTCGCATCGCCTCGCGTGGTGGCGTCGTACCGGCTAACATTCACTGCAGCGCTGCTCGGCGCACTGATCAATGCGGTTTTCGGTTTCATCATCGCCTGGGTGCTCGTGCGCTACGCGTTTCCGTTCAAACGTCTTGTCGACGCGGCCGTCGATCTGCCATTCGCACTGCCTACCGCAGTAGCCGGCATCGCGCTGGCAGCGTTGTATTCGCCCAATGGGTGGATCGGTGCACTGCTGGCGCCGCTCGGCGTGCGTGTCGCCTATACCCCGCTCGGCGTATTCGTCGCATTGACGTTCATCGGCTTGCCGTTCGTGGTGCGTACGGTGCAGCCGGTGCTCGCGGAATTCGAACGCGAGCAAGAAGAGGCCGCCGCGTGTCTTGGTGCGTCGCGTTGGCGAACGTTTTCGCGAGTCGTTCTGCCGGCCATCGTGCCTGCCTTGATGACGGGCTTTGCGCTTGCGTTTGCGCGCGCACTCGGCGAATACGGCTCCGTGATCTTCATAGCCGGTAACGTACCGATGGCATCGGAAATCACCTCGCTCGTCATCGTGACCAAGCTCGAACAATACGACTATGCAGGCGCGACCGCTGTGGCCGCCGTGATGCTCGCTGCTTCCTTTGCCGTCCTCTTGCTCGTCAATACGTTGCAATGGTGGCTGCAACGACGCATCAGTCGGGCGTCTCGTGCCGTGCAAGCGCGCTTCCCGTCCGCGATGGCCGTGGAGGCAAGCGCCCAATGAACGAGCGTACCTATACCGTCCCCTTCGTCGAAGATCGGCGCCGCGCGACTGGCCGAGTGGACCCGGTCGGCGAGCCGCTCGCCGCACGCATACTGCTCATCGGCGTGGCGCTAACGTTTCTTGCACTGTTCCTTGGATTGCCGCTCGTGGCCGTGTTTGCCCAGGCGTTGAGCAAGGGGCTGGGCGTCTACTTCGCAGCGTTGGCCGACCCCGATGCCCGGGCCGCGATTCGGCTGACGTTAACCGTCGCCGCGATCGCCGTTCCGCTCAATCTAGCGTTCGGCATCTGCGCATCCTGGGCCATCGCGAAGTTCGAGTTTCGCGGCAAGGCGCTGCTCACGACGTTGATCGATTTGCCGTTCTCGGTGTCGCCCGTCATTTCGGGGATGCTCTACGTACTCTTGTTCGGCGCTCAGGGGCGATTCGGTCCATGGCTCGACGCACACGGCGTCCAAATCGTGTTCGCGGTGCCGGGCATCGTGCTGGCCACGATATTCGTGACGTTTCCGCTCGTCGCCCGAGAATTGGTTCCCCTCATGCAAGCGCAAGGCAACGAAGAAGAGGAGGCCGCGCGCGTGCTTGGCGCGACCGGCTGGCAGATTTTTCGCAGAGTCACGCTGCCGAACGTCAAGTGGGGCGTGCTGTATGGCGTGATTCTCTGCAACGCGCGAGCGATGGGCGAGTTCGGGGCCGTGTCGGTCGTCTCGGGCCACATTCGCGGGCGAACCGACACGATGCCGCTACACGTCGAGGCGCTCTATAACGACTACAACATTGCGGCGGCGTTCGCAGTCGCGTCGCTGCTCGCGATGCTCGCACTGGTCACGCTTGCCGTGAAATTGATCGCCGAGCGGCGTGTCGCCGCCGAGGTGGCAGCCGCGCACGACACGCGCGCGCTACCGGGCACGCAACCTTGACGAGGCACCGCACTCATGAGCATTACCGTACGTCATCTGCAAAAGCGTTTCGGGCACTTCAGCGCGCTCGACGATGTGTCGCTCGATTTTCCGGCGGGGGAACTCGTTGCGCTCGTCGGTCCCTCCGGTTGCGGCAAGACGACCTTGCTGCGCGTGATCGCCGGTCTCGAACA
Organism: Trinickia sp.; assembly: GCF_051953405.1. Lineage (GTDB taxonomy): Bacteria > Pseudomonadota > Gammaproteobacteria > Burkholderiales > Burkholderiaceae > Trinickia. The sequence continues at coordinate 76,393 of NZ_JBQCIV010000119.1, read as the reverse complement.
GGCGGACGCGGGGCATGTCCTGTTGCATGGAGAGGACGTTGCGGCCGTCGGGGCGCGCGAACGCGAGGTGGGTTTCGTGTTTCAGCACTACGCGCTCTTTCGCCATATGACGGTGTTCGAGAACGTCGCGTTCGGGCTGCGGGCTCGCGCGCGACGAGTACGTCCCAGCGAGGCCGCGATTAGGGAGAAGGTGCACGCATTGCTCGGCCTCGTTCAGCTCGACTGGCTAGCGCAATCGTATCCGACGGCGCTATCGGGCGGGCAACGGCAACGGATCGCCCTCGCGCGTGCGCTGGCGGTCGAACCGAAAGTCCTGCTCCTCGACGAGCCGTTCGGCGCGCTCGATGCGAAAGTGCGCAAAGAGTTGCGCGCTTGGCTGCGCCGGCTCCACGACGAATTACGCATTTCGACGATTTTTGTCACGCACGACCAAGAGGAAGCGCTCGATGTGGCCGATCGGATCGTCGTGATGAATCGCGGCCGAGTCGAGCAGGCCGGCAGCCCGCAGGCGGTCTACGATCACCCCGCCAATGCGTTCGTGTGCTCGTTTCTCGGGGCTGCGAATCGGTTGGGCGGTGCGGTGCTCGCCGATGGCTTCGTCGCCGAGGGCGCCACGCTACCCGTTCGGGTGGCGGCCGATTTCACGGGGCCGGCGCACGCGTATGTGCGCCCGCACGATCTGTTACTCACGGCGGCGATCGACGAGCGGCATGCGGGCATTGCCGTCGATGTGAAGCGAGTCGTTTCGCTCGGTGCGGTCGTGCGCGTGGAACTGGCCACGCGCGGTGGGCAGCCGCTCGAAGCGCAGGTCGAGCGAGACGCGTGGGGCGCGCTGGCATTGAAAGCCGGCGACCGCGCGGTGGCCGTGCCGCGGGCTGCGCGGGTCTTTCCGATACGTTAGGGGATGCCTTAAACGAAACCCCTATGCCGTTTTCCGTACCCTGCCGACGAAATAAAGCGAAATGTGTCCGCGCAGGCTGGTGGCATCGAATCCCCATGGAGTAGGATGCTATCGGATGCTCAAGGATCGGGGGACGCGATGGGGACGACTTCTGGCCATCAGGTCGCATTATGTGTCGAAGCCATGGCAACATTGTCCGAGTACATGGAGCTTGCGCTGGACAAAGGCGGTCACTTGGTCATGGTGAAAAGCCGGGATACCGGCACCTGCACGCTATATGTCGGCGACGAAACGATGCCGGACGAGAACTTGCCTAAGTGCGGCGTGATACGTAACGACCTCGCCGACGCCATTCTCGAATTCACGGAGTCGGGCCTGAACGAACTGAGCATGAACGGCGAAGCGTATCGATTCATGCGATTCTTCACCGACGTAGACCGACAAGGCGCGGTCGTGTTTGCGGCCGTCTAGTGAGATTGGCGGGACTGGACCTCTGCGTTCTAATCCACCTCGATCTGTGCCCCGATCTCACGCATTTTCGCGAGCACTCTCTCGAATTCATCATTCGACAACACGAGCCGCGCCGCACCGAAGAACAGCATTTGCGGGCTCATTTCTCGGGGGGTGATTCCACCAGTGTACTTGCGCCACTGCTGGCCGCTAGCGACCGCAAAAAGCTCGGCCATCTGTTCGCCGGTGCGGCCGAGTTCGTTCTTGAGACGCTGGAAGTCTTCGGCTGTGGGGGCCGTGTATTTCATATGAGAAAGCCGCCTAGTGGCGGCCCCTGGAACTACTCGAAGAGGAATTTCGTTATCGTCATAACCGCAAGAATCAAGCCGCTGGCCCACACGAAGGGCATCCATCGCGACTCCAAATTCAGCTTCGCAGTCTCAGCCATCAACTTGGCGATTTCCGCTTCCGTTTTGACGATGTCCAAGGTTCTGTCCATTTCGATCTTCCTTGCGGGTGCGGGCTGCGCAGCGTGCGCTACCTCTGGGAAGCAGATTAGCACCAAAGGGGCTAATATCAAAGAACTTTCAGTGTGACGGCAGAAGCTTCTTTCGGCTAGATGGAGCGCTACGACCCTTGGTGGCGCCGGTGGGATTCACATGGCGACTGGCTTCGAGGAGTGCCCCCGCGAGAGCGACGATCGATTCGTCCAATGCTCCTCCGTTAGTCCGATTTTTTCCGCTGTGGCACGGTTCAACCGTGCGACGCAGTCAAAATGCAAGCCCCGGGCTTCCATCGCAAGCCGGCAATTCGAAACTGGCTAAGTGAGCCTGGCGCCGCTCCCGACGATCGCTTTGCGGATTTAATCGATGTGGAAATTCGAGAATATCGAATTCGATGGTTTTCGCGCACCGGAATGCCGCCTGCAGGAAGCGAAGGCCCGCTACGATCAGTTTTTCGACAAACAAACCGGCCGACCCAAACGCTTTTTCGAAATCTTCGGCGTGGAACGTATGCTCAATCAAGCTCGAACACAAAATCGCGTAGTAATAGATAATCCGCCATCAAGATTGACCTGGTATTTCATGCAACCCATTTCTCATCGATATTTCTCGCGAATCTTCATCGACGAAAAACTTGCAATTGAATCATTACTCCATCCGTGACATGGTCATCTTCCTAACCTTCCAGCATCAACAAGCTACCCTACCTTCGCGAGAGGAACATCTCCGCACTCTATGGAGAATCGCCAAACTGTTCGAACCGTACGGCCTGCCAGTTGAAAATTGGTACCCGCCTGCGGCTACACGGAAGAAGTCCCTTGCGCATGCAGCATTTGATCAAAACGGTCCAACGCCAGCGGCGCTGGAGTTGCTTCGCTTACACGACGATAAGGACGCGACAACCACATACCGGAGAACCGGTGTCTGGAGCGGAAAAGAGAAAGGCAGAGGCGGCTCGTTCTCTGTCTCGTTCTCATGTGATCCCTGCAACCGTACCGGTCTACTCTACGTGCAATTCGACGAAGTCGAAGCACTCAATGACTGTAGGGCGATGCAGAGATTCGTGCTCGGCTTGCTCGCCATCTGGCCCGTCGCCTCCAGCATTCGAGTTGGGCCACTGATGTACTACACCACGCATCAAGTCTTTCCGAAACGACCGGGCGCCGGCTGGATGCTCTATCTTCCGACGGCAATTACGCGCGAGGAGTTACCCGAGGCGGCGGAGCTGGCGCCAGTCCTGGACGGCAGTACGCATAAGGGCACCATCATCGTCAGTGTCGCCGAAGGTCCCTTTTCCATCGACGATCCAGAGCACCTGCGGACCGCAAACGCGATAGAAGTGAGATTGGCTGATCTGGACCTGTTGCCTCGATAGCAAAACCGACGTCATCGCCCGTCTAGTCATTGATTCCGCATCGTCTGCAAGGTACTATGTGTATAAACCCATCTAATTATACACATCATGCGGACCAACATCGACATCGACGATCGCCTCATGTCGGACGCCCTAGCCGCATCCGGCTTGAAAACTAAACGGGAAGTGGTGGAACTCGGCTTGCAGAAGATCATCCAGCTGAAGCGGCAGGAAGAGCTTCGCCGGCTCCGCGGCAAGATCGACTGGCAAGGGGACCTTGACGAAATGAGAAGGGATTAATGATATTGGTCGATTCGAGCGTTTGGATTGACTACTTCAAGGACGTGCGCTCCGCAGAGACAACGAAGCTTGACGCTTTGCTCGGTGCCGAGGAGATCGTCTCGGGAGATCTCATCGTTGCGGAGGTCTTACAGGGAGTGCGCTCCGAGCGGGAATTCAATCTCGTCCGGCAAACGATGACGGGCACTATGCGCGTGCTCACGCTGGCTGGTGAAAATGTCGCTATTCAAGCCGCCAGAAATTATCGATACCTTAGGACACAAGGCGTGACGATCCGTAAAACGATTGACTCGATCATTGCGACCTATTGCATCGAAAATCGCGTTCCGTTGCTGTTTAGCGATCGGGACTTCGAGCCGTTCGTGGAACATCTTGGTCTGTGGTCAGCACTGCACGACGCCTGAGTACGCCGCCCGGCCGCCTCGCTCCGATGCCCTTCTACCGAATGCAACCCTGCTTGAAAAGCGCCGAGAAGCCCATCGATATGCGCCTTGCGCTCGTCAGGATGCCTTAAACGAAACTCTCTGGACTCCCCTGCAATACGTCGAATGGTGGGCCGGGTGGGAGTCGAACCCACGGTGTCCTTTCGGAGGCGGATTATGAGTCCTGGGAAAAATACAATAAAATCAGCGCATTAGCTCGTTTTTTATTCCGCAAACCAGTAAAAATAGCGCCCATCTGCGCCACACCCAGCCAACCTCCGCAACGAATTGCGGAAGGGAATTTCAACGCGTCGGACCGACCTTATCACCCCTGCGCTTTCGCACGTAGTGCTCTGTCATCGTAACGGACCCGTGCCCGAGTTGCTGCTGTGCCTGACGAATGTCAGTCGCATCCGTCTTGTCCGTGCCGGCCTTAGCGCGAAGATCCCTGAACTGGAAATCCTTGGCGGGTATCCCGGCCTCCGTGCGCGCGGTGCGAAACCGATACTGCAACGTGCGAAGCGTCATACGTTGCCCGGTCTCCGTTACCACGAGTGCGGTGCTGACGACCTTGTATGCCACCTTGCGCGCCCGGATCCGATCGATCACCGACTTCAACTCCCCCACCACTTCCATGCGGAGCTTTTTACCGGTCTTTCCCTGATCGATAAATAGGTAACCTTCTCGGATATCGCGCTCGTCGTAGTTGAGCGTGTCCTGTGGCCGCTGACCGGCTAGATAGGCAAGATCCATTGCGTCGCGCGTGGGATCGTCGGCATGCGCATACACGCGCGAGTACAGATCGTCCTCCACGTAGACATCGCGGCCGTCCTCGCTGTTCTTCTTCACGCCGAGACACGGATTCGCCGCCTTCGTGAGGCCGATCTCGCGCGCGTTGTTGAAGATATGGCTGAACAGCGCGATCTCGCGATTGGCCCGCACGTGCCCCGCGTCAGCCGGTACGGTGCGCTTCTTTTCTTCGTACCAGCAGACGGCCCTCTGGTGGCGCCAGCGGAGGTACTGTTTGATGTGCACCGGCTCGATTTCGTCGAGCGGCCCCTCGCCAAAAAACTCGCGTAGGAATGCAAGTTCCTTGAGGTTGTCGCTCTGCGTGCGCGGTGCCTTCGTCGGAATGATTTCCCGCAGGTAGATGTCGGCCGCATCCTTGAACGTTGGTACAGCCGTTCGCGGCACTTGCGCTTGCTCGATCTCCGCCCAGCGCTGCACCGCCAGCACGAAATCCGTGCCGAGCGGTTCCTCACGGCGTGGCTTGCCGCCCCAGTCGTAGTAGTAGTAGGTCACCTTCCCGCGCGGCCGCGGGCGCATGCGCGGCGGGCAGTTCAGGTTGACCGTCGGCTTCCGGCCCATGCTTTCACCTCAACGCAAGAACCTTCGGTTGCCACTTCGGGCGTGGCGCATCTTCGGAGCGCGAGCGCCCGTCAATCGCCGAACGAGCGATGACGGGCCGCCCGCGCGCATTCGTCCAGAACGGAAGCCCCGAGGTGCGAAGCCATTCTATCTGCAACTGCTCCCTGGTCTTTCCGCCTCGGCCGCAGAGAATGCCGGTCAGCTCTCCAACTTCTTCCGGGGTTAGAAACGTGTCGCTCATGCGCTACTCCAGCGTGAAAGGCTTCGGCCGCGTGCTCGCGGCGATATAAAGCGGATGCTTCGGACTTCCGTCCTTGTTGAGTCCAAGGTGGTAAAGCCGATTGCGCCAGCCGACCATGGCGAAGATGCTCATCAGATCGGATGCGCGCGCCGCGGCGGCCGAATGAGTACCCCATGCGCAGATGACCATCGATGCCCCATCGAGCGCATCCATCACGGCGCCGTCGGCTGTGTTCCGCGGGCCGAGCGGATCGGCGTGCGTCAATAATTCGTCCGGGTTCGTCGCACGCAGCGGGAACAGGTTAGCAACCTCAAGGCGGCCGTAGCCGTCCTTCATTGCACGCGACATGCACCGGGTGATCGTTTGGTCGTCGGCCGTATGATCAGCAGTACTCGGATTGAGCATCAGGAATCCGAGCGTGGGCCGGCAGCGGTCCCATTCGCGCCAAAGGCGATATCGATACGCGCCGCAGTCGCTGATCTGCGCGCCGCGTTGCATCACCAAATCGCTCGCATCAGTCAGGTATTGCATCAGAAGAGCGCTCCTTGCGCGATTTTGTCGTTGGCGTCGCTTTGCTTGAGCGCGGCGGCCGGCACGGTTGGGGTGGTCGTATCTTCATTGGCGGCCGATGGCCGATATACGGTACCGCCCGCTTGCAAGCTCGCAACGAGCCCCCTGATCGCGTCATATGCGCTCGCGCAAGCCATAGGCTTGCCCGGCACAAACCAGCCCGCGTTATGGGGGATCGAAACGTCGTAGACGCAACCGAGTTCGTGCGCGAGCACGCCGAGCGCTGCCTCCGTGCTTTCGAGCAGGCGCGCCGAGGGCGGCGCCGTGAGAGCGGGTCGCGCGGGTGTCTGAGGTGCTGCCGCTGGCGGTGCGACCGAGATCGGCGCCGGCGATTCGTCGAGCGGCCATCCTTCGTGCGGAACGCCAGGGCCATCGGGATATTTCTTCCAGCCCATCATGTTCTGGAACTCGTCTTCGTTCGGGAACCATCGCACCTCTGCGCCGACCACGATCGCCCGCTTTGCAAGGAAATGGTGTTGCATGACATAGCCCACCACTACATGGCTACAGCGCTCTTCGACGCGCGCGGCACGCGCGTTTGTGGTTGCGGTCACGGTGTCGAGGCGTGGTTTCGGTTCGGATGCCGGGAAGATCGGACAACCAGGGGCGCTGCACGCAGCCACTAGACTGTCGGGTGCTGCACCACAGGTAGAGCAACTATCGGGCTTCATCGGGCACCTCTTCGGCTTCCTTGAATATTTCGAGCGCCTCATCGCAATGCTTCAGGAGCCGCTCGACTTGAACGCGCAGATCCTTTACTCCGCCGTACGTTTGGCAGACGCCCATCTGCATGACTGCCCGCACGGCGCGGCCGATATGCTCGTCGTTCCACGAGTTGATCTTCACGCCCGAGATGCGCTCGATCTCCTCGACGGATTTTTTCAACTCAGCGTAATGGCGCGTACGGTGCTCGATCTCGCGTGCGATACGAGATTCATCGCCCTCGCGCTGTCGTGCTACTTCCGCCGCGACTGCGGCGCCCACCTCACCGGCGTCGAGTTCACTAGCTCGCCGGAGCATGGCCGCGACGAATTCACGCGTTACGGGCTTCGAAGGCAGTTTCGGCGCAGCAACGACCTGCCGGATCTTCCCGCCCGACTGCGCTTCGAAGTGCCCCCAGGTTGGTGGCAGTTCGCCAGGCGCGATCGTGGCGGCCGGCGCGACAATCCACCATCGATCGCAGTACTGCTGCACAGGCGCGGACTTCTCGGGGTTCTTTAGCTCGCGGAGCCAGTCGGAGCGGCTAACCTTGATCTCGAAGCCATGGATCTCGAGCCCGCGCGATGGGAAGAGATTGATAGCGACGGCATCCGCCCAGCGTCGATGGCGCGCGCCGGTGGCGTCGGCCACCTCGAAAAAGAGCGCCCATTCGGGCCCACAGAACCTCGCACGAAGCGCGGCTTTTACGTCGCTTGTCTTCACGTAATTCTCCGAAATTCGACGACCCAAACCCAAGGATTCGTGTCCCAGCCGTGGCCGCGCGCGGCATTGAGACCGTCCCAAAGCTCGCGATATTTCGCAACGCACCCCTCGACTGGATCGACGCGCCAAGCGGCGCGGCGAGGGTCACGAATACCCTCGGCGATCGCATCCTCCCAATCGATCGCCCGCAACCGCTCGACGCGGACGCCCATCACCTCGAGCTTCATACGCGAAGCTCGGCGCGGCATATGGATTGCAGGCCGCTTCCACCATCCGGGCGTCACGCCGCCCCGATTCTTCGTCAACGGAATGTCCGGATCATCGACCGCGTACTGATATGCACGATCGCACTCGACCGTCATGTCGATGAAGTGCCACTCGTCGCGTCCTTTCTTGGCGCTATAGCGCGTTTCCCAACGGCCGTAGGCGAAGAACGTCTCGCGCACGGCCAGCGTGTCGCCCGATTGCCCATAGGGGCAATGGACCGCGATGTCCTGAACCTTGGGTAGAAGAAGACCCCCAAGCGGGCGGCTGAGCCATTCTCCGATTAGATTTCCCTGATCGCTGGCTTGAGGCTGCGGCAGCACGACGCGGCGCGTCTGCGTCTTTCGGTCGTCTTGGATGGCGCGGATCATGGCGCCGCTGAAAAGGATAGGGAGTTCCCTCACGATTGACGTTCCTTTTCAGCGCTGACTGCAGCGGCCAACTTCGGCTGAAGTGCTTCGATGTCATCTCGAAGACCGTCCCACCAATCCTCTGTAGTTGGATAGATGTAATAGACGTTTTTATCGCAGTCTCGATGACGCTCTTTCGGCGCAGTGAACGGGGCAGCGGCATAGCACGTCAACTCGTATGATTCTCGGAGCAAACTCTCCCTCGCCGCGATCTGCGATTCGAGGACGGCGACCTTATCTTCTGCCTCGCATCGCGCTGTCGATTCCTTCGTCAGCCCGTCGAGCATGGAGGCATTGTCGGCCTTCAGCGTCTCCACCTCCCCATGCAACTCGTCGCACGTTGCCGAGCAGCATAGATACTTCTTGCGCATCTCATCCCAATCGTCGACGCGCTGCGAGCACTGATCGCGCCATGAGTCGCGATCGGCTTCGAGGGCGGCTAGCTGCGATTCGAGGGCGGCGATGCGGGCGTCAGCGTCAATCTTCTGCTGCACCCACGCCGCATTTTTAGCCTCTAGTTCGGCAATCCGCGCCACATTCTCATCGCACTGCGCCGACAGAGAGACGTATTCGAGCGCCTGCCGTTGGACTCGTTGCGATAGGTGCGTTAGGGCGTCAGCCGCTTTTTCGATCTCGTCTCCAATTGGAGAACTGAACTCGCAGCCAACTAGGGGCGCATTTTTGTATAACTGTGCGATCAGGTCGGAGTAGTCGTCAGTCATGGTTGCTCCGTGCGCGCTTTGCGCTCTGCGGCGCATTTCCGCGCGTGCTCGTTGCATTTCCTACGCGATTCCTTCTCGGCCTCGGCAGCCGCAAACAATTCCCGCCATGCTTTCTTGCCCACAAAGGCGTAATGCAGTTCGCAAAGCTGGAAAACCTCGTCATCGCCGCGGAACCAGTTGACCTGGATCTCGACCTTGCGAATAGCGGTCTGCCGGCAACAGTGACATTGCTTGTTTCCCTTGATTACTCGATCCACGCCGATGTACGGATATTCTCGTCGACTCACGTTCCCTCCTTCTTAGCAAGAAAGCGTCGTAGTGCATCGGCTACGCCATCTAGGCCGAGTTCACTGCGCACGACGGTGATGCACCGCTCTATCGTCGCGGCTTCGATGGCGGCCGCGAAGCGTTCGTACTGCGCAAGTCCGAAGTGAAATTTGTTTTCGCGCGAGAACGCCATGTCTATCAGGGGTATCAGTTCTTCCGGCGCCATTTCCCTTCTCCCTCTTCGTTGGCTCTAAGAAGCATCTTTATCCTGCGACGTGTGCGCTTCGCTTCGACGTAAAGCCACACACTTCCGACCAGAAGCGCCCCGCAAAGAGCGTCGAAAACACCTGATACCATATCAATCCTTTTTCTCTGCGTTGGCGCGGTCGATTTCGGCGATCTCTTCGAGGCACTCATTCCAGCCGTTCGCATAGCCGCATTCGTAGTTACCGCCTTCGTCATACCCCCACGGGTCCGTTACTTCTTTGCGATCCGGTAACGTCCGCACCGCCTCGCTCATCGTCGGGGCGGTGGCTAGCCTCGTCTCTAATTCCGCAATACGCTTAGCCTGTTGTCGATTGATCTCGGTGGGATAAGCGCACGGCATATCGGGGCCTGACGAATTGCAAAGCTTGCATTGCGTAGTGGGCGCAGTAGCGAGTGCGGTGCGGGAGTCGAGCCAATCCTCAATGACTTTCGCGCGTCGCTGGTAATCCGACGACCGCCAATTGCCCTCGTAATCATCGTGTGTGGTGCATGCCGCTCCCCGCCATCTTCCGGCCGCGTGAGTCAGCGCATCTTTAACCTCATCGGGCAGCGCCGCCCGCTCGCCCACCGCCTCCCGCCCCTCAGCAGGCGCAGCGCTGGCGAGCATGTTTCGCACATGACGTTGGATCGCCTTCGCTTCTTCGACTCCGGCTTCGTCAAACGCGCAGAGCGATTGGATTGCCGATTCCCACACGTCCTCGTGAAGTCGCGCGAGCAATACATCGAGTTCAAGCAACGGGCCGTCTGTCGCCTTCAGATTGTCATCGACATTGGTCGGCGCAGGCGCAGCGCTTGCGGCTCGGCGGTTCCATGCGGCGATGGTTTCCTCCTGTAGGTTGCCTGCATAATGGGCGCTCTTGACACCACAGCCTTTGCAGACAATTAGATGCAGCACGCCGGCTGTTTGCACTTCTGCCTCACCGCCGCACATTGGGCACCGCTTCAATTCAACGCTCATTTCGATTCCCCCGTCTGTGCCGCGCTGGATTCTCGGCACTTCCCATAATTCGCGAACTCTCCGAAGTGCTCCTTGGCTGCAGCCTTGTAGGCTTCGTGAGCTTCTTCCGGCGACTTAAATGTTCCGAGATATATGCGCTCCCGCTTAACGCTTATGAAGGCGCACCACCGGTCACAATGGGTCGATTTTTTTACGCCCTTATATCCAGTTCTGTTATTTGTGAAGAACTTATTCCTGTTGTTGCCAAGAACATCAGTAATTCTAAGATTGCTTTTGCAGTTGTTCAGCGTGTTCCCGTCGATGTGGTCAACGATTCTCTTGTCGCCCTTCTTCAGCCCAACGATCAGTCGGTGCATGCGCTCGCTTTTGTCTCCGGCCGCGTATCCGGGCTGATTGGATCGGGCGACCGCGTAATGCCACTTACGCTTTGATAGCCATTCGAAGTCTTCATCATCAACCAACGCCGTCATGCCTTTTGTCAGCGGTATCTGTTTCATTTGATCGCCTCGGCGAGAATGGCGCGGGCGAATGTATCAGCCACAGAGCCTTTATAGAGGGGTCGACCAGAAACCTGCGTCCATAAATTCGCGATCTGCTCATCGCTCAACTCCACGCGCGCCGAGGGCTGCTCGATGACGAGAGGAATGCGCAGCCAGTCGGCCGAGAATTTAGGATCGTCCGACTTCCACGCAAAAGCTATATCGGCGCCTGTTTTGTGCTTCATCATGAAACCAACAGGCTTCGTGCCGCCGTCGCGTTGCTGCTCGATTTTTCCGAACGGCTCGTACCGCATCATCGATTCGTCGAACTTGGGGCAATCGCGCGTATGACCAAGCGGCCCTTTACATACGCACTCCCCTTGCTGCTCGGCCCGTTTGAACTTGTGCGCGTAGTCGTATTCGGTCGGCGGCTCGGACTTCAAGTCGCCTTGCTCTGCGTTCGTCTTGGCTGCGTCGCGCTCGGGGAACGTTGATCCTTGCTGCTCGGATTGTGCGGCCGCGGCGTTATAGATCGACGCGCGCAGCTTCTTGGCTTGGTCCATGCGCAGCGTGACGATGCGCAAGTCGCCCCCGGCCGTCTCGGTCTCATAGGCTTCTGAAACGCCAATTGCATGATCGATGATGCGGAACGCCTCGGGCAAATCGCCCATTGCGCGGCCATATTGCAGGTAGGCGAGGATATTGGACGCTTGCTCGTCAGTGATCGGGAGCCCGTCGCATTCACCCTCTACCGCAGCAATCAGGCGTTCGCATAGGGACGACTTCGCGTCACTCTTTGGCGCTACAGCCGGTGCAGCGGGGGCACTCCGATGGTGCTCGCAATGACTAAATCCATGATTTCCTGGCCCAAATTCACCGCCGCATTGAGAGCAGAACGTATTTTGAAATCTCGGTGTTGCCTCAAGGGCTCTTCGCCAGGTTGTCAGGCTGTCGACTTTCAAGACATCGCGACAGAGAGCAATCGCATCAAGAATCTCCGGCGTCGGATCGACCGGCGCGAGCCTCCACCCCTCCGGCGCTCGCGCAACGTCCTGCGCGCGGCTGTTCCAAGCTTCGGTAGGGCTTTCTAAATCGCAGAACGGCCCATGCGCGCAACAGTTCGCGCAATACATGCGCTGGTGATCGTATGCGCCAATCTCACGACTACCACAAAACGGGCAATGGATCGGCTTCAATTCTTCTCGGCTCATCTCTATCCTCATTTGAAAAAGTCGCGCTGCCGCTCGCCGCCCGTTTCTGCGAGGTGCGTAGGGCAAAAATGCATGTCGTCGCCGACTTGATGCGCATGCGCCGCGCACAGGTGCCGGTCGCATGTCTTGCCGCTCTTCACGCGGTGATCGCACTGAAAGCCACTCGGCGCGTTGCAGCCGGGTACCGAGCAGCGCGGCCGGCGGCGGCTTGTGCAAACTATTCCGGTGGTACCGTCTGGCGTGCGAAACGGCGTGCATGGCATAGCGTCGACTCTTAGATGACTGTGCGTCGGTACGTTTTGGTGAATGCCGCTTCTACGATGTGCCCGCGATCACGCACAACATTCGCGAGCCGCGCGCGGTCGTGATGACTAGCTGGTGCTTGACGGAGCAAGCCGAAATAGCTGTTGGCCAGCACATGGACGTCAGCGGCCGGCGCTTGCGCGACGCGGCGCAGTGCTTCGTGATAGGTTCGGCGTCGCGTCGTGCGATGCCATGGCTTGATCACGTGTCCGACGAAGTCGATGCCGCGCTCGATGGGTTGCAGGATGGTCTTGCGATCGTTCAGCTTCGCGCCGAGGCGTGCCGGCAGGAATTCCGCGATGTCGTCGCGCGCCGCGTTGAGCCATTTCGCCGATTCATGCAACAGGATGAAATCGTCCACATATCGAACGTAGTGCCGGCAGCGCAAACGATGCTTCACATGCTGGTCGAGCACGTTGAGATAGACGTTGGCGAAAAACTGGCTGGACAGATTGCCGATCGGCAGACCCAGGTGCGCGGGTTGCTCCATGAGCCGCTTGTGCGGCGGCACCCGATCCATGAGCTTCGGATCGCCGCGGAATTCAAAATCGGAACGCGGATCGTGAAAAAGGATCAACGCCGCCAACTCGCGCCAGAACGGCTCTGGAATCTTGGCCGCAAGCTGCTCGAAGAGCACCCTTTTGTCGATGCTCACGAAGAAGTTCGCCAGATCCAGTTTCAGGTAGTACGCCGGACGGCTCCAGTTTTGCGTAATACTGCGCACTTTCGCTTCGAGCCGCTCGGCGCCACGCATCGTGCCGCGGTCTTTGATGCATGCGAACGTATCCGCAATGAATGCGTTTTCGAATCGCGCTGCGATGCGGTTGTAGAGCAGGTGGTGGACCACGCGATCGCGAAAGTCCGCCGCCCATACCTCCCTCGGCTTCGGCCGAGTCACCACAAAGCAGATTGAGCGGCCCGGACGATACGAGCCGTCGATCAGTTCGCCGTAAAGGCGATCGAGATTGCGCTCGAGCCGTTGTTCGAACTTGAGCGCGTTTTTGCTGTTTCGCTTCGTGCGCCGGCAATCGAAATAGGCGGCGACGAGTTCTTCGAAAGACACGGCATCGCTTCTTTCTGCGGACGGCCCGAGCGCGACCGGTGTTGTTCTTGTTCGCGTTGTTCTGGTTGCCATCATCGAAGTTCTGGTTCCAGGCGTTGTTGGCCGAGTACTGCGTCGTATCGTGCTATCTACGTCGCTTTGATGAAGGCCCTCACCGATCATCAAAGAAACTGCGCTGGACCTGCACAGCATCCGCTGCCGGTATCCTCATTGCGCATGTCGGTGCCCTCTTGAGGCAGCGGCACGACCAGATAGAAAATCGCACAGGCATCACCACCGTGACGGTGATGCATCGGGCGACGATGCCGATTTCTTTCGCCACCCACCGGCCTGCCGACCTACCGACGCCGTGAGTTCGATCGCGCTCGCGTAATGCGGTGTCGCGATGAACTTCATGTCGTGCGCGAGGCGCAACAAGAGATTGATCACATCGACGCGCTCGAGCAGATCGCTCAAATACGGCACCTTGTCGATCGCAGCATTCGCCCGAAAAATTAACGTCACGATTTCGAGCGCTTCATCGCGGATCCGGCCGCCGAGGGACAACTTGAAATCCCTCGGCATATGCCGTGTCGATTCGGTGACCTCTTTGAAAAGGTCATACGCGACCTTGTAAATCGGCAGTTCTTTGGCGGCGGCCATAGCTAAATTTCAAAGTTCAAAATTGCAATCTGCGGACGGCCCGAGCGCGACCGGTGATGCCCTTGCCCGCGCGGTCCTGGCCGCCATCAGCGAAGGTCTGGTACCAGGCGCTGTCGGCCGAGTACTGCATAGATGACCAGTACCAGCCCTTCACGAAGTGATCTGCGAGATTGACCTCGGCGAGCGCGAGTTCACGGCGCGCAGGAAGATAGAAATCGCGATGGCCCTCGATCTCCAACTTCGTCGCCCACATCGCCGCTTGATGCTCGTCGCCAAGCAACGCCAGCGCCTTCGTATTAGCCATCCCGTCGGTGTGACTCTTCGCCCCCGTATCTACGTTGTAAGGCCCCCACTTGATGCCGTCGTTCGTCGCGCTGGGATGCGTCGGCACGATGAGGTGCCAGCCAAGCGCGCCGCCCTCGCCACGGACGAATCCCGCGTAGACACCACCCTGACCTTCCCAGTACTCGCCGACGGCCGGAACGTCCGATGCAGCCCTCTCGGTTGCGCGCCCAAGCGCCGAATCGAGCCAAGCCTTGACGGCGGCTTCTTTGGGCACACTCAAGCGAGCGCCGTGGAACGGAATTTCGATTTCTGCTGTGCTGCTCATTCGCAATACCTCCATTGGTTTAACGCGATACGCACTTAATGCGCAGTCGAAATTGCTGAATTACGAAATTTTGATTCTGCGGACGGCCCGAGCGCGACCGGTGCGGTTCTTGCTCGCGCTGTCCTGGCCGCCATCACCGAAGAGCTGGACCCAGGCGTAGCTGGCCGAGTACTGCGTTGAGGTCCAATACCATGTTGGTTCCAGGGCCTCCGCGCCGTCGCCTCGGAACAATTCGACTGGCGTCTGCCCAGGCAAATGGATCGTGTAGGGATACCCAGGCGGCAAAGAACTCGGGTTCTCGCCATGGCGATAGACGTAGTTCTCGTCGTCCGTCGGCTTCAAGTGCCGATACAGCAGTTCGAGTTCGTCTCGAGCCGGCAAATACCAGTCGCTCTCGCCATTGATGTTCAGAGCTAGCGCCCACCGCGCGACTTCGCTGCCAGCCTCGGCCATCGCTTTCGTGTTCCCGAATCCGTCGAAGAAACTATCGGCACCGACGATCTCGGTGTAGGTCGGAAGCCAGATCGCGCGATCCTTTTCGCCCGTTGCTTTGGGTGCGACGACCGATGCGTACACGTCGCCGTTCACTACAAGCCGGCCGACGTAATACCCGCCGCCGAACGGGACCCCGGCTTCGGTGGGGACATCGAGATTCGTTACGATTGCATTCATACTGATCCTTTGAAAAAGTAGGCTCCTGCGCAAGCGAGCCATCTAAATTCGTCGCGTCCGAGGCAGTCAGCGCGACGTACTTCTAAAGCCTTCCGCTGAAACTATCTGGGCTGCCATTCTGTTCCGCGAACGACGCGGCCGATGGGCTCCAGCACGAGCACTTCCGATTCCTTCTCGCCACGCACGAGTCGTTGGCCGCGCTTTTGGGCCTTCTCGAGCGAATCGTGGCGCTGAGGCTTTGCGTATCGCCCGACCGTGACAAACAATGGTGACTTTGATCCGACCGGGCCGAGAGTGAGTTCATCGATACGCGCTTCCAGCTCAGCGCAGTTCTGGCGCCACTTGGCAAGCGATCGCTTATTGGATTCGTTCTCGACGTCCAACTCGTCGCACCGCAAGCGCAGAGCATCTCGGTCCGATGCAGTCGCCTTCGCGATTTCGACCATCGCTCGGGCTGTGTCGAGTGCTTCCGTCATCGTGGGCGGCAAGCCGAAGATTTCGATTAGTTCACGTGTCTGAGCGGCCAACTTCGAAAAGGCCTTTTCCACCTCGGTTAGCATCGGCTCGGGTTCCCGCTTCGATGCCGCCGACGAGGCGCCCGCGCCCGGAGGAATCGTTGGCGCAGCGATAGCCGCCTGAGCCGGTTCGGGTTTCTCCACAGCAGGACGGTTTCGACGCGCGAGCCAGTACACGTACTCATTTCCGCCGCCCTTGCGCTTCTCGCGCTCGATCACGCCATCGGCGTGCATCCGATTCAACTCTTTGGCTACGTCGAGGTGCGGCAACCCGATACGCTCGGATATGCGCTTAGCGCTGGCCTCTGAAACTCCGCCTAGGTACTTCTCGATTTCGTCTCTCACGACAACTCCATGAGGGGCCCCGGCCGCCGGCCAGGTCGGAGATCAACGCCAATGGGCTTCATCCTGTCGGCCGGCGGCGATGCCCGTTCGGTTATGCTGCGTGTTCGAGTTCGAATGGCAGCGCGCCGCCGTCCTGCTTTTGCATCACCTCGGTGATGTGCCGAATCAGCGCTTCGCAGATCTGCGGGAACTGCGATTCGTGATAAAGCTTCGACGACTTTTCCGTTTCCGCAGTGAAGCCGAGCGATGCGAGCCCGTCTGCGGTCAGCGTGACCGGTGCGAGCCGTTCGTTGATCTGGCCGAGGCGCAATGTCGGGCCGCCGGTGGGCGCCGGGCGCGACGAAGACGAGATGGGCGCCTGTGCAACCCACGGTGCAGGTTGCGTCTGCGCAGCCTGTGCGCCGACAGGCGTTACAGACGCGACTGCGGGTACTTCTACCATCTTCGCCTTCTCCTTCGCATCCTCGGCGCGCTTATGCTCGTCAATGCGAGCCATCACGGCCAACTGGAAGTCGTCGGCCGGCTTCTGGATGATTTGCTGGAGATCGCGGAACAGAAACCCATATGCCTCGGCATGCGGCTTGTACCAATCCAACTTCGCGCGCAAATCCTTCGCGGCAGCGTCGGCGACAATCTTGCCGTTCGCCAGCGCCGTATCGAGCGCGTTGTGCAGGCTCGCGATCGTTTTGATCCCCTTAACCGCGCCGGCGAAGTCCGGCGACGGTACCGCGATGCTCACGCCGCCTAGTTCCGCGTTCAGGGCGGCCACATGCGCGGTGTATTTCTGACGGCGTTCGCTGACGGCCAATTCCTTGATCTGCTCCTTGCGGTTCTTGACAAGAGCGCTCAGCGCGAGTCGTTTCGTGCGTAACTGCTCGCGGATGTGGTCGACCGTCCGCATCAGTTCGTCGATGCTAGATGTCTGCGCGATAGCGGCGTTCTTAGCCACCTCGAGATTATCTTCGGCCTCCTTGCAGAACTTCACCGTCGCATCAGCCTGGACGAAATCCTCGTCGGTCTTGAGATCGGTCTTGATGCCGGCGATGAACTTCTCGGCCGCCGACTTGAACGCAGGCAGGTTGCTGGTTATCACCTCGCCGCGGATCTGGACGGCAAGCATCGGCAATGCCATGATGGCCTCGGCCTTCGGCGTCTCAGGGATTTCGCGCGGCTGGTATTCGGCGAGGTCGCGCTCGAATTGAGCCCAGCCGTCTTGTAGGTGACGGAACCACAAATCGCTCGGTTCGATTTCGATAGATTCAAAGTTGTCCCGTGTGCCATCAGAGACGACGAAGATGACCTTGCTCGCGCCGGTGACCAGCATGACCTGTTGGCATTGCGGCCAGTATTCTTCCGGCAACTCGCCGCCCCGGACCGCCTCGGCAAGCGCTGTATTCCATTGCTTGTGCTCGAAGGCGATCGCTCCGTCCATCGTCAAGCCGTCGCACGACGCCGAGATTTTTCCAAGGGAGTAAGTCACGGGATAGAGATCGTCGCCGATCATTTCTTCGACGATCGGGCGGCCGAGCGCTTCGACCTCATGGCCGTAATCCAGGATGTTTTTCTGGACCCACTCGCTGAACTCCTGCGGCAAGCACGTATGCTTCATGTGCAGCAGTTCGTTTCGCTTCACATTCGAGGACAACCCGAGCATTGCGGCCGCCTCGCTGGCGCCGAACTTATCAAGCCGGAATTGCAACCACTCCGGCGAGCCCTGCTGCAACTTGTGGAGTTTGCGTTCCATTTTCAATCCTGTTCGTGCGACCAGCTATCGATGGTCAACTTTTGATCGTCGGTCAGGCGCATCTTTGTCTCGATCGTTGCGACGAGTTCGTCTACCGTCTTATTCTTCTCGATGATCTGCTTGCGCCAACCAGTCTTCTTCTTCTCGAACTCTTCGTCGGTGCAGACGGGGATCGTCTTTCCGGAGCCCGCGCCGGTATCGCCTGCCGGCTTTCCTGCCCCGTTCTGGTCGACACCACCCTGCTGCTCTGCCTTGTTCTCCATGACCGATTTCCACGTTGCTTCGCCGTCCTTGATTGCACCGTAGATGCCACGCAGATCGACGAGTTCGTGCGGCGAACAGGTGTCGAGCGTGTGACCGAGGTATTCGGTCAGGTCGGCCGCTTTGACGCCGATCTCGCCGAATGCATCGGCGATGCGCTTGCGCTCGGCTGCCGGATCGCGCGCGGCTTCGTCCATACGGACCGCCTTGATGATCGCCTCGGCTTCGTCCTGCAGGTCGCCGGGTATGATCCGCAGGCCAAGCGTCCGGATTGCCTTCGAGATCTGCGCGGCGCGCTTGTTGAGAAGATCATCATCGTTGGCCGGGACCGTGTAAGTTATCTTGCCGTAGCTGTTCTTTCGGACCGAGATATAGGAACCATCGTCCATCGGCTTCGATCGCTCAACCGTTTTCGATACGCGCACGTCAAGCGGATACGTTAGGTTCGATTCGAGATCCGTCACACTGACGCGATGCACTTCTTTGGCCTCGTCCTCGAAGATCATGGTCGTCTCGACCAGGACGTTCGTCATACAGCGCAGCGCGACTTCGACGAAGCGAATGCCGAGGCCCTCCACGCCGTTACCAATCGGCTTGCGGTAGTACGCGCTCTTGTTGTGAGCAAACGACGGCCGCCTGCATTCGGCGATGAGATCCTGCCGCACCTGATCCCACATGCGCGGCCGCCGCATCGCCATGATGTAACGTGCTTCGACCATCGCTTTCGATTGCGCTGCCACTGCGGCCGACGCCGTCTCGACAACGCCGGTTGTCTGTTGTTGCGCGCCGAACTCGTTCCGCGTGCTCAATGCCGTGCTCATGCTTGCTCCGATTTCGACACCGATTCCACCTTCACGTACGGATACTTCTCGGCGAACGGTTTGATGCCCTTGTAGAAATGCGAGCCGATCGATTCGGCGCCCTTGAACGCCGCATAGTCTTCTGCGGACACATTCGCGTAGTGATACAGCGACGACGGCTCGCCGGCCTTGTTCTTGAAGCGGATCGCGAGGGTATTGGAGGCTGCATCGTGGCCGATGCTATGGATCTGAGAGGACTCGACCGACTCCATGGTGATTTGAGGCATTACGTCATGCTCCTTTGGTTAGTCACCAACATCTGCATGCGCAGCGCGGTGTCATTGTTTGAATCGAAGTCGTGCGCGATGTAGAGCACGACGGCACAGATCACCAACATCACAGCAAAGGCGATGTTCGGGTGCTCCCGGTAGTACCTGTCGAAACGGCGGATCAGCTTCATGCGAGTCTCGCACCGGTAATCGGGTTGTACGTTCCGCGCTGCGGGGCGTGCCGGGGATGAAGTAGGTAACGCTCTCCAAGCTTTTCCTTTTGACGAGCGCGCGCAACATCTTGCGCAACCTGCTTCTTTTCGGCTTCGGTCAAGCCGCTATCGACATGACGCAAATCGGTGTTTCGCTTCGGTGTTTGGAACATTTCAGCCTCCGATCAGAACGAGGAGCCAGTGACCGCCTTTGAGGAAGGCGACGCCGAACAGAAAAAGAAACGCCGAAGCGGAGACGATGGCGGACGTTGCGTACGCTTGATCGATTCGCTCGATTTCTTCGGGTGTGAGAGTGGGCATCTGGACCCCCAGGTTGAATCTTCAACGGATCGCGCTATGGCACAGCCCTATCGGTGCAGCCGACGCGAGCTTGGGCATTGCCCGCGCCGCTCGCCAACCACTCGCTAACGCGATCCGCTCAAGATGCCCGGATAAGGCCCCGGGCCAGCCCTCTTAGAACACGCGTGATTCGCGCGTGGCGAACTGCAAAATTTCGAAAGTTTTAAATTTCGATTCTGCGGACGGCCCGAGCGCGACCGGGGAAGTCCTTGCCCGCGTAGTACTGGAAGCCATCATCGAAGTACTGGCCCCAGGCGCTGCCGGCCGAGCACTGCGTAGATGACCAGTACCAATCGTCCGTTTCGAACTGGTCGGGGATCGTCGCGAAGCAGAGATTCTGTTCGCGCTGCGCCGGCAAATAGAAATCGGAGTGACCGTCCCTCGTATATTTGACGGCCCATTCGGCGGCAGGATGTTCGCCGTCGGCGGCGAGGATGGCCTTCGTGTTGGCCATGCCGTCGATGCGGCTATCGGCGCCGTCGACCCGATGTCCATAGCCCCCCCATTCGAGGCCGTCGCCGCTCTCTTCCGAGACGATCAGGTGGTACGGACGCTGATCGTTTTCACCGGGCATGATGCCGGCGTAGATGCCGCCCTGACCTTCCCAATACTGGCCGAGTTGCGGCACTTTCAGCGTCGAGCTTGCGATCACTTCCGACATTGCGAACTCCTTTAGTTGTCCTAAACGGTTTTGCCGGTAGCCCGGCGATGGGATAGCTTCAATTCAGCAGTAGATGACGCCGTTGTATTCCTCGCGGATCGCCTCGGCGCAAGGCGCACAGCACGTCTCTTCGATCTTCGTTCCGAAACCGGTGTAGACCGTGCGTTTCGAAACGCCCTCGACCAACTTGTTACAGCGCGGGCAAAGCTCCTGCACGATCACATTCACCGGCCGCTTATTCCAGGCCTCGCGCTGCTTTTCCGACATCACAACGTTCCACCTCGGTATCGTCGACATCGCCATCCTCCCCGTCGTTCTGTTCGCGCTCGTGATACCGAGCCAGATCTCGATCGATGATCCAGTCGCCCATCGACTCGACTTGCTGCGGGGTGGCCATTACAACCCCGCATGCATACTGGCTACGCCCGGCGCAATGATGTTCAGGGCCAGCGTGCGCAGCAGATGTTCGGTGAGTGCGCCGCGCGGCATTGCGCGCAACTCCAACAGGTCTTTTGCGAAGATGCTCATGTTCATCTCCAACCGATTGAATCAGTCAGCCGCCTAACGGGCGGCATTCCCAGCAACGCGTGCTACAGAAAATGCCCCTTCTATCCTCAGGGGCGACGGAATTCGTTGTGGGTTACTCGCGTCCCGCAGCCGAGTGTGTTCACCATCTTCGGCAGGTGGCCGACGACCCGTCCGTCGGCTAGACGCCCACGTCTGCAACGTCTACGTGGGTGCTACGGCGCATCGCCTATGGGTTCGTGCCGGCCCTTCCCCGGCTCGCCGCAGTGCCTTCGGATCTCGGCATGCGCTCAGCGTTTCGGATACCTAGAGGTTTCGCGCTACCGGGCCTACTCTTGCGAGAGCCTTCGCACTACTTTGTCGTCACCGTACTTTGCGTCGGCATTCTTGGATGCGTCCGGCATCTCACCGGAGCGGCGTTATAGCGGCCGTCGCTCTCTTACTCTGGCTTTCCGCTTACGGCTGAGGGGCGCCAACTTGCCCACCTCTTACAGCAGGTACTCGTCCGTCCGTGGACATTTAATGGGACCGTCTTGGACGAAGAGGTCATCCAGTCCCGGTAAATGCACTCGTCGAATGCGCTTACCGCGATGGATGTTGCTTGCATGCGGCGCTGGCTACACCCGGCCGAGCCGGCTCCAGCTACCGCATGTTTTTGCCGATTACCTCGCGATCGACTTACGCGCCTTTCGGAACCCAATCATCTGTCGGGCATTTCGCGACTTTTACTTCTGCCGTCGCGGCCAGGGGCAGGGCTTTCGCCTATTCATCCGCCATTGCATCGATCGAATGCTCCATCAGCGCTAGCGCTTCGCCTCGACCGTCTTTGAGCGTGCGACGCAGACAGGTTTAAGGGAACAGCAGGCCAAGGAAGCGCCAGCGCTGATGCGACTCGATCGATACGTTGTTAAAGAACCCGTTCCGCTGTCACCGGATCGGCGCGCCGTTGCGCAAAGTGCTTCGTGCTATTCGCACTGCTCAACCCTCAAGCTGAGCGCTACGAACAGAGTTATGCGGCAATCGCTTTCAGGCGTGCGCAAACAGATGCATTCGCCGACACTCGAGCAACCTGCGCTTGGGCGCGCGCCGCACGCGCAGCCGAGATGCGCTTCGATTCTTCGCACATCTCGACGGCCTGTTCGTCGGTGATCTTGCTCACGCCGTTGTGCGGCACGAACGAATAGAGCTGCGTGCCGCTCGTCAGGATGTAAGCGCCCGGGTTGCCGTCCCCGGTCGCTTCGAGCCCCGCCACCACAACCAAGCTCATGAAGCCGACACGGACGGTTTGGCCTACGGTCCAGTCTTGTTTGCTGTTGCGGTTCATGGTGGTCTCCGGGGGGGGTGTTCGGTGCTGCGATGGAGGCAATTAAACACCATGTTTATGCGAATGTCAAACACCGTGTTTATATTTTTGTTGAGCGCGTCGCTGGATGTTCGCGGACGCAAAAAAGCCCGCTCGAGGCGGGCACATTGGTCGGCTATTGGGGAATGATCGCTAATGCGAGAACGATCGAGCTGAAGTCCACATCAACCCGCCGCTCGGAGAACTATCTAGCTGGAACTGGACAATAGTGGAGTCGGCAGTGGCGATGCGTACTTTGATGCCAGGTGGCATCATGAAGCACGAACCTCCGTTCGATACGAGCGCTGCGGCGCCGTCACTGGCTGCGTGATCTAGAAGATCGCGGGTGGGACACGCGTATCCGGCGGTTGTCGTTACCTGCAAAGAGCCAACCGGAAGATCGGCGGATCGCTGACGACTACTGTCGTGGAGTTGGAGATAGAGCAATATTGGCGTGCCGATAATGGCTATCGCGAGCGCTTTGGTAAAGATCGTCGATTTGGTTGCCTCTGCCATCTCTGCCCCTCTAGTTGCCGCCCGCCAGCCCAGACCCGGAGCGATAGATCACCTCGCCGGCAACGTGAAGCGCTTCGAGTTGCTCACCCATTAATATGCGGTCTGGGAACTCAGGATTGTATGAGTGCAGGCGCAACCCCCCATTCGGTTCTTTGAATATTTGCTTGACGAGTTGCTCATCCTCAAAGTAGACCGCGTAGATCAAGCCATCGCGGATCTGCGCCTTGGTCGTGCAGATCATCATCATGTCGCGGTGAAACAGGTACGGCTCCATGCTACGGCCGTGCACTTGCGCGAGGCGGCAGTCCTGCGGGCGGACGCCGAGTGCCTTGAAGAAGCCCGCGTCGAAGGGGAGCGCCTTCTTTTGCCTTACTTCCCACTGCATCAAACCGGACCCCGCCGAAAAACGATAGTCGTAGCGGTCGATCCAGACTCTGTCCTCGTCCTCCTCCAGGTCTTCTGGCCGCTCCCACGTCAGGACGTTACCTTGTCCATCTGGAAGCAAACGCTTAATAAGAGACTCGTCAGGGCCTGTAATTGATGCATCACTTGCGCGTGTTTTGTGCTCAGCGGTAAGCATCTCGCCAATGCCGTCCTCTATCCATGTGGCACTGATCCCTAATTCCTTCTGAGCAAGCAGGCGCCCCTGCTTCGAAACGCCATTTCCGCGGTATGCCCAGTTGTTGATGGTCTGTTCGCTCTGATTGAGCGCGCGCGCTAGGTCTGCGGGCGTCTTGATGTCCGACCGCACTTTTTTGGCGCCATCGAAAAGTCGCCGGGCTGTTTCGTGCATCACTTTTTCCATGCCGCGATTCTCTCGCGAGTAAACGCCTTGTTGATACACGTCGTGTTTGCATTCCATCTAAACATGGTGTTTAATTACGCCATGGACACGAACGACACCACCCCACACCAGGACTGGCAACTGATCGAACGCCTTGGCGGCGCATCCGAAGTTGCACGACTCCTCGGCTACCCAGAAAAGGGCGGCGCACAACGCGTCCACAACTGGAAATTTCGCGGCATCCCGGCAGACGTGAAGCTCCTGCGCCCTGATCTCTTCCTTGCGGATCTTATAGATCGAGTGAGGGCATCGGACGATGCACAAGCCCCTGTTGGTTCGGTTGAAGACGAATCGAAGCGAAAAGGTGGAGGTGGTCCCGCACGGAAGACGAAGGAAGCTCGGGCTCGATGAGCGTCCAGCGGTGAAGTAGGCAGGCATAGCGGTTCTCGTAGTTGTTCGATCGGCGTCCTTCTGGACGCTTTATTTGGCCCCCTTTTCAACTGGGGATTCTAGGTGGGACTCATACGGGGTTCGATCATTTTTCACTATCGCGACAGCCATGAAACAACAAGAAATCAGGATCTTCGCGCCTTACGTCGAGGCGGCGCGCTTACCCAAGGCCGACATTGAGGCCATGACCTTTGAGCAGTGTTTGGGGAAGGCGCTCGAGTTCGGCCTTCGTCGCTTCGATCGCAAGACGCTCGCGCGCAACTGCGGCATCCATTACCCGCACTTCGCCGAGTACATGGCCGGCAATCGTCGACTCGATCACCACCGCCTCTTTCTCTTTTGCATGTTCGCTGGTTGCGACTACCCGCGGCAGTGGCTGGAGCTTGCAGAAGAGAAGGCGCGCGCCGAATACAAGCGCGCTAGCGCGCAGGTCATCGGCGAGTACGTGCAGCAGGCGTTCGCACAGCAAATGGCGGTGGCATGAGTTTGAGCGCGCGCGACGCAGGCAAACGATTTGTCGCGCCGTCCGGCCGCGAAGTGCAGTTCGTCGGCAAGCAGGACGAGCAGTTCCTATTCGTCTATGTCGACGACCCGTGCGATGGGCTCGCGCTGTCGGACAAAAACCTTTTCCTTCTTGAGCGGTTGAAGAAGCAGAAATCGAAAAGCGAGGTGACGGGATGAAGCTCTCTGGTATCGAAAAACTCGCGATTTGCGGGCAAGCGCTGAGACAGCGCACCTTCCGCAATCGGTATCGCTTCTGGCGCTATGTCGAGGAACGTGGGCCGATTAGCGCCGCATTCATGGCGGCGCTCCGTTCTATCCGTCGTGGGGATTGATCATGTCGGCGCAATTGGATTTCCTGGCGGCCGGCGCGCAACGCCTGCAGATGACCGAGTCGATCGAACTGACGATCCAGTCGATGCAGGCCTATGGACCATCACATGATCACTGGGGCATCGCATGGTCCGGCGGCAAGGACAGTTCGGCCACGCTCACGATGATCTGCTGGCTGATCGATAGCGGAAAAATCGCCGCGCCGCGCTCGCTAACCGTCTTTTACGCCGACACGCGCCAAGAGCTTCCGCCACTGGCCATCTCGGCACAGATGATCATCGACGAGATTCGCGAACGCGGTATCGCCGTCGAGATCGTCCGCGCGCCGCTCGACAAGCGCTTTATGGTCTACATCCTAGGCCGCGGCGTGCCGCCGCCGAACAACAACACGCTTCGTTGGTGCACGCGCCAGATCAAGATCGATCCGATGGAGGAGGCGCTCCGTCAGCGCCTCGATGGCATCGACGGAAACATTCTCATGATCACCGGCGTGCGCCAGGGCGAGAGTGCGATCCGTGATCGCCGCATCGAAATGAGCTGCGGGAAGGACGGCGCCGAATGCGGCCAGGGATGGTATCAGCAGATTTTGCCCAACGCCCGCGGCTTGCGTGGCCGCATCGCGACACTAGCTCCGTTGCTGCACTGGCGCGTCTGTCACGTGTGGGAATGGCTTCGCCATTGGGCCCCTCAAGGGGAGTTCGGCGACTGGTCGACCGCTGCGATCGCCGACGCCTACGGTGGCGATGAGGCGGAAGAAATCAATGCGCGCACTGGGTGCATCGGATGTCCGCTCGCGCAAGAAGAGAAAGCGCTCGAGACGGTACTCGCAACCCCGCAATGGGCCTACCTTGCGCCGCTGCGCGGCATCAAACCCCTATGGCGAGAACTACGCGAGCCCCAGCATCGTTTGCGCAAGCCCGGCCGTGAATTGCTGAAAGACGGCAGCTACGCCAAGAACCCACAACGCCTCGGGCCGCTGACCTTCGAAGCGCGCCTCATGGCACTCGATCGAATCCTGTCAGTCCAGGCCGAATGCAATCGTATCGGTGCCGCGCTCGGACGGGCGCCGATCGATCTGATCAACGCCGAGGAAGAGGATCGCATCCGCGAACTAATTGCGTTCGAAACCTGGCCGCAAGGCTGGGAAGGCGACGAACCGACGGGCGACGTAGTGCTCGACGTCGTTTATGCAAATGGCGCCGTTCAGCCGCGCCTTTTTTCCGAGGAAGACGCGGCATGAGCGCGCCCGACTACGCCGACTTCCTGCGCCAGAAGATCCGGATGGCGAGCTACCACGGCTTCGACGTTACGCCGGAGGAGATCAACCCACACCTGAAGCCCCATACGCGCGACATCGTCCGCTGGGCGACGCAAGGTGGGCGGCGCGCGGTCTTCGCCTCGTTCGGTCTGCACAAAACCGCGACGCAGATAGAGTTGCATCGGCTGATCGGCATTCACCGTCCGGGCCTTCGCCTGCAGGTCATGCCGCTCGGCGTCCGGCAAGAATTCTTTCAAGAGATCGAAGAGCGCTTCGCCGGCGAGTTTTGCGTCCGGGCCCGGTTCATTCGTTCGGACACCGAGATCGGCGATGAGCGTGAGATCTACTTTACGAACTACGAGTCGGTGCGCGAGGGAAAGCTCACGCCTTCACTATTCCGCGCTGCAAGCCTCGATGAAGCAGATGTGCTGCGTAGTTTCGGTTCGAAGACCTACCAGGAATTCTTGCCGTTGTTCGATGGCGTCGAGTTCAAATTCGTTTGCTCGGCCACTCCTAGCCCAAACCGCTTCAAGGAACTGATCCACTATGCCGGGTTCCTGGGCGTGATGGACACCGGCCAAGCGCTTACGCGGTTCTTTCAGCGCGATAGCGAGAAGGCCGGGAACCTCACGCTCTATCCGCACAAGGAGAAGGAATTCTGGCTGTGGGTGTCGAGCTGGGCCGTCTTCCTGCAACGCCCCAGTGACCTCGGATATTCCGACGACGGGTACGAGCTTCCCGAACTCGACATCCGCTACCACGAGATCCCGAGCGACTATGAGGCGGCCGGCGTAGAGCGCGATGGGCAAGGACTGCTGATCCCCGATCTGGCTATGGGCCTGTCCGGCGCGGCCGGCGAAAAGCGACGCAGCCTCGATGCGCGCGTCGCTAAGGTCGCCGAACTCGTCTCGGAGCGGCCGGACGATCACGTCATCGTCTGGCACGACCTCGAAGATGAGCGGCATGCAATCCAACGCGCAATTCCGGACGCCATAAGCGTGTGGGGCACGCAAGATCTCGAAATACGCGAGCAACGCATCGTCGATTTCAGTCACGGGCGCTCCCAACGTCTTTCGACCAAGCCGATTCTGGCCGGTGCCGGCTGTAACTTCCAGCGGTATTGCCACTGGGAAATCTTCGCCGGCATCGGATTCAAATTCCGCGACTTCATCCAGGCGATCCACCGCGTGCAACGTTTTCTGCAAAAGCACCGCGTGCGGATCGACATCGTCTACACCGAGGCCGAGCAGGAAACGTTGCGCACGCTGCTCGCCAAGTGGCAACAGCACAACCAGATGACCGAAAAGATGAGCCAGATCATTCGAGAGTACGGCCTCAACCAGCTCGCTATGCAGCAGACGCTCGCGCGCTCGATCGGTGTCGAACGCATCGAGGTGTCGAGCGATCGCTTCAGTGTGGCGAACAACGATTGCGTCGAAGAGGCTCGTCGGCTGCCAGACAACCACGTCGACTTGATCGTCACGTCGATACCGTTCGCGAACCATTACGAATACTCGCCGAGCTACAACGACTTCGGGCATACGGAAAACAACGATCACTTCTGGCAGCAGATGGATTTCCTGACGCCGCAACTGCTGCGAATCCTGAAGCCAGGTCGCATCTACGCATGCCACGTCAAGGATCGGATCCTGTTCGGCAACGTCACCGGTGCCGGCATCCCGACTGTTAGCCCGTTTCACGCCGAAGCACTCTTTCACGGCATGAAACACGGCTTCGACTACTGCGGAATGATCACGATCAACACAGACGTCGTCCGCGAGAACAACCAGACCTACCGCCTTTCGTACAGCGAGATGTGCAAGGACGGTTCGAAGATGGGGGTCGGGTCGCCGGAATACGTCCTTCTCTTCCACAAGCCGCAGTCCGATCGATCCAAGGGCTACGCCGATGTCCCAGTGCGGAAATCGAAGGATGAATACAGTCTTGCGAAGTGGCAAATCGATGCGCATGCGTTCTGGCGCTCGAGCGGGAATCGGCTCGTGACGGCAGAGGAACTCGCCGCCCTCGGCCCGGACAACCTGGCCAGCCTCTTCACGAAGTTTAGTCTCGAAAACGTCTACGACTACGAGTTCCACGTTCGCATTGGCGAGGAACTTCAGGCGTCCGGCCGGCTGCCTACGAAGTTCATGAGCCTTTCGCCTGGCTCGCATGACGCGAACATCTGGCACGACATCACGCGCATGCTGACGCTCAACGGCGATCAAGCGAAACGTGCCGTCGAGAAGCACGTATGCCCGCTCCAATTCGACATCGTTGACCGGCTGATTGAGCGCTACAGCAACCCCGACGAGCTTGTCTATGACCCGTTCTGTGGCATCGGCACGGTCCCATACCGCGCGATCTTGAAGAAGCGCTGCGGCGCCGGATCCGAACTCAACCCCGGCTACTTCATGGACTCCGTGCATTACCTGCGCTCGGCCGAGCGCGAGTACAGCATGCCGTCGCTCTTTGACACACTGGAGGCGGCTTGAGCGAACTGCCGTCACCGCTGACTCCCGCAGATTGCGATCTGCGGGATTTTCCATTCATGCCACTCGACGTCCAGCGTCTGCGTCGCAGTAAGGCGTGGCTGAAGGCAAAGCGAACCCCTGCGCTCGCCTTCTACATGATCAATCTATGGACGGCCTCGTGGCATGACGTTCCCACCGGCTCGCTCGAGGACGACGATGACGTTCTCGCCGATCTCGCCATGTGCGATCCGGTCAAGTGGGACAAACTCCGCAAGGACGTGCTGCATGGCTGGATCAAATGCTCCGATGGCCGGCTTTATAACCCCACTGTGGCCGAGAAAGCCATGCAAGCGTGGGATTCAAAGCTCGATCAAAAGTGGCGCACGGAATGCGCGCGCATCAAAAAGCACAACGACCGGAACGGGACAACCATCCCACGTCCCACCTTCGAAGAATGGATGTCCCAAGGTTGTCCCTCGGGACAAAGGCTACCTGTCCCTAGGGACAACTCAGGGACTGGAAATGGACAAGGCGGGGAAACGGGCTCCAATAGAGAGGGAGAGGGAGAGGGACATAGAGAGGGAGAGGGAGATTCTATAAACCATTCCGTACCTGACGGTACGGACGCTGGCGCGTCTGGCAATTCGTCGGCTGAGAAGAGCGCCGAGCAACTCACCAAGGACGAGCTATGGGCTGCCGGCAAGTCCCTGCTCATGCAGGCAGGCATGCCCAAAGCGCAATGCGGAAGCTACGTGGGCAAGCTCGTGAAGGACTACGGCGACCAGATCGTCATCGATGCCGTGCGCACCGCCGTCGTTGAACGCCCGGCTGATGCCGCCTCATTTCTCAAAGCCACGTGCCAGACCCTAGCCGGCCAGCGCACGCGCCCGAACAAGCAGGAGCAACTCGAGGCTAAGAACCGCCAAATCGCCGAACGACTCGCCCGGGAGGGATCGTGATTGCATCCGACAGACCTGAGTTTTTCGCGCTGATCGCCGACGTGTACGCGTTCTACAAAAGCGATTTTTCGGAATTCGCCGGGCGTGTTTGGTGGGAGGCCATGCTGCCCTACGACTTCGCCGCGGTCGCCGACGCACTCAACCGGCACTGCGTCAACCCGGACAGCGGGCAATACCTGCCCAAGCCGGCCGACGTCGTGCGGATGCTCGCCGGCTCAACGCAGGACGCGGCACTCGTCGCATGGTCGAAGGTCGATCGCGCGGTGCGCGAGGTGGGCACCTATCGCAGTGTGGTCTTCGACGATCCGGTCATCCATCGGGTCGTAACGGACATGGGCGGATGGGTTCCCCTCGGCGCGAAGGACGAGAACGAATGGCCTTTTGTCCGCAATGAGTTCGTCAACCGGTACCGTGGCTATCGGATGCGCAGCGAGACGCCGGATTACTTGCCGGTGTTGATCGGCATCGCCGAGGCGGCAAACAGCAAAGAGGGATTCGGCTGTGCGGCACCGATGCTGATCGGCGACGCTACCACGGCGCGGGCGGTCCTCGCCGGTGGCTCAAACAAACCTCTTCTCGGTGTCACGTCGATGCGCGCGGATCCGGCGCGTCTTCTCGGAGGTGCCGCATGACCTGGATCGCGGACCAAAGCCCCGAAGAGTTGCGCGCCTTCATGTGCAAGCGCGAGGCTCAATGGATCGCGAGCATGACCGACGCGCTCGCGCTGCGCCTATGGACCGAAGTTAAAGCGCAGGACGAGCGGATCGCTCAGCTCGAAAAGGAACTTGCTACAGCGCGCGGCGCGCGCTCGGAGGCAGCGTAATGCAGATCGTATTCACGGTACCGGGAGATCCAGTTGCAAAGGGACGAGCCAAGTTCGCGCGCCAGGGCGGCTTCGTGCGCGCCTACACGCTAAAGGAGACGGTCCGCTACGAGAATCTCGTGCGGCTCGCCGCGCAGGAGGCAATGGCCGGCGCTGGGCTGCTCGACGGGCCCGTATCGCTGGTGGTGGCCATCTACCTGCCGATCCCGCAAAGCTGGTCGAAGAAGAAGCAGGATAAGGCTCGAACCGGCCTCGTCGGCGCAACGAAGAAGCCGGACGCCGACAACATTCTCAAGGCACTGAAGGACGGCATGAACGGCGTGGTGTACGTCGACGACGCGCGCATCACGGACATCACCCTGCAAAAGCGCTATGCGACGACGCCGCGTGTAGATGTGATCGTGCGCGCGCTCGATATGGAGGCAGCATGAACAAGAACGGTCGAACTGGACCTGCTTGGGCGCCGGCGGAGAACGAAGTTCTGCGCGCTATGTACGCGAGCGGTTCGTGGGATGAACTGCTCGCCTCATTGCCGCGACGCACCCGGCCAGCGATCCGCGCGCAAGCCAACAGCCTCGGCTTGAAGCGTGACGGCCGCCAACAGTGGGAAACCACTGAAATCCGATTGCTCTACGAGCTATACCCAACGACAACGCCAATTCGCGAGATCGTCGCTCGTCTCGCCCCTCATACGAAGGAATCCATTCACAAGCAGGCCGCCTGTCAAGGACTCAAGCGGCCGAGATGCGGCGTGGAACATCACCATCCTGGTTGGGAGAGGCTTCGATTGTTGCTTGAGAGCCGCGGCGCACTTACGCAAGCGCAGATCGCCGGCGCGCTCGGAATCAGCCAATCGGCCGTCCACAAGCTGAGACAGGCATACGGAAACAATCTGAGGACTGCCGGGTATGTGCCTCCAGTGCATCAGGGAAAGTGGACGCCGATGATTGGATTGGCCGATGGACGCCCGGATGCGCCCAAGCCGTTCCGACCGCAAGGCGCACGCTCGGGGCGGAAGATGGCAAATCGTTTCGCGACGGCCGCGGGGCTCGTGACCCCGTCTCTCACCGCTCCAACAGGTCGCGTTTTCCGCCAGCCTATGGAAATCGAAGATTGGCGTCAGACCTGCGAGGAAGCGGCATGAGCAAAGTCATCCTCCGCATCGACGAGCGCGGCAAGCTCGCGGGCCTCGACGAAAAGAACGAGCGCGCCTACGCGCGGTTCCGCAGCAAGCTCGGCAAGCTCCAGCCTGGGCAGACGTTGTCGTTCGAGTTCCGGATCCCGCGCAGCGAGCGCTTCCACCGCCTGCACTTCGTCATGCTGACGGCGTTCTTCAAGTGCCAGGAAGTCTTCACCGATCCCGAGCGCATGCGCAAATGGCTTGAAGTCGGTGCCGGCCATGTGGACTTCGTGCCGGGGCCGGGCGGCGAACTCGTTGCGCTGCCGCGCTCGATCTCCTACGAAGCGCTCGACGACGCCGAATTCCACGAGGTGCACGAAAGCGTGAAGGCGTTCTTGCGCACTCCCCAGGCATACAGGTTCCTTTGGCCGCATCTGGGCGGGGAGCGCGGCGAGCAGATGGTCGAGTCGATCCTTTGCGAGTTCGAGCAATGAAAACCCCACGTGAATTCATCATTGAAGGAATCGCCGGAGGTCTCTTGCTTGCCGTCGGCGCCTTTCTTCTGGAGCCGAAATTTAGCGTTGGTGAGGTCTTCGGCTTGTACCTAATCGTGAGGGCGGCATTGCTATGACTGCGCGCGTCGTGTTCCCGAAATCGCTCACCTATCGATCCGAAACCCTGCGGCGCGCCGTCGTCATGTTGCCCTGCATGCAGTGCGGTATCGAGGGGCACACGCAGGCGGCCCACATGAACTTCGGCAAGGGCGGTGCCCTAAAGGCGTCGGACGCGGCCTTGGCGGCCCTGTGCGCCGATCGTCCCGGCGTGCGCGGCTGCCACGCGCTGCTCGATCAGGGCGGCAAGATGCCGAAGGCCGATCGGCGCGCCTTCGAGTTCGAGATGGTCGCCAAGACCTATATCGCTCTCGCCGAACGGGGGTTGTTGGAGGTGCTCCGATGATTCGCTGGCTCAAACAACTGCTCGCGCGTTGGCGCGCGCCAATCTTTGTCCACGCCGCTGCGCCCATACAGAACGTGCCATGGGCACCCGATCCTGACTGGGCTCGGCCAAGAACCTATGCCGAAATTCGAGAGGACATGGTTCTAGGGACAACGATCGGCGGGGTATCGCGTGATCGGGCCGAGCGCTTCTGCGCGCATTTGCTGGGAGAGAAGCCGCTAACCGAAAAAGAGATGGTCAGGCTCATCATCTCGCGCGACCCGCCGCCCGTCACCGATTGGGACGTGGCGCAGGGCTTCGAGCAGCCGGAGCCCGGCTGCGTCGAATACCGGTTCCTCGGCGTCACCGGTGAGGAGGACGCTTGAGGCGCCACGTCGAACGCTACGGCGACCCGCGGCATGAGCGCAATAAAGACCCGCTCGAAATCCTGATCCAACGCGAGCGCGGCACCTGCAAGGGGTGCACGCTCCTTCTCAAATCACCGTTCGGCGGCCCGGAGGTCGCCTGCAAGAAAAGGATGCGCCCTGCTGCGCTGCGCATCGAAGAAACAAAGCGCTGCAAGCTATACACCCTCGAGGAGCCCAAGTGAACGAGATCGGATTTAAATCAGCATTTGACGCGGTTCGGTTTGCCCTGGCCTACTCGTCTCAGCAATATGGGGAAAGCCTCATGGCCAAGCGTCTACGGGGTGAATCGACAGGGAATGGAATGGGACTTATCGGAAACGACGGCGCCGGCCAGGCTGGAATCATCCGGCGGGAGCTGTGGGAACTGAAGGACCTGCAACTAGCGGTTATCGTCGCGCGCGCAGCGCTGCGTGACACAGCATGCTCATGCGGTGCGCCGTGCTGCTCCCATCGTCGGCCGAATGTCGAATGGCAGTCAGCGATTGCTTATATGACGGAGATCTCGCGCTCCTATTGCTCCGGCTTCTCTCACTACCGGGTGCGGCGCTCGATCGTCGAGAAGGTGTTCGGCGTGAAGTGCGACCTCAAGCAGATCGCGCAAGAATGCGATGCCCACATCAACACGGTTAGTGCCCATCACGTTGCGGTGCGCCGGTGGATCGAAGGAAACAAGAAGGTTGGGGAAAGCGGAATCGAGGCCCCGATCTGGTCGGTGCTCGAACAGCGTTTCGATGAGATCGGTTTGTTGAAATCCTAAGAAACCACTTGACACTGTGTGTTTCGCACCCAATAATCAGCATTATTCGATACACGTCGAAATTGTATTTAAAGCCCGCCTGGTTATGCCGCGCGGGCTTTTTGCATTCGGAGCGTCGAGATGCTGGCCGAAGACCTATCGCCGGCGGAACTCGCCAAGATCGAAGAGTGGACACGCGTAGCATTCGACTACGCCGTCGCCGACGGCTTCGTGACGCCGCCATATCGCCCGAGCGACCGGATGTACGGCTACCTACTCGACCTCTACCTATTCGGCCTGACGCCGGAAGAAGCGGCACAAGCGGCCTTCGCGACGCGTCATTGACCTAGAACCATCAGCAAACCCGCAGACTGCCGGCATGGCTGGCCAAGCGCGCCCATGCGGCGAACGGGTTGGCGGGCTCGCTGATGGTTTTCCAATAGGCGCTTCAATGCACGGAATGATCCTCAAGCCGGCCGATCTCGACTATTCGGATCTGGAGAAGTTCGGCCGCGTCACGATCGAATACACGTCGCGCGGCGTCGAAATTACCGTCGACGGATTCGAATTCAGCGAGACCGGTACCTGTCGTCAGCATGGCGCTAAGGCCATGGCGTGGGCGCGCGACGTGCTCGCCTGCGAGATCGAGGCAAATCGGCTGATTCCGGGTGGCCACATGGTTTCGTGCAGCGGACTCGATCAGGAGATGCTCGAAAACGAGAGCACCGGAAAATGATCCCAGTCAAACAGACCAAGCTTTACGCGCCGGACGGCATCCACAACGGCAACTGCCTCGCGGCCGCCTACGCGTCGCTGCTCGAACTGCCGCTCTGGATGGTGCCGCCGTTCGAGGACATGTTCGGTCGTAGCGAATGGTACGAGCGCATAGATGAGTGGCTCGCCAAGGCGCACGGGTTAGAGCGCGTCCGAATTCACGGCCACCCGGTCGAAGATCTACCCGAGTTCTACGTCGCCACGGGGCTATCACCGCGCGGCGTGCATCACGCGGTGATCTACAGCAAAGGCGCGATGGTCCATGATCCGCACTTCTCGGACGCTGGCATTGCGGCGGTCGAGCGCGTCGAATATCTGCGGCCGATCGGCTGAACAGTGTCTCCTTCACGTTTCCGATGACGTGGATTCGCCCGCCTGGCCTCAAGTCAGCGCGGGCTTTTGTTTTTCTGGCTTGGCTAGGGGGCACCCGAAGCCCGGATCGCTCGTCCGGTCGCCAAGTCCCCTACCCGAGCGGCCTTTGAGCGAGGCTTGCATGAAGCAAATTCCTGTAGGGCGGCGCGGTCAATTCGCCACTGTCGACGACATGGACTTTGAAGTGCTATCGCGCTATAGCTGGTATCTCGATAATGGGTACCCGGCTGCTTTGATCCATGGTCAAGCCAGGCGCATGCATCAATTGCTAATTGAGTGCTCGCCAGGAATGCTTCCCGACCACCGCAATCGGAACAAGTTGGACAATCGGCGTGGAAATCTTCGGCAAGCCACACCATTGCAGAATGCTGTGAATCAGTCGCTCCGCAAGGACAACGCATCTGGATTTAAGGGCGTCACATGGAACAAGCAGGTCGGCAAGTGGAAGGCGCAGATCCGCGATACCGGAAGGCGTCTATTTCTTGGCTACTTCCATGATGCTACCGACGCCGCACGCGCCTATGACGCTAAGGCTAGAGATCTATTTGGAGAGTTTGCGTTCCTGAATTTCGGGAACTGAGCGATTTTCGATTCGCCCGGCCGCGCGCCGGGCGCTTTGTATTCGCATGGGTAGGCCGTGAGAGCCCTGAAATCCACGGCAGCCGCCGACAGTCACGTGGCCACTCACGCCTTTGCCCGTGCAACGCGGGATTTTGAGCGGCGCTGGGCGGCGGCAACCTCGACCTCGAATCACCATGGCAAGACCATCGAAACTGACCGACGCTCAGTGGGAGGCGATCGGAAAGCGGTTGCTTGCCGGTGAATCAGCAGCCTCGCTCGCACGTGAGTATGGCGTCAGCAAGGCGGCGATTTCCGCCCGCTTTTCTAAACGCACAGAAACGATAAAAAGCGTTGCGAAACAAATAGTTGATACAGAACGCGCCCTTTCGTTTCTGAACGTTTCTGAACAGTTGGCGGCGCGTTCACTTGCGGATGACCTGAAAGCGATCTCCGATCATCTGGCTGGGGCTGCTCGGTTCGGCGCGGCGACGGCGCATCGACTGTCCGGTATCGCGCACAACAAGGTGGCTGAGATCGACGACGCGACGCCGCTCAATGACGAGAAGAGCGTCGCGGCCCTCAAGGGAGTCGCAGTCCTCACGCGGATGGCTAACGAATCGAGCGAAATCGCGATCAACTTGTTGCGCGCCAATAAGGACACCGTCGACGACATGAACAAGCGAGCGCGCGACGCAGCGCCGGCCTTGGGCGCGCCCTCCGACCTTTCGAACCTGAGCGACGATGAACTCTCGAACCTCGAGGCTCTCGCCGCAAAGCTTGGCTCGCCTGCCGGGGCTGGAGGCGATCCGCGCTGAGAAGGCGCGACGCAGCCTGAGTGAATTCATCCGGCAAGCGTGGCCGGTGCTAGAACCTGAGACGACCTATCGGCACGGTTGGCACGTCGACGCGATCGCCGAGCACCTGGAGGCCGTGTCGAGCGGCCAAATCAGGAAGTTGCTGATCAACGTCCCGCCGGGCCACATGAAGTCGCTGTCGGTCTGCGTGTTTTGGCCGACTTGGCACTGGATCAGGCAACCGCACTATCGCTGGCTATTCGGTAGCTACTCATCGCATCTGTCCGTGCGCGACGGCAACCGGATGCGCGCGCTGATCGACAGCCCATGGTTTCAGAGGCATTTCGGCCGCGTCTTCTCATTGATGAAGGCGACCGATCCCTACGTGGCCAACGATCGCCAGGGCTTTCGCGTCAACACGTCAGTCGGCGGCGTCGGTACGGGCGAGCGCGTGCACTGTGTCGTGAATGACGACTTGATACGTGCGAATGACGCGGAATCCCCCGCGATGCGAGCGCAGGCCCTATCGCACATGCGGGCGATGTCCACTCGCGGCGTCGATCCTGCGACGTTCGCACAAGTGCTCATCATGCAGCGCGTCCATGAGGATGACCCTGCGGGGTGGGCGATCGAACAAGGCGGGTGGGAAAAACTGATTCTCCCGGCCGAGTATGAATCGAAGCGTCGATGTGTCACCTGTATCGGCTTCGAAGACCCACGTACGCAAGAAGGCGACCTGCTGTGGCCTGAGATGTTTGGCGCGCAGGAAATCGCCGATCTCAAGACCACCCTCGGCAGCTACGACGCGGCAGCGCAGCTTCAGCAGAGCCCCGCGCCGCCCGGCGGCGGAACATTCAAGACCGAAAAGCTCGGAATTATCGAGGCACTTCCGGTTGGTGTGCGATGGGCGCGCGGATGGGACTTTGCGGCGACCGTCCCGGAGCCAGGAAAGCGACCCGACTGGACTGTTGGCGCACTGCTCGGACGCACTGAGGATGGGCGCTTCGTCATCGCAGACGTCAATCGCTTCCGAGGTTCGCCGCTCGATGTCGAACTCGCGCTGAGCAATACCGCGGCGCAGGACGGTCACGAAGTCGCCATCAGCGGCCCGAAAGATCCGGGGCAGGCTGGTGTCTCGCAAGCGCTGCGCCTTACACAGTTGCTTGCCGGCTACGACGTCGAGTTCACTCCAGAGACAGGCAGCAAAGTCGTACGTGCGAAACCATTTGCCGCGCAGGTCGAAGCTGGGAACGTTGTGATGCTACGCGCGCCATGGAACAAGGATCTGAAGGATGAAATGGCGATGTTCCCGTTCGGCATGCATGACGACCAGGTCGACGCGTTGAGCCGCGCTTTCAACAAGCTTCTCGCCGAGAAGCGAACCTATTTCGCTTAACGCATGGGACTTCTGACAGACATTCGGCTATGGGCCGCGCGGCGGCGGTATCAGCCGGAGCGCGAGTCCCTTGCGTATCCGAAGCTCATCAGTTTGATGGGCCAGAATCGGACACTGGGCACGCCGAAGCCTACGCCGACGAACCTACGGTACTTCAGCCGCACCGTCTACGCGCGCCGAGCGATCAACCGGATCAAGGATGCGATCTCGACGCTGCCATGGCAGATCGTTACCGAAAACGGCGCGCGCGCGTCGAAACAACAGGCCGAGGTCGTCGCCAAGTGCCTCGACAGCCCCAATGAATCGGACAGCTTCACCACGTTGCTTGAGCAGTGGATCGAAGATGCGCTCGTAACTGGCGCTGGCACGCTCGAGCAGGCAGTCTCTCCAGATTCCGCGCGACCGATCTGGCTATGGCCGGTCGACGCGACGACGATTCGCCCTGTAGTGAAATGGGACGGCAACCCGAAGTCAATCCGCTTCCTGCAAGCGCTCGGCTATACGGGCGGCTCGATCCTATCCGAAGTGAACGCAAAGCAACTGCGCGCCGAGGAGATCATCTACATGCGGCTGAATCCGTCGACGGAGACGCCGTACGGATACGGTCCGCTCGAAATCGCGTACGACTCGATCTCGTGGAAACTCGGCGTCGGCCGTTATGCCTCGAATGCCGCAAGTAATGCCCAACCGCAAAACCTGATCTACCCTGGCCAGGTTGCGAATCAGGACGAGATCCTGACCTTTCGCGCCTACTGGCGCAACGAAATCGAAGGCCAAGGGCAGACACCGATCATAGGCGGCCCAGTTAAGCCAGAAGTGATTCGGCTGCACGCCGGCACCGACGACGCGCTCTACTTGAAATGGCAAGAATTCCTGATCCGAGAGATCGCAACAGGCTTTCAGTTGTCGCCGCAGGGCATGGGCATCGAGCGGGACGTGAACCGCAACACCGCGGAGACGGCCGAGGACCGCGACTGGAATTCAGCCATCAAGCCGATGGCGCTGCGCGTGCAGTCGCACATCAATCGCGATGTGCTATGGGCACGGCACGGCCTCACGAACCTGCGCTTCCAGTTCGACGGGCTTGATCGCGAAGACGAACAGATGATCGCGACGATCTTCAAGACGGAATACCAGAACAATGCCTGCACGCCGAATGAGTACCGAGCACAAAAGGGCCTTGAGCCGCTGAAGTCGCGCTGGGCCGACCTGACCTACGCCGACATGCAGATTGCGATGAAGGCCGCGCAGGGCGCGAAGGAAGTCGACGATCCCGACATCAAATCCTCCACCGGAGAAACCGAATGAGCATCCTTCAGCACACCATCGAATCGCCGGATGGCGCGACGCCCGCGCATCAGGATCGCGCAATTCTCGGCTCGATTCCAGGCATCGCAAACGTAGCCGGCGGCGGCGCTGGCGCGGCCGTCACGACGACGGTTCAATTGCCGACCTCGGCGAACCTGCCGGCGAATTACGGCGTCTTGATCAACCCGGGCCAGGATGCCACGTGGTTCGTCTCGAACAAGACGTTCGACAGCTTCCAAGTCACGCTGACTCCGCGGCTCGCCGCGAATACGCTGGCGGCCGGCTCATTCGACGCGGTCATCGTCGCCTGATCATGGCGCGCTCCGCAAAAGAAGCGCGTGATTCGGCCGCGCAGGAAGAAGTTGCCGAAACGAACCTCGAGCCCTCGTTGAGCGCTGCGCTAGCGCAGATCCTCGTCGATGTACCGCCGGGCCCCGCTCACGGCGCGCTGATCGCGATCGAGACATCGCTGGTCGAACTCAAACGCCGCGCCATGTCGGTCAGCGAGCACCTGAGCGACGACGAATACGCATCCATCCTCGAGCGCATCAACGCGCTCTAATCGGAGATCCCCATGAGCGGACAAGCCACCTTGACGACTGAGCGGATCGCGCAAGAGAAGGTGCAGACAGCCGCCGCCCTTCGCATTGCTGGCGCGCTCGCGGAAGTCGAACAAAAGGCAGCCGAGATGAAGAATGCGATCGCCCGGCTGCAAGCAACCCTCGGTAGCACCACGACGAACGCGGATGCGGTTCTCAACGCCCTGAAGGCTCAACTCTGATCATGGCGCTCACCAAAGAACAGCGCGACGCGCTCGGCGCTGACGATTTCGCGGTCCCGGGAAAGCGCGCGTTGCCCATTCGCAATACGCCGAACGACGTCGACCATACCCGCATGGCATGGTCGATGGTCGATCACACGAAAGGGCTGAGCGACACAGAGCGCGCCGAGGCGCGGCGCAAGATCCTTCACCGCGCGAAGGAACTGGGACTTGACACGTCGAAGTGGGAGGCTCACCAGTCCGCTCGCATGGACATGCAGCCGGCCGGCGCCAACGACGGCGGCTTGCGCGCGATGCGCTTTGAAGCAATGGCGCTCGACGTTCCCGAAACGCCGGGCCACCCGAACAAGGTCCCCTTCTCCGGGATCATGACGCGCATCGATCAGCCGAGTGATCAGCCGGTTGGCGGCGCGAACGGCAAGTGCGTACTGATCCCGCGCGCAGTCGCCGAAGAAGCATTGGGATCGCTGCTGGGCATGGGTGTCGATTACCAGCCGAATCTAAGCGGCCACGACCCGACGAAAAAGATCGGCGTGATCACCGCTGCGACCATCGAAGGCGACGGCATCCAAATCGCAGGCTTTCTGTACGGCGCGGACTTTCCGGCCGTGGTGGCTGAGATTCAGTCGAAGAAACGGCTCCTGGGCTTCTCCTACGAAGCGCAGACCGGCATCAAGGACTGGAACGGCGACCCGATCGAGGTGACGAGCTGTGTTTTCACTGGCGCCGCCATTCTGTTCAAGGACAAGGCAGCCTACACCACAACTTCACTGGAGGCGTCCGCCTCTACGGAGATTCCAGACATGGACATCAATGAACTGTTGGCCGCGGTCAAGACCGCTGTCAAGGAAGAGACCGCGTCGCTCGTCAAGGACGTCGCGGAGTTGAAGGCGAGCGCCGGCAAGCTCGAAGCGGCCAACGTGCTGCACAAAGTCAAAGAGCATTCGGACCGCCTGCGCGCGGCAGCCGATTGCATGGAAGCGGCCGGCATGGGTGGCCACGAGCGCCACGGCCACGTCGCCGTGCTGCGCCGCATGGCCGACAAGATGGAAGCCGAGGCGGTGCTCGGCAAGCTGCCTCATATTTGGAATGACCATTCCTGGATGGACGCGGCTGCTGCGACCGGCGAAAGCGAAGCGCTGAAGACGGCGAACGCGCAGATCACCGACTTGACGGCGAAGGTCAAGGAACTCGAGGGCAAAGCGTTCAGCGCATCGGCTGCGCCGGCTCGCCCGACGGAAGCGGCTCCGGCCGCCAAGCCGGGGTTGCATGCCGCGCATACCGAGATCGGCGCGAAAGACGCTGAATTGAAGGCTGCCGGCGCAACCCCGACGCAACGTCTGGCCGCGATCACCATGGCCCGCATGCAGCCGAGCGCCTAAGCGCCGACTCTCCACCACATCAGCACAAGCCGCCTTCGGGCGGCTTTTTTATTGCCCAGAGGATTACGACCATGTCGCAAGCCAAAATGATGACCCTTCAGGCCGCAGCCGATTACCTCGGCACTGGCGCGATCGAGGTCAATGAATACGAGCCGGTCATCACCGATCTCGTGCGCCGCCGCTCGGTGGCGCTCCAACGCTTCAAGCAGGTCCCGGCCACCGGGCAGCCGCACCGCTACTTCGAGCAAACTGCGATCTCGACCGCCGGCTTCCAGAGCACCGGTGGCCAAGGCGGCACGGCCATCAGCCCGTCGCCCTCGAGCCCGACTCGTGTCGAGCGCTCGGCCTTCATCAAGGCGTGCGTGAACCAATCGAACATCGCACTGTTCGACAAGATGGTCACGCAGCAGCAAAAGAAGTTCGCCGAGGTGATCGCGCGCGACATCGAGGACATCATCAGCGGGATCAACGTCGCCCGCGCCGCCGGCGTGTGGGCTGGTAACGATACGAGTCTTTCCGCCCCGACGACGGTCCAGTACATGGGCTTGTTGTCGCAGATCACCACGCAGGCGACGATCGCCCCCGGCGCCTCGATCATCGATGGTCTGAAGGCGGAAGTTGCCGCGCTGTTCGCGAACGAGACGTACATCGTCAAGCCGACCGCGATCTATCTCAACCCGATCCTGGGCGATTACATCGATCGTGAAGCGCGCGCCGGCCAAATCACACTGACCGAAGTCGAAGTGACGTCGGGCGTCGTGGTGAAGGCTCTCGCTACGCAAGCCGGCAACTTGCCGCTCATCGGCGATCAGTTCTTGCAGGCAGCCACCGGCTCCGCATACGGCTTCTCTGCGCCCCCTGCAGGCAACAAGAACTACTTCGCCGTGATCCTCACCGAGGACATGGTCGAAATGCCGTACGTCAGCGGCGAAACGGACAACCCGAATCCGCTGCTGTTCCAACTCGGGCTGACGGGCAACCTGTCGGGACAGTTCGTCGGCGTGATGTTCGACGCGATCATCGGCAAGGCGGCGAGCTACGCGCACGCAGTCGTGGCCGTGCAACGTCCGTAATGCGCGTCTACCGACCGCAAGACCGGGAGGTGCCACAGCATGCCGTCCTCGTTCAACCCGGCCGAGAATATCCGGTGTCGGAATGGATGGGCGAGGACGGCATGCCGCAGCTCTTCCGCGTCGTGTTTCAGGCAGGGTGTGCCGAGGTGCCCGATAACCTCGGCAAATACATGATCGACCACGAGATAGCGCAGCGCTCGCCGCTGATTCTGCCTCGTGGCGCCGGATTGAGAGACAGCCATGCTGGAAACGTCGCAAGTACTGACGCACACGCCGGTTGACGCCGGCCCCCTGGTCCAGGCGTTCCTGACAGGTGCGCAGATGGGCCTGTCCGCGCCTGGAACTTCGCCACTGATTCTGGCTGGTGGCTACCCGAAGATCGCGATCGGCGCGCAAAGCTCGGCCACTGGCTCGATCACCGTGCAGCGCTATCTCGATCAGGGCGGCGCCATTCCGCAAGGCGCCGCGTTGACGCAGGCGCTCACCGCGGCGACGCCCGGTGTGCTCAACATCACCGATGGGCTGCCCTTCCAGTCGTTCACCGTTGCGATCGCCGGCGGCACGCTGTCGAACGTGGGCGCCCTCTTCTCGAGCCGCTGATGCCGTCTGCATACCTCCAGAGCGCCGATTACACCTCGTATGGGGTGCCTAATGCCACGCCTGCTCAGGTTCAGCAAGCCAGCGCACAGATCGACGCATATCTCGCGCGCCGAGAGGGACTGATCTGGGCGCCGGACGGCACCGGCAACCCCTGCTACATGGCCGGAATGAGCCCGAGTCTCACGCTCGCGCTAGCGAGTACCATCTCGCCCGGCCAGTCGGTCGTGGTGAATTTGACCGGGCCGACTGGCATGCTGAAGGTCGGCTCCGTTTTGATCGCCGACATCGGGACGCCCGCAATCACGGAGGCGCTTGTAGTGCAGGCCGTCGTTGGCCAGCAGGTGACGTTCACCAACGTGCAGTTTGCGCACGCACAGGGCGCCGCCCTGGCAGCAGGGCTGACAATCGTCGAGCAGCGCACGATGCCGGAAGATCGGCCGATCACGATGGTCGCGCAAACGCCGGTCATGTCGATTCTGTCTGGCGTTGGACGGTACGGCTACATGCGCCGCGGCATGGATGCGGTGGGATCGATCGACACCTACAACCTGCTTGCGGTTATGTCGAAGTTCGGCGGTCCGCCGGCGTGGGAGGTATGGACACCGCAGGCGAATAGCTGCGAGCCTGAGACAGGAACGGTGTGGGTGCCGGCGGGCGTGTTGCTCGCCTACTACACCGAGGTCCGCATGCATTACGTTGCGGGCTGGACTTACGCGACGCTCCCCGCTCAGGTTAAGCAGGCCTGCGCCAACATCGTGAACAACATCGCGGTCGTGGCCGGGATGCCGGGGACCATGCAGCGGTTACAAGCGGGCGATACTGCAATGCAGCG
Organism: Trinickia sp.; assembly: GCF_051953405.1. Lineage (GTDB taxonomy): Bacteria > Pseudomonadota > Gammaproteobacteria > Burkholderiales > Burkholderiaceae > Trinickia. Next base: position 32,772 of record NZ_JBQCIV010000119.1, on the reverse strand, counting down.
CTTCGCGAATCAGCCGGGCATCTTGAACAGCTTCGTGATGGATGACGATACGAAGGCACTTCTCGCGCCCTATCGCGCACGGTTGCTGGCATGAGTTTTCTGTACCCGCGAAAGATCGCCATCACGCGCCCGAACTCCGACGTCACGCCTGGATTCTCACCGAACTATAGCGGCGTCGAGCCTTCGGCAGAAACGCCCGTCGCCAGCGGGGTGCCGGCGTCGATCCAGCTCAAAAAGGAGCGCGGCAAGCAGGATGCAGGATTGCCAGCCGACGCCGCGGCGAAGTCGTTTTGGACGGTGATGATTCCGCTGGGCGCCGCGGCCAATGGCCTGATCGCGACGAACGATATCGTCACAGATGACGGGAACGTGCGCTATCAAGTGCTCGCACCGTACTGGAATTCGCTAGGATATGCGCTCTTGGTCGAACGTCTGGAGCCGTAATGGCCGATATTTCGGATGTACTTAACACGTTGGGGAGCCTCGTCGGCGCGGCGATGTATCCCAACGGGACCGGCCAGCCGAGCGTCGCGAATGCGACTATCGTCGTGCGCTCCGGGTGGCCGGTGCCGCAGCAACTGAAGGCGCTGATGGCCGCCGGCAACGTGATGGTCAGCATCTACGGCATGCCGGGCATGGGCAAGAACACGACGCGCTTCCTTGGCGACGACGATGCGCAGGCGTCGATTCCGGCACCGAATATCACCATCGCGATCTCGGGTAACCAGGTTACGATCGGTGGCACGATCAAGGCTGGCGAGGCCGCGACGGTCAAGGTCAACTACCAGCCGTATAGCTACGCCATTCAGGCGACGGACACGGTCAATACGATCGCGGCGGCGCTGGCGGCGCTAATTCCGAATTCGTCGGTGAATGGCACTGCGATCACCATCTCCGAAGTCTTTGACATCGAAGCATCGATCTCTGTGCCCGTGACCGTGCAGCAGGAGATCGGCCGCCAGGCGCAGGTCTTCATGATCGTCATCTGGGCGCCGACGGAGCTATTGCGCGATGCCGCTGGCAGGGCGCTCGAGTTGGCGTTCAAGCAACAGCCCCGTATCACGATGCCGGACAACACGTGGGCGCGCATGCTGTATCGCGGCGTCACGCAGACCGATGGCGCCGAAAAGCAGCAGATCTACCGGCGCAACCTGCTATACGAGGTGGAATATGCGCTCACCGCGCCGGTCACCGAGAACACCGTGACGAATCTGGGCGTCAACATCACGCCGGCGAACGGCTCGTCCTTCAACGTCAATATCTGAGGCCACCATGGCAAAGACGCAATCCGATGCGGTCGAGCAGGCCGCACAGCCCGAAGCTGCGCTCGATTACTACCTTGTGGTCCGGCACGCCTTCGAGGACTACCGTAAGGGCGATGCTATCCGCGGGCCCGGCGAAGTCGCGCGCGTCCTCGCTGGCAACCCGCACAACGTGCATAAGGTGGCCGCGTGAACCCGGCCCGTCATCGCGCCGCAGGCGCTGCGATCAAACTCGCCGTCGATCGATTCGTCGGCCAAGAGGCAACGCCGCAAGTGTGCGTGCGCATCAAAAAGGCGTTCGTCCAGATCATGCGTGATCGGTTCGGCGTCGATTGGACTCGGGATGCGTGGCAGATCCAAGTCTGGTTCGCCGACGGCAAAACGCCGAACGTGAAGATCCCGCCGCGCTTGCTGAACGGCTGATCCACCCTCCCCGTCGCAACTAAGCCGCTTTCGAGCGGCTTTTTTTATTTCTAGGCCCGCCGAGAGCGGGCTTTTTGCTTTCTGGAGCAAACATGCCCGTCTATCAAGCTGGCAGCGTCAACGTTACCGCATTGCAGGCCCCTGACCTGTACGTGATCATTCAGCCGCCCAGCGTCGCGTACATCAACGGCGTTGCGACCGACGGCCTCGGCGTGGTCGGCGTCGGCTCTTGGGGGCCTGTCAACGCGCCCATGATGGGCATCGGCGATAGTGCCCAAGCCCAGCAGATGGTCGGCCCCGTCACGTTCCGGCCGCACGATATTGCGACGGCCGTCGCGATCGGCGATCAGAACAGCGTCCAGAACTACATTCTCGTGCGCGTCACCGACGGCACCGATACGGCGGCGAGCGCAAACCTCGTCGATACGCAGGGTTCGCCCGTCACGGGAATGACGCTCACCGGCCTGTACACCGGCGTCGTCGGCAATGGCATCACGGCGTCGATCGTGGCAGGCACCGCGGCGAGCACCTACAAGCTGTCGATTCAGCGCGCCGGCCTCACGCCGGAAGTGTTCGATAACGTCGGCATGGGCGTAAGTGGTGGAACGGTCACCCCAGGTACCGCATTCACGTCCGTGCCGAGCTTGAGCATTTCTGCTCCGCAGGCGACCAACGGCGTGCAGGCGACGGGTGCGATCAGCCTAAAGGTGCTGTCGGGCACTATCGCCGCGGGCGGCACGGGCTACGTGACTGGCGACACGATCACACTGCCCAATGGCGTCATCCTGACGGTCACGGCGAGTGCGGGCGTCATCACGGCGCTTGCCGTCACGAATGCAGGTTCGCTCACTGCCGGCGCGGTCCCGACCAACCCCGTCGCCCCTTCCTCGACGTCGGGAGTGGGCACTGGCGCGACCGTCACCCTCACGTGGGGTTTGGGTACTTTCAAGGTCATCAATCCGGGCGTGGGCTACACGTCCGCGACAGCGACCCTCACGGGCGGCGCAGGTACCGGCGGCTCGATCGCGCTGTCGGTCAGCGTATGGCTGAATCTCGTCAATGCTGTGAATAACGGACAGACGGGTTTGCGGGGACCGTCGCAGAACTGCATTGCCACGCTTGGCACTTCGGTCAACGCGCCGAACCTGACTCAGACCTACACGCTTTCGGGTGGTACCGACGGCGCCGGCGGCGTGTCGGATACGACGCTGGTGGGCGCCGATGGCCTCACCCGAACCGGTATGTATGCCCTTCGCAAGTCCGGAGCGCAGGTCGGCAACCTGGTCGATTGCCAGACGTCGACGACGTGGGCTGCGCAGCTCGCTTTTGGCTTGCAGGAAGGTATCTACTTCCATAGCGCTAATCCGCCCGGCACGAGCGTCACCGCTAGTGCCGCGGCCCTCGCCAGCGCAGGAGTGGATGGCTACGGTTTCGCGTGCCTCGTCGGCGACTGGTGCTATTGGCAGGACAATGTGAACGGCGTCAACCGCATGGTCTCGCCGGCCACGTTCAGCTCGGCCAAGCAGGCTGCGACGAGCCCCGAGCAATCGATTCTGAACGCCCCGCTCGGCGGCATCATCGCCACGCAGCGCAGCATGCAGAACTTGCCGTATAGCGACCCGGAGATCGCGCTCGCGGCAACGTCGCGACTCGAAGTCATCACCAATCCGGCGCCAGTTGGTGCGGCCTTTGCTGCTCGCACAGGGCGTAACGCGAGCAGCGATTCGAGCCGCAACGGCGACAACTACACGCGCATGACGAATTACATCGCGTTCACGATCGCGAGCGCGTATGGGTATGTGCCGGGCAAGGTGCAAACGATCAACCTTCGTCGCAATACGAAGGGTTCGATGGATGCGTTCTTCTCGAACCTCCAGAAGAACAACATGATCGGCGACGTCAACAACCCGACGAAGCCTGGGTGGTCGGTGCAGATCGACGCCAACAATAACCCCGCCAGTCAGATCGCGCTCGGCTACATGGTCGCAACCGTCAAAGTGATTTATCTGAGCATCGTCCGGTATTTCCTCGTGAATATCGAGGGCGGCCAGACCGTCACCGTCACGCCGCTGTAAGTGATTTCCTCGTCCGTCCAAGCCACCCGCGCGGTGGCTTTCCATTTGGAGTAAGCCATGCCGCAGAACGGTCTATCGCTCGGGCGCGACTATAAGTTCGACATCTATACCGCGACCGGCCTGCTCGTGCTGCCGACGCTGTTGAACTTCAAGCGCCGGAAGATCAATCACAAGCTCACCGTCAAGCCGCTGAACGGCCTGCCGATCCACCTGAATTTCCAAGAGGGCGGCTGGGAAGGATCGTTCGATGTCTCGCGCGCGGACGGCACGCTGGATACGTACTTCGCTAACAACGAAGCGTTTTACTACGCCGGCGCCAACCTGCCAACTGGCGTGATTCAGGAGACGATCGAAGAAGTAGCCGGAGTCCCGACGACATTTCAGTTTCAAGGCGTCATTCTTTACTACGAGGATCCGGGCGAAGCCGAAGCCGAGAAGAACGTCATCCAGCGCGTTTCCTTCGCTGCCTCCACTCGAATCAAGCTCTAAACCATGACCGACCTGAACGTTACCGAAACCAGCGGCGACACGCCGTCCGACGAACTCGTCGTCAACGGCGATACGCTGCTCGTACCTGTCGGCGATGGCCGAACGCTGACGCTGAACTACCCGGGCCCACTGGCTCAGTACGACATGGTGCAGGCAATGGGCGGCGACGCGGCAAACAATACGCGCCTCGTGCATATGTACCTGCCGTTGATCTATCTGATCGCAATCAACGAGGAAAAGATTTCTCCCTGCACTTCCCTGCTTCAGATGCGCGCGCTCATCAGCAGACTCGGCCACAAGGGCTTGAACGCGCTGCAGCGCGGAGTCAAGGCATTCGACGAGCGTGACGAGAAAGAACTGGCTGACCAGGCAAAAAAATAAGCCGGGACCCCGGCGTCAAGAAGGTTTTGACGTTGCTCGCCGCAGGGGTCCCGTGGGACGTCATCATGTCCTTTTCGCCTACCGAGATATTCGGCTGGTGCGTGGCGGCCGGCGAAATCCGCGGCCGCAAATGGTCGTGGTCAGCCAATGATTGGGAGGAGCCGGCTAAGCCATGAAGACCTACCAATCATTCGGTGCGTTCGCTCGAGCGATGGAGCGCGCGGCGGCCGAACTCGAAGTCGCCTATGCAACCGCGATGGAGGCAGGCGCCATCCTCGTGGAAGCGACGGCTAAGGCCGAATTCGGCCACTACCAGCGCGAAGATATGGGTCCGTTCGAAGAATGGTCCGAACTGCAAGACGCGACGAAGCAGCAGCACATCCAAGCGATCGTCGACGGAGAAGCGGCGCCGGACGCCGGTCCAAATACGCCTTTGCTCGTCAAAGGTGGGCTGCGCGAGAGCATCGAGCATGAGGCTGGCGCGCGGCACTTCACCGTGGGCAGCAAGTCCGAGATCATGGTCTACCAGGAACTCGGCACACCGGAGGGCATTCCTCCGCGCCCAGTGCTAGGCCCCGCACTTTACCGCGACACCGAAGAAGTCGTGAACCTTGTCGGACAAGCAGTCGAAGACACCATTGCAGGCAAGAAATGACGATCAACGCCTATTCGATCGCTGTCACGGCGGAGCTGACGGACAACGTCAGCAATCGCCTTATGGCCATCGCCGAGTGGGCGGACAAGGCAAACACCGCGATTTCTGCGTTCGCCGAGACCGCACGCAAAGCGTCCTCGGCCGGCCTGAACATGGCCCGCAACTTCGAAAAGGCTGCTGCCGCGGCGACAGCACTCGGCGATAGCGCCGGCAGCCTGACGCGCGCCAGCTATGTGCTCGACACGATGGCGGCGAGCAGCGCAGATTTCGCGCGCAATATGGCGGCGGCTCGCGCCGAGGCTAACTCGATGCACCCTCCGCGATGGAGCGCTACCGGCGGTGGATTTGGCGGTGGTGGAGGCGGAAGCGGTCGCAGCGGTGGTGGCGGAGGCGGAAGCCGTGGCGGCCCTCTTGCTGTGCGAGAAATGCCCGGCGGTGCGCTCGTTGTCCAAAATGGCGGCCGATACGCGTCGGACGTCATCGATGGCGATGGACTGATCACTGAAGTGCCGTCCGGCTCTGGTGGGGGCGCCGTGGCGGCCAACTCTCGCCGCTCGAATGGCAATGTCGGTGCCGCAACTGGCGTAGCGACAGCCGGGATGCTCTTCGGCGCCTATGAAAACGCTCGCCTAAACGATCAGAACGTCAAGGCTGTGGCGACGGCGCAGATCCCGTTCAGCCAATGGCAAGGAAGCCTCGACGATTTGCGCTCGCGTGAGTTGGCATACGCGAGCCAGTACGCCTGGGCGACCGGCGGACATATCGAGCCGTTCGGCGAGTCGATGCTCGAAGGCTCACGGCTGATGCGTACGCTGTCCGCCACGCAGCAAAAGCAAATGCTGGACTTCGCAATGCCCTACATTGCGTTGGAGTCCAAGCTCAAGGGCGTTTCGATGCCCGAGGCGACGCAGGCGTTCATTGGTCTGTCGCACATGGCCGGCGCGTACGCGCCGCAAGCGGCCCAGCCGCTCTACGAGTCGATGCTTCAAGCGTCGCTCACGTCGCACGCGTCGCTCGGCCAGATCGCACGCGCAGCGAGTTATGCCCTTCCCGCTCTTCATGCGGCCGGCGCGAATTCGAGCGACGTCATGCTGCTCGTCGCGACGATGATGCAGGGCGGCATCATGAATACGAAGTCGGGCACGTGGCTCAATGCCATGGCAATGAACTCGCTGCCCAACACGCTCGGGAGCGGGTTGTTTTCGAACAAGAAGCAAAACGAAGCGCTGCACGCGCTCGGGCTGTATCACGGCAACAAGTCGGCGTTCTATGCGAATGGCAGCATGGACCTGATGAAGATCGTGTCGATCTTGGCTGCCGACCGCGAGAAGATGGAGCCACTGAAATTCAATGCGCTCCTGAAAATGGCGTTCGGCACACAAGGCCAGCGCGGCGCATCGTTCTTTAGCGAAGAATCCACGGTCAGCAATCTGCACGCGCTCGCCGACCTGAAGAATTTCTCGCAAGCGCCGATGGATGTCGGCCAGATGATCTCCCAGGTCAGCACCGTTGGCCTGGCGGATCAGACGATCGCCAACGCCAATATCACGCTGATGAACGGCACCCAGGCGATGATGGGCCCGATCAATTCGCTCTTGAAGGGTGCGAGTTCCTTCTTCGATTGGACCGCCAATACGAGCAAGGATCATCCGATTCTCGGCGGTGCAATGAGCTATGGCGGGTTGTTTGGGATGGCCGTCGCTGGCATGGGCGCGTGGAAAGGCACAGGAAAATTCGTCGATAAAGTCATCCCCAAGGTAGCCAAATACCTCGCCAGCGGCGCAGGGAGCCTGCTCGCTCGAGCGGCAACGGCGATCACCGGAGAGGAGATCGGCGCGGCCACGCTTGCGGCGATCGGCGGCGAAATCGCCATTGGCACGCTCATCGCGGGCGGCATCGCCTACTTGATCCAGCGCGGCTACAACTCAGTGACATCGAAGATGTCGCCTGACCAGCAACTCACGTTCTACCAGGGCATCGCCGGTGGCGGGCCGGCCTTCGGTGGCGACAACGTAACGAAGGCCGCGCCAGCACAGCAGCACGACACGCACGTCACCGTAAAGGTCGATAGCCATGACGTCGCGGCGCACGTCGAGAAGAAGATGATCCCGGCCAAGACAACGGGGCCGACCGGTTTCAACGGTGATTCGACCGTCTACACGCCAGGAATGGGGATGTACCCGTGAACCCTTTCGCAACTCTGACGCTGGACACGCCGAACGGCACGTTCACATTCAGCGGCGCGGAAGTTCCCGAGAGCATTCCGTTCGGCGGCCAACATCTGCTCGACGTTAAGAAGATGATCGGCGGCCGGCGCCGGATCAACGCGATGGGCGCCGACGACGCGCCGCTGGCATGGTCAGGGCTGTTGCTCTACTCGTCCGCCCTAGACCGAGCGCGATTCCTCGACAGCGTCCGGCGCGAAGGTTTGCAATGCACGCTGTCTTGGGATGCGCTCCGCTACACCGTCGTGGTCGCCGAGTTCCGTGCGACGTACAAGTACCCGTTCAGGATTCCCTACTGGATCCGGTTCGAGGTCATCGAGGATCAGACGGCGACCGTCGATTCGGTACCGGCCGTCACGCCCGCGCAAGTGCTCGCGACCGACATGTCGCGGATGGGCACGCTCTCGAACTGCATCGGCGATTCGACGTTAAACGGCCTGATCGGAAACTTGAACGCGGCGATGAGCGCGGTGCAATCGGCGGTGCAGCCGATCGCGAACGGCCTGAAGGCGGTCACCTCGTTCATCTCTGGCGTCGCCAATTGTGCCGACCAGATCGTCAACACGGTGGAGAGCGCCGTCGCATCCGTTGCGGCCCCGCTACTCGCCGTGACCTCGCGGGTGCAGAGCATGATTGCGACGGCCGAGAACACCGTCGCCAACACGGCGGCCATCGTCGCTGGCGCGCCGGCCGCGACGAACGTCTTTAACGCGCTGTCGAAGATGAATTCGGCGGTTCAGTTGCCGGAGCTCTACGAGTTGCGCAGCATCTGCGCACGCATGCAGTCGAATTTGCCGCTCGTCTCGACGCCAACCAGTGCAAAGACGGTGACCGTCGGCGGGGGCGACCTTTATACCCTCGCGGCCTTTCATTACGGCGACGCGTCGCAATGGACGAAGATCGCGGCAGCGAATGGCATCACCGATCCGATGCTGACTGGCATCAATACGCTCATCATTCCCTGATCCATGCTGAATACGCTTCCGACCGCAGGCACGCTCGCCGCGCCGCGGTCGATTCTCATGGTCGGATCGAAGGTAATCGACTGGTCGGATTGGTTTGCGGGGCACAACGGAGTCTACGAAGCCGGGACGCTTCGCGTCGAGATCCCGGCCAAGTTCGTCGATTGGGCGTGGTGGACGCAGCAAACGGAGATCCTGATAGACGTCTACGTGGGTTTCCCCAAAGACCCGCGGAACTATTCGGCGAGCGATCTCACGCTGCTCCAAACCTATCGCGTCGATTCGATCCGGCTCAACGCAATGACGCAAGGCATTACGCTATCCGGCCGCGATCTGACGGGGCTTTTGACCGATCGCAAGGTTGATCTCAAGTTCCAGAACCAAACGGCGAGTCAAGTGGCAACGTACCTTGCCGGGCTCGTTGGCTTGACAGCCAACGTGCAAGCCACCAAGGATCTAGTCGGCCACTTCTTCACACTCGATCACGTCAGCTTGCACCGGCAGCAAAGCATCTGGACGATCCTGACATATCTGGCACAGCACGAGGGGCTTCAATGCTTCGTGCTCGGCCGCACGTTGTATTTCGGGGCATTCAATAGCGCCCTATCGAGCAATCCGTACCTGATCCAATACGAACCGCCATCGTCGGATCGCTCCTATCCGCGATCGAACGCAATCGAGTTGGAATTCGAGCATGACCTAACTCTCGCAAACGACGTATCGGTGCGCGTGCGCAGCTATCACGGCATGAAAAACGCCGTCTACACGTCGATCGCGACGGCGAGCAAGACGGCGAAGCGGATCGAGCGCAACGCAACGCTCGCACAAAGCACTCAGCAGTACGACTACACGTTCGCTGGTCTGACACAGGCGCAATGCGATGCGAAAGCGCAGCAACTGCTCGAGCAGATCAGCAAGCACGAATTCAAGATGGAAGCGCGGTTGCCTGGCGACGCGATCATCTACCCGTGGACGCCTATCGAAGTGCGCGGCACCGGAACGCCGTACGACACGACCTACCAAGCGGCGCGCGTCATGCGGCGGTGCTCGGTCGAACCGTCGCGCTTTGAGACGACAGTGCATGGCAAGACTGCGACGCAGGCCCAAACGGTGGTGCTCGCATGATCGAACACATCAAGCGCGTCGTCTCCGAATTCCTGGCGCAGTTCACAACGACCAAGTACGGCCAGATCAGTGCATACAACCCGGACGACTACACGGTCAAGGTCATTTTGCTGCCGACGATGGATGAAACCGGGTTCGTGCCGCTTTCGGCGCCGTGGGTCGGAAACGACTTCGGTGCTGTGTTCGGGCCGGCGATCGGCGACTCGGTGCGCCTCGATTTCGTAGACGGCCGCGTCGAAGCGTGTCTTGTTGGAGGAAGGTTCTTCAACGACAGCGCGCGACCGCCCGTCGTGCAGTCGGGACAGGCGGCAATCGTCGACAGCAAGGGCTCGTATGTGAAGCTGAACAATGATGGGACGCTGACCATCGGCGCGCCGGTCGGCATCACGAGCACCACGCCATTGCTCAAACAGGTCGGCAATTTTGAGGTCGACGGCAACACAACACTGAACGGCGATATTACGCAGACCATCGGTAGTGGGACCGGGACGGCAACCCTGGCCGGCAATCTGACTGCGCCCGGAACGATCACCGGTCAAACCGATGTGATTGCCGCTGGCAAGTCTGGCAAAGGCCACGTCCATGCCGACCCGCAAGGCGGCAATGTTGGTCCTCCGATCTAAGGGCAATCCATGGACAGTTTTCACTGGTGGGGCCAGGACATTCAGTTCTCGGCCTCGGGGGACGATTTGACCGCAACTGGCGTGCAAGAACTGAATCAGCGCATCGTCCGCGCGTTGCTTACACCACCAGGCACCTACATCTGGCATCCGGAGTATGGCGCTGGTCTCGGCCGATTCGTCGGCCGCGCGCTTTCGAATGAGCAGTTCACCGAAATCAAGTCGCTCATCCAAAGCGTCCTGAAGGGCGAGCCCGACGTTCAAAAGCAGCCGGCTCCAACCTATACGTACCAGGCCGATGCAACCGGCCTGCTAAGCGTCACGATCAACTACGTCTACACGCCGACCGGCGCTCCCCAGACCCTTTCCTTCAACGTGCCCGCGTATGGCTCTTAATACCCAAAGCTTCACGCGGCTCGTCGAGCAGCAAGTTGCGGCGATTCAATCCGCAGTGACGGCTGTCGGCGGTTTCCTGACGTTCGTCGTGGGCTCGATCGAGCTTGCGCGCGTCGAGGCTGTTGCCGCGGTGTCGATGTGGCTGCAATCGCTCATCATGCAGTTGCTGAGCGTTACGCGCCTGTCGACATCGACGGGCAACGACATCGATACGTTCATCGCCGACTTCGGATGCCCGCCGCGCGAGGCGGCTGTTTCGGCGACGGGACAAGTCACTTTCTCGCGCTTCACACCCACAAACGCCGCGACGATTCCCGCTGGCACCTACACGCCGAATCCCAGCGGCTCCGGCGGTTCATACGCTGGCGGCGCGACAGTGCTCACCGCCGATGGCACACAGCCATTCCAGGTCATTCCGGACACGACGCAGACCTACTGGAACGCCGCACAAAACGCCTACGTCATTCCGGCTGGCGTGACGAGCGCCCAGGTCACGGTGCAAGCGCAGAACGCCGGCATCCAGGGCAACGTCGCCGCCAACACGATCACGACCATCTCGACGGCGATCTCCGGCGTCGATACCGTCACGAACCCGACGGCGTTCGCGAACGGCGTCAATGAGGAAACCGACGCTGCAGTGATGGCCCGCTTCCAGCTCTACATCCAAGGGCTACGCGCCGCCATCAAAACAGCGATCGAATCGGCGATCGACGGTCTACAACAGGGTATCCAATACGAAATCGTCGAGAATCAAACTCTTGCCGGCGCGACGCAGTACGGGTTCTTCTACGTCGTCATTTCGCCTTACACGAGTGCGCTGCATGATGCCGTGTACGCGGCCATCGATGCGATCCGCGGGCTGTCGATTACGTTTGCGGTGTATCCGGCTACCGACCTGATCGCAAACATCGCAGTCAGCGTGACAGCGGCGCCGGGCTATACGCAATCGGCGGTCCAAACCGCGGTGCAGGCTGCCATCCAGAATTTCATCGGCGCGCTGCCTCTGGGTGCGACTCTTTCGTGGTCGCAACTCTACTCGGTGGTATGGGGTGTTGCGGGCGTCGCACAGCCGGTGACGGGCCTCACGATCAATGGCGGCACATCTGATCTCGTTGCGACAACGCAGCAGCAGATCGTTGCCGGGACCATCTCGGTGACGTAATGGCAAAAGGCGATCAGCAAGATATTTTCACGCGGCTGCGCGCGCAGATCCCAACGTCGTGGTTCAAGTTATCTCAAAAATTCGATGCGACGCTGCAAGGCCCAGCGTGGGCGCTCTCGACGATCTATAACCAGATCACATATGCGGCACTCCAGACGCGCATTGCGACGGCGACCGACGGTTATCTCGATCTGATCGCGAACGACTTCTTCGGCGCTGCATTGCCGCGGCTGACAAACGAGCAGGATGGTCCTTACCGCGCGCGCATCCTCGCGAATCTGTTCGTGAAAGGGCCAACGCGGGCAAATATGTCCGCCGTGCTGAAGCTCATTACCGGGCGAGCACCGGACATCTTCGAGCCGAGCAATACGACCGATTCGGGCGGCTGGGATGGAGGGTTCTATTGGGACACTGGCGTCGGCAAGTGGGGCGCGCCGATGCCATACCAGAGCTTTGTCACAGCCTATAGGCCGATCACGAACGCCCAATCGCTCGGAGAATTGGATTCGTGGCGCTGGTCGTGGGACTCATATGGCGCCTGGTCGGATGCTCCAGTAACCGCCGTGACCGACGCGGCCATCATCGCCGCGGTCGAATCGACGCGCATGACCGGGACGGTCGTATGGATGCGCATTGCTGATAGTCCGATCACGCCCTAATCCAGTCTCTCAAATCACTCTTCTCAAGCCGCCTTCGGGCGGCTTTTTCGTTTCCGGAGTCTGAATGGACCGCCCTATCGTTTACACACAGGAGCAGGGCCGCAGCGTCGATTTCCTGTTCGCGCAACGCGCTACGATGATTGGCCTCGCGAAGCTTTCGCAAGCCACCTTCGGCAGCAATTCCGTCGTGCGCGGCCTCGCCGTCACGCCGAATTCACCTGCCGCGCTGAATGTTTTGGTGGGCATCGGCGAGATCTACACCATGGCGGCCGTCGATGCGACGACGTGGGGCTCGCTGCCGGCGGATACGACCGATACGATCCTGAAGCAAGGTCTAAATATGGCCGCGCAGACCATCTCGACGCCTGCGCCTTCGACGAGTGGCTACAGCATCAACTATCTCATCGAAGCGCAGTACCAGGACCAAGACACGAATCCGGCCGTCCTGCCGTTCTATAACAGCAGCAATCCGCAGATCCCGCTAAACGGACAAGGTGGAAGCGGCGCTCCGTTACCGACGGAGCGCCAAGGTACCTGTGTGATCCAGGCGAAAGCCGGCATTGCCGCGACAACCGGCACGCAGACGACTCCGGCCGTGGACTCCGGATGGACGGCGTTGGCTGTCGTGACAGTCGCCAACGGGCAATCCACGGTTACGTCCGGCAACATCTCTGTACCGGCTGGGGTGCCGCAGATCACGAGCCTGCTGCAGATGATGCAAACCGGTTCGACTGGCTATGCCGTTGACACCAGCACGACTGTGAACACGATTACGCTCGCGCTCACGCCGCCGATCACCGCGTACACCGATGGACAGGAAATCACGTTCAAGGCCGCAAACAGCAATACGGGCCCGTGCACGATCAACGCCGGGCCTGGCTCGGTGAATTTCGTCGGAGCCGCCGGCGCATTTCAGGGTGGCGAGATTATCGCCGGACGCCAATACACTGGCATCTATAGCGCGTCGCTCAATGAAGTCGTGCTAAGCAACCAAACCGCCGGCGCGCTACAGATCAATCCCGCCACAGCTAGCGAGCATGCGGCGCAGGCCTCGCAAATCCTGATCTCCCCGCAGGGGCAGCTCTATTACAACAGCGGAAATCTCGCGTTTGTCCCGTGCCGCGGAAACTACGTTTTCATCCCGGGCCAGGGAATTGCAAAGATTCCCGCGGGCGGAATCGGCTATTCGCCATCCGGCCTCACGTCAAACACGCTCTTTTACGTGTATGTCACGCTGATCGGTGGTTCGCTAGGCTTCAATTTATCGACGACCGGGCATACGACGGATCCGACCGGCGTGGAGGTAATGATCGGCGATAACACGAAGGTGCTCGTTGGGATGGCATACGCGCTGAGCGCGACGTCGCTGGAATCGACGGTTCGATCGTGGGCGAATGATCCGGGTGTGGGGATCGTGAAGTCAAATCCGAGTGCTGCATCGACCACTCAATCCATTGTGGGTAACGTAACGACAGCTTTTCAAATCCCGTTCCTCGCGTGGGCGAATGAAATTGCCACGGTCGGCGGAAATGTGAATGTGTCGACCAGCGCTACAAACACGAATATCGTTAGCGCACCGGTGGTCGACTCGACGATATTGAGTGCTGGCGCGTCAACAACTCCAAGCGCCGCGAACAATTCGAACGCGCAATCGATGTCGGTCCCATTTCCCGTCGCCGCCGACGGGCGGCATGTTGCCTCGATATGGGGTGCGTCAGGATCCGGCTCAGCAACTGCGACGTGGGGAGCCGGCTCGATCTCAACCCTCAGTATCCCGCCACGCAAATAGGAGATCGATATGGCGACATATAACCTGGACGAAGGATTCGGCGCCGCAATCGTTGCGGCTGGCCTTGGCGGACTTCAGTTCTCGTGGGACAACAATGGAAACCTGTATTTTGGCGACTCAATCACGGCCGCACAGAAAGCATCCATTGAGGCCGCTGCTGCGGCCTACAAACCAGCCTGACGACATGAGCTAATTCGCCATTGCGACCTTTACGATGGGTCCGATAATGGTCAATTCCTGCTGCGCAATGATGCTATATCCGACCGCGGTCGGATGGATACCGTCGCTCAACATCGAATCCCAGTTCGACAGCGCAATAAGGTAGCCGTAGAGGTCAACTGAGGGAATGCCCCACGTTTTTGCAACGGTGAGCGTTGCTTGTGCGTACTGAGGTAATGCTGCGTAGGGCGCGGGCATCACTGGCGACGAATTCTCGAGCACCACCGTCTTGCCGGCAGCTTTCGCAATCGACACTAGTTGATCCTCGTACATCGAGAACATCGGCACGAAGCCTGGTCCATTGGCAGAGTCGTTTATGCCAAAGCGGATTGTGACGATATTCGCTTTCGATTGCGCCATCTGATCTTGCCATTTCGGATGGACGCCGTCGCCGTTCAGAAGTTGCTCCGCCGAAGTTCCCGGCACGCCTTGGTTCAATATCGTCACCGACGCACCATACTTAGTCCGAAGGAGACCTTGCAAAACGACTGGGGCGGCCTGTGGAGATTGCACGGGATTCCCTCTTGCATCGTTCGTCTGGCCATACACAGTGCTATCACCGTATTGCTCAATCAAGATCGTTTTTGGCGTAGGCAGCGTTGGCTGGGCGTTCGCTGGGACAGGATCGGAAGCAGGCGCAGCAGGACTTGATGCGGGGCTCCCACCTCCGCCACCGCCGCAAGCAGATAGACCCAAGGCGATGAATAAGGCAAAGGCAGCGCTTACCAAATGGCGATGTCGTATTTCGTCCGGGCTTTGAAGCCTCGATCCCATGCTTGATGTAAGGCGGAACATGGGGGGTATGGGTTTTCCGATTTCGAGATGGCCCGGTAGCCATTTTCGAAAGCGATTTCCTCCAACGTCGGAGGTCGTTTGGCGGTTGTATTCTGTCGATTGCGGAATACCTCGGCCAATATTTTTAGCAACTTCATGATTGCCCCGCACCCATTGTTCGGGCGAGATTATCGCTCGAATCTCGGCCGAAGTGGAAGTTTTTGGCGCGGGCACGCCAATCCGGTTTAGTGTCGACCGGAGGGCTTGAATTTTCGTTCTCGTGATTGCGCCCCGATGATTTGCTTGATGAGCGGCGCGCGCCTGAGCCGCTGCTGCGCACCCGAGCGCCATCGCTACGGATGCGGCTCTCCATCGGGTACCTGCGGCGGTAACGCTTCTTTGATTTCGATCGTCGCTCCGACCTCCCTGCACCAATCGAAGACTTGGTCGACGGTCGCGGTGCGATGGAGCAGCGCCCCCGCAAGGAAAAGCATGGGAAGGCTCATTGACCGCGGCGCTCCATCGCCACTGTACTTGCGCCACTGTTCTTTGCTGGCGAGCCCGAACAGATCCGCCATTTGCTGACCGGAATAGTTGAGCCGCTCCTTTAGCGCGCGCAGGTCGCGCGGTGAAGGTGGCTCGTATCGAATTGGCATGGGCAAGGAGGCGCAGTACGCGCGAGCGAAATGTGGTCTTCATGATCGTCCTTTCGGAGTAGCGGGCAGTCGCGGGGAGCGCGCCCAACGCATCCAATATGTTCCCAAAGGGAACAAAAGTCAAGCAGCAAAAAACGCAATCAGCCGCCTCGCGCGGCTTTTTTCTTTTTCCGGGGCCTCATTGCATGAATCAGATCGACCCGATCGAATTCGGCCGCGTGCTCGCGCGCCTAGACGAACAGGACACCCAAATCGCTGCCTTGCGCACAGACGTGCAGGCGCTATTGGCCCTCGCGAACCGCGGCAAGGGTGCCCTCTTCACTCTGACTTCACTGGGGGCCGCCATCGGAGCAGTACTCGGAGTGCTGGGCCATCACATTTTTGGAAAGTAGGTCATGAATCTCACGCCCCACATCATCGCCGCCGGCTGCGGCGCGGCGCCGGCGCGCGCGACGCTCTTCGTACCATTTATCCAGACCGCGTGCGACCACTACGGCATCGCCGAGCCGCTGGACGTCGCCGCGTTCCTCGCGCAGATCGGGCACGAATCGGAGCACCTCATCTTCACGAAGGAACTGTGGGGGCCGACGGTCGCGCAGCGCGCCTACGAACCTCCATCGGAAAAGGCGAAGGAACTCGGCAACACGCAGCCCGGCGATGGGCGGCTCTTCTGCGGCCGTGGCCTTATCCAACTAAGCGGCCGAGCCAACTATGCGATCGCGGCCGTCGCGCTCGATCTCGACCTCCTGAATCATCCCGATCTGCTCGAACAGCCTGAGCACGCCGCGATGTCGGCCGCGTGGTTTTGGTGGAACAAGAAATTGACGCCGCTGGCGTTGGCCGGCGACTTCACCGAAGTCACGAAGGGCGTCAACGGTGGTACGAACGGCCTCGCCGATCGACAGGTGCTGTACGACGCGGCGAAGGCCGCATTGGGGATCGCGTAATGGCAAAAGCAAAGATCGTCCGCGATGATGCGGGCCGCTTCTATGGGATCAAGATCATATGTCCTGGGTGCCTGTATTCGAACGGGACGCCCATGTCTCATGTCTTGCCGACGACATGGTTGCCGCCCGGCGAAACCGAGCACTCGCCGCACATTTCGTGGAAGGACCGCTGGACGTTCAATGGCGATTTCGATCGGCCCGTGTTCGGACCGAGCCTCAACACGTGGTGGGGCGGCGAAAAGTACAAGCGAGACAACGGCGAGGAATGGGAAATCCCCCTGCATCGTTGCCACTCGTTCATCGGCTGCAATGGCGCGGCGCCGGGCCAAATCATCTTCCTCGGCGATTGCACGCACGCCCTAAAAGGCCAGACCATCGACCTCCCTGACGTCGATTGACGCCTTTCTTCCTCCCATCACCAGCCCGGCCGCGCGCCGGGCTTTTTCGTTTACGGCCATGACACAACAACACGAACTGCGCGAGACGCTGACGGTGGACGTCATCACCCCCGAGCATGCCGATCGCGTGACGACGCCCCTCTTCCGGCACACAAAGAAGGCCCTCTTCGACAAGGTCGAGCCGGCCATCACCATCCTGCGCGACGAGCCGGGCCGCTGCTGGATCTGCGGCCAGACCGAGGAGGAACTCGGGCAGCCGCTCGAGGCGCATCACTTCGGCGTCGAGCGCAGCTTCGCCGAAGGCAGGCTCCGTTGGGATCGGATCAAGGCCGACTACCCGCATTGGGACTGGTCGAAATTCGATCCCGCGAATCCGTACACCTTCATCGACGACATGGAGGCGCAGGGCGTCCTGCTCTGCAAAGAGCACCACACAGGCAAGGATTCGGGCATTCACAGCATGCCCTTCAGTCTGTGGATCATGCAGCGGTACCTCGAGGACGGTGAGCAGTTCTCGCCGACCGAAGTCATTCACCACGATCCGGAGCACCTATGAACCAAACGACCCCCGCAAATACCGCGATTGCCGCCGGCGCTGGCGCCGTCGTCGCCCCCGTCGTCTCGTACGTCGCGAGCCTGTTTCACGTGACGTTGCCCGCCGACGTGCAGGGCGCAATCGTCGTGCTGCTCGTGGCGGGCGCGCACCTGTTTGCACAGAAGCGAGCGACGAAGGCGGCCGCGGCAGCGCAATGATCCGCGCTCCGCTCGCCTGCGCCGGCGTGATCGCGCTCGCTGGATGCGCCGGCACCGCGCACTACTCGGTCTCGCCGTTCTACGAGCCCGCGCTCGGTCGGATGGTCTGCTGCCGCGCGGATGCGACTAACAGCAAGGACATCTCGTCCCTGCAATTCGATCTCGCCGAGCAACCGGGTGGCACGGTCACGGTTCACTTCACTGAAACGGGCGTTGGCGCCACCGCCCCGATCAAAGCCGAAGGCGCCACAACTGCGGCCGTTGCCGGCGCCGTATCGAACGCCGCGACGGCCGTCATCAAACTCACCAAGTAGGGAATCCCAAATGAAGAAGCTCATGCTGCTTGCGGCAGGCATTGTCGCGCTCGCTCTCACCGCGTGCGGCGGCACTGCGCCGCCGCTGACCTTCCAGCAACAAGTCGCTATCGCCTGCGGCGCCACGAATGGTGAAATCACGATCCTCCAGGCAGACGGCGTCTTCACGGGCGGCGCGGCCGACACGCTCACGAAGACGGTCAAGCCAGCCGTGACAAAGGTATGCGCGGCCGGTGCGGCGGTGGCGAAACCCGACCTGCAGGCGATCGTCAACGCGACCCTGCCGCTCGTCAAATCGCTAGTGGATTCGTCGTCGCTCTCGCCCGATAAGATTCGGGCGGCGGACGCGGCGATCGATACCGGCGTGCTCGCGTTCAACGTGGCGATCAGCCTGGAACCCGCCATTGCCGCGACGGCCGCATCGGCGCCGGCCGCCGCGTCGACGCCACTTTCCGGCGCATCACTGCAATGACGCCGCGCGACTTCGCCCTCCTAGCGCAGGAGGCATACAACGCGGCGCCCGACATCGGCCAAGTCGACAGCGCCTCGCGCGCGATCGTGCGGACGACGCCGAGCGGCCTCGTTGTCGCCTTCCGCGGCTCCGATAACCGGGCATGCTGGGAAGCGGACTTCGATGCCTTTCCGATGGACGTCGATGGCGTCGGAAAGCTCCATAGGGGCATTTGGCGAGCCTGGGAAGATATGTCGGGCGCCGTGCTAGCTGCGATCGACGGGAAGCCCGTCACGCTCGTCGGGCATTCCCTTGGCGGCGCACTCGCGCTCATGTGCGCGATCCAGATGACGGTCTCCGGCAATCCGCCGGCGGCCGTGTGGGGATTCGAGCCACCACGCATTAGTCCGGGCCCCGAGTTCGGCGCGCTGCTCGCGCACGTGCCGATCACGCTCTACCGGAACGGAAACGATATTGTGCCGATGCTGCCGGAGAACTGGTACTTGCCGGTGCCGCTGACGCCGATCGGCACGCCGGAAGTCCCCTTCGACAACCCTTTCGATCACAAGATGGAGCGCGTGATCGCGGCGTTGGGCGCGCTAGAAGCGTCGCCAGTCTAGGCTGGATCCGGCAACCGCATCCAATGCGTTGCCGGGCACTCATCGCGAGCTAGCGGCATAACAAACCGGCACTCCGCCATAGACCAATAGCCGACCGTCACCGGTTCGACAATTTCACCTCTGCACAGCAGAATGCGTCTTCCATCCCTTGGTGCTGTCTCGATCGGCTGCCATCCGTCGTTGACCTGATGCAGCCACAAACCGGCTATATGCAACCATGGCCCATCTGCCGCGCCGCGCTCGACCGCCTCTGCGACGAGATCGCGCCAAGATTGCGGCCACACTTCATCTTTACCCATCATTCACTCCCGCGCCCCGAGCGCTGCTCGCCGGCCACATCATCACTTCCGATTGCCCTGGCCCAAAAAACACACCCCTGGTGCTTGTTCGCTTGTACCTGACGGCCATTATCGCGCAGGCAGAAAGAAGCATCCTTGGTCCTAGATACGTCGCCACCCCAATGCTCGCATGCGCGGCACGGCCGTGGCGTTCCGTAAGGATTGTTGAGGTTTTGGGACATGGGCGCGATACTGTATGGGAAAACAGTATCACATAGCCGCCTTCTCGATGATTGCGGAAATGATCCGCAATTGCGGAAATTTTCTACGATTTCTAATCGACCGCAAAGCCTTGGTGGGCCGGGTGGGAGTCGAACCCACGGTGTCCTTTCGGAGGCGGATTATGAGTCCGCTGCCTGCAACCAGCACGGCGTCCGGCCCGTCTCGCGCCACCGTTTGGAATTCTGATACGGGTGGCGGCTATGACGATTCGTCCCCCGAGTCGATCGATGAACTATCGACCGCGTCGCGGAAAGACTGCGAGTCTATCGGCTATTGTCGCCGCTTGCAAATCGCAAAAGCTCAATAAACGCGAATCGAGCGGCGATCCTACGAAAAGGCCCGGCTCATCGAGCCGGGCCTCATGATCCCACTCAAGCGATCGAGCCGATCAATTCCCTTCGAGGAACGATTTCAGCTTGTCCGAACGGCTCGGGTGACGCAGCTTGCGCAGCGCCTTCGCTTCGATCTGGCGGATCCGCTCACGCGTCACGTCGAACTGCTTACCCACTTCTTCCAACGTGTGATCGGTGCTCATCTCGATACCGAAACGCATGCGCAGCACCTTCGCTTCACGCGGCGTCAGCGAATCGAGCACATCCTTCACGACGTCGCGCATGCTCGCGTGCAACGCGGCATCCGACGGCGCCACCGTGTTCGAATCCTCGATGAAATCGCCCAAGTGCGAATCGTCGTCGTCGCCGATCGGCGTTTCCATGGAGATCGGCTCCTTCGCGATCTTCATGATCTTGCGGATCTTGTCCTCGGGCATCTCCATCTTTTCCGCGAGCGTGGCCGGATCGGGCTCGAGACCCGTCTCCTGCAAAATCTGCCGCGAAATACGGTTCATCTTGTTGATCGTTTCGATCATGTGAACCGGAATACGGATCGTACGAGCCTGGTCGGCGATCGAGCGCGTGATGGCCTGACGGATCCACCACGTCGCGTACGTCGAGAACTTGTAGCCGCGCCGATATTCGAATTTATCCACGGCCTTCATCAAACCGATGTTGCCTTCCTGAATCAGATCCAGGAACTGCAAGCCGCGGTTCGTGTACTTCTTCGCGATCGAAATCACAAGGCGCAAGTTCGCCTCGGTCATTTCGCGCTTGGCTTGCCGCGCCTTCAGTTCGCCCGCCGCCATCTGACGGTTGGTTTCCTTCAAGTCCTTCAGCGGCAGTACCACGCGCGCCTGCAAATCGAGCAAACGCTGCTGCTGCTCGCGGATCGCCGGGATGTTACGCGACAAGATCGCGCTGTACGAATGGCTTTCCGCCACGACCTTATCGGCCCAATCGAGATCGGTTTCGCTGCCCGGGAAACGGGTGATGAATTCCGAGCGCGGCATGCCGCATTTGTCGACGACGATATGCAGAATCTGGCGCTCGACTTGACGCACTTCGTCCACTTGCGCACGCAACGTGTCGCACAGACGCTCGACCGTACGCGCCGTGAAGCGAATCGACATCAACTCGTTCTGAATCGTCTCTTGCGCCTTCAGGTACGACTTCGACTTGTAGCCTTCCTTCTCGAACGCGCGACGCATCTTGTCGAACCATTCGCTGATCAGCGCGAATTTCTCGAGCGAGGTACGCTTGAGCGCTTCGAGCTGAGCGGCGTTGGCCGTGGCTTGCGCCGTGCCGTCGTCCTCTTCTTCCTCGCTCTCGTTTTCGATCGCTTCGGCCTCTTGTTCCGAGAAGCCGTCGGTGTCCGCCGCGTTCGGGTCGATCAAGCCGTCGACGAGTTCGTCGATCCGAATCTCGTCGTTTGCAACGCGCTCAGCCATCGCGAGAATATCGGCAATGGTCGTCGGGCACGCCGAAATCGCCATGACCATGTGCTTCAGGCCGTCTTCGATCCGCTTGGCGATCTCGATTTCGCCTTCGCGCGTCAACAGCTCGACCGTACCCATTTCCCGCATGTACATACGAACCGGGTCCGTCGTGCGGCCGAACTCCGAATCGACCGTCGAGAGCGCAACTTCCGCTTCCTCTTCCACTTCGTCGTCGGACGAGACAGCCGGGGCATTGTCGTTCAGCAGCAGCGTCTCGGCATCGGGCGCCTGCTCGTAGACAGCCACACCCATGTCGTTGAACGTGCTGATGATGCCTTCGATCGCCTCGGTCTCGGCGAAGTTGTCGGGCAGGTGGTCGTTGATTTCCGCGTACGTCAGAAAGCCACGCTCTTTGCCGAGCTTGATCAGCGCGCGCAGCTTCGAACGGCGCTCTTCGAGCTCTTCCGCCGTGCCGGGCTGAGTGGACGCGAACGCATCCTTCAGCAGCGCCTTTTCCTTCGCGCGGCGATCGCGCGCCTTGGCCTTCTCGCCCTTACCCGGAGCAGCTTGCTGCTCTTCGGCTTGGGTTGCTTCGTCATCGACGGATACTTCGTTCAGCTTTTTCGTCATGGAGTTCGCCGTACCGGCTATAGTCTCGACTCGCGGCTGCTGGACTTCAGCCGGTTGCACCGTGGATACTTGGGTATCGCGCACTGCCGAATCGTCCGGCGTGGCAGTCGCGCCCTCTGCGCTTTTCGAACCGGCCCGCCTCGCGGCGGCGGCCCTCGTCTCCGGCTTGGCGGACGTCTTTGCCGCCTTGGTCATATCGGCGGCTGCCGCCGAAGTCCGCACAGCCCCCGAGCCGGCCGATCGCTTGCCGGCCCGTTCCGCTGCACCTGCAGCCGATCTTTTTTCGACAGAAACGACAGCCGATTCCGCAACCGCTACTTTGCGCGTCGGCCCCGTCGCACGCCTTTCGGAGCTTCGGGCATCGCCCTTGCTCCTTCCCGTCGTACGCCTTGCAGCCGCCCGTTCGCTCGTAGTCTTTGCCATCGCTATCTCGCCTCTGCCGCAGCGCCTCTGCTTAGAAAAGACAAACTAAACCGCTGAAAACCTTTTATTATAGCACACACGGCGCAGTCCCTCCGCCGAAGTCAAAGCCCCAGTTGCCGCTTCATGTCGGCCCGCTGCCTGTTCAATTCCGCGAATTGTTCGATCTCATCCGGCGTGAGTTTGGACTGTCGCGACAAACGCTCTAGCCGCTCGCAGCACGCGTCATAGCGGATTTTCAAGATAGCCGCCTGGAATTCCTCGGCGGCGATGCGTTCGCGCTCTTGCTGCTGCTCCGCCGCCGCGGCGTCTTGCGCGTCGTGCAGCAGCAAATCGCGGACGTTTTCATCATAGACCAGAATTTCGCGGAAGATTTCTTCGAAAGTCGCCGCGTTGGCCCCATTTCTCAGCAGGTCCGATACCAGGCGAAACTCGGCCGCCGGCCCGAGCGCACGGGCATGCGTGGCCGCCTCGGCGAACAACTCGCCATGGTGGCTCTGGTTGAACAAGCTCTCCTCGCTCTCGTCGTCGAGCACCGACACGATGCGCGGATACATCACCAAGTTGCGCAACGCGCGCTCTTCGATACCCGTCACGCGGCGTCGATCCTTGCGCGGCGGCGCCGGCCGCGCTGCCGCCACGATGCGTGTATCGACCTCGCATAGTGCCGCAACCTCTTCGAACGGCACATCTAGCCGATCGGCGAACATGTGCATGATCTGCGCGCGCAACGCATTGGCCGGCAGCGCCTGCAACAGCGGTTTCGCGTCGAACAGCGCCCGCGCCCGCCCTTCCGGCGTGTCGAGTTCCTTGCCCGCCAGCACTTCGTTCAGCATGAACTGGGACAGCGGCATCGCGCGCTCGATCTGCTCCGAAAATGCGTCCTGGCCGAACTCCCGGACGTAGCTATCCGGGTCGTGCTCCGACGGCAGAAACAGGAAACGGATCGTGCGGTTGTCCGCGGCATGCGGCAAACAGGCATCCAACGCCCGACGCGCCGCGCGCCGGCCCGCCGCATCGCCGTCGAAGCTGAAAATGACCGTATCGGTCTGCCGCAGCAGCTTCTGCACGTGGATCGGCGTGCACGCCGTGCCGAGGGTCGCGACGGCATTCGGAAATCCGAGCTGCGCGAGTGCCACGACGTCCATATACCCTTCCACCACGAGCACCGAATGCGCCTCGCGAATCGCCAAGCGTGCCTCGAACAGCCCGTATAGTTCGCTGCCCTTGCTAAATAGAGGCGTTTCCGGCGAATTCAAATACTTCGGCTCGCCGCCGTCGAGCACGCGGCCGCCGAAGCCGATCACCTGGCCTTTCACATTGCGAATCGGAAACATGATTCGCTCGCGAAAGCGGTCGTAACGGCGCGGCTGGCCCTGTGCGTCGAGCTTCTCGCTCACGATCACGAGCCCGGCTTCGACTAGCCCGTCGTTGCGGTAATCGTCGAACACGGCCTCGAGATTCTGCCACCCGTCGGGCGCGTAACCGAGGCCGAATCGCGCGGCGATTTCGCCCGTCAGCCCGCGCTTTTTCAGGTACTGGATCGCCTGGGGCGCCCCACGCAACGTTTTGCGATAGTAGTCGCAGGCCGTCTGCATGAGATCGGACAATGCCGCCACGACCTTGCCGTCGACGGGCACGCTTCGCTCCCCACCCGCGCCGCTCCTTTCCCCACCGTAGCCGCCGCGCGTGGGCGAAGGCTCTCTCGGTACCGTGAGCCCGACCGATTGCGCCAGCTCGCCGACCGCTTCGGGGAACGACAGCCCGGTGTGCTCCATCAAGAAGCTGATGGCCGTGCCGTGGGCGCCGCAACCGAAGCAGTGATAGAACTGCTTGGTGGGACTCACGGTGAACGAGGGGCTTTTCTCGTTGTGAAACGGGCACAAGCCCATGAAATTCGCCCCACCCTTCTTCAGTTGGACGAACTTGCCCACCACGTCGACGATGTCGACGCGGTTCAACAAGTCTTGAAGAAAGGCGTGCGGAATCACGAGCGATGGAATAAGGCGAAATGCGCGACGAAGCGGATGCCGGGCAAAGCCCCGAGCCGCCCCCGAGCATCGAGTGCCCCGTTACTTGGCCAGCGCAGCCTTCACGAGCGCGGACACCGCCGTCATATCGGCACGGCCCGCCAGCTTGGGCTTCAGCACAGCCATGACCTTGCCCATGTCCTGCGGCCCCGCGGCACCGGTCTCGGCCACCGCGGCCTGAACCTGCTCGGCAACTTCCGCCTCGGATAGCTGCGCCGGCATATAGTCGGCCAACACGGCCAGCTCGCCGCGCTCTTGCTCGACGAGATCGGTACGGCCGGCTGCTTCGAATTGGCTGATCGAATCCTTGCGTTGCTTGATCATTTTGTCGATGACGGCGGTGATGCCGGCATCGTCGAGCGTCACACGTTCGTCGACTTCACGTTGCTTGATGGCTGCCAGCAGCAAGCGAATCGTGGCCAAACGGCCCGTTTCGCGCGCGCGCATCGCGGCCTTCATGTCGTCGTTGATGCGATCTTTCAGACTCATCTGTCACCCGGATGCAAGAAGAAAAGGGAATGGGAGAAACATCCCGACACGCGTAGCACGGAGCGCAAAAACCCGCTTGGGACACTTCCTCAAGCGGGTCTTGCGCTTAAGCATGTGCTTCGGGCGGAGGATAGCGCTGAAACCCCTCCCGCCGCGAGAGCGAGCGCCACTTCGGTCCGGCATGCACACTGCGCGTCGCGACCGATGCCGGCGCCGGGACGATCAATAGAATTTTTTCGGCAGCATCTGGCTGCGCAGGCGCTTGAAATGGCGCTTCACGGCGGCGGACTTCTTCCGTTTGCGCTCCGCCGTCGGCTTCTCGTAGAACTCTCGCGCCCGAAGCTCGGTCAGCAGACCGTTCTTCTCGATCGTGCGCTTGAAGCGGCGCATGGCGACTTCGAAGGGCTCGTTTTCTTTTACGCGGATGATCGTCATGTTTCCAAAAGGAAATATCCCGAAGGTCCGGGAGTATAGCAGACGTTCTGCACAATTACACGAAAGTTGTCAAGCGCTTCGTGCGAATTCGAATGCCGCCTCGCCCGCCGCCACGCCGGACGCCCAGGCCCATTGAAAGTTGTACCCGCCGAGCCAGCCGGTGACGTCCACCGCTTCACCGATGAAGTAAAGCCCCGGCACGCGCGCGCTCATCATCGTCGTGGAAGACAGCTCTCTCGTATCGACGCCGCCTTTCGTCACTTCCGCCTTGCGGTACCCCTCGGTGCCGGACGGGGTGAGCACCCATCGCGCAAAGGCCTCTCCCAAGCGACGCAAGGTTTTGTCCGGCAAATCGGCAAGTCGCGCCTCGGCCGACACGTCGTGCGCCTCGAGCCATGCGTCCGCCAAGCGGGCGGGCAGCCACTGCGCGAGCAAGTTGCCGATCTGCCGCTTGGTGCCGTTCGATTTGGCCTCGATGAGTTCGGCAGCGACATCGCGGCCGGGAAGCAAATCGACAACGATCGGATCGCCGCTCGGCCAATAGCTCGAAATCTGCAAGATAGCGGGCCCCGACAACCCCCGATGCGTGAACAGCAGATCTTCGACGAAGGACCCTTGCGCTCGCGTCGAGCCTGTCGTCACCTCGACTTCGAGCGACACGCCGGCCAGCGTCGCGAAAGGCGACCATTCGTCGGATGAAAACGTCAACGGCACCAACGCCGGCCGCATATCGACGAGCTTGTGCCCGAACTGCTTCGCAATGCGATAAGCGAAATCGGTCGCCCCGATTTTCGGGATCGACAGCCCGCCCGTCGCGATCACGAGCGAACGGGCCGCGATTTCGCCGGCGTTCGTATCGAGCGAAAAGCGGCCGTCCTCGCCGCGGCGCACGGCCTCGACGGCAACGGGGCGCCGCCACGCGATGCGACCGGTCTCGCATTCGGCCTTGAGCATGTCGATGATCGATTCGCTCGAATGATCGCAAAACAGCTGCCCGCGATGCTTCTCGTGCCAACTGACTCGGTGCGTCTTCAGCAGCGCGAGAAAGTCGCTCGGCGTATAGCGTGCAAGGGCCGAACGACAAAAATGCGGATTGGCCGACAGGTAGTTGCCCGGCCCCGCTTGCAGGTTCGTGAAGTTGCAGCGCCCGCCGCCCGAGATGCGGATCTTCTCCGCCAGACGCGGCGCATGATCGATGAGCACGACACGCGAGCCGCGTTGTCCGGCGACGGCCGCGCACATCATGCCGGCCGCACCTGCGCCGATGACGGCGATATCGAAAGATTCCATGGCGCGCATTTTACCCGGACAGGTGCCGTCGTACGGCGCGCTGCTATACTTTTGGGTTTCCCCCTCTCCTTGCGGTGACGTTCCTACGCTGGCAATCTCTGCTGACAACGTACGCCGGCAACGCTCACCTCAATCTATCGACCATGCTCGTTCTCGGCATCGAAAGCTCGTGCGACGAAACGGGGCTTGCGCTCTACGACACGCAGCGCGGCCTGCTCGCCCACGCGCTGCATTCGCAAATCGCGATGCATCGCGAATACGGCGGCGTCGTACCCGAACTTGCCTCGCGCGATCACATCCGCCGCGCCTTGCCGTTGCTCGAGGACGTCCTTGCGCGTTCGAACGCCTCGCGCGCCGACATCGATGCGATAGCGTTCACGCAGGGTCCGGGCCTCGCGGGCGCGCTGCTCGTCGGCGCCAGTATCGCGAATGCGCTCGCGATGGCGTGGGATAAGCCGACGGTCGGCATTCACCATCTCGAGGGCCATCTGCTCTCGCCGCTGCTCGTCGATGCACCGCCGCCGTTTCCGTTCGTCGCTCTGCTCGTCTCCGGCGGCCATACGCAGCTTATGCGAGTGACCGACGTCGGCGTATACGAAACGCTCGGCGAAACGCTCGACGACGCCGCCGGCGAAGCGTTCGACAAGACAGCCAAGCTGTTGGGGCTAGGCTACCCCGGCGGCCCCGAAGTCTCGCGGCTCGCGCAATACGGTACGCCCGGCGCTGTGACGCTGCCACGCCCGATGCTGCATTCGGGCGATCTCGATTTCAGTTTCAGCGGGTTGAAAACCGCCGTACTGACGCAAACGAAGCAGCTCGGCGCCAATGTTTGCGAACAGGCGAAAGCCGATTTGGCGCGAGGGTTCGTCGATGCCGCCGTGGAAGTGCTCGTCGCGAAATCGCTGGCCGCGCTCAAGAAGACGCGTCTGAAGCGGCTGGTGGTGGCGGGCGGCGTGGGCGCGAATCGGCAGTTGCGCGAAGCGTTGTCGGCCGCCGCGAAAAAGCGCGGGTATGACGTGCACTACCCCGATCTTTCGCTGTGCACGGACAACGGCGCAATGATCGCGCTGGCGGGGGCGCTGCGGCTCCAACGCTGGCCCGAGCAGGCGAGCAAGGATTACGCGTTCACCGTCAAGCCGCGCTGGGATTTGACCTCCCTCGCGCGATAGTCGATCGTTCGCGACGCAATCGGCGCCGACCGATATTGACCGATATCGACCGAGGCAGATTGCGACGGTGGTAGCCGATCGATGTCGACTACAACCGTATGCCACCCATCGGGCGGCAATGAGAAAGCGCTAACGGGCTGGCTTGCCGCGCACCGAGGTCAAAGCGCCTAAGCCGCCAAGCGCTTATCGTGCTCGATGACGGCATACGCGCTGTGGTTGTGGATCGATTCGAAGTTTTCCGCCTCGAGCACGTACGAGACAACGCGCTCGTCGGCGTTGAGCCGCTGCGCCACATCGCGCACGAGATCCTCGACGAACTTCGGGTTCTCGTATGCGCGCTCCGTCACGAACTTCTCGTCGGGGCGCTTGAGCAGCCCCCACAATTCGCACGACGCCTCTTCCTCAGCCATGCGGATCAATTCTTCGACGGGCAGCTCGGCCACCAGCTCCACTTCGATCGTCACATGCGAGCGCTGATTGTGCGCGCCGTATTGGGAGATCTCTTTCGAGCACGGGCATAGGCTCGTAACCGGCACGAGCACGCGCACGAAGATGCGGATCTCGCCGTCGCGCGCTTGCCCCGTCAGCGTCACCTCGTAATCGAGCAGGCTCGACACGCCTGAAACCGGGGCTGTCTTCGGCACGAAGTACGGAAACGTCACTTCGATGCGGCCGCCCGTCGCTTCCAGCTTATCGAGCATCTCGGCCAGCATGTTGCGAAACGCCGCGGGCTCGAGCGGTGCCTTGTTTCCTTCCAGCAGCGCCACGAAACGCGACATATGGGTGCCTTTCTGGTCGGCCGGCAAATGGACGTCCAGGTTCCACGTTCCCACCGTAGGCTGCACCTCGCCGCTCGCCGTGCGCACCGTCAACGGATGGCGCACGCCCTTCACCCCGACTCGCTGAATCGGAATCTGCCGCGTATCGACGCTGCTTTGCACGTCCGGCATCACGAAGGCGGGATTCATTTGGTTCATCGTTGTTTTGTCCTAGTGAGCGCCGCCGAAGAGCCAGCGCAGGGGCCGGCGCAAAGTCGCGCTGCAATAACGAAACATGGGCCCGAAGGCCCATGCATACATCCAAACCGTATGAGGCGGCCATTCGCGTGGACCGCCTAAGTTCAAGCGACGCGCTGCGCCGCCAGCTTGGCCGCCGGCTCGAGAAAGCGCGCACGAATCGATTTCTCGATACCCGCGCCGTCGAGGCCGCATTCCGCCAATAGCTTCGCGGGATCGCCATGGTCGATGAAGCTATCGGGGAGGCCCAATTGTAGTACGGGGCGAACAACCCCATTGCCAAGGAGGGATTCGACGCATGCCGAGCCCGCGCCGCCCATGATGCAGCCTTCCTCGACCGTCACGATGGCATCGTGCGTTTGAGCCAGCTCGCGCACGAGGTCCGCATCGATCGGCTTGACGAACCGCATATTGGCCACCGTGGCGTCGAGCGCTTCGGCCGCCGCCAACGCCGGCGCCACCATCGTGCCGAATGCCAGGATGGCGATCCGGCTACCCTTGGGCGCCGTCGATTGACGACGGATCTCGCCCTTGCCGACCGGCAGCGCCGTCATCTGCTTGACCGTCGCCACGCCCGTACCCGCGCCGCGCGGGTAACGCACGGCCGTCGGGTTCGACTGCTGCAACGCCGTGTAGAGCATTTGACGGCATTCGTTTTCATCGGCCGGCGCCATCACCGTCATATTCGGGATGCAGCGCAGGAAGGCAAGGTCGTAAGCGCCGGCGTGCGTCGCGCCATCGGCACCGACGAGCCCCGCGCGATCGATCGCGAACACGACGGGCAGGTTCTGCAACGCTACGTCGTGAATCAGCTGGTCATAGCCGCGCTGCAGGAACGTCGAATAGATCGCAACGACCGGCTTCAGGCCTTCGGCCGCCAGACCGCCCGCGAACGTGACCGCATGCTGCTCGGCGATGCCCACGTCGTAGTAGCGATCCGGGAAACGCTTTTCGAACTCGACCATGCCCGAGCCCTCGCGCATGGCCGGCGTGATGCCGACGACGGTCGAATCGAGTTCGGCCGCGTCGCACAGCCATTCGCCGAACACTTGCGTGTAGGTTTTCTTCGACGGTGCCGTACTGGGCTTGATGCCCTCGGCCGGATTGAACTTGCCCGGGCCGTGGTAAAGCACGGGATCGGCTTCGGCCAGCTTGTAGCCCTGCCCCTTCTTCGTCACGACGTGCAGGAACTGCGGACCGCGCAGCTCGCGGATGTTTTGCAGCGTCGGGATCAGCGAGTCGAGATCGTGACCATCGATGGGGCCGATGTAGTTGAATCCGAACTCTTCGAACAGCGTGGCCGGTACGACCATGCCCTTCGCGTGCTCTTCGAGCTTGCGGGCCAACTCGAGCATCGGCGGCGCGACGCGCAACACGCGCTCGACACCCGCGCGGGCAGCGGCGTAGAAACGCCCTGACATCAACCGAGCCAAGTGCCGATTGAGCGCGCCGACGGGCGGCGAAATCGACATGTCGTTGTCGTTCAGGATCACGAGCAGCGGCACATCGTCGCACACGCCCGCGTTATTCATGGCTTCGAACGCCATGCCGGCCGTCATCGCACCGTCGCCGATCACGGCGATGGAGAACCGATCGATGCCTTCGAGCTTGCTGGCGATCGCCATGCCGAGCGCGGCCGAGATCGACGTGCTCGAATGGGCCGTGCCGAACGTGTCGTACTGCGATTCGGTGCGGCGCGGAAAGCCCGAAATCCCGCCGCGTTGACGCAGCGAGGACATCCGGTCGCGGCGCCCCGTCAGAATCTTATGAGGATAAGTTTGGTGGCCGACGTCCCACACGATACGATCGTGCGGCGTATCGAACACGTAATGCAAGGCGATCGTCAGCTCGACCGTGCCGAGATTCGACGACAAATGCCCGCCCGTTTGCGAGACGCTGTCGAGCACGTACGCACGCAGCTCGTCCGCAAGCGGCTTCAATTGACGGCGGTCGAGGCGGCGCAAATCCGCCGGGTCGTCGATGGTTTTCAACAAGTCGTACATCGTCGTTCCATTGTAGGAAAAGTTACGCGCCCGCTTTCTTCTTACGCTTCTCGAGGCCAATGGCGCGCGCTAGCGGGCTTCGCGTTCAACTCACCCGGTTCACCACCAGGTCGGCAAGCTCGGCCAAACGCCGCGCACGCTCGCCGAACGGCGCAAGCGCCTCGTGCGCGTCGTGGCGCAATTGCGCCGCCAACGCCCGCGAGGCATCGAGCCCGATAATCGACACGTAGGTCGGCTTGCCGTCCTTCGCGTCCTTGCCTGCCGTCTTGCCGAGCGTGGCGGAATCGGTCGTCACGTCCAGAATGTCGTCGACGACCTGGAAGGCCAGCCCCACGGCACCCGCGTACACATCCAACGCCTTCAGAACGTCGGCACCGGGGACCGTGCCCGCCAGCGCCCCCATCCGCACCGAAGCACGCAGCAAGGCGCCCGTCTTCATCCGGTGCATCGTTTCGAGTTGCGGCCGTGTTAGCGTCAGCCCCACGCTCGCCAAATCGATCGCCTGCCCGCCCGCCATCCCGAGCGAACCGCTTGCGAAGGCCAGTTCGCGCACGAGCGCGGCTTGCGCGCGCGTGTCGAGGGCCGTTTCGTCGGTCAGCACGACGAATGCCTGCGATTGCAAGGCGTCGCCTACAAGCAGGGCCGTAGCTTCGTCATATTGAACATGCACCGTGGGCTTGCCGCGACGCAAGGCGTCGTCGTCCATGCACGGCATGTCGTCGTGCACGAGCGAGTAGACGTGAATCATCTCGAGCGCGGCGGACGCCGCTTCGAGCGCTTCGGGCCGCGCGCCGGTCAACTCGCCGGCGGCATGCACGAGCAGCGGCCGCACGCGCTTGCCGCCGCCCAGCACCGCGTAGCGCATCGCTTCGTGCAGACGCGCCGGCTCTGTTGCCGTCGCCGGCAAATAACGTTCGAGTGCCGTTTCGACGCGCGCGAGCACCGCGCGCATCCATTCTTCAAAAGTCATAGATCGTCTCCGCTGTCCGCGGGGGCCGTACCGGCAGGCAGCGGTTTGAGCGTCTCGCCGTCGAGGACGCGCACCTGCTGCTCCACCTTTTCCAGCTGCTGCTGACAAAACGCCACAAGGGCCGCACCGCGGCGATACGCGGCCAGCGATTCCTCGAGGCTGAGGGCGCCGCTCTCCATTCGGGAAACCAGCTCTTCCAACTCGGCCACCGCTGCTTCATAGTTCTGGGGCAGCGCCGAGTCCCCTGGTTCGCCGCCGGGCACGGGCGCGGCCGCGCTTTCGGGTGCTGTCTTCGCCATCGGGATCGGGGTGAAATTAAAAACAAGTCGAACATTCTACGGCAAAAGCGCCCAACCCGACCCATAGGTCACCCTGCGCGGGCACCTAGACCGAGGGCAAAAAAACAACACTCGAGCTTCGCGCCAGGTAAGAGGGATCGCTTCTTGCTCG
Organism: Trinickia sp.; assembly: GCF_051953405.1. GTDB lineage: Bacteria > Pseudomonadota > Gammaproteobacteria > Burkholderiales > Burkholderiaceae > Trinickia. Next base: position 184 of record NZ_JBQCIV010000119.1, on the reverse strand, counting down.
CGTTTTTTGACACAAATCATGCACTTAAGCGCCCCAAGCGAGGGGGAAAGGGTATAATCGCCGGTTCCCTAAATCGAATCTTCGATGGTTGGGTTGTTCGCTGCTTTCACGTTTTCATCGGGAGTGGGAATGTCCAATCTGAGCACTGCATTGCAGCTCAAGGCCATTTCGAGCCAGCTGCCGG
>NZ_JBQCIV010000118.1:0-30375 GCF_051953405.1 Trinickia sp. | reverse complement strand
CGCCCACCGCGCCCCGCCCCGCTTGTGCCCCTCTTTCCCCGCCCCTCCCGCCCTCTGAGCGCTACCGCGATTGCCGGTAAAATGACCGGCATGGACAAGTGCCGTTATTGCGGAAAAATCCGCGACGAATGGGAATGCCATGGACAGGAGTGCCGAACCGCGATCGCCAAGGCGTTGCGCCGGCATCGTTCCGGCTTGCCGATGGTGGCGAACGTCATCCGCAACGAAGTGCCCGCGGGCGCCAGTACGAGCGAGGTGATCGCCGTCCTGTCGCGGCAACGCCTAAGAGCGCGCCGCGCCAACGAAGAGCGACGCGAACAGCGCGAAGCCGAGGGCGACGCGCCGCTCCCTCGAAGCACACCGACGAGCCGATAACCGATGCCCGTCTCGTTCACGATGTGCGCCGGTTCGATTGAACCGCGCTCAACGACGACGGCAAATCGGTCGCACCCTGTGGCGAACTCGGCACAGCGGCACCCGGGGCAACCTCCGGCGCCGCGGCGCCGTCCTCGATCGGCTCGGCCTCGATCGTCGGCGTTTCGTTCGCCGGGAGCGTGAACCAGAACGTCGCGCCGATCACGGCACCGTCGGCATCGCGCCGATTATCCGCCCCGATCTGGCCGCCATGCGCCTCGACGATCGCACGGCAAATCGCCAAGCCCAGACCAATGCCGGGCTTGGCCGATTCCTTCTCGCCGCGCGTGAATTTTTCGAACAAGCGCGACTCCATGCCGGTGGGCAGCCCCGGCCCGCAATCGCGTACTTCGACTTTCACGCAGCGCTCCGAATCGGTCTCGAGCGTCGCGGCCGCGATCGTGATCGGCGAAGCGGCCGGCGTGTACTTCGACGCATTCTCGAGCAAATTGGCGAAAAGCCGCTCGACCAGCACGGCATCGAGCTGCACGAGCGGCAAATCGGCCGGCACGCGCGCTTCGATCGTCCGCCCCGCCAACATCCGGCGGCACGCCGATAGCGCGGCCCCCACCACTTCCTCGATCGACGACCACTGCCGATTGAGCCGCATGCTGCCTTCCTGCAGCCGCGCCATGTCGAGCAAGTTCGTCACGAGCCCGGTCATGCGCAACGCCTCGTCGTGAATCGCCTCGGCGAGTTCCCGCTCGCGTTCGCCCATCGGCCCGCCGCCGGGCACCTGAGCGAGCATCGACGCAAAGCCCACGATCGACGTCAGCGGCGTGCGCAAATCGTGCGAAATCGCCGACAACAGCGAGTTGCGCAGCCGCTCCGATTCCATGCTGACGAGCGCGTCCTGTGCGATCTCGACATAATGAACGCGCTCCAGCGCCAGCGCGATCTGCGACGCGAGCGTGTCGATCATGCGCCGCTGCTCCGGTATTTCGAGTTCTTCCATCCGCGGCGACTGAATCGCAATCACGCCGCGCGTGCGCATCGGCGCTTTCAAGGGCAGATACAGCGCGGACGCGGCCGGCAGTGTATCGGTTCCGTGGCCGGCGTTCTTTTGCTGGTCGTACACCCACTGCGCGATATCCAAATCGACGGACGACGCATCGAGCGTCAACGCTTCGTCGGGATTTTCGATCTTCTGCTTGACCTTCTCCGCACTGTCGGGCAACAGAATCGCCACCCGCGCCTGAAACACTTCCGCTACATGGCGCGTGCCGATCTCGATGATCTGCGCCGTCGCCAACGCGGCGCCGAGTTCGCGTGCCATCGCGAACATCGCACCCGTCCGGCGTTCGCGCATCGTCGCAATACGCGCTTGGCGCCGCAGGCTCGCCGTCAAATGGCTGATCGTCAACGAGGTCATCAGCATCACGCCGAACGTCAGCAGATACTGCGTATCGGACACCGTAAACGACATGCGCGGCGGCACGAAAAAGAAATCGAAGCCCGCCACGCCCAGAAACGAAAACATCACGCCCGGCCCACGCCCGAGCTTCGCCGCCGTAAAGATCGTGCCGAGCAGATACAGCATGACCAGATTCGCGAGCGAAATATGGCCGACGAAGAAGCTCGCGACGATCGTGATCGCGGCGCAAATACCGAATGCGTAGGAGTACGAAACGAGGGTGGAGCGGCCTGTGCCGGCACCGATACTCGCAAAGCGCGTCACCGCTTCGCCGCGCTCGGCCGTCTCGCGCACGGTGCCCGAATTGACGAGCGTGACGTCGATGTCGCGCGCCGCCCGTATCAGGCGCTCGCCCGTCGAGCGGCGCAGCCAGCCGAGCCATCCCGACGTCGGGGTCGCCCCCACGACGAGCTTCGAGACGTTGCGCATGCGCGCATAGGCGATCAGTGTCTGCGTCGCGTCCTGGCCTTGCAGCGTGACCGATTCCGCGCCGAGTTCCGAGGCGAGCTTCAAGGCATCGAGCGTGCGTTTGCGAATCGCATCGGGCAACCGCTGCAGCTTCGGCGTTTCGACGTAGACGGCGAGCCAATCGGCCTTCAGGCTCGATGCAAGCCGCGCGGCCGCGCGCACAAGCGTCGTGCTTTCGGGGCCGGCGCCGACGCAGACGATGATCCGCTCGCGCGCCTGCCAAATGCGCTCGATCGATTGATCGGCACGGTACTCGCGCATCTGTGCATCGACGCGATCGGCCGTGCGCCGCAAGGCGAGTTCGCGCAGCGCGATGAGGTTGCCCTTGCGGAAAAAATTGCGGACGGCGTTTTCCGCTTGATGCGGCAGATACACCTTGCCTTCGCGCAGACGATCGAGCAGTTCCTCGGCCGGCAGATCGACGAGCGTCACTTCATCGGCCATGTCGAAGACGCGATCGGGCACGGTCTCCCACACACGAATGCCGGTAATCTGCCCGACGATGTCGTTCAAACTCTCCAAGTGCTGGACGTTGACGGTCGTATAAACGTCGATCCCCGCATCCAGGAGTTCGTGCACGTCCTGCCAACGCTTCAAATGGCGCGAGCCTTGCACGTTCGAATGCGCAAGTTCGTCGACGAGAACGAGCCCTGGCTTGCGCGCGAGCGCCGCATCGAGATCGAACTCGGCCAGTTGCCGCCCGCGATACTCGATCCGCGCCGGCGCCAGGATCTCGAGCCCGTCCAGCAGCGCAAGCGTTTCTTTGCGGCCATGCGTTTCGACGAGGCCGACGACGACGTCGACGCCCTCTTCCAACCGGCGCCGCGCCGATTGCAGCATGGCGAATGTCTTGCCGACGCCTGCCGATGCACCGAAGAAAACCTTCAGCCGGCCGCGGTGGCGCTTTTCCTCCTCGCGCTGAATCTTATCGAGCAGCGCGTCGGGATCGGGTCGTTCCATAGAAGGTCTTCATCATGACCGAAGGTGATGCTTCAACAACGGTGAGCCTAATACTCGCCCGCCTCATTCGCAAACCGTTTCAGTGTAGCGGTTTCAGTCCGTCGAGCGCGAGGTTGAGCTTGAGCACGTTCACCCGCGGCTCGCCGAACACCCCCCACTGCCGCTCGGACGTATTGTCCGCGATCAGCGTCCCGACTTGGTCCGCCGTCAGGCCGCGCGCCTTCGCCACACGGGCCGCCTGGTAGGCGGCAGCCGCCGGCGAGATATCGGGATCCAGACCGCTGCCCGAGGAGGTCACGAGATCGACCGGTACCGGCAGCGTGTTGGTCGGATCGGCGTCGTGCAGCGCGCTCAATCGCCCTTTCACTTCATCTGCGAGCGCGGGATTCGTCGGGCCGAGGTTCGATCCGCCCGAGTTCTGCGCGTTATACGGATTCGGCGACGTGGCCGACAGACGGCCCCAGAAGTACCCGGGCGCGTCGAATTGCTGCCCGATCAACTCGGAGCCGACCGCTTTGCCGTCTTTCTCGATCAAGCTGCCGTTCGCTTGGTGCGGAAAGACAGCCTGCCCGATCGCCGTAACGACGGCCGGATAGACGATGCCCGTGACCACCGTCAATGCCGCAAACAACACGAGCATGGGTCTCAGCATATTTTTCATGATCAATCGATCCAGACAAATGAGGTTCTAAACGGGCCCACCGCACCCAAACTTGTTTTGCTGCGCCGGCCGGGCCCACGATCGCAAGCGAACGGCGAGCGTCAAGCCCAGCCCATCGCCGTGATCAGCATGTCGATCAGCTTGATGAACGGGAACGGCAGCAAGATGCCCCCGAGGCCATAGATCAGCAGATTGCGCCGCAGCAGCGAGGCCGCGCCGAGCGCGCGATACTTCACGCCCTTCAACGCCAGCGGAATCAGAAAAACGATGATCAAGGCGTTGAAGATCACGGCCGACAGAATCGCCGAAGCCGGCGAGGTCAAATGCATGATGTCGAGCACGCGCAGTTGCGGATACGTCGTCGCGAACGCCGCCGGGATGATGGCGAAGTACTTGGCCACGTCGTTCGCGATCGAGAACGTCGTGAGCGAGCCGCGCGTCATCAGCATCTGCTTGCCGATCTCGACGATCTCGATGAGCTTGGTCGGGTTCGAATCGAGGTCGACCATGTTGCCCGCCTCTTTCGCCGCCTGCGTGCCCGTGTTCATCGCCACCGCCACGTCGGCCTGGGCGAGCGCGGGCGCGTCGTTGGTGCCGTCGCCCGTCATCGCCACGAGACGCCCTTCGGCTTGATGCGAACGGATCATCTTGAGCTTCGCCTCGGGCGTCGCTTCGGCGAGGAAATCGTCGACCCCGGCTTCGGCGGCGATCGCGGCGGCCGTCAATCGGTTGTCGCCGGTAATCATCACCGTCTTGATGCCCATCTTGCGCAGCTCGGCGAAACGCTCCTTGATGCCGCCCTTGACGATATCCTTCAGCTCGATCACGCCGAGAATCCGGGACACGCCGTTCACCTTTTCCGCCACGACGAGCGGCGTGCTGCCGCGGCGCGCGACGTCGTCCACCGCCTTGATCACTTCCTGCGGATAGCGCCCGCCGTTCTCTTCCGCATACCGCTTCATCGCATCGGAGGCACCCTTGCGAATCTCGCGGTTCGGCAGATCGACACCGCTCATCCGCGTTTGCGCCGTGAAACCGAGGAAGACGGCGTTCAACGCGTGCATATCGCGTTCGCGAATGTTGAAGCGCTGCTTCGCCAGCACAACGATGCTGCGGCCTTCGGGCGTTTCGTCGGCCAACGACGACAGTTGCGCCGCATCGGCCAACGCTTCTTCCGTGACGCCGGGCGCCGGAATGAACGACGACGCTTGCCGATTGCCGAGCGTGATCGTGCCGGTCTTGTCGAGCAGCAGCACGTCCACGTCGCCGGCCGCTTCCACCGCACGCCCCGACGTAGCGATCACGTTCGCTTGCATCATGCGGCTCATGCCGGCCACGCCGATGGCCGACAGCAAGCCGCCGATCGTCGTCGGAATCAGGCAGACGAGCAGCGCCACGAGCGCAGTAATCGTCACCACGTGGCCCGCATGGGCAGCCGCTACCGAGAAGATCGAGAACGGCAGCAGCGTGGCCGTCGCGAACAGCAACACGAGCGTGAGTGCCACGAGCAGGATCGTCAGCGCGATTTCGTTCGGCGTCTTTTGGCGCTTGGCGCCCTCCACCATCGCAATCATGCGATCGAGAAAAGCCTCGCCCGGGTTCACGCTCACGCGCACGACGATCCAATCCGACAGGACGCGCGTGCCGCCCGTCACCGACGAAAAATCGCCGCCCGATTCGCGAATGACCGGCGCCGATTCGCCCGTGATCGCCGATTCGTCGACGGAAGCGACACCTTCGATGACTTCGCCGTCGGCGGGGATCGTATCGCCCGCTTCCACGAGCACCACATCGTCCTTGCGCAGATCGGTGGACGTGACGATCAGAACGGGCGATTTCGGATGCGGCTCGTTCAGCTTCTTGGCCATCACGTTGTGCTTCGCGCTGCGCAGCGACGCGGCTTGGGCCTTGGAGCGCCCTTCCGCGAGCGCTTCGGCGAAGTTGGCGAACAGCACGGTGAACCAAAGCCACAGCGCGATGGCGAGGATGAACCCCGCCGGCGCTTCGGCCTGCCCCGCCAGCGCGGCAACCCACAGGATCGTCGCCAAAATGCTGCCGACATAGACGCAAAACATCACCGGGTTGCGCAACTGCGTGCGCGGCCCGAGCTTCTTGAACGAATCGACGACCGCAGGCTTGACGAGCGCCGGATCGAACATCGAGCGCACGGCGGTCCGTGCCTGCCCGAGATTGTCGGGGCGATGGACAGGCGGTTGAGTGACAGTTGTCATGCTTTCCTCGAAATCAATGACCCGAGATCATCGTGAGATGTTCGGCGACGGGGCCGAGCGCCAATGCCGGCACGTAAGTGAGCGCGCCCACGAGTACCAGCGTGCCCAACAGCAGCACGACGAACAGCGGCCCGTGCGTCGGCAGCGTGCCGGACGTCGCGGCAATGCGCTTTTTGTTCGCCAGCGAACCGGCAATCGCCAGTACCGCGACGATCGTGCCGAAGCGCCCGAACCACATGGCGATCGCCAGCAGCACGTTATAAAAAGGCGTGTTGACCGAGAGCCCTGCAAAAGCGCTACCGTTGTTGTTCGCGGCGGAGCTGAACGCATAGAGCACTTCGGAGAAACCATGCGCGCCCGGGTTCGCAATGCCGCCGGTGCCGAGCGGCGACAGCACGGCGATCGAGGTGCCGGCGAGTACGAGCAGCGGCGTCAGTAAGATCGCGATCGACACCATCTTCATTTCGTACGCTTCGATCTTCTTGCCGACGTACTCGGGCGTGCGGCCGATCATCAAGCCGGCGACGAACACCGCGAGCAGCGCGAACACCAGCATCCCGTATAGGCCCGAACCGACGCCGCCGAAGATCACCTCGCCGAGCTGGATCAGCAGCATCGGAACGAGGCCGCCCATCGGCGTCAACGAATCGTGCGTGTTGTCGACCGCGCCGCAGGACGCGGCCGTCGTCGCGACGGTAAAGATGCCCGACTGAGCGATGCCGAAGCGCACTTCCTTGCCTTCCGCGTTACCGCCCGGCTGCAAGGCCGTCGTGCTTTGATCCACGTGCAGCGACGCGAATAGCGGATTGCCGGCCTGCTCGGCGGCAATCTCGCCCCAGCACGCCACGGCAAACGCGATCGTCATCGCCGCGAGCACGGCGTAGCCTTGACGGCGATCGCCGATCATCCTGCCGAACACGACGCAAAGGCCCGCCGGAATGACGAGGATCGAGAGAATCTGGACGAAGTTCGACAGCGGCGTCGGGTTCTCGTACGGATGCGCCGAGTTGGCGTTGAAGAAGCCGCCGCCGTTCGTGCCGAGCATCTTGATCGCTTCTTGCGAGGCAACGGGGCCCATTGCGATCGTCTGCTTGTCGGCCTTCACGTCCTGCATCACCGGATTGCCCTTTGCATCCTTCACCGGATTGTTCTGCGCGTCGGTCTTGGCCACTTGGTAGGTCGTGACCTGCACCGTGGGCACATCCTGATACGACTTGAAGTTCTGAATCACGCCTTGGCTGACGAACACCAGCGCGAGGATCGTCGCGAGCGGCGCAAGGATATAGAGCGTGATCCGCGTCAGGTCCACCCAGAAATTGCCGATCGTTTGCACGGTATGGCGCGCGAAACCGCGAATCAACGCGATGACGACCGCAATGCCGGTTGCCGCCGACAAGAAGTTCTGCACCGTGAGGCCGGCCATTTGCGTCAGATAGCTGACGGTCGCCTCGGGCGTGTAGTCCTGCCAATTCGTGTTCGTGACGAAGCTGACAGCCGTATTGAAGGCCGCATCGGGCGTCATCGGACCGAAGGCCTGCGGATTGGCGGGCAGCCATTGCTGCAAACGCAGAAAGCCATAGACGGCCAGCGTGCCGAGTGCATTGAACAGCAGGACGGCGAGCGCGTAGTGCTTCCACGACATTTCGGCGTGCTCGTCGACGCCGGCAATTTTGTAAAGCAGCGCTTCGATCGGCCTGCCGACCTTGCGCACGACGACGGAGGAGCCGTCGAGCACGGCCGTCATATACCGGCCGACCGGAAAGGCGAGCGCAATCAATACGACGAGAAAGAGCGCGGTCTGAAGAAAGTTATTGGCGTTCATTCGAGGTCCTCCGCGCGCAGCAGCGCGTAGACGAGATACGCCAGCAATAGCAGCGTTGAGGCGCCGGCAAGCCACATCATCCAAGCGATCACGGCCGGCCTCCCGGTCCGCGGCCGCGAAGCTTCTCGCAGCCGGCGGTCAGCGCCACGCATAGCCCCAAGAAAATGGCCATGCCGACGAGATAAATGACGTCCATTCTTGTGTTCTCCCATAGCGGATCAGGACAGCGTGAAGCGTAGAGGGGATCGAGTAAAAGCCACGATAAGAGTGAACGAGCAAGCGTAAAAATCTCGTAAACGAGTCGCCAAGCCGCCCGCAAGCGAGCTTTCGAGCCCAGCACCGTCTCCGTGCTCTCGGACTCGTCCTAGAATTCCGCATGAAAACGATTTACGCGCGCTGACCGGCTAACCTCCTCGCCGCGGCTCGACACACCCGTCCTTCGCGTGTGCCGCCGCTCCATTTATTTATTTGAAGAGGCAAAGATGTTTAGCTGTTCGCCCATCCGCGCGCGCGTGTTCCCGCGCGCGGTGCTGTTGTTCGTTTCTCTGATCTTCACAGTCGACGCCGTCGCCGATTCGGGCGACTATCGCGCGCGCACCGAGACGCTTTCCGGCGGCCTACGCGTGGCCGAACAGGTCGATGCCGTCACGTTCCCTCAGTTCCAGGGCACGCCTACGGCCTCGTCGAACCCCGATGCGCCCAGCGTCGGCGCCGGGCAGGCGCGCGCCGTTCGTGTGTTGCTGCCTAACAAGGGCGGGCAGACTTTTGCACTGGCGTTGCCGGATCACGCTGGCTATATCAACGTGAATTTCTATAACCACAACGTGGCCGTGGAGTACAGCGGGCCGTCTGTCTCTGCGTCGGCCTCTCCCTTCCTGGGCGGCGACCCGGGATTTTGGATAGCCGGCGGATCGAAATGGGCGCGCTACTACAGCGCATCGAGCGAGTTGACTCGCAAATCCAGCCATTTCCTGCTCACGCTCTATGTCATCCCCCGCCTGGACGGAAACGCGCGCACGCAGGGCACAGCCAATCTCGTCCTGACCGTCGACGCCGCCACCGTAAGCGACATGCACATCATCCGCGGGCGGTCGCTGGCCGATAACATCGCGCTCGCGGTCGGCGATGACGATTGGTCCCGTTGGCGCGAAAAGCCGATCCGTGCGGGCATGCTCCCCCGCGATAGCCTGACCGGGCCGAGCGATCTTCCGGAAAAGTTCGCGCGTCGTTTGCCCTTCGTCGAGCAGCGGACAATCGCCCTGCACGACGATCCGAACGAGCACCATCGCGACAAACGCTGCATGACCGACGTGGCCTATCACTTCACCAACGTCCAGGCCGCGCTCTTGGAGATCTACTTCGGCCGGTCCGATCTGTGTGCGCTCGATCCGCATCCGAACCAGGACATCGGGGCAGCGCTACCGCTCGTCGAAGTGGCGGAACTCGCCGATATCCCGCGCGTGCTCGAGCCGACCGTGTTCGAAGCGGCCGCGCTCGATCCGGCGCAGTTGCAGGCCGAGGACGCGTTCGATGCCGCCATGGACATCCAGTTCTGCAATGCCAATCACGTACAGGCCGCCAGCGACGAGGTTTGCACCGACGAGGACCACCGCGCGGCTGCGTCCCTCGGCGAGCTGTCGCCCGTGCGGATCGACGAATTGCTGGCGCAACTTGCGCGCATGTTCGACGCCGATCAGCCCGGAACGGCCATGTTACGCACCGGGAACGAAGCGCTCGACCGATGGCTCAATGCCGACTTGATTCGCGCCGAGAATGCGTTGAACGCCGCGCAAGCCACGGCGCATGTGTCGGATGCGAGAGCAGCGCCGAAGGAGCCGATCAAAACGAACAAGAAGAAAAAGGCCAAGCTCGTCAAGGCGAGCTGCGTGCAACCCGCGCTCGATCAGGCCGCATCCGACGACGATGGATTTCAGTTGTGCGTTCGCAACGCAAAGCGGTCGTTGCGAGAAAACGAACATGTCGTCGCCCTCACGCCGGCCGTTCAGACCGCCGACGACATCGGCCGCTTTCGTCTACGAGGAACGCCCGAGTTCAATAGGCTTGCCCGGGAAGTCCGAAATACCGGGCGAGGGATGCCTCACGGCATCGCCGAACACGAGTTTGCCGGAATGACGGCAGCCATCGCGAGAGATCCTGCGCCGACCGGCGACAACCTCGGCTTCGTCTTCATCAACGATCCCACGCAACAAGGCGTCGACGCGCGCTTTCGCTTCGGCGTCGAGCATATCTGGGCGGCAGGCGGAGGCGGCGGCGACAATGCGGGGCATCGGAACGACTGGACGAGGCTGGAAGGGCTCCCCGTCAATAGCCGCGACATGCTCGTGCAGGTGATCATGACCGCGTTGACGGACCCGAATGCCCAATACACGCAAACGCGAATGCGCAACGGCAACATCGTGCGTACCTTCAGCTATTTCCTCTTCCGCCACAACAACACGTTGTATGCGATTCGGAACGTGCGTATCGTCTTGGGTCAGAACGGCATGGTCGTGACGGCGTATCCGCTCCGAAACGCGAATGCACAAGCGCTGTCGATGTAGGCGTACAGCGCGCGACCATCCAGCCTAAAGCGCGCCGACGCGATGGAAGGTGTCGGCGTCGAGTTCCCGCAGCCAAATCTCGGGGCTCGCCCAACGCCGACACGCCATCCCCACCTATTCACCGAACAAGATGGCTCGGCTGAGCACGCGCGCCATTGCGACATTGCCCGCATCGTTCGGGTGAAGATGATCTCCGACGTCGAATCCGGGCAGCAAACGCTTCGGATGTTGAGGGTCGCGCATCGCCGAATCGAAATCGGCCACGGCATCGAATGCCCCGCTCGCGCGTATCCACGCGTTCACTTCCTCGCGCACGCGTTCCTTCTCCGCCGTGTAGTACCCCTGCACGTCTGTTCCCTCTAGCGCCCCCTCGAACGGCGCGATCGTCCCGCCTACGACACGCAATCCGCGCGCATGTGCGCGCGCGATCAGATCTCGATAACCGTCTACGATCGCAGCCGTCTTCATTGGGGCGTCGTGCGGCGCGAAGCTCGATCCGGGCCAGCCGATATCGTTCGTCCCCAGCAAAATCAGTACCGTCTTCACGTTCGGGCGTGCAAGCACGTCCCGGTCAAAACGCGCGCGCGCACTCACACCCATGCCGTCGCTCAGCAAACGGCCTCCGGAGATGCCGGCATTGAGCACGGCAACGCCTCGGCTCGATAGGCGTCGCGCCAGATCGTCGGTCCACCGTCGATCGGCATCGATCGTCGTGCCGCGGCCATCCGTGATGGAGTCGCCGAGCGCCACGACCACTCGCGTATCGGCCGGTGCATCGACGAGTAGCGTACTCAAGAAGAGCCTAGCGTCGAGCTTCAGAGCATCCGCCATCTGCGCGTCGGCCAGATGTTCGCCCGATACCACTTCGGCATGCTGTCTACCGTCCCAATGGAACGTCGTCAGCGGCGTGCGCTTGGGCAAGTAAAGGCTCACGGCGAGACGCTCAAGAGCCGCAACGGGCAAGTCCAGCGGATCGGAAACGACACGGGCGCCAGGCGCAATGACGACCGTCGGCCGGCCATGGAACAACACGGTGCGGTCCGTCGTCCCATCGATCGTCGTCTTGCCGCCCACGACCTTCGCCACCCGTAAGCCGCCGATTTCGAGCGGCATCGTACCGTACTCGTTCGACAGCGCGATGCGAACACGCGGCCCGCCGATACTCACGCGTGCGAATTGACGGACGGTGCAATCGGCCAACGAATCGGGAATACCCGTGGCGAGCGGCAACGTGTCTGCAGCCCAGATCGGCTGCGCGCTCGCCGTCCACGTATCGATCCACGCGGCATCGGCCGATGGCGCGGCAGCGCCTCCCGCCAATATCGCGCTGGTCGCGACCGCATGGGCGACATTGCGCAAAAGGTGGGATGAAGCGGGTTTTGAAGCACGGCGGGTTTTCATCTTATCGCTCCGAGAATGCGACCGCGCGGTGTGCGCGTCGGGAGCCGCTAAATTAGGACATTCCGATATCGTATAGAAGCAGGCACAATGACATATCAGCCATTCCAATATCGAATGCCCATGGATTCATTCAAAGCGATGCGGATGTTCGTGCGGGCCGTCGAACTCGGTAGTTTGTCGGCCGTTGCACGCGAACTCGCGACGACTCAGCCGACGGTCAGCAAAGTCGTCGCCGGATTAGAGGCCGAGATGGGGGCGCGCTTATTGACGCGCACGACCACGGCCCTTTCCTGTACCGAACAAGGAGAACGCTTTTACGTCCACGCACGACAAATGATCGATGCGTACGACGAAGCGAAGGCCGACGTCCGCGGCCTGATGGAACGTCCCGAGGGGCGTTTGCGCGTAGCCGCGCCGGTTAGCTTCGGCATCCTCCACTTGAATGCCATCGCGCACGAATTCATGGCCCGCTACCCCGACATCGAGATCGACCTGACGTTGAACGATCGGTTCGTCGACCTGCTCGTCGAAGGCGTCGATGTGGCGTTTCGCATCGGCGGCGACTTGCCGCCCGATGTGGTGGCGCGGCCGGTAGCGACGTTCGAGCGCACCGTGGTTGCGTCGCCGGCTTACCTGCAAGCGCATACGAAGATTCGCCGCGTGGAAGATATCGCCCGACACCCTTACCTGCGATTCGCGTGGTCGGCGCAAGGCGACACGCTGGCGCTATCGCACCGCGACGGGCGCGCCGTATCCGTCGAGACGCGTGCCCGTTATACGGTCAACAATTCGTTGGCGATACGCGAGAGTTTGCTTGCGGGCGTGGGGATCGGCCTGGCGCCGGACTGGCTCGTCGGAGATCTGCTCGAGCACGGCCGTTTGCGACGCGTGCTGCCTGCATGGCAGGCATCGCCGCACCGGTTGTCCGTTCTCTATCCGCCGAGGCGCTATCAGCCATTGCGGGCGCGCTTATTCATCGAATTCGCCACGGCGCGCCTCGGACGACACAGTACCCCAAGGGCCTAACGCTCGACCGGATGCGGCTCTTTGAGCCGGTTAGCCACCCGAACGGCGTCATAGTACGCAGCGTTCGGCGGACGCTTCAAATACTGCCCCGCCCCTCGCTGCGCCCGCAGATCGCCGTCGGCCCAGACGTGCGCACCGCGGCTGAACGTATGCTTGGCAACGCCTTGCACCGTCATCCCCTCGAACACGTTGAAGTCGACCTTCTGGTGATGCGTCTTCACCGAGATCGTCTTCGTCGCGGCGGGATCCCAGATCACGAGATCGGCCTCGGCCCCGACCTGCACGGCGCCCTTGCGTGGATACAGATTAAAAATCTGCGCCGCGTTCGTCGACGTGATGCGGACGAACTCGTTCGGTGTGATGCGCCCGCGATTGACGCCCTCGTGCCACAGCACCGACATCCGGTCTTCGACGCCGCCACAGCCGTTCGGAATCTTCGTAAAGTCTTCACGGCCCATCGCCTTTTGCGACGCACAGAACACGCAGTGATCGGTGGCTGTCGTATGTAGCTGCCCCGATTGCAAGCCACGCCACAACGCCTCGCGATGCTCGCTCGTGCGAAACGGCGGGCTCATCACGTGCGCGGCGGCCCGCGTCCAGTCGGGATCGCGATACACGCCTTCGTCGATCACCAAATGCCCCGGCAAGACTTCGCCGAACACGCGCTGCCCTTCGTTGCGCGCCCGTGAAATCGCTTCGACCGCCTCTTTCGCCGATACGTGCACGATATAGACGGGTACACCCAGCACTTGCGCAATGCGGATTGCTCGATTCGCCGCTTCGCCTTCCACCTCGGGCGGACGCGAAAGCGGATGCGCCTCGGGCCCTCGGAAGCCCTTGGCCAAGAGCTGCTTCTGCAGTTGGAAGACGAGTTCGCCGTTTTCCGCATGGACGGTCGGCAGCGCACCGAGTTCGAGCGACCGCGAAAAGCTATTCACGAGCACTTCGTCGTCCGCCATGATCGCGTTCTTGTAGGCCATGAAGTGCTTGAAACTCGACACGCCATGCTCGTGCACGAGCGTGCCCATGTCGCGATAGACGGAATCGTCCCACCACGTCACGGCCACGTGAAAACCGTAATCGGCCGAGGCCTTTTCGGCCCAGCCGCGCCATTCTCGGAACGCGTCCATCAGCGGCTGCTTGGGGCTCGGAATCACGAAATCGATGATGCTTGTCGTGCCGCCCGAGAGTCCCGCCGCCGTGCCCGTATAGAAATCGTCGCTCGCCGTCGTGCCCATGAACGGCAGTTCCATGTGCGTGTGCGGGTCAATTCCGCCCGGCATCACGTACTGATCGTGCGCATCGACGATCTCCGCTCCGGCGGGCGGCTCGATCGTCGGTTCGATCCGCAAGATGGTACCGCCGTCTTGGGGGTGTGCGATCAAGACGTCGGCTCGATAGGTGCGGTCCGAATCGATTACCGTGCCGCCGCGAATTAGGGTTGTCATCGGTTGCCTCCTCGATCAAGTCGATATCGAATCACGCACTCGCCATACTCGCGCCTGGGCTGCGACGCAGCTTCATCCACGTGCCGTACACCATCGACGCCAAGGCTAGTCCGACGAACCATGCGTAGGTATACAGCGTGTTGAAGAACGCGGGCACATTCGGAAACGCGGCCGGAAACGCGGTATGCAAAAAGCCCGGCAAATTCGGCAGCACGCCGATCACGAGTGCGACGACGGCAGCAATGTTCCAGCCGCCCGTATAGCTGTATTCGCCCGACTCGTCGAAGAGTTCGCGCGAATCGAGCCGCGTGCCGCGAATCAAGAAGTAATCGACCATCAGAATGCCCGCGACCGGCCCGAGCAGCGCCGAATAGCCGACGAGCCACGTGAAGATATAGCCCTGCGTGGTGGCGAGAATCTTCCACGGCATCATCACGATGCCGATGGTGGCGGTAATCAGGCCACCCGTCCGATACGAAATGCCTTTCGGCCATAGGCTCGAGAAATCGTACGCGGGCCCAACGAGGTTCGCTGCCAGGTTGCAGCACATCGTATCAAGCGTCAGGATGACGAGCGCGACGCCGACGCCGATGCCCGTCATGCGGCTCGTCAGATCGATCGGATCCCAGATCGCTTTCCCGTAGATGACCACTGTCGCCGACGTGACGACCACGGAGATCACCGACAGCAGAGCCATCGGCACCGGCAAGCCGATCGACTGGCCGACCATTTGATCGCGCTGCGTCTTCGCAAAACGCGTGAAGTCGGGAATGTTCAGCGCCAGCGTCGCCCAAAAGCCGACCATGGCCGTGAGCCCCGGCCAGAACGTCAGCCAGAACAGGCCCTCCTTTTTCCCGCCCGGCGCGAACTGCGACGGCGCGGACAGCATCGAGCCGACCCCACCCGCTTTCGACGTGGCCCACCACACGAGCGCGATGCACATCACCACCTTGATCGGCGCCGACCAGCTTTCGAGCCAGCGGATCGAATCGGTCCCGTGCACGATGAAATAGATCTGCAACGCCCAGAATGCGAGAAAGCACGCGAGTTGCCCGACCGATATCTCGAGCAACGGCAGCGCCGCGCCTTGCAGCGCGTTGCCCGTCAGGATATTGAGCAGCGTATAGATCGCGCTGCCGCCCAGCCAAGTCTGGATGCCGTACCAGCCGCAGGCGACGATCGCGCGCAGCAGGGCCGGCAATTTCGCGCCTTGCGTGCCGAACGACGAGCGCACGAGCACCGCGTACGGAATACCGTGCTTCGCGCCCGCATGCCCGATCATCAGCATCGGCACCAATACGATCACGTTGCCGAGCAGCACGGTCAACACGGCCTGCCATGGCGACATGCCCTCTTGCGTCAGCCCCGCCGCGAGCATATACGACGCAATGTTCATCACCATGCCGACCCACAGCGCCGCGAAGTGATACCACTTCCAGGTGCGCTGCGCCGGGCCCGTGGGCGCGAGATCGTCGTTATAGAGGCTGCTGCCGTGCGCGCCGGCCGCGTCAAGCGGATCGGCGGATTGCGCTATTTGCTTCATCGATGATTCTCCACTTGATCGCTTGTTGATGGCTTGTTAATCGCTTGTTAATCGCTTGTTAAGCGTTTATTGCATGAAAGGACCTTCTCGGGGATATTCCGCGTGCGTCCTCACGCCGCTTTGGCCGCGGGTGCTTCGCTCACGGCGGCGGTAGCCGCGCCGGGTGCATCGGCCGCGACCCGCGCCGGATTGTTCGGATGCGTCGTCCAGTTCGCATACTCGCCGTGATCGATGCGCTCCATCGTGATGCATTGCTCGACCGGGCACACGTGCATGCAAAGATTGCACCCGACGCATTCCGAATCGATCACCTCGAAATGGCGTTTGCCATCTTTCTCGCGCGTAATGGCTTGGTGCGATGTGTCTTCGCACGCGATATGACACAAGCCGCACTGAATGCATTTGTCCTGATCGATGCGCGCTTTGATGTCGTATTTCAGGTTCAGATATTTCCAGTCCGTCACGTTCGGCACCGCCCGGCCGCGGATATCGTCGAGCGTTGCGTAACCCTTTTCGTCCATCCAGTTCGATAGACCGTCGGTCAGATCGGAGACGATGCGAAAGCCGTAATGCATCGCCGCGGTGCACACTTGCACACTGCCTGCGCCCAACACCATGAATTCAGCGGCATCGCGCCACGACGAAATCCCGCCGATGCCCGAGATCGGCAGACCCGGCGTTTCCGGATCGCGCGCAATCTCGGCCACCATGTTGAGCGCGATCGGCTTCACGGCGGGGCCGCAGTAGCCGCCGTGCGTGCCCTTGCCGTCGACGGTCGGCATGGGTGCCATCTGATCGAGATCGACGGCCACGATCGAATTGATCGTGTTGATCAGCGAGACGCCGTCCGCGCCGCCTTTGTAGGCGGCACGCGAGCCCATACGAATGTCGCTGATGTTCGGCGTGAGCTTGACGAGGCACGGCAGCTTCGTCCCCTCCTTCACCCAACGCGTGACCATCTCGACGTATTCGGGCACCTGGCCCACCGCCGCGCCCATGCCGCGTTCGCTCATTCCGTGCGGGCAACCGAAGTTCAGTTCGACGGCATCGGCACCCGTATCTTCGACCAACGGCAGAATCCATTTCCAATCGCGCTCGTTGCACGGCACCATCAACGAGACGATCAGCGCGCGATCGGGCCAGTCGCGCTTGACCTGCGTAATCTCGCGCAGGTTAACGTCGAGCGGGCGGTCGGTAATCAGTTCGATGTTGTTCAGCCCCGCGATGCGCTGACCGTTCCATTGCACGGCGCCGTAGCGCGAGCTGACGTTCACCACATGCGGATCGAGCCCGAGCGTCTTCCATACGACACCGCCCCACCCCGCTTCGAAGGCGCGGTTCACGTTATAGGCTTTGTCGGTGGGCGGCGCGGACGCGAGCCAAAAAGGATTCGGCGATGCGATGCCTGCGATCGTGCAGCGGAGATCGGCCATGTTCGGCTCCGTGGGGATGAGTGTTATCTGTGCGGTTCGGTGTTGGTGCGTCAGGCCGCTTTGACCGCAGTGGGCGCGAACGCCGCATCGATCGAAGCCGCCGCGAGCTTGCCGTCCTGCACGGCTTGCACCGTCAAGTCGATGCCGCTGGAGGCCGCGCAATCGCCGCCCGCCCATACGTTGTCGAGCGACGTGCGCATGTGCGCGTCGACGGCGATGCGATTGCCATCGAGCGTCAACAGCGCGCGATCGAGACCGACGGCGACGAGCGTTTGACCGATCGCCAAGAGCACCATGTCGGCCTCGAGCGTCAGGCGCTCGATCCCGCCATCGCCGGCGGTACGCTCGAACTCGACGGCCGCGACCGTGCCGGCCTGGCCGATGAAACGCACAGGCTTCGCCTGCGTGATGAGCGTCACGCCCTGAATCCGTGCGAATTCGCGCTCCGCCCAGGTCGCGCTCATCGCTTCGACGCCGCGCCGGTACACCATCGTCACGCTGGTCGCGCCGAGCTTGCGGCTTTGGACGGCGGCATCGACAGCCGTATTGCCGCCGCCGATCACGATGACGCGCCGGCCGACCGGCACCGTCGTCAGATCTTTCGCTTCGCGCACCTGTTCGATGAAATCGACGGCATTCATTACGCCGCTCAATGCTTCGCCGTCGAGTGCCAGCGCACGCACGCCGGCCAGACCGATCGCGAGAAACACGGCGTCGCACTGCTTGCGCAGATCGTCGAGCGTCAAGTCGCGCCCCAACGCAATGCCGGTTTTCAATTCGATTCCGCCGATCGACATGAGCCATTGCAGCTCGCGCTGCGCGAAATCGTCGACGGTCTTGTATGCGGCGATACCGTACTCGTTGAGTCCGCCGCCCTTCTCGTGCGCGTCGTAGATCGTGACGGCATGGCCGGCCACTGCCAGGCGATGCGCGCACGCGAGCCCGGCCGGTCCCGCGCCGACGACGGCCACGCGCCGCCCGCTATAGGGAGCGCGCGTCCAGTGCACGGCATCGTGCGCCATCGCCCAATCCGTCGCATGACGTTGCAGTGCGCCGATCGCCACGGGCTTCGCGTCCTGGTGATTGCGCACGCAGGCGCCCTCGCACAGAATCTCCGTCGGGCAAACGCGCGCGCACATGCCGCCCAGCGGATTTGCGGAAAGAATGTCCATCGCGGCGCCCTTTAGGTTGCCGTTGCCGATCTTGCGGATGAAGCTGGGAATATCGATTTGCGTCGGACACGCCTGCACGCATGGCGCGTCGTAGCAGTAGTGGCAACGGCTCGCGGCCGCGGCAGCCGCCGTGGGATCGAGCAGCGGCGCGATGTCGGCGAATTCGCACGAGAGCTGGTCGGAGGACAGGCGATTCGGCGCAATGTCGCCCGTTTGCTTGATGGCCATACGCGTTCCTTCGTCGAAGTGAGGACGTAACCGCGCCTGCCGGCTTCGCGCGAACGAAGCCGGGACGGCATGTTTTCGAGGTTGAGCGGTGAAGCGTTAGAACGTTAATGCGTTAATGCGTTAATGCGCGTTCGAATGCCGGCCCTTATGAGGCCGGCTCGCACGCGCGCTCGAGCATCGCGTGCAGCAACACATTCGCGCCCGCCTCGATCCATTCGGGCGTCGCGTCTTCGATTTCGTTGTGACTGATGCCGTCCACGCACGGCACGAACACCATCGACGTCGGGGCCACCTGCGAGAGATAGCATGCGTCGTGGCCGGCACCCGACACCATGTCGCGATGCGAGTAGCCGAAGCGTTCGGCCGCCGCGCGCACGGACTTCACGCAAGCGGGATCGAACTCGACCGGTGCGTAGTAGAAGATCTGTTCGAGCTGCGTTTGTAGCCCGATTGCACCGGCAATGCCCGCCACCCCCTCACGCAACGCGGCATCCATCTTTGCGAGCACGGCATCGTCGGGATGGCGGAAATCGACCGTGAAGAACACACGCCCCGGAATCACGTTGCGCGAGTTCGGATGAACCTGCATCATGCCGACCGTCGCGCAGGCCAGCGGCGCGTGATCGAGACCGATGCGATTGACGAGATCGACGACACGCGCTGCGCCCAGCAGCGCATCCTTGCGGCGCGGCATGGGCGTGGGGCCCGCATGCGCCTCCTGGCCGGTCAGCGTGATTTCATACCAGCGCTGCCCTTGCGCATCGGTGACGACGCCGATCGTCTTGTTCTCCGCCTCGAGAATCGGGCCCTGTTCGATATGCAGTTCGAACGCGGCATGCAACGGACGGCCGCCGCACGGCACATCGCCCGCATAGCCGATGCGCTTCAGTTCTTCGCCGATCGTCTTGCCGTCGACATCCTTGCGCGACAGCCCATACTCGAGCGTGAATACGCCCGCGAACACGCCCGACGCGACCATCGCGGGCGCAAAGCGCGAGCCCTCCTCGTTGGTCCAAATCACCACTTCGATGGGGTGCTCGGTCTCGATGTTGCGATCGTTCAGGCTGCGGATGACTTCTAGGCCGCCTAGTACGCCGTAGATGCCGTCGAAGCGGCCGCCTGTCGGCTGCGAGTCGGCGTGCGAGCCGGTGACCACGGGCAACGCATTCGGGTTGCGCCCTGCGCGCCGCATGAAGACGTTGCCCATCCGATCGACGCTGACCGTGCAGCCGGCCTCTTTCGCCCAGCCCACGATGAGATCCCGCCCCTGCCTGTCGAGATCGGTGAGCGCGAGCCGGCAGACGCCGCCCTTTTGCGTCGCGCCGATTTTAGCCATCGTCATCAACGAGTCCCACAGACGCGTGCCGTTGACGGCAATCGATGTATCGAGTCCTCGTTTCAACGCTTCGGATACCGCATTCATTCGTCTTGCTCCTTGGGATCAACACGGTTGGCAGTTCAACGGCGCTCATTGCGAATCCTGTCCGACTGGACAGGTTGTAGCTGATTAAAATCTTCAAATCAATGACTTTCTGCTCGCTGTTACAGTCCTGACAGCGAGCGAGAAGCATGCCATTGCCATGCATCATCGCGGGGCATGGGTATCGGGAGGCGACGCGCAGTTGCTCGGCCGAGCGCCCGGCGAGCGGCTAGAATGAAGCGCGATGCGGCGTCGAAGGCTGCGCGAGGCGAACGATGAGAGATGACAAGCCAGTGGACGAGGCGGCGGTGAGCGAAATCCATGACGAGGAAACGATCGCACCTTTGCGGCGGCGCAAGGCGCATATTCGCGAGAGTGCCGAGGCGCACCTGCTTGCGTGCGCCGAAGCCGTTTTCGCGGAGCGCGGGTTCGAAGGCGCCAGCACGGCGATGATCGCTGAACGCGCCGGCGTACCGAAGGCGAACGTCCACTACTACTTCCCGACGAAGTTGGCGCTTTATCGCCGCGTGCTCGAAGATCTATTCGAAGACTGGCATCGCGCGGCCAATACGTTCGAAGGCACGGACGATCCGGTCGCGGCGATCGGCGGTTATGTGCGGGCGAAAATGGCGTTGTCGCGGCGGCGGCCGCTCGGCTCGAAGGTGTGGGCGAACGAGATCATCCACGGCGCGTCGCATATGGCCGATATCCTCGAAAAACGCGTGAAGCCGTGGCTCGACACGCGCGTGACCGTGATCGACGACTGGATCGCGCGGGGACTGCTCGCAAACGTCGATGCGAAAGCGCTGTTGTACATGATCTGGGCGACGACGCAGCACTATGCCGATTTCGACGCGCAAATTCTCGCGCTGGGCGGAAAGCGGGCATTGTCGCAAAAGGCCTACGACGAAACGACGGAACAGGTCGTGCAACTCGTGATTCGTGCGTGCGGGGCGATTTCGCCTGCGGCGAAGGGGTGAAGCGGTGAAGGTGCGACGAAACGCGGGCGTAGCCATCGCACCGTCTTGCCGTTATTTATCGACCTCGTTCAGCAATGCTTTAGCTGGAACCTGCATCGTCAGCGAGTAGTACGGCGCGTACCCAAAGATGGTCATGACGACCTTGCACAAGATATCGGCCCGGCCGGCGAGCAGACTGTCGATCTCTGTCTTGCGCAAGACACGGTCGGATGCGCCGCCATTCAGCGTCTCTTTGAAATTCAACTCCGCGGAATAATCGAATGAAGATTGCTGGCCGTTCCCCGCACGGGCTGCCGAATCGGTGATGCCTCGCATGAACCGACGCAAAGAGAACGCGTGATCGATCGAGAAATCGGTATCGTCGTCGAGGGAACAGATCAGCCAATGCCCAACGACGGGTAACTTGTCGGTATAGGGCACAGCGAGAAAATCAGCGTTCGAGTTGAACGTCAGCTTGTAGGCGTCGCTTGTTTTCTCGAACCGAACGAAGCTCATGGCCGCCGGCGGTTCTTGCAAGTGTGCGACACAGCCCATGCAGGCGAGCGATAACGGCAGCAGCGGTAGCCATTTCAGGCGATCGGTTATCGGAGCCGCCATCTGTCGGAACTCCCTCATTTGTCGAGAATGGACGAGGACATCGTTCCGGCTGCCCGTCCGCGTCCGAATATTGCCATAGGCCGTCGCACCGGGCCGCCGCACGGCAGCCATCGTCTCTATGCCGGCTCTCCCACTGGTGGCATCGGCAATTCGAGGATGGCCTCGGGCCGAATCGCGATGAGCGAGCCGCGTGTCGAGTGACGCAACCAGGCGATAAAGCCGGGATACGCCGCGATCTGCGCGCCGGAAACGATGTTCCAGACGGTCGTTCCGCTGCTCGCCGTCACGTAGAGATGATCGTCGGCGCTATAGAGATCGATCACCTGCCTTGGGTCGAGATCCATCGCCAAACGTCGTTCGGCGGATGGCTTACGCTGCGTCACCCCCAGAATGCGTACGCCCGGACCGGCGTCGCTCTCTTCGCAGGCATCTTCATCCCAACTGGCCAGCCCCCACAGCGCAACGTGCCGATTGCCGATCCAGCAGGCCGGAATATTCCAATCCTCGCGCATTGTCAGATCGATAGCGGAAGGTCCGTCTTCGCTTTCCCATACATTGCCGCCCAGCCAGTCGGCGACCGACCAGACGCGCGGGATGCCGACGGGATGCCAAACCCAACCGTCGTCGAGCAGCCGGGACCCGTCCGGGCTCGGCAGCAGCCGCCCATGAAAATAATCGAGGTGATGCTCCGGCTGCGCCTCGATGTCGCGTTCGGTGAGCACCTCGCCGGAGGCCGGGTCGGACACATCGAGCCGATTCCACTCGGTGCGGTGAACGAGCACATCGCGGCCTTGGAAACGCATAAAGCAAGCGCTGAAAGGAACTGTGTCGGCGTGGTAATCCCCGCCGTTCAGACGCATCGTCAGCCTGCCGGTCGAGACCTCCACGACCACGCCTTCCGTGCCCCGGTCCACGACGATCGCGGCATACCGGCCGTCCGCGGATGCGTACAACCGGTACTGAGCAGCGGCGAAACGTTGAGTCGAATGGCCGAGTTCGGGTAATGCGACCGAAGATAGATCGACGCAGTGCCCCGAATCGAGATTGACGCCGCGCAGCATGGCGTCCTCGGTCAATACGAGCAGATGTCCGTAGTGCGCGCCGACCATGCAGGCATCGACGACGGGCGAGCCGGTCCATGCGAGCGAATTCAAGGCATATGCGCGTTGCCCTGCACCTTGCAGATGGGTTTTGATGATCGAGGTCACGATTGCTTAATGTGGGTAATCGTCCAACGCCGGATGCACGGCAAGTTATCCGGCGATCGAGTGCGGGTCACCAGCGAAACGGCGGACGATCGCGCCAAAGAACCCAGCGATAGCGCTCATGGAGGGGGCGATAGCCGATCGCGGTGCCCTCGTCTGCTGCTCGCGTTGGGTCATACAGGTGCAGGAAGCCAGCATAGGACCCCAACGCCAATACCCCGGTCTTCGGACAATAGTCGATCGAAGACGCGCTGGCACCGAAAAAAATCGTGTTTCGCGCACTACCTTCGACAGAGACGATATCGAGGTAGCCGGCGCCGCCCAGTGCAAAGCCGTCTCGATCGTTTCCGAGCGGCAGCCAGGTGCCCGCATAGACGCGCAAGCGATCGTCGATCAGTTTGACGCGCTCGTCTTCCCGATACGGCGGCGTATGCGCACCCTCGCAATCCGCCACGCGGATGCCGACGGTCGCACCGTGATAGAAGTGGCAGGAGTTCAATGCAGCGTAGGCGCTGTCATCGGAGAAGCAGGCATAGTGCGGATATTCGCTGCGATAGCCGATCTCCGCGAAGCGGCTAATCGCCCCTACGCCGACGACGCGGTCGACGAAATGCCCATAGCACTGCGATCCGTAAGCGATGAACTGGCCATCGGGTGACAATCCGCAATGCATCATCGAATCGGACCAGTCGGAATCGTCGTCGTCCTCCCCATCCCGCGCGTGTTGTTCCGCCAGGAAAGCGGCGTTGGGATAGACGCGCGTCCACACGACGTCGGCATCGCTCACCTGCCCCAACCAGACCGCGTTTTCCGGCTCCACGAAAGCGACGGTGCGTCCGTCTTCGCTGATCTGCAGGATATCCAATGGGCGCGGCCTGACGCCATCCGGCCAGGGGAAATGGGCAATCGGTTCATCGTCCAGGCTAGGACAGACGCTGAATCCTTCTTTGCGAACGAGCAACAGCAGGTCGTGGCTTCGGGTCATGGCGGCAGCGAGGATGCCTGGCCGTTCGATAATCTGCGCGCCGCGTAGGTGTAAGGCCTGTCCGGACTGGTAGATGGTGCCGAGCAGTACTAAGAACTCATCGTGACCCAGCACGCAGACGCATCGCACGCATTGGCCGACCTCCTCGAGCATGCCGCCGAACGGCGAGTAAGCGCGATCGGCAATCGGCGTCTCCTGCCACCGGCCATCGCGTGCTTCGGCCTCGACAGTCGCGAGGATCGAACGGGCCTGATCGATCGTGCGCGGGTCCTTCGGCCAATCTTTCGGGGTGGGTCGGCCTTCGTAGCTGTCGGCGATCAACGCGTTCAATTCGGCGGTATAACGACGGCCATCCGAATTCCATTTCGCGACCGGTGAGGCAAGGGGTTCGTTGGGCATGTCTCTCTTTTTTGGATCCTTCCCCGGTCTCATCGATCCAACTTCGCGTCTTCGTCTGGATCGATGCCGTGTTGGCGCAATAGCTTAGTGAGTCGTGCAACCCTAAACCAAAGCCCGACAGCAGTGATCGTCACGACCAACGAATACACGTTATTGTTTCCGATCCATCGCGACACCAATATCACACCAGCGATGAACCCCACTGCGCAAAGGAGTAGCAAGCCGCGATCGATGAGCCATGCTTTCATGGCTACAACCCCATCCCCGAGCGAGCACGAAACCCGTAGGTCTTCCGTAGTGGCGATGACAAATCGAACAACTCTGGATGGTTTATCAAGAACAATTGCATCGGCGGCGCTATCGTCGCCATGCCGGATGCGAAAATCGCTTGGTGCATCCGTGCTGCCGCAGTGGCGCCATTTTCGCAGGTGTAGAACGCATCGCCAGCGACCCAGAGACTGCCGATCATGCCGCCCAGGTAGTAGGCGCCGTATAGCGCGCCGAGATACGACAATTTTTCGACGAGCGTGCCAGCGCCGGCAAGGTCGCGAAGCGTGACTTTCATGCCCATCGTGTGAACGATGCCCGCAAGCTGTCCGATTACGGCTAGCGTGCTCGTCTGCGTCGAAAACAAATTGGCCGGTGCGGTCAAGCCAATTGCTTCCATGTTTTCTTTGAAAACCGGATAGAAGACTTTGCAGGTTGTTTGGCCCATAAGCTCTCTCAGATCGTTGTTGTTGGTTCCCGCCGTTGACATTTTGAGAATCGGCGTGCGCCGTAGAATACCACTACGAATGGCCGGATCATGGGCAAGCTCACGCGCCTGATGAAGAACGCGCGGCTCAAGTACGGACAGGCGACGCTGGAAGATCTCGACAGCCGGGCCGGCCGGGGCGTCGAGCGCTCGCAGATCATGAGCCTGGCCCTGGGCGAATGGGTTAGCGCCGGCCACTGCATCCTGATCACCGGGCCGACGGGCGTTGGTAAGTGTGGTTGGCTTCGCATCCGCCATGGCAGCGGCGCATTCGGCAAATGGCTGATTCAACCGGCCAAGACTGACGTCGTCGTCCTGGACGATTGGGGCATGGGCGCCATCGACAGTATGACTCGTTCCGACCTGCTGGAAGTCATCGACGACCGGGCCGCCCGCAAAGCCACCATCATCACATCGCAACTGCCGATCGAGCACTGGTGCAGGATTCACGCATCAATATGCCTGCTTCCTGCAAATCAAACGACACCGTTTCGGCTTCACAGTCTTACTGCATACCCCTCACACGATTGTTCAGGTCCGACCACCTACAGGCGATGTTCCACGTGGGCCTCACGCTGACCATTCCGCCCGATATGTGGGATTTGCTCAAGCTCGCGATCGGCGGGTATGTCGCTGGGCGCTCGGTCGAAAAGGCCGTGAGCGCCTACTCGTCGAGCCGCACGACCACGCCGACGCAAGCGAGCGCCGTGCAGAACATTTTTCACGGTGGCAGCTAGCGTGCGGACTAGTTCAGCAATGAAATTCGCACCGAAGGATCAGTAGTCAAACAGCGGGAGTCTCGCCTTGATCCAATCCCACCATGTAGGCGGCATGCTGATCCGGTGCTCGAAGCCGCTCTGCTGAGAGGCGTCGTAGTAAGTCACATAGTCTGGTCCATACTCTAACTCTCTCGGGAAGTTCGTGATCCAATTAACGACAAATCCACGCTGTGCCAACAACTCTCCCTTCTCAGAGAAAACCTGTAGCCGAATCTCATCGCCCGTAAAATTCTCGTCACCACCGGTACCGCAAAGGACTATGTTGTATTTCTGTCCGCCATAGATCTTGATTCCGCCGCGCAAATAGCTGGTGTCTCGCTTGCAATTATAAAATTTGTCCGGAAATATTTTATCGATCGCAAATATCATCCCATAGATAATCAGCACGGCGACAACAGACCACCTAACGATCTTTTTGATCATTGCAATCCATTTTACTTGCCAGGCTTGCATACTTCCTCCAAAATGAATTGAATGGGCTTTGGTAGTGTTATCTTTTTCATGTCGGAGTAGATTGCGAAATCTCCACCTCGGTTATATTTCTCTCGCCATGCGTTGTAGTCGCTGTTGTAGACCGGGTAGTAGACGTCCTGCTTTCGAAGGCTGTGCTTGAAAAGCCCATTTATAATATCAACGGGCTTTTTGAATCCGTTGTCATAAATAGACGGCATGGGCGGCGTGTCGGGATGATTACCCCATTGAAGGTTGCCGCCCTTTTTCCGATCCCGTTGTTTATGGTGTCCGCTACAACGGCAGCAGGAACCAAGATCATGCCGTATCGATTCCAATGACCGAGGTACTGAGACGAAGTGCCGCCAGGCTTGTCGGCGAACGAGTAGCTGTCGCGCGCATAGACATATATTTGCGTTACCTCGACTCGCGACCGGCAGCAAAATCGTGGTGCTACTCCGGCGTAGTCATAGTATTTTTCGGAATGTATCTTGGCGTTCGCAATTGCCGCCATGTAAAAGAAATTTCCAAGCGAAGCCGTTATATCAGTCGGCCCGGCGTTTTCATCCAGCGTCTCAAGGTCAGTGACTTTTATGAGTTGAAATTGATAGTCTTTATGTAGTTTCTGAATGTCACCATTTGACAGCCTCCACGGATCTATCTCACCACTAAAGGCGATGTTTTGACCCATGAACTGTTTCGATACAAAGCGATGAATATCGAGTTTCAATGCTTTTATGGCATTGTCCGTGTATATTCCCTTGTTGATTAAGGTGCGAAGCTTTGCTTCAGCCCCGCCATAGCGGAGTGTAAAAGCGAGCGATACGGTCTTGCTGTCGACCATATCATCGGGGTAGCGATCAGATGCGTTGCCGATGACGTTTTTTCGCCCGTTAAACCAACGGCGAGACAATTTCGCGGCGACGTAAAAGCCCATTTTTTCCATCGCATCGGGAAGATCGAGCATATCGAACGGCGGCGGTGTGCGGCAGTCGTCATCGTCATCCTTGCTTTTTGCGGGTGCGGCAGGCTTCGGCGGATCGGGAAGCTGCGTGTCGGGCGCCTTCCCTGCTTCCTTGACGGCCTTCGGTTCCTCGACCTTCGGTGGAGGCGGGGGCGGCGTCCATCCACTAGGCGCCTTGTCCATCAAGATGCGAGCCTGCGGGTTGTTGAGCGGTTTGCAGACGTCCTTTTTCCACTTTCTGTCGTTCGAGAAAAAGCCAGCCTTTTCCGGTTTGAAATACGGAATTCTGTTCGGTGTTGTCATTCGAATTATTTGTTCTGCCCTCGGATCGCGGCGAATATAACATACGAGACCATCCCCCACGATGCGGCCTTTGGGCGGCGCGTGCCCCTTCGCGTGTCGTGGAGCTTGATGCTGCGACAAGGGATTGGCGGTGCAGTATAGCTCGCTCGTAATGCCGCGCTAGGCCGGAGGGATCATGGAGGTAATCGTACCCAGGAGGAGAAGCGCGGGCAGCGCAAGGAGCGCCGCTCCGACATATATCCGATACCACTTCCGACCCCGAGCCTCAGTTCTGAGCCCGACCGCCCATGCAAGGAGCGTTGCAGCACCAATGATCCACAGCAGAAACGACCCATCACCGTCCGATAATGCGGCTGCATATCCTAGAAACGCGGAGCGAGCTATCAATCGTTGAACTCCAAGAAAAAAAAGCCCGCATGAAGGCGAGCCGTAAACGCCTCGCATGAGTAGCGCGGTCGGGGTTCCGAAGCAAAGACCGGGGATTATGCGACAAATTCACAAATGTGAAAATCCGCAAACCGCACCTTTATCGTTTTATCAACTGGCTCGAATATTTGCAGTATCCTTATACATCACGTCGACGATATCGTTAGCGGACCGCACAGTCAGGAGACAGTATGACTGATCCAGTTTCGATTTCCATTTCGGCTCTTGCACTAGCTGTCTCTATAACGACGGCTTGGCTAACGCTCTTTCGCCGAGGTACGGTGGCGATGACGCGCCCATCCCAAATCTACTTGGGACCCGATAGTGTTCCTTGGCGGAGCGGCTTGGCTCCTCCAAAGGTGTATCTAAGAGCCTTGTTGTTCGGAACATCGAAGCGAGGGCGCATTATTGAAAGCATGCATGTGAGCCTCACACGCGACGAAGCGCGCCAAACCTTCCACATCTGGGTATATGGGCAGCGCGGACAACTTGAGAGGGGAAGCGGCTTATTCGTTGGCGAGGCCGGCGTGGAGGCTAGTCACCATTTCCTGACAGTACGTGATACCGGCACCTTCCAGTTCAGGGAGGGTAGCTATAGGCTGGACGTCTTTGCTCAAGTACTAGGTAGCCGTCAGCAGAAGCTCCTGTTCTCGCACGTCCTCGAAATCACGGCCGACGTCGCCCGGCAACTTCACGACCTGCGCGCCGGAGTCTATTTCGATTGGGCGCCGGAGTCATCGCGTTATATGGCACATGTCGACAAACGCCCTCCGCAGCCAGACGCTGCAGAGCTGCTTGAGGTGCTTGGTGGGCCGCAGGGCGTCCGTGACGGCAAGTCCTAGCCTTCGTTAAGCAGGGGTATGCGCGGCGGTGCCAAAACGGCCACAAAATGAAGCGGCCGCTGCGTGACAAAATGGTCGCGAAACGGTGCCAAATTGGCCGCGCCGCTACAAATTCCGGCGCGACGCTACAGCATCAAGCTTCGAACATTTAGGTAACAGCTAGGCAACGGAAGCCGAGAATCGACAATGATGGCGCCGGGAACAAAAAACGAAAAACCCGCGTCAGCCTTGACTGACGCGGGTTTTAATCTGGTCGGGGCGAGAGGATTTGAACCTCCGACCACCTGCACCCCATGCAGGTACGCTACCAGGCTGCGCTACGCCCCGAAAGCATGAAAGTATAACAGACACTTTCACCGATTAGAACCACCTACGCGAAACTATCTACGCAGCAGTTCGATGATGCCGATCAGATCCTTCCGCAGTTGCGTCACATCGACGCTCGCTCCCGCATTGGAAGCCGACGCGGCCGGCGCCGCCGACGGAACACCGGCGCCCTCGCCTTCGACCTCTGGCTTCTCGGCCGCATCGTCTTCGATCACCGCACCGCGCGCATCGAGCTTGTTGCGCGCGCCGTTGATCGTGAAGCCCTGCTCATAGAGCAATTCGCGAATACGACGGATCAACAGCACCTCATGGTGCTGATAGTAACGACGGTTGCCGCGACGCTTGACCGGCCGCAACTGCGTAAACTCTTGCTCCCAGTACCGCAGCACATGCGGTTTGACGCCGCACAGCTCGCTCACTTCACCGATCGTGAAGTAGCGCTTCGCCGGAATCGGGGGCAAGACGACTTTCTCGACCGTCGTAGTCATCGTCGGTTAACCGTCGTGGTAAAGGGTGCGCTGCAATGCTTCGAAAACGACCGGCCATGCAAGCGCGGCTAATGCGCCTCAAGCACCGCTTTCCACCAGCGCCTTGAGCTTTTGGCTTGCATGGAACGTCACGACACGGCGCGCGGCGATCGGAATCGCCTCGCCCGTCTTGGGATTACGCCCCGGCCGCTGCGGCTTGTCGCGCAATTGAAAATTGCCGAAGCCCGACAACTTCACGCTATCGCCCCCTTCCAGCGCATCGCGGATCACCTCGAAAAACGCCTCGACCATATCCTTGGCCTCGCGCTTGTTCAGTCCCACATTGTCGAACAAGAGCTCGGCCAGCTCGGCTTTGGTCAAGGTCGGCGTTTCCGTGGAGGTGGAGACGCCGACAGGTGAGGTCGGTATGTCGCGAATCATGGCGCCACGCTGCGCCGCAAGTAGGGCTTCGAAATCACTCGAGTTCATTTCGTTCATGTCTAAAAACGGCGACTAGCCGATGGCGACACACCGCATGAACGCTCTTGCGAGCGTTCCCGTGCTCATCCGCGCAACCGCGCGCCGTAGACTCGAGCCAAGCGATCCACCAAGGTCTTGACGGCCAAATCCACCGTCTCGTCCTGCAGCGTGCCGCCAGTATCTTGCAGGGTCACGCGGAAGGCAAGGCTTTTCTC
>NZ_JBQCIV010000117.1:0-2662 GCF_051953405.1 Trinickia sp. | reverse complement strand
TCCCCTCGGCGAGCCGTCCCGATTGACATCAATCACGTGATTCAGTCCTAAAAAGCAAGCGAACGGCGCTAGATCGTCGTTTTGAAAATATGGTGAGCATCCGGGGCATCGGGAAGTGAGTCCGATGCCCCGTTCCATTTTCAGCCGGCTGCTTTTTGTCCGTCCTGGCCAAAGCGACGATTCCGCGTCGTTCCTTTTGACCGGACAAGGGATGCGTGATGAACGATGCGATGAAGGACTTTATGAGTGCGCTGCAGCACCCTAGCGCACGGCTGACCCAGCATTTAAAGATATGGATCGGCAGGCTCGAACTCGATCTCGACGTGCTCGAATTCAAGGTGCGGGCGGGTTTCTGCCGGGACTATACGGTCGACGTCACCGTCACCTCGCCGCGTCTCGATATCGACGGCAAGCAGTGCGTGGGGCGTCGAGCGGGCCTGCAGATCGACGAGCGTGCGGCGGTGCCGTCGGCGAATTACGTCCCACCGGCGGACCGCCCGGCGGCGACGTTCAACGGCGTCGTCACGCGCTGGGAGCGAATCCGTACGAGCCGCGACGAAGCGGCGTATCGGCTGCGCATCGAGCCGCGATTTGCCGCCCTGTGCCAGCGCATGATCAGGTCGGACGTGTTTAAGGACGTCACGTTCGAGGAGATGGTCACGAGGCTGATCATCGACCGGCAGAACTTCGACGCCTTCGATGTCGAGTTTCACTTGGAGGGGCCGCAGCAGAAGATGGAGCAGGCCGTGATGGTCGAGGAGTCCGTTTGGCACTTCATCGCACGGCATGCAAAACGCAAAGGCATCTTCTGGTTCTACAAGCAGGGCCGCGGGCGTGATGGGCAACTCGATACGCTCGTCTTCGCGAACAACCCGCGTGCCTATGTGCGTTCAATCGAGGCGCCCCTGCTGGCTCGGTCCGGCCTGAACAGCGACTGGCACGAGGCAGTGCTCGAGGTGAGCGAGCGGCGCGAGCTGGTGGCGTGCACGCTCGAGCTGTGGGAGCGCAACTATCGCACGCCGGAGCAGGCGCTCAAGGCGACGGCGTGCGTGTCCGACGAGCCTGACGATCGCTCGGTCTTCGGGGAGATCGCGCGCAGCACCGAGTCTCATTTGACGCAGGCGCAGGGCGAGGCGCTCGTTCAGACGCGTCGCGATGAGCAGATTGCACGGCAAGCGACGCTCTCGGGCAGGACGGATGCCAAGGGCGTGGCGCCCGGCGTGGTGATGAAGCTGACCAACGCGAAGCTGGCAAGCGCGGAATACGGCTTCGTGATTACGTCGATGAAGATGAGCGGCAGCCGAACGCAGCCCGCGCATATCCGCTTCAAGGCGATGCCTGCACACCTGACGTACCGGCCGAAATTTGTCTATGCCCGAGACTGGCGGTTCTTGGAAGGGCCTGTCGTCGCCGTGGTCACGACGTTCGACACGGCCCCCTACGGGTGTATGGACGAACACGGGCGCTATCCGGTGCTGCCCAAGTTTCTGCAGGGATCGGGCAATACCGACAAGCAGTTGTTGAAGTTGCGCTTGCTGCGGCCTTCGTCGTCCCACCAGGGCGGGTTTCATTCTCCCTTGTTGCCTGGAACCGAGGTGATGCTCGATGCGGCCCATGGCGATGTCGATCTAATGCACATCGCCGGGGCTTTGCATGATTACGCGCATTCGGACGTCGTGCATGGGGCCGAAGGCATGTTCAGTTACGCGATCTGGCGATCGCCGCTGTGCGGCGCCGAGATCGTATTCAACGATCTGCAGGGCAAGGAAAGCGCGCGGATCGCGACGGTACGCGACCAGTCGGCCGTCAATCTCGGTCAATTGCTCAATAGTCGCAAGCTACCGCGCGGGCAAGGGTTCGAGATGACGAGCCAGGGGTGGGGCACGGTGCGCGCGGCGAAGGGATTGTTCTTGTCCGCCGACGCGGCGGCCGGTGTCGATACGCCGCATCTCGAGATGCAGGCGGCGCAGGCGCAGCTTCGCGCCTCGTTGGCCGAGGCGGAGGTGCTGCGCGATATGGCGGAGCGTGCGACGGCGGAACTGGCCCAGGTCAAAGATCAGCAGGCCCAGCTTCAAACCGCATTCGAGGATTTGCGCAAGGCCGTCATTTTGCTGTCGGCGCCGGAGGGTATCGGCATGGTCTCCCGCAAAAGCATCCAGCTATCGAGCGGGGAAAGCATTACTGCCACCGCGAGTGAGAGCGCCGATTTCAGCATCGTCAAACGATTCACGGTTGCTGTGGGCGACGCGATATCGCTGTTTGCTCAACGAATGGGGATCAAGATTTTTGCGGCTACGGGGAAGGTGCAGATTCAGGCGCAAGGCGATGAGATGGAACTCGCGGCGATGCGGGACGTGTCGATCACGAGTTCGAACGGGAAGGTGGTGATCGCGGCCGATCGAGAGATTCTGCTCACGAGCGGTCAGGGCTATATCCGGATCGGGGGTGGGGATGTGGAAATCGGATGTCCCGATGCGATTAAGCAGAAGTCTGCTTTATGGAGCAAGGCGGGGCCGGCCGAGATGAAGACGGATCTGAAGGGGTTCGACAAATCCGAGGGCCCTTACAACGTTCAGTACAAGTTCAGCGATGAAGCGGGCGCTGCCGTGGACGGGCTACAGCACTTCTTTCAGATGCGGAGCGATTTTGTCCGGCAGGCGGC
>NZ_JBQCIV010000116.1:0-7067 GCF_051953405.1 Trinickia sp. | reverse complement strand
ATATGCCTCAATCACCTTCGGGTTCTTCTGCACGTCTTGCGGCAGACCTTCAGCGATCACCTTGCCGTAATCGAGCACCGTCATGCGGTTGCACAGGTGCATCACGAGTTTCACGTCGTGTTCGATCAACAAAATCGTCTTGCCGTCGTCGCGGATCTTTTCCAGCAGACGCGTAAGCTCGACCTTCTCCGTCGCGTTCATCCCCGCCGCCGGCTCGTCCAGTGCGAGCAGCTTCGGATCCGTGGCCAATGCACGTGCGATCTCCAGACGGCGCTGGTGGCCGTACGAGAGGTTGCGCGACGTGTAATCGGCGTATTGCAGCACGCCCACGTACTCGAGCAGCTCGAGCGCGCGCTCCTTGATCTCGCGCTCTTCCTGACGCTCGGCCGGCGTCTGAAACACCGCGCCCAGCAGCCCGTGCTTCGTGCGCACGTGACGGCCCACCATCACGTTCTCCAGCGCGGTCATGCCGCCGAACAAACGAATGTTCTGGAACGTACGGGCGATGCCGGCCTGCGCCACTTGGTGCACGGCGGTGGGCGTGTAGTCCTTGCCGTCGAGCTTGAAATCGCCCGAATCGGGCGTGTACAGGCCCGTAATCACGTTAAAGAACGTGGTCTTGCCGGCGCCGTTCGGGCCGATCAAACCGTAGATCGTGCCTTCTTCGATCTGAAGGCCCACGTCCGACAGCGCTTGCAGGCCGCCGAAACGCTTGTTCACGCCCTTGACGGACAAACGAATGCTTTTGTTGCTCATAGATAGACTCCCGTTCCGTCGAGCGTTAAGCGCGCGCCGGCTTCTTGGCGTTGCGCTTGGCCAATTTCGCGATCTTGTCCTCGTGCTTCGGAGCGGGCCACAAGCCTTCCGAGCGGTACAGCATGATGAGCACCATCGCCAGGCCGTACAGCAGCTGACGGATCACTTCCGTATCCAGAATCTGATGGCCGAAGAGCCAATGCTGCAGCGGACCCATCGTCGAGCGCAGGAATTCCGGGAAGATCGCCAGCAGCACGGCGCCCAGAATCACGCCGGGGATGTGGCCCATCCCGCCGAGCACCACGCAAGCGAGCACCACGACCGATTCCCAGAACGTGAACGACTCGGGCGAGACGAACCCTTGGAAGCCGCCGAACATCGCACCCGAAAGGCCGCCGAACGAAGCGCCCATCGCGAACGCGAGCAGCTTCACGTTACGCACATTGATGCCCATCGCCTTGGCAGCGATTTCGTCTTCGCGGATCGCGGCCCAAGCACGGCCGATACGCGAGTGTTGCAAGCGCGTACACACCCAGATCACGAACAGCGAGCACAGCACGAACAGGTAGTAGTACGAGTACACCGACGGCAACGAGAAGCCGAACAGCGTGTGCGTTTGCGCCAAGCTGAAGCCCGCGACGTGCACCGGATCGACACCGGTAATCCCTTGCGGCCCGTTCGTGATGTTGATCGGACGGTCCAGGTTGTTCATGAAGATCCGAACGATTTCCCCGAAGCCGAGCGTCACGATCGCCAGGTAGTCGCCGCGCAGACGCAGCGTCGGCGCACCGAGCAGCACGCCGAACAATGCCGCCAGGCCCATCGCGATCGGCACGATGATGAAATACGACAGATGGATGCCGTTCGGCCAGATGTGGCCGATCCAAGCGAACTGCGTGGACAAGTGCGGCGACGTGAGCAGTGCCGCCGTGTATGCGCCCACCGCATAGAACGCGATGTAGCCCAAGTCCAGCAGGCCGGCGAAACCCACCACCACGTTCAGGCCCAGGGCCAGCATCACATAGAGCATCGCGAAGTCGAGCACGCGCACCCAGTAATTGCCGCCGGCCGCGCCGATGATCAACGGCGCCGCGATGACGAAGATAGCCGTCAGCACACCCACGACGAGCGATTTCGTGGCATTTTTCTCGGGGATGAGCGTCGTGGACGGCTCGATCGGTTGAATTGAAGTCATTTTGCTTTGCTCCTTGCCTTACGCGCGATCCGCGACACGTTCGCCCAGCAGGCCCGACGGACGGAAAACCAGCACGACGATCAGCACGACGAATGCGAACACGTCCTGGTAGTTACTGCCGAACACGCCACCGGTCAGATTGCCGATGTAGCCTGCGCCCAGCTGTTCGATGAGGCCCAGCACCACGCCGCCGACCATCGCGCCGCCGAGGTTGCCGATCCCGCCGAGCACCGCGGCGGTGAACGCCTTCATGCCGGGGATGAAGCCCATGTAGAAGTGGACGTTGCCGTATTCGGAGGCGATCATCACGCCGGCCAAGGCAGCAAGGGCCGAGCCGATCATGAAGGTGGCCGAGATCACGAAGTTCGGGTTCACGCCCATCAGGCTCGCGACGTTCGGATTTTCGGCGATCGCACGCATCGCGCGGCCGAGCTTGGTCTTGTGCACGAGCAGGAGCAGCGCGCCCATCATCAGGAACGCGACGACGATGATCGTGATTTCAGTCATCGAGATCACGGCACCGACGGACGTGTCGGTCGCCTTGATGACGTTGATCGGATCGGTCGAGATCAATTGCGGGAACGGGAGCGGATTGCGCGACCAGATCATCATGGCCAGCGTTTCCAGCAGAATCGACACGCCGATGGCGGTGATCAGCGGGGCCAGACGCGGAGCGCGACGCAGCGGCCGATAGGCCGTCCGCTCGATGACGTACCCGACGATCGCGCAAACGACCGCGGCGACAACGAGCCCGATGATGAGCGTCGGTATGTTGCCGAGCCCGGGAAAGTGATTGTGCAGCACGTTGATGGTCGATAGAGCGACCATCGCACCGACCATCAGCACGTCGCCGTGGGCGAAGTTGATGATGCCCAAGATGCCGTACACCATCGTATAGCCGAGTGCAATGATGGCGTAGACGCTACCAAGCACCAGACCGTTGAGGATCTGCTGGATGAAGATATCCATTTAAAGCTCCTTAGCCCGTGCGACTGGATCTTCGCTTCGCGCCGGTTGTAACGCGGACGGTCGGCGAAAACCGCAACGGCACTGCGGGTACTGATCAAAAAAAACCGGTAAGGGTCGGCCGCCCCACGGATACCGCTCGAAACCGTGATTCGGCGGCAGACCCGTTAAGGCGGATGCAAAAACGGCACCGTCGGGTATTCGGTGCCGTCGCGTTGCCATGCTCCGTCACTACACCTTCACGACGTCGAGAACCGCGCGTACGCTGTCCTTGAAGTCGTGAAGCGTAATGTCGCCATCTCGCGAACCGCCCTGAACGCCGAGGGTGATGAGGGCCGGCCTCGCACGCGTGTGCGGGGTGATCATCGCCTTCGGCATGTTGGGCGCCTCGATCGAGGCAGCGCACTGCTTTGTGTCGAGTGCCGCGTGAACGGCATCCGACGCCACCGTGCGGAAGCGGCCTTCGCCAAGCTGCGCGAAGCCTGCATCCTGGTGTCGGCACGCGGGCATTGAGCCTGCCTGCAAACCGACGCGATCCCGCCGCGCACCGGGCGCGGACGACATCTCCTTGCCGGCACGCACGCCGCCCGCAAGGATTGTTGCTCCGATTTCGAGCGCGGCCTGCGTTGCAGAGCACACACTCGTCGAAAATTTTCCGCCAATCGCGCACGCGCTCGATTCGGAGCGTTCGCTGCGGATGGGGAGAATCGCCGACGCCGGCGTGCGACCACGCACGAGCCGATGAAGGCGGGCCGGCCGCGCGCGGCCACTCAACCGCGCCGCAACCTGCTTTTTGTTTTGTTTGTCCGGAAAGTGAGACGCAGGGGCTGCCGCCAACCACGCGGTTTGCCCCGAGGTGACGATAGTCGCCGTTTCATTCGTCGACACCGCGACGGCCCATGCCGCGACACCGATGCTCGCCTCGCCGCCTTTCGTCTTGCTCGATGCGGCGGAAGCAAACTTGACTTGCATTAACTAGGTCTCCTGCGCCTTGCTCTTACCGATGCCAAAAGGCCCGGGGACCTTGAGGACGCGCGCATTGTAACTCTAATTATCGAACGGCCAATATGCTGAGCCGCCAGGGTTTTCCTGCATTGCAACCTTTTTTTGAGGCCCTTATTTGGTGCAAGTCGCAACCTGGTTGCGACTTTCGAGCGTTTATTGGGAGCAACCTTCCGGGACGGCGGCCCATCGTCAAATAAAAAAGCGCGCCACAGTCGGACGCGCCTTTCTTGAAAATATATCGAATTAGGGGAAAACCCCGAGATCGGATCCGACGCAAAAATCATTGCTGCTGCGCGGACCCATCTGTTTCTTATCTATCTGCTTCTTTATTAGCTCGGCAGCGTGAGCCCGCGCGGCAGGGGAAACGCGATGTTCTCCTCGATCCCCTCGAGCGCGCGGACGTTGCGCGCGCCAACTTGCCGCAGCCGCTCGATCACGGCCTGAGCCAGCACCTCGGGGGCAGATGCACCGGCGGTCACGCCGATGCGCCGCTTGCCTTCCACCCAGGCGGGATCGATCTGATCGGGCGAGTCCACCATATAGGCCGGCACACCGCGCTTTTCGGCCACTTCCCGCAACCGGTTCGAGTTCGAACTATTGGGACTGCCGACGACGATCACGACATCGCACTGAGGCGCCATGAATTTGACGGCGTCCTGGCGATTTTGCGTCGCATAGCAAATGTCTTGCTTCTTCGGCTCCCGAATCGACGGGAAGCGCGCCTTCAACGCGGCGATCAGGTGGGCGGCGTCGTCGACCGACAGCGTCGTCTGCGTGACGAAGGCGATTCGCGACGGGTCGTCCACCTCGAGCGCGTTGACATCTTCGACGCTCTCGACGAGATACATGCGCTCGCCGCACTGCCCCATCGTGCCCTCCACTTCGGGGTGCCCCTTGTGGCCGATCATGACGATGTCGAGCCCTTCCTGTCGCATCTTCGCCACTTCGATGTGAACCTTCGTGACGAGCGGACACGTGGCGTCGTAAATGCGCAGGCCGCGCGTCTCGGCTTCCTCTCGGACCGCCTTGGAAACACCGTGCGCACTAAATATCACGGTGCTGCCCGCGGGCACTTCCTCGAGTTGCTCGACGAAGACCGCACCCTTCTTACGCAGATCCTCGACAACGTACGCGTTGTGCACGATCTCGTGACGAACGAAGATCGGCGCGCCGAAGAGCGCGATGGCACGCTCGACGATCTCGATGGCCCGATCGACGCCGGCGCAAAAGCCGCGCGGCTGCGCGAGCAAGATTTCCGCCTCGGCAGCGGCGAGAGAAGTATCCGTGAGGCTCATAGCTACAGAATTCCGATGATGTGCACTTCGAACGTCAACGCCTGACCGGCGAGCGGGTGATTGAAATCGAACAGGGCCGACGTTTCGCCCACTTCCTTGAGCACACCCGCATAGCGGCCGCCGCTCGGCGCATTGAATTCGATGAGGTCGCCCGGGGAGAAATCCTCGCCGACCATACCGTTCTCGCGCAACGTGGCGAGCGACACGCGCTGGATGAGATCGGGGTTGCGCGGGCCGAACGCCTGCCCTTCGGCTAGCCGGAAGGTCGAATGGTCGCCCGTCTTCATCCCGATGAGAATGTCCTCGAGCGGTTCGGCCAGTTGCCCGGCGCCCAGCAGCAGCGTCGCCGGCTTGTCGCCGAACGTATTGACGATGTCGGCGCCGTCGGCAAGTGCAAGCCGGTAGTGGAGCGTGACATGCGAACCGGCCTTCACTTCTGAAATATCGATGATGCTCATGCTGTTACTCGTTGGGCAAACGGGACTTGCGCGGCGCGAAGGGGCATGGGCGCGGAGCCGCACGCCTGGGCGCCCGGCAATGGCGATTCCACGGATGGCCGCCCCACGGATGGCCTCCCCACGGATGGCCTCCCCACGCAAAGTCTCTATTGTAAGCCACCTCGTGTCGGGCAGCGTGCGCCCATCCGCGCACCGGCCGTCCCGCTCGACAACCGGTATTGGGAGGATGACAGATGCAAGATAGTTCCGCCGTAGTCAAGCGCCCGGCGCGCGCCGCAGCCGCAGCCGCACGCGACATGCCGCGCGAGCGGCTGTTTGGCGCGGGCCCAGCCGTGCTCTCCGACACCGAACTCATCGCGATCTTCCTCGGTTGCGGGCTGCCGGGTCACGACGTCTTCGAAGTCGCGCGCTCATTGCTGAAACGCTTCGGCTCGCTGCGCGCGATGCTCGACGCCACACGAGCCGATTTCGACGGCCTGCGCGGCATCGGGCCGGCGAAGATAGCGGTGTTGCTGGCCGTCATCGAAATGGCGCGGCGCGCGTTGGCCGAACAAGCGCGGGAGCTGCCGCTCGTCGATTCGACGGCCGCTGTCCGCGATTACGTGCGGCTATTGATCGGCACGCGGCCCTACGAGGTGTTCGTGTGCCTGTTCCTCGATGCGCGGCACCGGCTGATCGACACCGAGGAAAGTTCGCGCGGTTCGCTCACCCGCCTCGCCGTCTATCCGCGCGAGATCGTGCGGCGCGCGCTCGAAACCAACGCCGCGAGCCTCATCGTCGCGCATAATCATCCGTCCGGCGCGGTCAAGCCGAGTGCGAGCGATCGCCAACTCACACGCGTGCTGCGCGATGCGCTCGGGCTGATCGACGTGCGGCTCGTCGACCACCTCGTGGTCGGCCGCCACGATGTGTTTTCGTTCGCTCACGCCGGCTGGCTCTGAAAGGAAACGAGGTCGCCGCCGGCCCGCCCACACATAAGCGCAAATTCGATTTGATTTTTCGGCGGTTTTTCTGCTAGAATCGCCGTCTGCCTGTTTCCAACCCCGTTCAGAAGCTTGGGGGGAGGTCGCCGCCATCGGTTGCGATTGGTTGCGATCGGCTTGTCGTGCCCTTTATTGATCTTTCGGTATCTTTAGGGCCGCCCGCCGTCTACCATCCATCGCTTTCACGCGGCTTAGTTTGGTCGGAGTTTGGTTGGTAAGCGCCATCGCGGTGCATACCCTACCCCGATCCCACTAGGAACGGCGAGAAAAGCGGCGGTGTCGACCTTTCCTGTTAGGCCCGACCCAGGCTTGAACCCCGAATTTAAGCGTTTTAGGAGTGCTCTCATATGGCACGCGTATGCCAAGTAACTGGGAAAGCGCCGATGAGCGGCAACAACGTTTCCCACGC
>NZ_JBQCIV010000115.1:0-74207 GCF_051953405.1 Trinickia sp. | reverse complement strand
GATGAAGACGGATCTGAAGGGGTTCGACAAATCCGAGGGCCCTTACAACGTTCAGTACAAGTTCAGCGATGAAGCGGGCGCTGCCGTGGACGGGCTACAGCACTTCTTTCAGATGCGGAGCGATTTTGTCCGGCAGGCGGCCGGCGTCGCCGGTACGACCGCCTCGGCGCTGAGCGTAAAGAGCGAGGGCACGCGGACCAACCTTCACTATTCCTCCATTCGGCGCAACCAGGAGTCCGATAACCGATGAGCACGACACGTTCCAAGCCGATAGCTTTTTTCGAAACCGATTTGCCGGTTGTGAAAGGACGGCAACTGGGCTTCGCGATGACAAGCAAGGAGCCCAATCACTGTGTGACTTGCATTGTGACGTGCGAGGACCAGTGGTCGATCATGCAGATGGAAGCGCTGGAGAAGATGGGGGAGGACGTGAAGGGGGAGATCGGCCTGATCTTCATCGAGGATGCTGTCAGGCGGGCCAAGCGGGCGGCCGGCAACTATGCGCAGCTCTTTCTCGATGACGAGGGCACCGACAAGGAGGGCCGCTTTTACTGGCCTGGGCTCGCTGCATTCGCGGCCAAGCAGGTCGCAGATGGATTGGTCATTGCGGACGGGATTATCGATGGAAAATCTCGCTCGGTGTTCGGAGCAGCGCGGTTCGCTGCGGCCGTGACCTATTACTACCTTGCGAAGGGAAACCTGTGGCTGTTCCTCGAAGTGGTGCCGTGGCATCTGTTTTATCGGCAGTACGGTGCGCGATCGTTCAACCATTGCGGCGAACGGCGAAACTTCGAGACCTATGACGCACCAGTGAAGGCCATGATCGAGCCGCTGCCGTGGGCGAAGGGACCGGATGAGGATTTAGTAAAACGGCTGCGTAAGAGAGCACTGCTGGGCAATTTCGATCATCCGATTTCGAGTCCGCCGCTGAAGGATGGGGCTGCGCTGGCGGAAATGAACAATTGCCGGATGACCGAACATCTTCGGCAAGCGTTCGAGTACATCGAGGAGTATGAGCAAACCGGCGACCTGCAGCATAAACAAGAGAGTGCATACAACGCGGCCTGGGCGTCGCTCCAGCACGAACAAGAGCAGCATCTACAGCGGATGGTCTACGACCATCCAGAATTTCGAAGCGCGCTGGGTAAGAACGATTGGGCTCGAGGTATTCCGGTGCTCGGTTGGCTACTCGGCGCGACCGACCCCACGCTGTTCTTCCACTCCGAACCCACGGTTGACGACGAAATCTATGAGCGTGATGTCGCACCCTATGGCATCACGCTCGAGGAGATCACCGCGCGAATGGAGGCGCACGAGGGGCCGCTCTATGACTCCTTGGAGCGTATGAAGTATGCCAAGCAGATTTTGGACAAATACCACAAGTTAATGACGGGGATAGTAGGTGTCGACGGAAAGCCCCCTCAGCGCGAATACATCGTCGAACAGATACGCGTGATTTCCGATCGGTGGCGATATGCGTGATGGCCTTGTCCGTCGGTGGCGCATCGTTGGGGGAGTTTTTCTGGCGGTGGCAATTGCTTTGTCACTGCGTTATTCGATTTCACATTCAAACACCATGAATCAATTGTTAAATATCACGATAGGCCAGCAGGGCGCAGACGTCGTCAAGCACTCGCCCGTGCCGATCAAGCAAAGCGGGGTAAGCGGACTGCGAATGTTCGATGTGGGCAAGCCGTTCAAGGAACTCGGTGCGACCGTCGTTCTAAAAGAAGAATATAGCGCCATCGCGTTTCCGCCGGTCGAACGTATGGCCTTTTACGAACAAGGTTCAACCGGAGAGGGCATTGACGAGATCGCGCTCGACCTTTGGCTCCCGCGGCTACCCAAGAGCCGCGCCGATACGAGGGCGTGGGAGGAATACGACGAGATGGTTTTCAAGCTCGTCCAGGACACCGTCGATCGAATCAACGCCGCGGGCTGGCAGCGCTGGATCAGGTTCAGTGTCCCGCGGCTGTCGGGCCGAGACACGATTGCCTTTGTGCCGGGCTATCGCAACCGTGGTTATTCGGCGAAATGGCAGCACATGTGGGGCATCGATCCGTCGTACCGGATGACGGAGGAAGACTGGGCGAATCTGAGCGAGCGCTGGCCGCACTGGTACTGGATCAAGCATGGCACGACGATCGAGTTGCGCTATGAAAAGGATGGTCGCGGTCCGGAGAAACCACCGCTTTTCGACACTTTGCGGGTGACCATCCGATCGGCTGGTACGACTTCCGGTTGGCTCTATGGTGCAACCAAAGGCGACTGGAAGACCTACAAACAATCGGAAATGGCGCGAAAGCTTGCCGCTCGCAAAGAAAGCGAAGCGGCAGCGAGAGCCGCAGGAGCGACGATTCTCGAAGACTACAAGGACTACCCCGTGGGCGGTGTAAGGCTTCCCGGAACCGATCGCTGAACGACAATGCAAAGGGGGGCGCGTGATCGCGGTTATGCGGCGGAATCGCAAGATATGTGGGGAATTGATCCGTCGTACCGGATGACGCGTGAGGACTGGGACAATCTGAGCGAGCGCTGGCCTAACTGGTATTAGATCAAGCATGGCGCGACGATCGACTTGCGCTACGAAAAGGACTACCGCAGTTCGAAGATGCCGCCACTTTTCGATACGTTGAGGCTGACTATCCGATCAGCCGACACAACTTCCGGTTGGATCTATGGCCCGACCAAAGGCGACTGGAAGACGTACGAACAATCGGAAATGGTGCGAATGCTCGCCGCTCGCAAGGAAATCGAAGCGGCAGCGAGAGCCGCTGGCGCCAAGATTCTCGAAGCCTACAAAGATGCGCGATAGGCGGCGTACGGCGTCCTGAAATCGAACAACAGGCTGCGCGCGACCCATCCTTCTCCTCGCCCCGCACTGATCGACCTGAAGGCGACATTCTCCGGTAGGGTCTGCTCGCCCGATCAAACTCGCCGGGCTCCGCATTTTGTCGCTTCCGTTCGTCTGAGTTTGCAGCTGTCCGCGCATTTTTTTTCCCAACCGCGGTTAAGGTCACACGGTCCTCAACCACTAGATTTTTTCTCGAGTCCGACCGACGGCGCCCACCATCTAATGAGCACGACACGTTCCAAGCCAATAGCTTTTTTTGAATCCGATTTGCCGGTTGTGAGAGGACGGCAACTGGGCTTCGCGATGACGAGCAAGGAGGCCAATACGTGCGTCACTTGCATTGTGACTTGCGAGGACCAGTGGTCGATCATGCAAATGAAGGCACTGGAAAAGATGGCGGAAGAGGTCGAGGGGGAGATCGGCCTGATCTTCGTAGAGAACGCCATACGGCGAGCAAAGCGTGCGGCGGGTAACTACGCGCAACTATTTTTGGACGACGAGGGCACTGACAAAGCCGGCCGTTTCTACTGGCCGGGACTGGCTGCATTCGCGGCCAAGCAGGTGGCCGATGGTTTGCGGATTGCGGACGGATTTATCGACGGCGAGTCGCGGTCCGTGTTCGGCGCCGGGCGGTTTGCGGCGGCCGTGACGTACTACTACCTTGCCAAGGGCAACCTGTGGTTGTTCCTCGAAGTGGTGCCGTGGCATCTGTTTTACCGGCAGTACGGAGCAAAGTCGTTTAACCATTGCTGCGAGCGGCGCAACTTCAAAACCTATGACGCGCCGGTCAAGGCAATGATCGAGCCGCTACCGTGGGCGACGGGGCCGAACGAGAATCTCATCAAAAAGCTGCGGAAGAGGGCACTGCTGGGCAATTTCGACCATCCGATTTCCAGTCCGCCGCTGAAGGATGGGGCAGCGCTGGCGGAGATCAACGATTGCCGGATGACCATACATCTTCGGAAAGCGTTTCAGCATATCCAGGCGTATGAGAACACCGATGATCTTAAGAAGAAGCAAGAGCGCGCGTACAAGGCGGCCTGGGCGTCCTTGCAGCACGAACAAGAGCTACACCTACAGCGAATGGTCTATGACCATCTGGAATTCCAAAGTGCGCTGGCTAAGAACGATTGGGCGCGAGGGATTCCGGGGCTCGGTTGGCTACTCGGCGCGACCGACCCCACGCTGTTCTTCCACTCCGAACCTGCGGTTGACGACGAAATCTATGAGCGCGATGTCGCACCCTATGGCATCACGCTCGAGGAGATGACTGCACGAATGGAG
Organism: Trinickia sp.; assembly: GCF_051953405.1. Taxonomy (GTDB): domain Bacteria; phylum Pseudomonadota; class Gammaproteobacteria; order Burkholderiales; family Burkholderiaceae; genus Trinickia. The sequence goes on along the minus strand of NZ_JBQCIV010000115.1, from coordinate 70,069 downwards.
GCGGACGAAGGGCCGCTCTATGACTCTGTTGAACGGATGAAGTACGTCAAAAAGATTATAGACAAGTATCACCGGCTGATGACAGGGGTGGTCGGGGTCGAGGGAAAGCCGCCGCACCGCGAATACATGGTGGGGCAGATTCGTGTAATCGCAAGGGGGCGGGATGCGTAGCCGTGCCCCACAGCGGTGGTTCGTAGCCGTCAGTCTCCTTCTGGCAGTGACATTTGCCCTGTCGCTGCGCTATTCCCTTTCACATTCGAACACCATGAATCAAACGTTGAATCTCACGATCGGCCAACAGGGCGCCGAAGTCGTTAAGCATTCGCCGGTGCCGATCAAACGTAGCGGGATGAACGGACTGCGGATGTACGACGCGGGCAAACCGTTCAAGGACCTCGGCGCGACCGTCGTTCTGAAAGAAGACTATAGCGCCATTGCCTTCCCGCCCGTCGAGCATCTGGCCTTTTACGAAGAGGGTTCGATGGGGGGCGGGATCGACGAAATCGCGCTGGACCTTTTGCTCCCACGGCTACCTAAGAGCCGCACCGATACAAGGGCGTGGGCCGAATACGAAGACACGGCCTTTAAACTCGTCCAGAACACCATCGATCGGATCAACGCCGCAGGCTGGCAGCGCTGGATCTCTTTTAGCGATCCGCGGCTGTCGGGCCGAGACACGATTGACTTTGTGCCGGGCTATCGTAACCGGGCCTATACGGCGGAATGGCAGGACATGTGGGGAATTGATCCGTCGTACCGGATGACGCGTGAGGACTGGGACAATCTGAGCGAGCGCTGGCCGCACTGGTACTGGATCAAGCATGGGGCGACGATCGAGTTGCGCTATGAAAAGGACGACCGTGGTCCCGAGAAACCACCGCTTTTCGACACTTTGCGGGTGACCATCCGATCAGCCGACACAACTTCCGGTTGGCTCTATGGCCCAACCAAAGGCGACTGGAAGACCTACAAGCAATCGGAAATGGCGCGAAAGCTAGCCGCTCGCAAAGAAAGCGAAGCGGCGGCGAGAGCCGCTGGCGCCAAGATTCTCGAAGCCTACAAAGACTACCCGATAGGCGGGGTACGGCTTCCCGAAATCGAGCAATAACTTCCCTTCCGCAAACCCATAAACAAAGCAGGAACGACAATGTCAGCCTATCTCGGCGCGATCGTGCGCAAGAACGACAAAACGGACCACGGCGGCTACGTCATGACCGCCAGTTCCACGATGGAGTTCGACGGGCGCTGCGCAGCCCTCGTCGGCGATCTGGTGTCCTGCCCGATCGAAGGCCACGGCGTCAACCCGATCATCGAAGGGCACCCGACGATGTCGGAGAATGGCCGTGCCGTCGTCGTACATGAGTGCTGTGCGCAATGCGGCTGCCGTGTGCTCGCCTCAGATCCGTCCCTCACCGCGATTTAAAAATGGGTTGGCCTATCAACGTCGGCGAGACGATGCAGCCCGAGGCACGGCCCTCCTGGCAGCTTTGGGCGGTGCTCTTCGTGTGTCTGATCGGCGCAAGCGTGGCATGGGCCGTGTGGTCCTGGCCCTCGGGGAAATCCGTCGATGCGCGTTTCTGGCTGCGCGTCGCGACGCCGCTTCTCGTAGGGTGCGTGCTACTGGGGCTCTGGATCAATCGCTACGACCAGTCGGTTGCGGCATCGGTCGCCAACGAAGAAGCCACGGAGAACACGAGACTTCAATGGCAGCAGTGGGCGCAGCGCGCGCTACGCGTCGTGGCATGCGCAGCGATCACTCCCGAATGCGAACTCGTCGCCGCAATGACGTCCGTGCCGCCTACGGCTGCCGCGTCTCCCCACAAGGGGCGCACGTTTCACGGCTGGCCAGATGGCGACGAGATCGACCCGCTTCAGTGGGCACTCGAGCAGTTGGCGCGGCAACTCGATGAGATCCACCCTAACTGGTCCACACAGGTCCAGTCGATTCACGTCCAAGCCGACGCCGACGCGGCGCATATCGAGCGCGCTTGGCAAGATGCGCAGTCCGCACGGACACAGCGGCCATCGACCGCTAACGTTGTGCCGCTCGTCGCCGGCGACTGGAACGATATGTTCGACGAACCCAATGCTAGTCCTCGACTGTTCGTTGCCGTGCAAACGTGGCCATCCTCGAGAGAGCCCCGCGATTTCAGCGAACTGGCTGTCGCGCTGCTGGTTTCCGGAGATCACTACCCTAATCATTCGCCCGCGTCACTGGCACCCCGTATTGGCCGACCGATGGCGACCTCCACCGAAACGCTCGATGCCGATCTTGCAATGCTCTTCGATTACGCCGGGGCCGACCCCACGAACGTCGCTGGCATATGGCTCACAGGTATTTCGGCCGATGCCTCGGGAGCGATGTCGAACACGCGTTCGCTATCGGAGGCCGAGGCGGTTCCCTCGTATCCTGTCGATCACTATCTCGCGCGGGCGCACACAGCTCAATATTGGTTTGGCCTGGTTGCCGCAGCCGAAGCTTGCCGGCAAGGAAACGGCAATCCGCAACTTGCCATCGCGCATGCTGAAAACGAATTGACCGTTCATCTAATCGCGGCCTCTCAGACTAACGATCATCTCGCCGCATGAAAATTCTTCGATTCTGGGGCGCGATTCTGGCCGTTGTCGCGTCCGGATTGCTGGTCTGCCTATGGTTCTTGATAGATGGCGACCGCTTTGGGTTGACCAACGACGCGCAACGCCTGCGTGCATGCCTCGTCGTAGCAGCCGTATGCGTGCTGTCGCTGGTGGCAAAGGAAGCGTTCATGCCGATGTGGAGGAGACGGCAGAACAAGGAACAAGAGCGCCTTCGACCTCCGTCGGGCACCCAAACGCAGGTAGCGTCGAATGCGGATGCGGAACTGTCGTCGCTGTGCGAAGAACTGCGCACCGTTCATGGCGTGCGCTGGCGGTATCGCTTGCGCTGGCTCCTGGTAAGCGGCACTGACGACCGAATCGATCAGGTTGCTCCCGGGCTCCGGCAAGCGGGCGTCCTGCGCGTCGGTGAAACCGTGCTGTTGCACGCTGCGCCGGATGGCGTGGAGGCAGCAAAGTGGCTCGGCAAAATCCGGAAATTGCGCGGTCGCCGGCCGGTCGACGGAGTCGTGCATGTCGCTCGTGCGGACGATGCGAATTCGGATCTGCCCCGCATGCTGTCGGGGATCGCGACCGCGCTCGGGTGGGCGGCCCCCATCACATTTTTACATCCGGTGGAGGCGAACGGCAGCGCCGCGGAGGATTGGGACACGGTTGCGGCCTTTCTAAGGAACGATGCACGTGCAGGCAGCAAGGCAATCGGCAGGCTCCCCGAACTGTTGGACGAGCTTGAGTACCGAACAGCGGACACGGGCATGGGCCTGTTTTCCGCAGATCCGCGAGTGACCTGGCTTATCGAAATCTCCAAGTACGTGGGCGACTACCGCGACCGCATCGCCAAAGGCCTGCAGGCGTTGGTCGCATCAGGGTGGCTACGTGCCCCGCTGGCCGGCGTGATCTTCGCGCCCGTGTTTTCGGCGCGGCCCGATGCACAGATGCCGGTTGCCGATAGGCACGATTCGCTCGATGCGCCGTTCGACACGTTGTCACGCCGGGCGACGCGCCTTGCGCAGCCTGCCGCGCTGCCGCCTGTATGGCACGAGATCGCGACGAGGTCGCCTTCCTATCGGGGCCGCCGTGTCCGTCTACACTGGCCCGACGCGCTTGCTACGAGCATTGGCGCCGGATCCGTTCTCTGGTCGATCGCCTTGATCGTATCGGGTCTGGGAAATCGGGCGGTTGTCAGGGATGCCGAAGCAGCCGTCGCGACGGCGCTCGCCGCCGCGCCCGCGACACCCGAGGCCCTGCGTGCCCAGCTCGCCCTGCAACGGCAGATCGATACGCTCGAATACCGGGTTCGGCATGGGGTGCCGTGGCATCTGCGTGCGGGCCTGTCGCGCAACGACGAACTGCTCGATAGGTTGTGGCAGCCCTATAAGACCGTCGCCGTCCGCAACTTGCGTCAACCGATCGCGCATGTACTGGAAGCACAGCTCACCGAACTGTCGAAAGTTCGCGCCGACGAGCAGCAGAGCCAGGACGCTCGGCAACGTGCCTACAACCGCCTCAAGGTGTATCTCATGCTTGCCACGCCGGCGCGCACCGACGGGCCCTTTCTCAGCGCCCAACTGCTGGACGTCTGGCCCGCAGTCGCCGGCATGCGCACGGGGGAATGGCTGGATATTTCGCAGCAGCTAGCGCGCTTCTGGTCCGAGCACCTGCGCACGCACCCCGATTGGCGCATCGACGCGTCGACACCGATCGTCACACGCATGCGCTCGATGCTGGTCAACCAGATCGGCCTAGCGGCGAGCGACGATGTGCTGTATCGGCGAATACTCGACGAAGCGCGCGGCAAGTACGCGGATGTATCGCTTTCAACGTTGCTTGCCGGTACCGATGCGCATGGGCTCTTTGCCGCCACTCGGACCGTGCCGGGCATTTTTACCCGGCCCGCATGGGACGGCGTTGTCGACGAGGCAATCGAGGCTGCCGCGAAGGAACGACACGTGGAGGCAGACTGGGTACTCGTCGGCGACAAGCCAGCCGCCCAAGCGATCGCCGCTGCGACAAAAGCACCGCTCGACTCGGCGCGCGCCGCCCTCGATCCCAAGCTAAGGGCCGATACCCTTCGACAACGATTGCGCGAGCGCTATTTTGCAGACTACACGGCGGCCTGGACGGGCATGCTCAACAGCTTGCAGTGGGTCTCGGCGGCGAGCCTTTCCGGTGTCATCGACCAGCTGACGCGCATGACCGATGCGCAGACTTCGCCGCTCCTCGCGGTCATGAAGTCGGTTCAGTATCACGGCCAGGCGGGCCGGCCCTCGCAAGCGCTCGCCGATACGCTCGTGCGCAAGGCGCAGGGTCTGCTCGCGGGCAGCGACGGCGGCCAAACGCTGTCGCCGACGACTAGCCCGCTCGATCGCTCGTTCGGCCCGCTGCTTGCGCTGCTAGGCGATGCAGACGCAGCGGCGGCCAGCGGGAAAGCAAACATGGCTCAGTCGGCCGGCACCGCCGCCTTTAGCGGTGTCAGCCTCTCGCGAGTCTTGACCGCCGATACGACGGTGCGCCTGAAGCTGCAGCAGATTCAGGCGAGCCCTGACGCGCAGGCGATGGCACTCTCGCTCGCACAGGCGGTGTTCCAGGGCAAGCTGTCGGATCTTTCGCAGGCGCGAGACGACGCGGCGCTGACGGCCGCGAGCCTCGGTGCGCAATGGGCAGGCTTTGGACAGACGATGTTCGTGCAACCGCTCGACGCTGCGTGGCAAGCCGTACTGCAGCCCGCCGCCGCGAGCCTGAATGAGGCATGGCGTGCGGGCATGACGGCCACCTTCGCCTCGACATTCTCCGAGCGCTATCCGTTTTCGCCGACTAGCGCCGATGCCTCCTTTGCAGAATTTGGTCGCTTCGTACGGCCGGACACCGGGCTGATCGACCGATTTATCCAGACGGAGTTGTCCGGCGTACTTAAACGCCAGGGCGACCGTTGGATGCGCAGCGAACTCGCGCCGCAGTCGCTGCAGTTCGACCCGGCATTTCTCGACATGCTGCGGCTGATCGGTCCGTTAGGGGCTCGCCTTTATGCGCCCGGGGAGGCACGGTATCGCTTTGATGTCATGCCGCAACCGACGCCCGGCGTGACGCATACGACGTTGACGGTGGACCGACAGGCGGTCGAATACTTCAACCAGCGGGACGATTGGTCGGCTCTCGCCTGGCCGGGCAACGGTCTGGCCGGACACGCGTTACTGACTTGGCAGACGCAAAGCGCAGGACTGCGTATCGCGTTCGATGCAACGGGCGATTGGGCATTTCTTCGGCTGCTGGAGAAAGCGCAGGTGAAGCGGCTCGATGAATCGCGCTACGAATTGGTTTGGAATGCCGAGGCCGGTGGCGATGCCGCTCAGGGGATCAATGCCGTGATGACGCGCGCCCCGAGCGGCACAGCGGCGCCGCTGCGTTATGTGCTGCGTACGCAGGCGGGGCCAGGGCCATTGGAACTGCTCGAACTGCGTGGCTTCCGTATGCCCCAGCGCATCTTCTTAACAGGGCGTGCCGGTGCGACAGCCGAATTGCCCTCCCTCCCACCGTTACCACCTGAGATGGAACCATGACCGCCCCGTGGAAGCAGTCCCAGCTTGAACCCGACACTCCGTTCCTCCGATATTTCGATGAGGCGATGCGCTATCTGCACGCGACAAGCCGTGAATTCGCCGAGGCCCATCCCGATGCAGCGCGTCGCCTGGGCATGCTCGAGCGTGAGCCCGAGGAGGGGCCCGTCCGTGCGATCTATGAAGCCTTTGCGTTCCTGCAAGCGCAGTTGCGAAGCAAGCTCGACGACGGCTTGCCCGAAGTGACCGATCCGCTGATCGACAATTTATACGAACACGCGGGGCGACCGATCCCCTCGCTGTCGATCCTCGAATGCACGCCCCAGAGGGGCATCGGCACGGACTCGGGACACGTTCCGGCGGGTGCGGTTGTGCTGTCGGCGCCCGTCGGTACCGATGCCGTGCAATGTGTCTTTCGAACGACGCAGCCTGTCAAATTGCTACCGCTCTCGGTGGAAGACGCGCACGTCGCCGTACGTGCCGACGGGCGCACCGTCGTCAGCTTGACGTTCGGCCTTCGGCTCGACGGGCAGCGCGAGCGTCCGGACCTCTCGCGTATCCGCCTCTACCTAGATGGCGACCGGGCCGCGGCGGCGGCGCTGTATGTGGCGCTGACGCGTCAGGTCGCTGCAATCGATCTGCGTCTGCCGTCGGTCCGTGACGGCGAATTACAGCGGCTCCACGGCGTGAATTTCGAGGCAGCGGGTTTTGGTCCGTCCACGCGGTTGTGGCCCGTTGGAAATGCTCAACGTGACCGACAACTCGACCGCGAGCAGACGATGCTCGAGTATGCTGCGTTTCCTCAGAAGTTCCATTTCGTCGACCTCTGCGGGTTCGATGCCGCCGCGCTGCCGATCGGCGAAACGCAGATGACGTTCGAAGTCGAACTGAACGGGCGGATATCCGACGGTCGTCAGGTCGGCCGAAATAGCTTCCGTCTCTTCTGCACGCCGGTGATCAACCTCTTCGAGGTCGACGCGCCGCCGCTGCAGCCGGTCGATCGGTACGACCGCGAGCATCGAGTCCGCATGCCGCCGGCCCTCGACGAACATGCGGAGCCATACGATGTCCTCTCGGTCATCGCGGCCGATCCAGAAGGCAGCGCACGACATGCTTACCGGCCGTTCGCGGTCTTCCGCAATCACGCCTGGGAGCTGCGTTACGAAAAACCGGAGCGATATTTTTACGCGTCGACGCGATTCGGCGTCCGGGGGCGGGAACTGTGGATAAAGCTGGACGGCGAGCTCTGGGCGGAGCAACGCCGGGGCGTGGACGATGATGAAGTCCGCCGCGCTGATCCGGACCGCTATCTGACGGTTCGGGCGCTTGCCCACAATGGGCGCTTGCCGCGCATGGCGCTGGCCCAGGAGACGGTCACGGAAATGGGATCGGGCTTTACCGGTGTCGAATCGGTGCGCAACCTCACGGCCCCCACACAGCCGCTCTATCCACCTCGCTATTTTGCCGGCTATGACTGGCGTGTCCTAGGTCACTTTTCGGCGGGCACGGCGAACGAACTCAATCGGATCCATGCGGAAGGGGTCGAAGCCCTGCGCGAAACGCTCGAACTCTACGATTGGGCAGCGGACGACGCGATGTCACGGCGCATCGATGCGATTAAGGACTTGAAGCTCGGCGAGACGGAGGTGGTGCGGGGTGGCTGCGTCCAACGAGTCCTCTGGTTCCATGTCGAACTCGATGCAACCGGCTTCGATGGTCTAGGCGACGCGACATTGTTCGGTGACGTGCTCGATCGATTCGTAGGACGTTACGCGTGCGTGCACCATGACATCCAACTGGTCGTGACGATCGGCGGGGAAAAGACTGTCTATCCGCGCACCAAGTTCCAGGGCGCGCCGTTCTGACTTCCGATAAGGGCGTCCCCAGCCCGTCGTTATAGCCGAACCCGCGGCGGACGCGCCGTCGACCGTCCGCCCGAACCCTACCGCTGCGTCAGCATCATATATAGCTGCACAGCCGCCTCGGGCGAAAACGTGAACGGCACCCACCCGTGGCCCGTATGCCGGGCGATCAGCAGCCGATCGCCGTTCGCGTGCTTTTGCATCGCCATGACGGGATTTTTCGTGGAAGCGAAACGCCAGCCCGTCGGGAGCGTCATCGGTGGTTCCGGCGTCATCGAGGCGCGCGCGTTGGCCAGTTCCTCGATCAACTGACCGATTTGCTCAGGATGCAGCGTGACCGTTTGCTCGCCGATGCTCAGCGTCAGTGCGTTGTGCGACGGACGCGCCACGCGCAATGTAGGCTTCTCGTCGGCCGGTGCGGCCGCAGCGTTAGCCGCTGCCTCAGCCGCAGCCGATGCTGCCTCGGCCTCGGCCGTGGCCGTAGCGTGGGCCGTTTGCAGCGCTTCGTATGCTTGCCGCGCTTCCAACGCGCGAGCGCGCTCGGCCTCCGCGCGCTCGGCGGCGGCTTGCGCGAGCCGGACGAGTTCGCCGAGCCGATCGACTTGCGCGTCGATCGCACCGATCTGTTCTTCCAGGTTCATGCCGGGGTATTTCAATCAAAGAGACGCGATTCTACCGGCTGCGCGTCGCCCGCATCCGCGATGGAGGCGGGCAAGGTTGTAACAAAATGCAGCGGGGCGGATCAGCCGCGCAAGTAGCCGGCTTCGCGGAACCATTGCAGCGCATCGCGCAACCCGTCGAGATAGGGCCGCGCGCGGTAGCCGAGGTCGCGTTCGGCCTTCGCCGACGTGAAATACATCTTGTTCTTCGACATCTTGAGCCCGTCCACCGTCACGAACGGTTCGCGCTTCGTCAGCTTGGCCACGCATTCGGCACCCACCGCCAGCGGGTAGAGCGGCCAGCGCGGCAAGCTGATTGTCGGCGGCTTGCGGCCTGTTTCTCGGGCGATGTCGGCCAGCATCCGTTGCAGCGGCAGATTCTCGCCGCCGAGAATGTAGCGCTCGCCGATCTGCCCGCGTTCAAGCGCCAGCAGATGGCCCTGCGCGACATCGTCGACATGCACGAGATTCAAACCGGTATCGACAAAGGCAGGAATCTTGCCGAGCGCCGCCTCGACGATGATCCGCCCAGTCGGCGTGGGCCGCACGTCGCGCGGGCCGATCGGCGTGGAAGGATTGACGATGACGGCCGGTAGCCGTTCGCGTTCGATCATCCGCTCCACGGCACGCTCGGCCAGCACCTTGCTGCGTTTGTACACGCCGATCGCTTGCTCGGCCGTCAGCGGCGATGTTTCGTCGGCGACACGGCCTTCGCTCGTGACTTTCAGCGTCGCCACGCTGCTCGTGTACACGATGCGCTCGACGCCTTCCGCCAACGCGGCGCGCATCGTCGCTTCGGTGCCTTCGAGATTGGCGCGCTCGATTTCCGAAGGATCCGGCGCCCACAGGCGATAGTCGGCCGCCACATGAAAGAGGTATCGCACGCCGCGTAGGGCGACGCGCATCGATGCTTCGTCGCGCATATCGCCGACGACGATTTCGGCGTCGAGCGCTTCGACGTTCTTGCGTGGGCTCGTAGCGCGAACCAATACGCGCACGCGCATGCCGCGCGCAAGCGCGGCCCTGGCGACGGCGGAGCCGACAAAGCCCGATGCGCCCGTGACGAGCACGAGGTCGCCTGAAGATTCGGTCATGGTGTGGCGCTGATGCGTTCGTTGCGATGATGCGGCGAGATTGTACTTGTTCTTGTGGTGCCCGCCGCTCGGCCGATCAGCTATACGCGAGCGTTCCTTCGTTGAAATGCCGGATAAACGCGTGTGCGTCGGCGGCCGGCATCGGGCGGGCGAAGCGGTAGCCCTGCACGACGCTGCAACCGTGCCGACGTAAGAATGCGAGCTGGGTCTCGGTCTCGACGCCTTCCGCAACGACCTTGAACCCAAGCGCTCGGCCAAGCGACAGAATCGCACGCGTAATGACTTCGTCTTCGCGATGCCGGCCGATACCCGACACGAACGACATATCGAGCTTCAGCCGCTCCGCATGAAAGTTGCGGATGTACGACAAACTCGAATAACCCGTGCCGAAATCGTCGATGGCCAAATCGATGTCCATCGCACGCAACGCGCGCAGCACGTCGAGCGCGCCGACGGTCATCAATGCGCCCTCGGTGATCTCGAGTTCGAGCAGGCGCGGCGAAAGCCGAGCGCGCATGAGTGCGCGCTGAACCACGCGCAAAATGTCGCCGCGCGCAAATTGCCGCGGCGATAGATTGACGGACATCCGCAGTCCGGGCAGCGTCTGCTGCCATATCTGCGCTTGGAAACACGCCTGCTGCATGACCCATTCGCCGATCGGCACGATAAGACCGTTTTCTTCCGCGATCGGAATAAAGGTGCCGGGACTGACCGGGCCGAGTTCCGTGTCGGTCCATCGAAGCAATGCTTCGACACCGGTCACGCGATTCGATTGAAGATCGACCTGGGGCTGATACTCGAGGCGGAATTCGCCATTGGCGAGTGCGGCCCGCATGCGACGCGACAGGGCGAGACGTTCGTCGGCGCTGTGGCCCAGCTCCGGCGTGAACCGCTGCAGCATGTTGCGTCCGTTCGACTTGGCGCGATACATGGCGAGATCGGCGCGGCGCAGCAGCGTCTCGGGATCGGTACCGTCCGTCGGAAAGCACGCCACGCCGATGCTCGTCTCGACATGAAACTCGGTGTCGTCGATCCATACCGGCCGCGCGAAGGCATGCGACATGCGTGCGAGTACGTCGGTCAGGCGATCTTCGTGCGCGCCTTCGCAAACGACCATCACGAACTCGTCGCCGCCGTAGCGCGCGACCGTATCGGCCTCGCTGACACAACCGGCCAGTCTCGCGCCGATTTCTCGCAACAAGCGATCGCCGATGCCATGCCCCAGGCTGTCGTTGACGTCCTTGAAATGGTCGATGTCCAGGAAGACGACGGCGACGCGCGTGCCGTCGCGCTCGGCATCGCGTATCGCTTGAACGAGGCGTTCGCCGAGCCGATAGCGGTTGGGCAACTCTGTCAGCGAATCGAAATTGGCCTGGCGGGACAGCAAGTCGCGTGACTGAACCAATTCGGTGACGTCGTTCACGACGCTGATGTGGTGCGTCACGTGGCCGTGATCGTCGCGCACGGGTGCAATGTAAAGCTGATTCCAGACGACGGTGCCGTCGCGCCGGTAATTGCGCAGCAACGTGGTGACTTCGCTTTCGTCCGCCAACGCGCGGCGAATCGCTTCGATGCCTTCTTGGTCGGGTGCGTCGCCATGCAGGATGCGGAAATCCATGCCTTTGACGTCTTCGACGGAATAGCCCGTGATGCGTTCGAAGGCCGGGTTCGTGTATTCGATCAAGTCGCCGTCTTCGGTCACGCGCGTGATCATGACGGCGTTCACGATCGCATCGAGCGCGCGGCTGCGCAACCGAAGCGCGAGATCGACCCCTTTGCGCTCGGTCACATCCTCATAGGTGGCGAGCAGGCCCATGACTTCGCCGTGCGTATTGCGCAGCGGCACCTTCGTCTTGCGCAGCCATCGCCAGGCGCCGTTCGCGGCGGGGGAGAATTCTTCGTAGTTCGCGAGCGGTTGACCGGTTTGAATGACTTCGCGATCGCGCATCCGCGCGTTGGGCGCCACCGCGCGCCAGGGTAGATCCTCATCGCTGAGGCCGATGATATGCGACGCATCGGCCAGGCCGACGTCTTGGGCGAACGCTCGATTGCAGCCGAGGTAACGCGATTCCGTGTCCTTCCAGAAGATGCGTTGCGGGACACTGTCGATGACCGCTTCGAGCATCTGCTTCGATTCTTGCAGCGCTTCTTTCGCGCACTCTTTTTCGGTGACGTCGATCGCAACGACGAAGCACGCCCGTCGATTCGCGTAAGTCATAAAGTGATAGGACGGTTCCACGAAAAAGCGCGAGCCGTCTTTGCGCACGTGGGTGCGCATGTACGATGCACCGCTTGCTGCGAATCTGCTCGCGCCGTCTTTCGAAGCCACGGCGGCGGCTAACTCGACGAAGCCTGCGATGAACGCTTCGGAATCTTCCGGCGGTCGCAGTGCCGCGATCGACATTCCCGCCAGCTCTTCGCGTTCGTATCCATATTGCCGTACCGCGGCGCGGTTGATCGCCGCGATGGTGAGCGTTTCGACGTCGTAGATCAGCATCGGCAATGGATGCTCTTCGAAGTACTCGCGAAAACGCGCCTCGCCTTCCTCGGAGGAGATGCGTGCGCGAGCGCGTTCGAGACCGAGGCGATGGTTGGCCAGGAAGCCGTAGACGAGGAACACGAACGCGCTAGCGACGGCGGCCGCGAACGCGACGCGCTCGGATGTGTCGCGGCGCGCGATGCTGCGCGTGCGCGAATCGCCGGAGAGGCCTTGCGCGGCATCGATGCTGCGCAAGCCGACGGCGACGCGGTGCCGGCTGTCTTCAACCGAGAGCAGGGTGTCGCGCGACAACAAGACGTATGAGCCCTCGGGCTGCTCGCCCAGTGCGGTCTGTGCGATGCTGCGCTGCCACTCCTGCGTTGCGGTGCGCAACTCGTCGATGGCGGCGGCGCGCGCGGACGACGGTCCGAGTACGCGCGTCAACGTATCGAGCATCCGATCCGCGCGCTGGATGCGCGCGGCGGGCCAGGGCACAGCGTGCGAGTCCGGATCGGACACGAGGTGCAGAAAATCCGCGTCCACATCGGCGTACAGGCTTTCCAATGCTTCGACGTTGTCACGGATTTGTAACGTGCGTGCCATCTTCGCGTCGTCCAGCTCGCGGGCCGCAAAGATTTGGCTCGCCCCGAATGCGACGATACCGACCGCGATCGCGCAGACGGCGACGGTCAGGATGGTGGTGCTGTGTTCATCCAGCCAGTTCTTCAGGGGGGTATTGCGAGCGACGCGTTCGGTGCGATTCTGTAGCGCCACTGTTAGGTCTCCTCTCGCCAATTGAGCTGTCGCGCATACGCAATCACAGTATTTAACGACCGGCATCGGGACTTTCTTTAGCCCAAACATCGCAAGCCGCAAAAAACGGTTTCGAACAGGCGATTACAATGCGCAGATCGACGTAATGGCGGTGGAGAGGAGCAATGGAAGGGCCGGATCTGGACAAGCGGGTGGAGACTTACTACGTGCGTGTGCGCGGCGTGGTGCAAGGCGTGGGCTTTAGGCATGCGACCTTGAGGCAGGCGCACGCGCTGGGTATCACGGGTTGGGTGGCCAACGTCGCCGACGGCTCGGTCGAAGCGATGCTGCAAGGGCCGGCCAATCAGATCGACCGGATGCTCGAATGGATGCGGCGCGGACCGCCTTCGGCTCGCGTGACGGATCTCGTCAGTGAAGAGCGGCATGTCGATAAGCGCTTCGTTCGCTTCGAACAACATTGAATACCGATTACGATATCGGTTTTTTTTGCCGGCATCGCAAAAGAAAACGTTTGGCGTTCGGCGCCGACACACCATCCTGGCATCGATGAATCGACATGAAACGGGGCGTGGCATTGCGCTTTCAATCACTGCTACGACGGTGTTTGCGCTGTTATCCGTGTATACCCGGATCTTGCGTCCGCTCGATGGGTTGGACATTTTTGCATGGCGTATCGTCTGGACCGTGCCGGGCGCGTTATTGCTGGTCGCGATGCGAGGGCGGTGGGGCGAATTGACCGCGCTCGCGCGCACGTCGGCGCGCGCGCCGGTTAGAGGACTCATGCTGTTGACGGCGAGCGCATTGCTCGGTACGCAGCTTTGGCTGTTTATGTGGGCACCGCTGCATGGTCGCTTGCTCGAGGTGTCGCTCGGGTATTTCTTGCTGCCGTTGTCGATGGTGCTAGTGGGCCGCTTCTACTATCGCGAGCAACTTGCCCCGTTGCAATGGCTGGCCGTCGGGTTCGCCGTGCTCGGCGTGGCACACGAATTATGGGCGACGCATGCGTTTTCCTGGCCGACGCTCGTGGTTGCGCTAGGCTACCCCCCTTACTTCGTTTTGCGCCGCAAACTAGGCGGCGATTCCCTCGCGACCTTCGCGTTGGAAATCATGCTGTTGCTCCCTGTCGCGGTGGCGGCGATCGCGGTGAGCCCCGGTGCGCAAGCCGCGCTGCAACGGCCGTTGCTGTGGGGCGTATTGCTGCCGGGCCTCGGTGCGTTGAGTACCGTCGCGTTGGCGAGTTATCTGGCGGCGAGTCGATTGTTGCCGATGGCGTTGTTCGGGATACTCGGCTACGTCGAGCCCGTGCTGCTCGTGCTGTTTTCGGTCGCCTTGCTGGGGGAAACGTTAACGGCGGAGCAGATCGCGACCTATGCGCCGATCTGGATGGCCGTGGCGATCACGGCTGTGCACAGCGTGCTGCTGTTGCGCGAACAACGAAGGCTTTAAATCGGCTGATGCCGATCGTGCTGACTATCGCGCAGCGCGGCGGCTCGGCGCTCGACTGAATCGCGCAGTGCGCGGCGCCAGCCGAAGCCGAAGAGGATTTCGGCGAGCACGAACAGCGGGCCGATGACGAGGCCGATCACGTCGTCGGCGAAAGCAGGCTTGCGATGCTCGTAAGCCATATGTCCCACGAATTGGAAGATCCACCCGACGATGAAGAGCGCCGCGCCGCAGCCCGCCCAAATCGGCGTGGATCGATGCGCGAGCCATGCGCCGGCGGTGAGACAGGCCGCCGAGAACACCGCCATGACTAGTCCCAGCGCGACATCGAGCGCGACATAGTAAACCGTGGCGCAGCCGAACAGCAGGAGGGCCGGCGACAGGGCTAGCGGGACGGAAGTCAGGCTCCACTGCGGCCGGCTCAGCAAGATCGCCAATGCCAGCACGATCATCGGAATGCCCACGAAGTGCGTGATGATATTGCGCCGGTCTCGGTGGTAGGACGCATATTGCGCGAGTTGGTCGGTCAACGTTTTCATGCGAGCGATCCTTTTGCCGGCGGGCGTGTCGCTACTCCCTATTGCCCTATTGCCCTATTGAGCGACGAATCCTCGAACCATCGCATGCGCGCGCCCTTTCTTCAAGCGATTGAACGTATCGTTCGCATAAAAGCGCGGCCCGCCTTTAAAGAAACGGATTGTCGACGTGGCCTTGGGCGGCGGGTGGCTCGTCCTTCGAGCCGTCGGGTAGTGCTTTTTCACGCTCGAGCGTTGCGACGATGTCGTCCACCGCCTGCTTGAGTGCGCGCGCCGCTTTCAGGCCTTGCTTGTCCTTGCCGATCTTGAGGGCGCCCGCGATGAGGATTTGGGTCGTGCCGTTCGATATCGTCAGCGCGTCGCCTTCGATGCTCAATACGTCGTCGTCGCTTTCGAATGCATGGAAATCAGACACCTTTGAGTCCTCCGATACGTTGATCTTTCAGTGCCTCCGGAATGCCGGGGAAGCGCAAGCCGCTCATCGTTTCGAGTTCGTGCACGGTCTTCACATCGTAGCGGTTCGTCGCCGTGTTATCGACAACGATTGCGAATGCTTTGTTCGCGCCGGGGACGTACACGACTTTGTAGAGCTGCGTGGGCACGAATACCCCGGTCGGGCCGATCGTGCGCAGCGATTGTCCCGCGAAAAGCGGGCCCGTGACGACATAAGCCTCGCCGTAGCGGAGGGCGATCTTGCGCACCGACGACTCGATGCGCGCCCACAGATGCTCGTTGTTGTCGCGATCCTGGGGGACGACGTTCGCCAGCGTGAACGATTGCGCCATCGCTTCGCCGTTCCAACGGTCGCCGGCCGGACTCATGTGTCCGCGATCGAAGCCGCTGCGTTTGTAGTCGGCGAGCGTGGCGCCGTCGCCTGGCGGGAGCGCGGTTTCTTCGAAGAACTTATTCGTGCGTACTTGCTGTTTGGCCGCGCTTAGATGGGCGCGTGTCAGATATTCGGCGGACCACAACGGGCCATGCGTCAACCCGGAGTGCAGGACCACGAAATCGGAATAGCACAGCACGTGGGTTTTCGGGGCTAGCTTTGGGTTGGCGAGAATGGGGAACTGCGCGTTTGGGACGAACTGCGAGCAGGCGGGGGTAGCGGCGGCGTGGGTACTGGCAGCAATCAGTAAAGCGGCGAACAGCTTCTTCATGGGAACGGCAATTGGGGCTCGTAACGGGGGGCGCAAAGTATAGCCGCGAAGAAGTCGCACAAAGCGTCGCGTTGCGCGCGTAGCGATCGGTTGCGCTCTCAGCAAGCCTCGGTTCGGCAAAGAGCCTAAGGGCAGCTCGTCGCTACCGCAGATTCGGATGTTGCTGCGCTGCAGCTAGAAAGTGCAGCTCCTATCCTGACAAATACATTAACTACAGCACCAAGAAGAATTGAAATATAAATACAACAGTAAGAAAAACGAAAGATATGCGGTTAACAAAGTTAGATGAACCTCTCTAAAGAAGCGTGCTCCGGTAGCGGATTTCATCGTGTTACCGTCATAGCATGCACCTTGTTTGGTCCGTCGATTCCGGTTGCAATCTGGTGCTCTCGGTTGCAACCTGAGTTGCAATGCCGAGATGTTCGCCCAATTGTCCGGCGGTTCTTCGTGGCTAAATTCCCATACGCAAGCGGCAATTAGTGGCACTCGATCATTCCCGCGAAGGTTGCACCATGGGTTTTCCCGCATCGACGAAACCGCAGCTTCCCGCGGTACCGTACGCGAGGCCTGCCGTTGTCGGCACCGTGACGGTGCATTAATGAAGGAATCGGCATCGGGTAAACCTTGGGTAAACGTAATTTGCTTCTATCAAACAATTTTTGACGGCCGGTTTGTGTCCTGATATGGTTCCGCACACTGAAGATAAGACGAGCGCTGCTCTTGTGCTAGGCAGCAAAATTAGGGCGCTTCGCAAAAGGCTCCAACGCACACTCGACGAAACGGCAACGGCTGCCGGCATATCGAAGCCGTTCCTTTCGCAAGTTGAGCGAGGGCTGGCCACGCCATCCATTACGTCATTGGCAGGGATTGCGAGAGCGTTAGGAGTGACGGTGCAGTATTTCGTCGATACACCGACGGAAGCGAAGTCGGTGCGGCGTGTGGGTGAGTTGCAGTTCTTTGGTTTCGCCGATTCGGCTAGCCTTTTCGCCCGGCTAACCAATGTATCGGGTGAGCGGCAACTTGATGCGATTCTCGTCAGGTTGCCTGCGGGCCAGCCGCCGTCGGAAGTGACCACGCATGCAGGGGAGGAGTTCTTGTATGTGTTGCGCGGAGAAATATCGCTGAGCCTTGAGGGTACGACTTTCGTATTGAATGCCGGAGATAGCGCGCACTACGAATCGACGGTCCCGCACGCTTGGGCCAATACGGCCAGCGACGAGACCGTGCTTGTTTGGGTCGGAACGCCACGATTGTTTTGATTTGCCATTGTTTATCTTTTTGTGGGTGCTGGTCTTAGCATGACAGTTAGGAATCCTAATTTCATGACTGTAGGTGCGTGAGCAGTAGCCGAGCGAGGCTCGCCGCCTCGTCGCGGCAGAGATCGTGCGCTTGCATGCCGATCATTGGTTCGCAAGCGGAATGCGGACGTTACGATTTAGGACTACTAAACAATCCGTTCGATTGACTTTTGCGAAGCCAAAGCGATCGAGGTCGCGCATTTTTGACGCAGTGCAAGAACGAGGCAGTCAACAGGGGGCGGTGCAGGGGTGCGCCGCAGGCGAGAAGGTGCGCCAGGCCTTCTCGCAGAACAACTTGGCGATATCGACGAGAGAAAGGGAAAAATGAAACTAACGGCTCTAGGATCAGCCATACGCAAAATTGTGTGGGCTGAGGTAGCGTTGACCGCGGCATTGGGTACGTCGGTCGCCTTCGCGCAAAGTCAGCCGGCCGCGGCGCCGGCGAGTGCATCGGGAACGGCTGCCGCGGCGGCGCCCTCGGGAGCTACGGGCACGGCGGACAATGCCAAGGGAAACGTGCAGAAACTGCAGCGTTTCGAAGTGACGGGTTCGTTGATCAGAAGCTCGGATAAAGTCGGTTTCAATCAAGTTCAAACTGTTACGGCCAAGGACATCGAAAAGAGCGGTGCGGCGACGGTTGCCGACTTTCTGCGCAATACGTCAGCCAACTCGGCCAATAGCTGGAGCGAAGGCCAAACGGGGAACTTCGCGGCCGGCGCGGCCGGTATGGCGTTGCGCGGCCTCAGCGAAAAGTACACCCTCGTCCTGGTCGACGGGCAGCGCGTCGCCCCGTTCGCAGCCTTTTCGAATACGGTCGATTCGTTCTTCGACTTGAACACCTTGCCGCTGAACGACATCGAGCGCATCGAAATCGTGAAAACCGGCGCGGTGTCGCAATACGGTTCCGATGCGATCGGCGGCGTCGTCAATATCATCACGAAGCACAACTTCCACGGCTTGCAACTCGACGGCAGCTACGGCAGCGCGCTCAACGGCGGCGACGGTGAAGGCACCACGAAGTTCGGCATCCTGGGCGGCTTCGGCAACTTGAACAGCGACCGTTTCAATGTGACGGCAGCTGCCAGCGTGTATAAGGCGAACGGCTTCACGATGGCCGATCGCGATTCGACGCGCAATGAAGACTACACGGGGCGTCCGGGCGGCTATTCCGTCCTTGCGCCGTCCTATTGGAATATGTCCGATGGCAGCGCGCAAGCTTTGGGCCCATGCCCGTATGGCAGCACGGTGCAACCGGCTGCGCTGAACGGGCAGCTGCCTAAAACCGCCGGAACGGTTTGCGGATTGAATACGGCCTCAGGGGTTTCGATTCTCCCGCAGACGCAGCGTCTCAACGCAAAGCTGCACGCAGACTTCAAAGTCAACGACACGACGACCGCGTTTGCGGATTTCCTCCTAAGTCGCAATCAAACCACCACGAACGATGGTGTTTGGGGCAATACCGTCGGTGCGCCGCAAACCCCGACCCTCTACTGGGATCCGCAGGCGCAGCAGCTCAATCCGTTCAACTTTACGGTTCCGACCAGCAATCCGTACAACCCGTTCCCGAAGGCGACGCCGCTGACGTACTCGTTCCCGGCTACGATCGCGGAAAAGACGGACTCGACGTACTGGCGTGCGGCCGCGGGCATCAAGGGTTCGTTCAACCTGCCATACGGCGACTGGGATTGGGCGACGTCCGTCAGCCATTCGCAAAGTGTGGTGTCGAATGTCTATACGAACCAGCTGAACGTTGCAGCCCTTAACAACATCTATCAGAACGGCACGTTCAACTTCTCGAATCCGTCGGCTACGCCGAACGGACTCAATGGGCTGTATCAGAACGCCAGCAACCTCGGCATCTCGAAGCTCGACACCGTTGACGCGACGATTTCGACGCCGAATCTGTTCCATCTGCCGGCTGGCGACGTGGGTCTTGGCTTCGGCGCGCAGTTCACCCACCAAAGCATTGCGTTGACGCCAGGCTCGGAATTCTCCAGCGGTGCAGTCGCGAACCCCAATCTGCAGACTGTGCTCGGTCAGCGCAACGTCGGCGCGGTCTACTATCAGGTGGACGTGCCTATCGTCCATAACTTGACGTTCAGCCAATCGGGCCGCTACGACCACTACAGTGACGTGGGTGGCGCATTCTCGCCGCGCTTCGCGTTGCGCTATCAACCGGTGCAAGCGCTCACGATGTATGCGTCGTACAACCGTGGCTTCCGTGCGCCGACGTTCGTCGAAGACAGCAAGTCGCAAGTGCTCGGTATTCAGATCAATAACGCCGGGCAAAATTACACCTCGATTACGACGGGTAACCCTGACCTGCATCCGGAGCGGACGCGCAACATCAACATCGGCTTCCAAATGTCGCCGACGCGCACGACCGATGTTGGGCTCGAGTGGTACAAGATTCGAGTCGATGGCGTAATCGGCCAGGGCGACCCATCGAAAACCGTTACGGATGCGAACGGCAATCCGCTGTACGTCTTTATCCCCTACGCGAATCTAGGTTATCTCGACACGAACGGCTTTGAGGGCACGGTTCGCCAAGCGCTGCCCACCTCGGTCGGTACCTTCACGTTGTCGGGCGACTGGGCGTACGTTAAAGCCTTTACCATCGGTTTTCCGGGTAGTTCGCCGGTCGACGGAGCGGGCAATAACTACACGCTTTCGCAGCCGTTCGGCGGCAGCTTCCCACGCTGGCGCGGCAACACCACGCTGGACTGGACGTATCACAAATTCGATGCGGCTCTGACGTGGCAATTCACGGGACCGTATGCGCAAAACCTGGCTAAGGCACCCGCGCCGTCCAAGGTTGGATCGTACAGTCAGTTCAACTTGATGGTCTCGTACACCGGCTTCAAGCACTGGACAATCTACGGCGGTGTCGACAACATCTTCAACCGCACGCCTCCGTACGATCCGGAGTTTGCGCGAGGCAGCATCAGCATCAACGGCTACGACCAGTCGCTGTATACGTATATCGGCCGCTTCGCCCAAATCGGTGCAACATATAAGTTCTAAAAACGCAAAAGAACTAGGTATCTCGAGCTAGCCAGTCGGTCCGCCGCCTTCACGCAAAGCGCCACGCTTTGCTAAAACATAGAAGGCGCCGCGCCAAGCGCGAAGGCGGCGGACCTGTTTTAAAGCTGTCGCAAGAAGTCCCTTGTGATCGGCCTCATCCCGCGGTCGTTGCACGACGAGCGCCGCAATCACGGAACAAGGCGATTCACGCCGGGAGGATCGAAGGTGGGTATGAAAGTGGAAGGACAATCGCCCGGAGCCGCAGCCGGGATGCAGTGGTCAGGTCGCCCACGCGAGTTCGGGCGCAAGCAGCAAAGTCCCGTCCGCCGGTTCGGCGGGATCGCAGTCGTCATCGTCTTGCACATCGTGCTGGTCTATGCGCTGCTGAACGGCCTCGCAACGAAGG
This sequence comes from Trinickia sp., assembly GCF_051953405.1. Lineage (GTDB taxonomy): Bacteria > Pseudomonadota > Gammaproteobacteria > Burkholderiales > Burkholderiaceae > Trinickia. Next base: position 49,188 of record NZ_JBQCIV010000115.1, on the reverse strand, counting down.
TCGTGCACGTCATTCAGCATCCGATCGAAACCAAAATCATCGAGCCGGTGAAGCCGCCTCCGCCGCCGCCGTTGCCGCCCGTGCAACTGCCGCCGCCGAAGTTCGCGCCGCCGCCGCCGCCGTTCGTCCCGCCGCCCGAGGTGCCGGTGCAAGCGCCCCCGCAGGCCACCATTACGCACCAAGCAACGCCGGTGCAATCCGCGCCTGTCGTTGCGCCGCCGGTGCAGGCGCCGCCGAAACCCGTCGTCCATACGGAAGTGGGCGTGGTGTGCCCGAATTCGGATCAGATTCGCGGCTCGATCGCGTATCCGAAGGACGCACAGGAAAACGGCGACACGGGCGATGTGCTCATCGAATTCACGGTCGACCCGCAAGGCCACATCACGAACGAGAAGGTGGCGAAGTCGTCGGATCACGACAGCCTCGACGACGCAGCGTTCAAAGCGGTCAAGCGGTTCAACTGTATTGCGCAAGGTCAAGCCGTTCGGGTGCAGGTGCCGTTCTCGTTCAACCTCAACTAAATCGACGTTGAGTGTCGGACAACGACGGACATACGCACACGAGCAACAGCACAAACAAGTTTCACGAGTTCATCGATTGAACTGAACTGGAGCAGATTATGAAGAAGCGTTCCCTCGCCGCATTGGCTACCACCACGTTGATCGCCGTCGCGACGGCTACCACGGCCCTGCCGCAATTCGCCTTCGCGCAAGCCAGCGATACGGCCGCCACGACGGCCGCCACGGCAGCGGCCAGCACCACCGCCGCGCCGCAAGCCGCGACGCCCGCTGCCGACCAGCCGGTGCCGCCGCCGGCGCCCGCCGCCACCGAAACGGTCAACAACCCCTACGGCCTCGGCGCGCTGTGGAAGAACGGCGATTTCGTCGCACGCTTCGTGCTGATCTTGCTGGTCATCATGTCGATGGGCAGCTGGTACATCATGATCACGAAGTTCTTCGAACAATTCCGCGCGAACCGCCGCGCCAAGGCGGCCGACGAGCAACTGTGGACGGCACCGTCGCTCGCAGAAGGCGCCAAGCAGCTCGACGAATCGTCGCCGTTCCGCTTCATCGCCGAAACGGCGATCGAAGCCGGCGAGCATCATGACGAGGCGCTGCTCGAAGCGGTCGATCGCAACACCTGGATCGACGTCTCGGTCGAGCGTGCGATCACCAATGTGTCGAACCGCCTGCAAGACGGTCTGGCCTTCCTCGCCACGGTCGGTTCGACGGCGCCGTTCGTCGGCCTGTTCGGTACGGTGTGGGGGATCTATCACGCGCTGACGGCCATCGGTATCGCCGGTCAAGCATCGATCGATAAGGTTGCGGGCCCTGTCGGCGAAGCGCTGATCATGACGGCCATTGGTCTGGCCGTAGCGGTGCCGGCCGTGCTCGGCTACAACTTCCTCGTTCGCCGCAACAAGTCGGTGATGGAACGCGTGCGCGGCTTCGGTGCCCAACTGCACACGGTGTTGCTCGCAGGCGGCAAACGTCCGGCACGCGCAGCCACGCGCGCCGCGTCGCTCGTTCAGTAATCTCCCGTTCCGTTAAGCGAGGTCCACCATGGCCATGAGCGTTGGGGGCGAGGACGACGACGAAGTCATCGCCGCCATTAACACCACGCCGCTCGTCGACGTGATGCTCGTGCTGTTGATCATCTTTCTGATCACCATCCCGGTCGTCACGCATACGGTGCCGCTGCAGTTGCCCAAAGAAACGGTGCATCCGCTGCAAACGACACCGAAGAGCGTCGAAATCGCAGTCAACAAGGACGGCGATTTCTTTTGGAACGAAACGCACGTCGATGGCCCGACGCTGCTGACGAAGCTCAAGACGGTGTCCGCGATGCAGCCGCAACCGGAGATTCACGTGCGCGGCGATCAGAACACGCGCTATGAGTTCATCGGTCGCGTCATCACGGATTGCGAGCGCGCCGGCATTGCGAAGGTGTCGTTTATTACTGAGCCGCCGGCTCGCGGCGGTTAGGCGAGCTTGGCACGAGATCGGGGCGCGACGCGCTAGCGCCCGCTCCGATCGATAGGGGAATCGAATATGGGAATGAACGTATCCTCGGGTAACGGCGGCGAACCGGAAGTGATGGTCGACATCAACACGACGCCGCTGATCGACGTGATGCTCGTGCTGTTGATCATGCTGATCATCACGATTCCGATTCAAATGCACGCCGTGAAAATGAACTTGCCGGTCGGCAATCCGCCACCGCCGGCCGTTCAGCCGCAAGTCGTGCAGATCGACATCGATTTCGACGGCACCATGACGTGGAACGGCACGCCGATCCCGGACAGGGCGACGCTCGAGTCGAAGCTCGCGCAAGTCGCGGCCGAGCCGGTCCAAGACGAGATCCACCTGCGGCCGAACAAGCTCGTGCCGTACAAGGATGTCGCGGAAGTGATGGCGGCCGCGCAACGCGTCGGCGCGACGAAGATCGGTTTGATCGGCAACGAGCAGTACATGCAATAAGGAAGTGGCAATGCGAACGATCCATCGACGGTTCAAGCACGCCGCCCTTGCGGCGGCGAGCGCGGCATTCCTCGCACTCGCGGCGGCACCGGCCTCGAGCGTTGCGGCCGATACGCTTCGCCCCGAAGTGGGCAAGCCTTTGAACGACGCACAGACGCTCTACCGCGCCCACAATTACAAGGGCGCGCTCGGGAAGATCGCGCAAGCGGCCGCGGTGCCGAACAAGACGCCGTACGAAACGTACATGGTCGAGGAAATGCGCGGCGCCGCGGCGATGGCGGCCGGCGATACGGGCACGGCGGCGCAGGCGTACGAAGGCTTGCTCAGCGGCGGACAGCTCAAAGGCGAGGACGAGCAGCGCGTGACCGCGACGCTGGCCGGCGTCTATTTTCAGCAGCATAACTACGCGCGTGCCATCGCGGTCGCGCAGCGTTACCTGAAGGCCGGCGGCACCGATCCGCAAATGCGCACGCTGCTCGTGCAGTCGTACTATCTGTCGAACGATTGCGGCAACGTCGTGAAGCTGCTCAAGCCGACGATCGACGGCGACGTGCGCGCGGGCCGCACGCCCGACGAGTCGCAGCTGCAACTGCTGGGCACGTGCGCGCAGCGCGTCAAGGACGACGCGTCGTATCGCGGCGCGCTCGAAAAGCTCGTGGCCTATCACCCGAAGCAGTCGTATTGGGACGATCTCTTTACGGCAATTCGCAATAAGCCCGGCTATGCGTCCAGTCTCGACATCGACACGTACCGGTTGCGCCGCGCCACCGGTGCTTTGAGCAGCGTCGACGATTACATGGAGATGACGCAGCTCGCGATCGTCGCCGGCACGCCGGCCGAAGGCAAGCAGGTGATCGATCAAGGATTCTCGTCGGGGGTGCTCGGTCACGACGCGCAGGCCGAGCGCGAGAAACGTCTGCAAGCGCTCGCGGCCAAGCGTGCGGCAGCCGGCGTCGACAAGGCGAATCCGCCTGCACCGATCGACGAGGGCTTCAACCTTGTATTTGCCGGTAAGGCGCAACAAGGTCTTTCGATGATGGAAGCGGCGATCGCGAAGGGCGGGCTCGATCACCCCGATCACGCGCAACTCCATTTGGGTATCGCCTATTACATCGCCGGACAAAAGGCGCGCGCGGTGCAAGCGCTGCGCGCGGTGAAAGGCACCGACGGGTCGAGCGATTTGGCCCAGCTCTGGCTGCTGGTAGCGTCGAAGTGAGGCGGCGCTAGGGGGGGAGCAGGCCGTCGTGCGGCAGCGATGCCCGCGACGGCCCGTGCTTCGCGCTCTACCGCTCCGATGAATGGCGCGCCGGTCACGATCGGCGCGTGTCCACCCGCACTGGGAAGATGAGACCTTTAATGTTTCGCCTGGCGTTCGCGACGGCGTTCGGACTGGCGTTCGCCTTCGGCGCCCAGGCCCAGCCCGCGATCGCGCAATTCGGCCATTTAAAATACCCGCCGAATTTCACGCACTTCGATTATGCGGACCCCGATGCACCGAATACGGGAACGCTCAAGTTTCAGAATTACGATCAGTCGCAAAGCTACGATTCGCTCAACCCGTTCATCGTGCGCGGCCAGGCTGCGCCGGACGTCAGAAACCTGATGTTCGACACGCTGATGCAGCGGAGCTGGGACGAATTGGCCTCCGAATATCCGCTGATCGCCGACGATGTGGAAGTGGCGCCCGATGGGTTGTCGGCAACGTTCCACATCAATCCGAAGGCGCATTTCTCGAACGGCGACCCGATCACCGCGGCCGACGTCAAGTACTCGTTCGATACGCTCAAGAGTCAGCAGGCGTCGCCGACGATTTCGTCGCAGTTCTCGGAACTGAAGCGTGCGACGGTCATCGATCGTTCGACCGTGCGTTTCGACTTCTACGACAACTCGCGCGCCGCCCCGCTGATTGCGGGGGATCTCCCGGTGTTCTCGCCGAAATGGGGCGTGCAGCCGAACGGCAAGCGTTTGCCGTTCGATCAAATCGCTGTGGACCCGCCGATCGCGAGCGGCCCGTATCTGGTCGAGCAACGCAAGAACGATAAGCAAATCGTCTATCGTCGCGATCCGAACTATTGGGCGGCGAATTTGCCCTCGCGCCGCGGCATGTTCCATTTCGATCGGATCGTTTTCAAGCTGTATCTCGATCAATATACGAAGCTCGAGTCATTCAAGGCCGGCAACGACGACGTCGATCGCGAGTACAGCGCGACGCAATGGGCGCGCAAGTATGTCGGCAAGAACTTCGACAACGGGCTGCTCAAGAAGGAAACATTCCCGGATGGCCCGGCGCAGATGCAGGGCTTCATGATCAATACGCGCAAGCCGGAGTTTCAAGATCGTCGCGTGCGCCATGCGTTGGCCCTGGCATTCGACTACGACTGGATGAACCGGATGATGTTCTACGGCATCTATACGCGGTTGAACAGCTTCTGGGATGCGAGCCCGTTCGGCGCGACCGGCATGCCGAGCGAGCAGGAACTGAAGCTGCTCGAACCGTTCCGCTCGCAACTGCCGCCGGAGGTCTTCGGCCCGATGGTGCAGCAGCCCAGCACGAAGCCGCCGGGTTCGCTGCGCGCGAATTTGGTCAAAGCGCGCGAGCTGCTGGGCGAAGCGGGCTGGCACTATCGCGACGGCGCGCTGCGTAATGCCGCGGGCGAGCCGATGAAAATCGAGATCATGGACGACGAGCCGGGGTTCGACCGCCTGTTGATTCCTTACACGCAGGCGCTGCAAACGTTGGGTATCGACGCCCATATGCGCGAGATCGACAGCGCGCTGTATCAAAAGCGGCTGGATAGTTTCCAGTTCGATATGACCACGTACATTTATCCGCCCGTGACGATCCCGGGCATCGAACTGGAGCGCCGCTTCGGCAGCAAGGCAGCTTCGGAGGTCGGCTCGGAAAATTACCCCGGCATTCGTTCGAAGGCGGTCGATGCACTGATCCACGCGGCGGTATCCGCCGCGAATCTCGACGACCTCGAAGCGGCAACGCGCGCGCTCGACCGCGTGCTGATCAACGAGTATTACGTGGTGCCGCAGTATTACGAGCGCAATGTCCGGATCGCCTACAAGACGACGATCGGACACCCGCGCGTGGTTCCCGATACGTATCAATCCGAAGACTGGATCATCGATTACTGGTTCCCGCGGCCGCATGGCGCCACCGCCGTCAAGACCTCGGCATCCGCCGCGGCGCATTGAGTTGTCGGAACACTGAGGAGTCCTATGTTTGCTTACATTCTCAGGCGTTTGCTGCTGATGATTCCGACCTTGATCGGGGTTGTCTCGCTGACATTCGTCGTCACGCAATTCGTTCCCGGCGGCCCGGTGGAGCAGATGGTCACGCAGTTGCGGCATGGCCGGGCCAACCACGGCGGCGATGGCGGTGGAGGCGGGGGCGGCGGCTATCACGCGAGCCAAGGCGTCGATCCGCAGCAGATCGAGCAGATCAAGAAGCAGTTCGGCTTCGACAAGCCGCCGCTCACGCGCTACTTCTTGATGCTCGAGCATTACGCCACCTTCGATCTCGGCCAGTCGTACTTTCAGCATGAGAGCGTGTGGGGCGTGATCAAGGAGAAGCTGCCCGTTTCGATCTCGCTCGGGCTTTGGACGATCGTTCTGACGTATGCGGTCTCCGTTCCACTCGGGATTGCAAAGGCCGTCCGTAACGGATCTCGCTTCGATACGGTCACCAGCGTGTTGGTGCTGATCGGCTATGCGATCCCGGGCTTCGTGCTGGGCGTGCTGCTGTTGATGCTTTTCGGCGGCGGCACGTTCTGGGACGTGTTCCCGATGCGTGGGCTAACGTCCGATAATTTCGACGACCTGACCACCATCGGCAAGGTCCTCGATTATCTTTGGCACATGGTGCTGCCCGTCACGGCATCGGTGGTCGGCAATTTCGCCATCGTCACGATCCTCACGAAGAACACGTTTCTCGAGGAGATCGGCCGTCAATATGTGTTGACGGCTCGCGCGAAAGGCGCGCCCGAGCGCGACGTGCTCTGGAAGCACGTGCTGCGCAACGCGGCGATCCCTTTGCTCACGGGCCTGCCGGCCGCTTTCGTGGGTGCTTTTTTGAACGGCAACTTGCTGATCGAGACATTGTTCTCGCTCGACGGCATGGGCCAGCTTTCGTACGACTCGGTGATTCGCCGCGACTACCCCGTAGTGCTCGGCTCGCTGTTCCTGTTCACCTTGATCGGCCTCGTAACAAAACTGATTGCTGACGTCTGCTATGTCCTCGTCGACCCCCGCATCCAATTCGACCGCATGGACCGCTAAGCCGGCCCTCGTGCCGGTAGCGTCGATCTCGCCATGGCGGCGCACCTGGCTGCGCTTCAAAACGCAGCGGCTCGGTTATTGGAGCCTCGTGATCTTCGTGTCGCTCTTCGCGATCAGCTTGATCGGCGAAGTGCTGTGCAACGACAAGCCGCTCGTCGTTCGCTACGAAGGCCATTACTACTTTCCGATCGTGAAGGAGTACCCGGAGACGCAGTTCGGCGGCGATTTCCCCGCCAAGACGAACTACCTCGACCCGTATATCCGTTCGCATATCGAATCGAACGGCAATTTTGCGATCTATCCGCCGAACCATAACTACTACGACACGATCGATTATTTCGCCGTGCGGCCGTTTCCGGCCCCGCCGTCGTCGTCGAATTGGCTCGGCACCGATCAGTTCGGCCGCGACGTGCTGTCGCGGCTGCTGTACGGCTTCCGAGTATCGGTATTGATGGCGCTGGCGCTGACGATATCGGGCGTGTTCTTCGGCGTGCTCACGGGCGCACTGCAGGGTTTCTACGGCGGCAAGACGGACCTGATCGGGCAGCGGCTCATCGAAATTTGGAGTTCGATGCCCGATCTGTATCTGCTGATCATCTTCGCGTCGATCTTCGAGCCGACGCTGTGGCTGCTGTTTATCTTGCTGTCGATGTTCGGTTGGCTCGTGTTGTCCGATTACGTGCGCGCCGAATTTCTGCGCAACCGCTCGCTCGATTACGTGAAGGCGGCGAGAACGATGGGGCTCTCCAACTGGCAGATCATTTGGCGCCACGTGCTGCCGAACAGTTTGACGCCCGTGATTACGTTCTTGCCGTTTCGCATGAGCGCGGCGATTCTCTCGCTCACCAGCTTGGACTTCCTCGGTTTGGGCGTACCGCCCCCCACGCCGAGCTTGGGTGAGCTTTTGCAGGAGGGCAAGAACAACCTCGACGCCTGGTGGATTTCGGTGTCGGCGTTCGCCGCACTCGTCGTCACGCTGCTCTTGCTGACCTTCATGGGCGATGCATTGCGTAACGCGCTCGACACGCGCAATCGCGGCTCGGCGTTCGGAGGAGCGAAGTGATGAAAACGAATCCTTTGCTGAGCATCGAAAATCTTTCGATCAGTTTCGGCGCGAAGCAGTGCGTTCAGGAATTGAACTTGGCGATCGCGCGCGGCGAGCGCGTGGCGCTCGTCGGCGAATCGGGATCGGGCAAGAGTTTGACCGCGCTGTCGATCTTGGGTCTGCTGGACCGCCACGCGACGGTGTCGGGTCGCATCGTGTTCGAAGGCGAGGATTTGCTGGCCAAGACGGAGCAGCAAATGCGCGGCATTCGCGGCGCCGATATCGCGATGGTGTTCCAGGAGCCGATGACGGCGCTCAATCCGCTCTATACGGTGGGCAAGCAAATCTCGGAAAGCTTGCGCTTGCACGAGGGCTTGCGGCCGAACGCGGCGCGCGCACGCGGCATCGAACTGCTGCGCCGTACCGGCATTCCCGAACCGGAGCGCCGTATCGATAGCTTCCCGCATCAGTTGTCGGGCGGACAGCGTCAGCGCGCGATGATCGCGATGGCGCTCGCGTGCCGGCCGAGGCTGCTGCTGGCGGACGAGCCTACCACGGCACTCGACGTGACCGTCCGTCAACAGATCGTCGATTTGCTGATCGGGCTGCAGGAACAGGAGGCCGCCGAGCGCGGCATGGCGGTGCTGTTGATCACGCACGACCTGAATCTCGTACGACGGTTCGCGCAGCGCGTGGCCGTGATGGAAAAGGGCGTGCTTGTGGAAACGAACGCCACCGATGCGTTGTTCGCCAATCCGCAGCACCCCTATACGAAACGCTTGCTCGATAGCGAGCCGCGCCGATGCGTCGAACCGGTACCGGCCGATTCGAAGCATGTCCTTGAAATCGCGGGCCTAGCCGTCGATTATCGGACGAGTGCGAAGGGCCTGCGCGGCTTGTTCGGCAGCGCGAAGTTTCGTGCGCTCCAGGATGTGGACCTGACTTTGCGACGCGGCGAAACGCTCGGTATCGTCGGCGAATCGGGTTCGGGCAAATCGACCTTGGCTTCGACGGTGCTGGGCCTGCAGCGCGCGGCGTCGGGCGACATCCGCATCGGCGGCCGCCCGCTCGCGAGCTATCGTTCGTCTAGCGCCCAATGGTGCGCGCTGTGCGCCCGGATGCAGGTGGTGTTTCAGGATCCGTTCGGCTCGTTGTCGCCGCGCATGACGGTCGAGCAGATCGTCGGCGAAGGTCTGCGTGTGCATAAACCCAATCTTAGCGAGCCAGCGCGAAGCGATCGCGTCGCGCAGCTGCTCGAGGAAGTCGGGCTCCCGGCGGACGCACTGCTGCGCTATCCGCACGAGTTTTCCGGCGGACAGCGGCAGCGGATCGCGATTGCGCGGGCCCTGGCCGTCGAGCCCGAGCTGCTGGTGCTCGACGAACCGACGAGCGCGCTCGATGTCTCCGTGCAACAACAAGTGTTGGCGCTGCTCACGCGCCTGCAAAAGAAGTACGGCCTCAGCTACCTGTTCATTACGCATGACTTGGCGGTCATGCGGGCGATGGCGCATCGCGTCGTCGTGATGAAGTCGGGCCGCATCGTGGAGTCGGGCGATACGCTCGACGTGCTGCGCTCGCCCACGCACCCTTACACGCAATCGCTGCTCGCGGCGTCGATGCAGATGCCCGAAGCGGATGCCAACGAGGCTATCGCATGATCGACGAACAGTGGGCGCGCTCGGCGGCCGCCCTGAAAAGCGACGCGCAGTTTTGGTCGCTCCGGATCGCAGACGACCGCACGGACGAGCACACCGTGCGCAACGACGTGGTGCAACCGTTCGCGACCATCCGTGATCGCGGCGCGTTGCTGACGGCATGGTGCGGCGCCGGCGCGGGCTATGCGGCGACGGCCGATTTGTCGACGGCAGGCCTGCAGGCCGCGCTCGATCTTGCTGGCGCGCGTGCGCGCGCATCGGCGGGCGTGACGCTGATCGACCACCGCAGCGCGCCCCGGCCTACCGCGAGCGGCACCTACCGTTCGCCGAATGCGGAAACCGCGCTGCCGACGCGGGGAGAATGGATCGATCGCTTAGCCGCCGAGTGCGCGGCCGCGGCGATCGATGCGCGGATTGTCGAGCGCACCGCCGGCATGCGCGTGGCGCATAGCGATCAACTTTACGTGACGAGCGACGGCGTGCGCATCGAGCAGCGGTTTCGCTACTTGATGCCGCAAATGACGGTCGTGGCGCACGCGAACGGCGATACGCAGGTGCGTACGCTCGGCGGCTTCCAGGCGCTGCTCGCGCAAGGCGCCATGGAAATTCTCGCGCGCTACCGCTTCGACGGTTCTGGCGTGGCCGTGGCCGACGAAGCGCTGCAATTGCTTGCCGCGCCGAATTGTCCATCGGGTGTGCGCGATCTGCTGTTGATGCCCGATCAGATGATGTTGCAGATTCACGAGTCGATCGGTCATCCGCTGGAACTCGACCGCATTCTGGGCGACGAGCGCAACTTCGCCGGTTCGAGCTTCGTGACGCCCGATATGTTCGGCACCTATCGCTATGGATCGGCGCTGCTCAACGTGACGTTCGACCCCTCGCTGCCGGAGCAGGCTGCCTCCTATGCCTTCGACGATGAAGGGGCGCCCGCCAGCAAGCAGTACCTGATTCGCAACGGGGTGCTCGAACGGCCGCTCGGCGGGACGTTATCGCAACAGCGCGCGCAGCTAGCCGGCGTGGCCAATTCGCGTTCGTCGAACTGGAATCGCGCGCCGATCGATCGCATGGCGAACTTGAACATCGAACCCGGCGGCAGTTCGTTTTCGGATCTCATTGCGGGCATCGAGCGCGGCATCCTCATGCGCACGAACACGTCGTGGTCGATCGACGACCGCCGCAACAAATTTCAATTCGGTTGCGAGTTCGGTCAACTGATCGAAAACGGCCGATTGACGACGGTGGTGAAACAGCCGAACTATCGCGGCGTGTCCGCGAGTTTTTGGCGAAGCCTGAAAGCCGTCGGCAACGAGGCGACGCGCGAAGCGTATGGCACGCCGCTGTGCGGCAAGGGCGAGCCCGCGCAGGTTATCCACGTCGGGCACGCATCGCCGGCTTGCGTATTTGCCGACGTCGACGTATTCGGAGGAGCGTAATGGCGACATTCGATTGGCAGCGCCATTTCGACGCGCTTGCGCAAGGCGTGGAGCGGCTGCGCGCGGGCAGCGAAATCGCCCTGCTTTCGTTTTCCGCGGAGCACTCGGAGTTCATTCGCTTCAATCGGGGCAAAGTCCGGCAGATCGGCACCGTCTCGCAAGGCAAGCTGACACTGCGATTGATCGATGGGATGCGGCAGGCCTATTCGACGATGACGGTGGGCGGCCAATTGGATGCCGACATGCACGAGGCATCGGAAGCGCTTGCCGTGCTGCGCGCGAGCTTGCGGGAGGCTCCCGAAGATCCTCACCTTTTGTTCGGCCAGTCGCCATGGACGCAATCGACGCAGCGCTCGGGACGCTTGCCGGAACCGCAAGCGCTCGTGCGCACGGTGGCCGAATGCGCGCAGGGGCTCGATTTCGTCGGCTTTTACGCGGGCGGCACCATGGCGAGAGGCTTTGCTTCGTCCGTCGGTAGCCGGGGCTGGTACGAAGTGGACAACTTCAACTTCAGCTGGTCGCTTTACGACCGCAGCGGGCGAGCGATCAAGAGCGAATACGCGGGCGACGCTTGGGACGATGCGGTCTTTGCCCATAAGGTGGAGGAGGCGGCCGCGCGGCTGCCGATTCTCGGCCGCACACCGCGCGTGCTGATGCCGGGACGGTATCGCACGTATCTGACGGCGTCGGCATTGGGTTCGTTGATCGAGAGCGTCGCGTACGAAGGATTCTCCGCGCGTGGGCAAGCCACCTCGCGCAGTGTGCTTTACAAGCTGCATAAGGGCGAGGCGGTGTTCGATCCACGCGTGACGATCACCGAAGAGCTTGGCCTGGGGATTACGCCGGGTTTCAACGACGACGGCTACCTGCGCGAGAGCGTACCGCTCGTGACGAACGGCCGCGGTGCGCAGCGGCTGACCGATGCGCGCAGTGCGCGCGAGTACGGGTTGACGCCGAACGGTGCGCTCGCCGAGGAGCCGGCTTCATCGCTCGCGATGGAAGGCGGCGATTTGCGCGGGGAAGACGTCTTGTCCGCGCTCGATACCGGCCTTTACGTCGGCAATCTTTGGTACGTCAACTTCTCGGATCGCATGCATTGCCGAATGACGGGCATGACGCGCTTCGCCACCTTTTGGGTGGAGAACGGACGCATCGTGGCGCCGGTCGAAGCGATGCGCTTCGACGATAGTCTGTATCGCTTGCTCGGCGATCAACTCGAGCGGCTCGACGCGGAACCGGAATTGATGCTCAACGATTCGACTTGGGGCGAGCGCGCCACGGGCGGAATGACATTGCCGGGGGTGCTCGCGAAGTCGTTCGAATTGACGCTTTGAACCAACGATCGTCGCGCAGACAACAATAAGACATGAGGGTTGGCACTTGCCGTCATTTTTCATCGATCGTCCCGTTTTCGCCTGGATCGTCGCGCTCTCGATCATCATCGCGGGCGTGTTGGCGTTGCCGATGCTGCCCGTGGCGCAGTACCCGCGCCTCGCGCCGCCGCGCGTCGTGATCGCCGCGTTTTATCCGGGTGCATCGGCGGAAGAGGTCGATAGCAACGTCGCGAGCTTGATCGAGCAGAGCTTGGACGGCGCGGACGGTCTGCAGTACTACGAGACGACGAGCGATGCGCTGGGCGATCTGGAGATCGACGTCACGTTCGAGCCGGGCACGAACCCCGATTTGGCGATGGTCGACGTGCAAAATCGGTTGAAGCAGATCGAGTCGCGCTTACCGCAGCAGGTCGTGCAGCAAGGGATCAGCGTCTTTAAGGCGGCGAATACGTTCTTGATGCTGGTGACGCTCGTCTCGACGGACGGCACGCGCGATTCGACCGCGCTCAGCGATTACCTGAACCGCTTCTTGCTGCGCGAACTGAAGCGCACGCCGGGCGTCGGTTCGGCGCAGCTATGGGATGCCGATCGCGCGATGCGGGTCTGGCTCGATCCGATGAAGCTGCGCGAATACGGTCTTTCGCCCGCCGACGTCAATGCGGCGATTCAGTCGCAGAACGCCACGGTGACGGCCGGGGCGATCGGCGACGCGCCGGCGGTGGACGGCCAGGCGATCACGGCTTCGGTGAGCGTGCGCGGTCAGTTGCGCACGCCCGAGCAATTCGCGGCGATCGTGCTCAAAGCGCAGCCCGACGGTTCCGTGGTACGGCTCGGCGACGTGGCGCGTGTCGAGCTGGGGGCCGACGGCTATACGTTCTGGTCGCGCCTGAACGGCAAAACGGCCGCGACGGTCGGCATTCAGCTCGGGCCGCTCGGCAATGCGTTGGCGACTTCCAATGCGATTCACAAACGGATCGCCGAGTTGTCGAAGACGCTGCCGCCCGGCATTGCAGTCGAAATCCCCTTCGATGGTGCCCATTTCGTGAAAATCGCGATTAGCGAAGTGGTGCTGACGTTGCTCGAAGCGATCGTGCTTGTCTTTTGCGTCATGTGGCTGTTTTTGCGCGATTTGCGCTATACGCTCGTGCCGACGGTGGTCATTCCCGTGGCGCTGATGGGCGCATTCGCGGCGATGTACGTATTCGGCTTGTCGATCAACGTATTCACCCTGTTCGGGCTCGTGCTCGCGATCGGCATTCTGGTCGACGATGCGATCGTCGTCGTCGAGAACATCGAGCGGATCATGCGCGATGAAGGGCTTTCGCCGCGCGATGCCACGCGCAAGGCGATGGCTCAGATCGGCGGCGCCATCGTCGGCGTGACGGCGGTGCTGACCTCGGTGTTCGTGCCGATGGCGTTCTTCTCGGGCGGCGTGGGCGGTATCTATCGGCAGTTCTCCATCGCAATGATCGCCGCGATTCTCGTCTCGGCATTCATGGCGTTGTCGCTGGCGCCTGCGCTGTGCGCGAACTTGCTCAAAGTACCCGAAGACGATGCGCACGCGTCGGGTGGATTCACGGGGAAATTCCTGACGGGATTCGAGCGGGCGTCGGACGGCTATCGCGGCATGATTGCCCGGTTCATGCGCTCGCCCAAGCGGCTGTTCGCGATTCACCTCGCGTTGATCGGCGCGGGCGCGGTGATGTATGCGTCGTTGCCGGGGGGCTTTCTGCCGACGGAAGATCAGGGGCAGCTTCAGGTGATGGTGCAATTGCCGCCCGGCGCGTCGCAGCAGCGGACGTACGGCGTGGTTCGTGAAGTAGAAGACATCCTTCATCGACAAAGTGCGATTGCGAACGTGACGACCGTGATCGGTTGGAGTTTTTCCGGCAGCGGGCCGAACGTCGGGATGGCGTTCATCGATTTGAAGGATTGGTCGCATCGGAAGGTCGGTGCGTTGGCGCTGCGCGATACGCTCAATGACGCCTTCGAAAAAATTCGCGATGCCGACGTGGTCGCGCAATTGCCGCCTTCGGTGCCGGGCTTGGGCCATGCCGAAGGATTCACGTTCCACCTCGAAAACCGCGGCGGCATGAGCCGTGCGGATTTCGAAGCGGCGCGCGAACGTCTGCTCGATTTGGCGAAGAAGAGCCCGTTGCTCGCCGATGTGCATTCGGAGACGTTGCCGGATGCGCCGCGTGTCGTCCTCGAGATCGATCGCGCGAAAGCGTATGCCATGAACGTTTCGTTCGAGGCGATCCAAGCCACGCTTGCGAGTACGTTCGGGACGACCTACGTCAACGATTACCCGGCGGGAGGCCGGATGCTGCGGGTCCTGGTGGCGGCGGATTCGTCCGCGCGCATGACGGATGCCGATCTATTGAACCTGTCGGTGCCCAACGCGCTGGGCAAGATGGTGCCGTTTTCCGCATTCGCCTCGCTGCGATGGTCGCGCGGCCCGATCATGCTGGCGCGTTACAACGGCTATCCGTCGCTCGATATTACGGGGCGTGCGGCGGACGGGACCAGCTCGGGTGCGGCGATGGCCGAAATGGAGCGACACGCGGCGCAGTTGCCGCAGGGCACCGCGTACGATTGGGCGGATGCCGCGCTTGCCGAAACGCAAGCCGCGCGTCAAACGCCGCTGCTGATCGGCTTGTCGCTGCTGGCGGTTTTCATGGCGCTCGCGGCGCTCTACGAAAGCTGGGCGATTCCGCTGTCGGTACTGATCGTCGTGCCGCTCGGCATGATCGGCGCGGTGGCGGCCATGCATCTACGCGGCTTGCCGAACGACATCTACTTCAAGATCGGGTTGGTGACGGTGATCGGCTTGGCCGGCAAGAATGCCATCTTGATCGTGCAGTTCGCGCGCGATGCGCAGGCGCGCGGCGTGCCGCTTGTCGATTCCATCGTGCAGGCGTGCGCGATGCGTTTCCGTCCGATCGTCATGACTTCGGCTGCGTTCTTGTTGGGCGTGGTGCCGTTGGTATTCTCGAGCGGGGGCGGTGCCGAAAGCCGTCATTCGATCGGCACGGGCGTGTTCGGAGGGGTGATTGCGGCGACGGTGCTGGGGCTCGTTTTCACGCCGATTGCCTTTTATATCGTGATGCGGGCGACGGGCAACCGTGGGCGTCCCGGTGCGACGCCGCCGGGCAGAGTGGGCGACGCGGCGGGAGAACGGCTGCCTGATCCGGAAACGGAGCCCTCGTGAAAGACCGCATGACGCGACACCGAAAAACTTATGAACGAGGCGCGTGGTTGGAGGACGAGCGGCCGAGTTCGACGGTGCTCGGGCCGAAGATTCGCTCGCTGCGGCAGCATTTATCGTTGACGCTCGACGAAGTGGCCACGAGTGCGGGTATTTCGACGCCGTTTCTGTCGCAGGTCGAGCGCGGTCTTGCTCGGCCTTCGGTGGCGACGTTGATGGCGATTGCGCGTGTGCTCGGCGTCAAGATCCAGTATCTGCTCGACGCGCCGCGCGAAGAGCGATATGTGGCGCGTGGGGATCGATTGACGTTCTTCGGCTTCGCGGGTGCGGACAACCGGTTTGCGCGTTTGACGCAGATCACCGAGAGCGGGCAGATGGAGGCGCTGCTCGTGCGCATTCCCGCGGGACAGCAACTCGATGAAATCACGGCGCGAGCGGGGGAGCAGTTCTGGTACGTGCTGTCCGGGACGGTGACGCTGACGCTGGAAGGGAAGACGTATGTGTTCGGCGAAGGCGATTCGGCGCACTACGATTCGACCGATGCGCACCATTGGCAAAATACCGGGGAGCGCGATGCGTTGTTGATGTGGGTGGGGACGCCGAGTTTGTTGTAGGGGGTCTGGAATTGCCGTGTGCGAGCCAATGTCGCTAGTCTCGGACGGTGCGGCGCGTCCATGGTCTGCCCTTGCATTTCTGATTGCCTTACCTTAAAGTAAGGAATTATGGAGGTGTCACGATGACAGCTGCAACCATCACTTCAAAGGGCCAGGTCACCATTCCGGTAGACGTGCGTAATCAACTTGGCCTCGAGTCCGGCGACCGAATCGAATTCAGCTTCAACGAGGCGACGGGCCGGTATGAGCTTTATCCGGCCACGCGCTCGCTCGCGTCGCTCAAGGGCATCGTGAAGAAGCCCGCGAAACCGGTGTCGATCGAGGACATGAACCAGGCCATCGCCGAGCAGGGGGCATCTGCGCGATGATCGGACTGGATACGAACGTGTTGGTCCGCTATTTTGCGCAGGACGACGCCGTGCAGTCGAAAAAGGCGACCGCGCTGATGGAATCCCTGTCGGCCGAACGGCCGGGATATGTTTCGCAGGCCGCGCTGATCGAAGTCGTGTGGGTGCTCGGGCGCTGTTACGGCGTTGAACGCGAGCAGATGAAGGACATCATCGATTCGATGATCGCCACGAAGGAGCTGGTGGTTGAAGCTGCTGACACGGTTCGAAAGGCGCTTCGTGTTTTCGTGGCGTCTGCGAAGGCCGATTTCGCAGACTGCCTGATCGAGCGATCAGGGTATGTAGCCGAGTGCGAGTACACCGCAACGTTCGACGTGGCGGCTTCGAAGGTCGCAGGGATGCAGTTGATTAAGTAATCACGGCACAAGCCGATAAACGGGAAAACCCAGTCTCGCGGCCGTTAAACGTCTTATGGATAGCGATCCCGTAACGTTAGGTTAGCCTCCGTCGTGCGCGGAGTCATTTCATGGAAAGAGGCAAAGGGCCCTATCAGAATTGACAGTTGTGCGGTGGTGGCTTCCGGGCAGGATTTCGGGATTAGAGAAGCGGGCCATCGCCGAAGCGGGGAAAATTTCGGTGTGTCTCGCCGTACCGGCCGGTTGCCGGTATCAAGACAACGTTAAACCGCACGAGGACCAAAATGCGTCTTTTGCTTGCCCTGATCGTGCCGTGGCTGCAGTTCTTCACGATTGGCCGCCCGTTCTCGGGAATCATCTGCCTGCTGCTTCAGATCACTATCATCGGCTGGATTCCGGCTGCGATTTGGTCTGTCTACGCGCTGAGCCAGTACAAGACGGACAAGAAGATCGAGCGCGCTCTCGCGAACCGCGCCTGACTTCGGAAAACAGTAAGGGCACATCGAACGAAAGGACGTCCTATGACAAGGCCGGAACCGGTCCGGGGCGCTGCCGCCGTGACGCTCGGAAATTTTGAAAAACTGATCGCACGCGCGAACGTCGAGGACTCTGGCGAAGCGCGCATCGGCGCTTGCCTTATCTTGACGATCTTCGAACAGTTCCGCGCGGCGATGTGCCTTATAGACGCCGGACACGCGAGCCACGCGGCGGGACCGATTCGCTCGATGCTTGAGGGCGTTGCAGACCTGATGAACTTGTCCGCGAGCGCTGACTACCTCGATCAGTTGCGTTGGGAGAACGCACGTGCCAACGTCGCGATGTTTAACGACATTCTGACGCTCGACAATGCGCCGGAAGAGATGACGCGGACAGTTGGTGAGTGGAAGGCACGAGACGAACCGGTGCGGGACGAACTTGCAAAGACTGGGCGAGAACGGATTCAGCTTGAGCAAAAGCTCAAGGATGTCGGCCTTGGCGGCATGTATTTACACTATCGAATTCTTTGTGCGTTTGTCCATCCGAACCTGACGAGCCTAATTTCGCGTCACGCGGGCCGCGAACGGATGACGGAACTCGAATACCTTCGCCTGTTTGATCGCCCCGTCTATCGGATGCTCGTGATGATGGCATTTGATCTGCTGGTGCGTGCTGGGTCAGAACTGCACTGCTTCACAGATATTGACGAAGGCGAAGTCAACACCGTCGCCGAAGAGGCGAAACGCCTTTGGGAAGCCGCCGAAGCGGAAAGCATCGAGGTCTGATTATGAAGACGCGTACAGGCAAGTTCGCTTCTGGACTGGGTGTCATCGCCCTCGGCAGCGGTGGCGTCGGCATTGTCGGTACCCTTTGGTTCGTTTGGCACCGACACCACGGAAAATAGAGCGATACCATGAACGAAGTTCTGGCCTTCGACTGGGGTACGACGATCGTGGGCGTCTTGGACGTCCACACTGAGATCTATACGGCGTATCGTGGCGCAGCGAAAATGATCGAGGGTGCGAAGCGCGTCCTGTCTGCGGAGGGGACCATCGTCAGTTTCAATGGAACCGCATGTGACTTGCCAAGGCTCTTCGACCTGCTTCAGTTGTGCGAGACTGAAACGATCAAATCGACGCACGACGACATGTTGATAATCACCTCCAACATTCGGTGGCCGCCCGACCCGGGCACAGACCCGATAAACGGACCGGGCTTAGATGCGACGTACGCCTACTACATCGGCGACGAAGTACCAACCGTGCCTCGCGGTGTGACAGACGAGTGCGAGGCGGATAACTGGCACGATTGCTACATGGCCGCAGCGCTCTGGAAGAAATGGAAGCGCGGCGAACTCGCGCGGTGAATCGGAAAACGGTAACAATGAGAACCGCCGCATACATCGTTGCGCTCGTTGTGGTGACCGCTTGTGGGTGCAGCCAGCATCAAGCGTCCGACGACTCCAAAGAGTCACAGTTGTCGGCCGCTCGTGCCGCGAACGAACAGATTCAGATGGCGACCGCAGAGAGCAAATGTGGCGACTCAGAAGGGCCGCAAGGCTTGTGTACGCGCTTGAAGCAAGCGCAGGCAGACGTTGACAACACGATATATCGCATAAATGGCGGTCACGAATAAGCGGAGCGGAAAACAGACAGCATGGAAAATCGGATTATTGAGAGGCGTCAGCTGATGTTCGTGCGAGCAACGCTCGTTCTGATGAGCGCGGCTATCACCCCGTGGGCAGCTGGGCAGACCCACTCCCCGCCCCTCTCGATCCGTGTTGATGCATGCAGTCGAGTCGGTAAAGTCGTCAATTGGATCTACCAGCAACGCAATGCCGGTACGGACCGAAGCGCGACCGATAACGCCATTCTAAATATGAACGTCAGCACAGTGCTTGGGCCTCAGATCGCGTCAATCACCGACGAGCAGAGTAGAGAGAGTCTGAGAAAAATCATCCTCCAATCGGTTGCGCAGGCGTATTCGCACCCTCCCGGTACACGAACGCCCGGCGAGGGAGAGGCGCTGTATTTTCAGGGCTGCGTTCAAGGCGCCGCGGCGGATGACCAGACCAAAAACAGGTAGGAAAACGGCCGAGGCGGCTGCGAAAGCCAAGCCCCGCGGTCGCTCGATCAAAGGAGAACTCGTTGAAGAAAGGTTCTGTACTCTGTCTATCAGTCTTGGCAGGCGCCGTATGTTCGCTAACGGGGTGCGCCAACGTCCCGTCGGATCCCAATACGCTTGCGGATTTGCAAGGCTCGTACGACGTCGTTGACCAGTTTTCGTACAAGTTCACGCATGCGACCCGCATCGACGTCCGCTTCCTGACCGCCGACGGGCAGGGCAAGACTCCAGCGGTTCTCGTAATCCATGATGGCAAGAAAGAGCAGGAATACGTTTTGGACGATTGTGGCTATCCGGGCGATCGTATTGCGCACAACTTCGCTAGCAGTGATGCGCCTCACGCCTCGGAGGTAGTCCGTTGCGTTAGCAGAGGACGAAGCCGCCCGACGCTCTTCCTGATCCGAAGTCTTGACGGGCATAGGCTCGTTTTTCATCCGGACGGGGGACTCATTTCGGCGCTTGTCAATCGGCCCCTCTATTCGGATACCGGGCTCATGGCGCTGATCAACTGGGCGCCCACGACATCGTCAGGTTTCGTCCTGAGACGCGCGGATCACTAGAGTAACGGACCGTCGTGATGCGTGGGAAAACACGGCGTGAACTCCTTGACCGGGGGACGACGATGAAGGTTATGCAGACGCTCGGGCGGCATAGCAATAGGCAGGAAGGTATCTTTCAATATCGACGCACCGGTCAAGGTGTGCGCATCGACACGTCAATCGGACGCGCAAGCAGCAGCGGGAATTTCATGCTGACGCATGAGGAGTGGATTGCAATCCTCAACGCCATCAAGAAGAGTAGCAAGAAGGGCCTATTCCGAATCACGCGGAGCAAGAGCGTGAATCCCCCGAAAGAATCGCTCTACGAAGCGATCTCGAACGCGGTCCCCAAGCCCTCCGATGGGTGGACGTGGACCGACTCTCTGAGAGCGTGCGTGGTGGCGATTCTCGAGCACGAGGGAAGCATAGATCTGTATCACGGGACGTTGGGTGGAGGACATACTTCGTTGATTTGCCTAAAACGTAACTATTGAGTCGGAAAACGGAGAGGGAAATGGTTGAATCCGGGAAGAAGTGGCGCAAGGGCCTCTACGACAGCGCAGAGGACATGATGCGCGACGTGGTGACTGCGCAAGGTCGCCCTCCTCGCCGCTTTGTGCTGATCGACCGGCATGCGGTTGTACCTGTCGGTGAGCCGATACCGGGCATCGCGCCTGAAGAACAATCTGCTGCTGCTGCCAGGTTGGAGATTGATGCAGCGATGATGAAGTAGGACGGAAAACACGCCGGCGTTGCCGGTATCGCCACGTCTTTCAAGGAAGCCAAACATGCCAACGTCGTTTAGCCTGACCTACGAACAGATCACCGCCTGCGCCGAGCGCCAGATGGCCCTATACTCCGAGACGGCCGCGGTGCTCACGGCGGCCGTACCGCAGGCCGCCGGCGTTGACATCGCGATAGCCAAGACCGAGCGGGCAGCGGTGTACTTAGTGTGGGAGCAACTGGTCCTTGAAATGAGCGCTACTAGCCATGCCGCTTACGAGGCCGACAAGGCACGATTTCTCTCCCTGTTCCAGTAGCGAGAGGTGCAGGTAAACACCGCGAAAACACGAACGTGAGAAGCATGAAGGACCACATTTTTTCTCGGGCAGCTAGCGGCAATGAGCGGCTGTACAAAGTCTTCTGGGTTCTCTGGATGCCGTTCCTGCTTTTGACGATGATTGCTCGAAAATTTGCTGTGGGCGCGCCATCGGACGGCGTCGATCGGTCCTCCGTGTGGCCGGAGTACGTTGGTCTCATCGCATTTGGAATAGCCGCAGCATGGTTGCTGATTGCAATGTGGAGGTGCGCGCCCAACGTCAGACTGCGTATCTGGTTCTGGTTGAGCCGCGTCTACGTTGTTATCCAGTTCCTTGGCTTGCTGCAAGCCGCGTTGATGCTTGCGCGCGTGTCGTGAGGCGAATCGATAGGAAAACGGGTAAAAGGATTAGAGAATGTCACAGACCTACGGAAGCCAGGTCTTCGGCCCTGCGTATAACGTCGTCGTGCCGGTAGTAATGGCTGCCGCGTTCATCTACTTTGGGGTGCGAGCGCGGGGTATGACGCCGAACAAACGAGCGAAGATGCCACTCATCATCGGCAACTGGAAGGCTTGCTTCGTTTTCGCGGTGATCTCGATGTTGTTCGCGATCGCCAAGTGCCTTCACGGGTAGGACTCGAAAAACACGACTATGGTGAAAGGAAGAATCGCAGACGACGAGGCGCGCGCACGCCTCATCCGATGGATCCGTCGTCGCATGGAGGAGTTCGGCATCACGCCGGAAGCGCTTGCGGAATCAATCGAGCAGGACTTGGCGCACCAGGCACGCTTTCGCGACCATCGGGGCAATGAGTGGAACGGGCAAGGAGAGATGCCCACTTGGTTACGAGCAGCCAGCAATGCCGGGGTTGACCCCGACTTCTTCCGCATTACGCCGAAGCCGGAAGAGGCGACCGTCACTGCCAACAAAGACCCACGGCAGTTGGACTTCTTCGCCAAACCATCGCTTTAGGAAGGAAGACGTCCGCATCATCGCTGCGCCGAGGCGCGTTATCCACAGATTCTGTTGATAAAGCTGTGGGTTCGTGCTTTGGAGACGAAGCAAGTCATTGTTGGAAAAGCAGTTTCGCCAGATTGTCACGGCTATAGCGCCGGCGTGAAGCAATTTGCCGGCGCGCAGATTTGGGGTTACTGCTTGCGGCGCGGTTTCAGTGGGCGATAATGCTCACTGTCGTACGCGGTCGTGACCGTGTAGCCATCGCGTTTGCGGATTTTGAGGAAGAACAGCACGGGAGAGAAGCCGGGCTCCCCGCCGCAAGCTTCCGTGTGGTTCTCCCGCACGCGCACGAGGAAATGACGTCCCTTGTCCGCGGTATCGAACCGCAGGCATTCCGTTTTGTTCTTTGACAAGTGATAGTCGCGCGTGATGTCGGCCGCCGTGGTGGCTGCTTCATCGCCGGTTAGAACGGCTTTTCCTCCGGCCCAGGCGTGGCAACTGGCGAGCAGCGCCGCGACGGCGATCGCACGGCGCATCATTGATGGGCCGCCTTGGCGTCGTATTGATCGAGCTTGTGAGCCCGGATGATGCTGCTGAGCTTGTGCGCATAGATCGGGTCTGTCGCGTAACCGTTGCGCGCGAGCGCGACGGCGAATTGGGCGCTACTGGGGTGCAGAAAGCAGGTGCGAAAGCGCTTACTGATTCCTCCGACGGCGTTGTCATTTGAGTTGCAGATGGGGGGGCAGTAGTCTCTAGCGGCTGAGTGTCCCGCGGCACATTGCGCCTATGGCGACAGCAGCGGCAAGCGATCCGATCGCGACAATGAACCAGAGCGCTGCTAGCGGGGCACTGTTCACGAACATGGCGGCGACTAGCAGCGGCCCTTCCAGCAAGACATGTGCGACAACAGCGGCAAAGAAGACGGGCCAGTTCCTTCCAAGCCCCTCGTAGACACCGCTATAGACGAGGAAGCAGCAATTCGCCGTGCTGACCAGCACCATAAACCACAGATAAGTTTTGGCCGCTTCGGCCGATACGTTACTGCCGGTGAAAGTATTGATTAGTGGGGTGGCGAACGACGCCAATGCAACGGAGATCAAACCTGCGACGACTACAGCCCCTACGAGAAAGTTTGGTAAGGCTGATTTGATGATCGCCGTTTCGCCGGCGCCGACGAACCGGCCGACAGTGATCGATACCCCCGCCGCAACGCCAAAATTCACCATATAGACAAATCCGAACAACCGGTTGGCGATGCTGAGCCCGTCGCTAACAGCAGCGGAATGATGTGCCACAATCGCGACGATTGCAGCCTGTTCGAGATTGGCGATGAGCATTACGCCACCTACCGGCAGACCAATGAGAATCAGGTCGGCTATCGTCGTCTTGCTGATCTTGGGCCCGCCACATTGGCGGATCGCTGCGCCATATTTTCCGTGGAGCAATGCCAGCAGGGCGGCCACCAGTACGATGGCCTGCGCGAGGATCGTGGCCCAAGCCGCACCGGAAATACCCAACGCGGGCAGTCCTAGATAGCCGAAGGTCAATGCCGGTACAAGGCAAAAATTGAGCAAGAAGGCGACGATCGAGAAGGTGGCGCCGAGCGCAGCTTGGCCACTAATGCGCATCGCCGTCATCATCGTTGAATAGGTTGGAACGATGATCAGGGACGGCCAAATAACGCGTGCGTAGCTGATCGTATACCCTCTAATGGACCCATCCTGTAACCAGTTCAGCCCATAGTGTACGTAGACGATGAACGCCGTGACGAAAAGCAGTCCAATCACGAACTTGAGGGCGACAATAGACCAGAAAAGTCGACCGAACTCGCGCGGTGTTTCTCGTCCGTCTACTTGCGACAGCAGGGCCACTGAGCTAACGCCAACGATTTCGTTGAGGGCCATCACCACATAGATAATCGCGGTAATCAGAGCAAGCGCCGTCGCGGCCCCTGTGCCGAGCCGTGCGACCCAGAAAGTGTCGACCAGTTGAAACGAATAGTCGACAGCGTAGCTGACCGCGGAGAAAAGCCCGACGTATGCGGCGTCCCGCTGAAAGCGCCCCCGCAGAGCGCGGCCCCGTAAAGTGCTAAGTGGTGAGGTAAAGTCGGGGGCGCTCATTGGAACGTTTCGATCACGGGAATGAATTTGCTGAAGCCACGATAATCCGCATCGCTCGGAAAACCTGTGTGGAATGCGGGCCCCTGCGGATTTAGCCGGCCTTGGATTCAGCAAGCGGCGTCACATTCGAGGCGCGCTCATTCTTATTAAACAAAAACTTATTTCATACCTGTCGCCCATGCTAGGTGGAAGACGGCTCGGCTTTCGGGTACGAAGCTGCTTCGGGTTCGACGGACACGTGTGCACGTCAAGCGCAAGCTGCACCGGATCTTTCGACCGCCGCGTCCGATCGGGTCGCTCGATATCCGCGAGCGAGATGCATTGTTGATACGTGAAGAGACCGTCGGCCTTGTTGCCGCAGCGTTAGGAAGCGGCCTGCGGCGCCGTCAACGGGTGCCTACCTGTGGGAAAATCGCGACCGACGCCGATCAGGAACGACCGTGACGTGCTGCAGGCGCCGATCCCAGGGTGAGCGCGCACCTGAATGATGGGCGCTCTCAAGGAGAGTCGTTAGCCGCCGCCGAATCGAAATCCCATGGACGCATCCCTAAAAATCCTGCTGGAAGCTGTCGACGCCGACAAGGCAAAGCTGGATGCGGCGCGTCCGTTGCCACGACACTCGCTTGCGTCGCTGCGCGAAAAGCTGGCGCTGGAATGGACCTATCACTCCAACGCGATCGAAGGCAACACGCTGACGCTGCGCGAGACCAAAGTCGTGCTCGAAGGCATCACCGTGGGCGGCAAATCGCTGCGCGAGCACTTCGAAGCGACGAACCACCGCGAGGCAATTTTCTACGTCGAAGAGATCGTCGCGAAACACGAGGCGCTCACCGAGTGGCAGATCCGCAATATCCATAGCTTGGTGCTAAAGGGAATCGATGATGGTGAGGCGGGGCGCTATCGTGAAGAGAACATGGCGATCTCCGGGGCGAGCACGACGCCGCCCGACTTCCTGCATCTGCCAGCCGAAATGGCTGCTCTCGTGGCTTGGTACGAAGGCGCCGCTGCAATGAATCCGATCGCGCGTGCCGCCGAGCTGCATACGCGATTCGTGAAAATCCATCCGTTCGTGGACGGCAACGGCCGGACCGGACGGCTGCTGTTGAACTTCGAGCTGATGAAGCGGGGTCATCCGCCCGCGGTCATTCGAAAAGAGGACCGCCTGGCCTACTACGACGTTCTCGACGAAGCCTGCGCGAATGGCGACTTTTCCGGTATCACGCGGCTGGTTGCGGAATCGGTCCACCGATCGCTGGGCACTTACCTCGACCTCCTAGGACTACGTGAGTCACCCCAGCCGCCCCATAGCGGCGCGTGACCCGCCGCCCTAGCTGGAGCGCGACTGCCGCACTCCACCCACCTCGCTACTTCGCCCGCACCTGCGCAATCGCACTCAGCAGTGCATCGAGCATGACCGGCTTCGTCAAATGCGCATCGAACCCCGCTTGCGTGGCTTCGTCGATATCCGACGGCCGGCCGAAGCCGCTCAGCGCGATCGCCTTCACCGATTGCATATCCGGCCGCAAACGCACGGCCTCGATGAAGGCCAACCCGCTCATGCCCGGCATGCCCAAGTCCGACAAAATCAACGACGGCCGCTGCTTATGGAGCAGATCGAGCGCGTCCTCCCCGCTCGTCGCCACCGTCACGGCAGCGCCCTCCATTTCGAGCAGGAGCCGGAAGGTTTCGACCGTGTCGTGATCGTCGTCGACGAGCAGCACATGCTCGCCCCTCAAGAACGTGGTAGGCGAGGTGCCGCTGCCATCGTGCTTGACCGCGTCGACCACCCGCGGCAGCTTGACCGTGAACGTCGCGCCGTGACCGATTCCATCCGAGTGGGCATCCACTTTGCCGCCATGCACGGCAACCAGATCCTTGACGAGCGACAGCCCGATACCCAACCCGCCGCGCACGGACGAAGCGCTGCTGCGCCCCTGTTCGAACATCTCGAAGATGTTCGGCAGCGCGGCGCCATCGATGCCGACGCCGTTATCGGTCACGCTAAGCACCGCATAGTGATCGTCGCTCGAGAGCTGAACGGCGATCTTGCCGTCGCCGTCGGTAAATTTCAGCGCGTTGCTGACGAGATTCCACACCACTTGCTCGATGCGCGTGAGGTCGGCGTGGATCGATACGGGGCCGTCCGGCACCGACACGCGAAAATCGATATCCTTGCGCTCCGCCTCGTCTTGCATCGTATGGCTGATACGCTGCACGACTTCCTTCAGATCCACGGGCCGCCGCGTGATCGACAGCTTGCCGGTACGCAAACGCGACATGTCGAGCAAGTCGTCGATGATCTGCGCCTGGCCGAGCACGGTGCGGCGGATCGTGTCGGCGGCACGCGAAATCGTGGGGTTCGCCCGCGCCTCGGCGGAACGGCCGATCAACTCGGTACTCGCGCTGATCAAGTTCAACGGATGCTTCAACTCGTGCGACACCACGGCGAGAAACTCGTCGCGCCGCCGTTCCGCTTCATCGACGCCCGCTTGTCCGACATGGCGCAACCGCTCCTCGGCGGCGCGGCGCGACGTGATGTCGATAAACGAAAGCACGGCACCGTCGATGCGGTTCTCGGTCGTGCGGTACGGCAGGATCCGCGCGAGGTACCAGCGCCCGTCCGAACTCTTGAGTTCGCGCTCGATCAAGCGCAGCGAGCCGAACGCCTCGGCGGCGTCGTCGGCGAGTTTGTCGTATTCGAGCCGGTGCGTGATGTCGAGCAGCGAGCGGCCGATATCGGTGGCGATGATGCTGAAGACATCGGCGGCGCGAGGCGTATAACGTTTGATCGACAGGTTGCGATCGACGAAGATCGTGCCGATGTCGTTGGCCATGACGAGATTTTGCAAATCGTCGTTGATCTTGCCCGTCTCTTCCACCTTCGCTTTCAACTCGGCATTGACGATCGTCAGTTCCTCGTTGATCGCCTGCAGCTCTTCCTTGCTCGTTTCCAGCTCTTCGGTGGCCGAGCGCAATTCCTCGTTGATGGCCTGCAGTTCTTCGTTCGACGCCTTGAGTTCTTCCGTCGACGTTTCGGAATGCTCGATCGTGGCCTGCAACTGCTCGCGCGTGCGCTGCAATGCGCGCTCGAGCTGCGCGATGATCGGGTCGCGCGGGTTGTCGGGCACCGCCTCGTCCACTTCGCCAACGCTGTCTTCCACTTCGTCGAACAAGATCAGGACGAAATCGGCGTTGGCGTCCGAATCATGCACGGGCCGCGCCGTCATTTTGACGAAATAGGAGCGGCCGTCGCGATCGAGCCGCACGCGCCGCGACTCCACGCTGACATCCGCCAGAAGCGCTTGGTAGATGGCCGAGCGCAATTCGAGCCGCAGCTCGCGCCGCACGGCGGTCAGGATGTTGTGCGAAGGTTCGCCGCCCGCGTATTGAAGGAAGCGCCCCGCGCGGTCCGACAAATGCACGATTTCGGAATCGCGGTTGATGAGGACGCTAGGCGGCGCATGCTGCTCGACGACGCGCTGATGCAATTCGCCGAACGAAAATTTGCGTTTGCCGGCCGGGGGCAGATGCATGAACGTGGGTCGCGCGTTGAGCGCGCCGGGCGCCGCGACCGGGACGGGCGTATCGCTGCGCACCGCAATGCTGGCGCGGTAGATGCGCGCTTTTTTGTCGGCGACAGAGAAGAGGCCGCCCGCGCTGTCGGCCGTTTCCGAACTGCCGAGGAACAGATGCGCATTCGGCCGCAGCGCGAAATGGAACGTGCGCAAGGTATCGATCTGCGCTTCGCAGTCGAGGTAAATGAGCAGATTGCGACAGCACACGAGATCGAGCCGAGAGAAAGGCGGATCGCTCAATACGTTGTGAAGCGCAAACAGCACGCGTTCGCGCAACGCTTTCTTCACGCGAAAGCGATCGCCGTCTCGGGTGAAGAATTGGCGCAAATGATTCGGATCGACGTCGGCGGCAATCGATGCCGGATAGAGTCCTTCCCGCGCCGTGGCAATCGCGCGTTCGCTGATATCGGTGGCGAACACTTGGAACGGTATTTGATCGCGTGCGGCCGACGACGCCTCTTGCAACAGCATCGCCACCGTGTACGCTTCCTCACCCGTCGCACAGCCGACGACCCAGACGCGGACGGGCTCTTCCTGCCGGCGATTCTCGAAGATCGCGGGCATCACGTGATCCCGGAGTACCTCGTAGGCCTCTTTATCGCGGTAGAAGTTCGTCACGCTGATCAGCATGTCCTGCAGCAGCGCGGCGGTTTCCTCGGCGTGCGTTTGCAGATAGTCGCGATACTGCTGCAGTTCGGAGAACCCGTTCACCTGCAGGCGCCGTTCGATCCGGCGCAGCACCGTCGCGCGCTTGTAGTGGCGAAAGTCGTGCCCGGTCCGATTGCGCAGAATCATCATGATCTCGCGCAACGTACGCTCGACGTTGCCCGTTCCCGCGCTGGGTTCGGCGCCTTCTCCTTCGCCTTCGTCCCCGCCCGCCGGCACCCGCGCAAGACAGATCTTCTTCGCATTGGCCCACAGCGCGAGCATACGTTGCGGGATGTCGGCCACGTCGAGCTGGAAGTCGATCGCGCTCGTGACGCTCGGCGGCCAGGCGGTGCCTTCCGCACGCGTCGACGCCTTGTTTTGCGCGAGCGTGACGCCACCGAATTCCTTCAAGCGCGTGAAGCCGAGCGCGCTGTCCGTACTCACGCCGGCGAGGACGACGCCGATCGCGCGTTCGCCGTAAGCCGTGGCCAGCGAATCGAAGAAAACGTCGATCGGGTGGTGTCGTTCCTCGGCGCCGTGGACAAGCGCGGCGTGCAGCTCGTGCTCGACGATCGTGCAGACCAACGGCGGCTCGATAACGTAGATACGGTTCGGTTCGATGTGCATCGTTTGACGCACCGGCACCACGGGCATGACCGTGGCCGGCTGGAGCGCGGCGGCCAACGCGTGTTCGGGCTCGCTCGGCGCTCGAAGCACGACGACGTACGCGGCGCCCGATTGGGCGGGCATCGCATCGAACAATTGCTTGAGCGCGTCGATGTCGTTCGCCGACGCGTCGATCCCGACGACCGGGAACGCGAATCGGTTGCGCAGCGAACGGCCGGGGTTTCGATCGGACATATTGGTCTGTCGGATGAGGCGCGGCACGCACGCGGCGCGGCTCGATCGCGACAGAAAGACGACCTCGCGATGAGGCTAGACGACACTCCGGCTTGGCCGAAGCCGCACGCGGCCCGTTCGGGTTTCGATGAGTTCGTTCCGGCTCATATGATACGCGGCCTCGTATCAGTTACGTGAGGTTTAACACGTTAGGCGCAACCGGCAAAATGCGTCATTCTCATTCCGACGTCGGTGCGGCAACGCTGCCTGCCTTCGTATGCGCGGCGCGCAACAGAACGTTCAGCGAGCGGCCGAGTGGCATGCCGGCAAGCGCGCCCCACGCCGCGAACGAGAGAAATTCGAAAGAATCGCTCGTGCTCCAACGAAAATGTGCAGCCAATGCGTAGTGCTGCGCGAAATCGACGAAAAACGACAGCAGCAGGGTGACAAGCAAGCTCGGATCGCCGGGTAGTCCGACCGTGAGACCGGCTGGCGCGAAGTGAAACCGCAAACGCCAGCGGCTGGCGTGCAGCCAGCCCAGGCCTGCGCCCAGCGCTAGCGCGACAAGCGCCGCCCCTTGTACCGACAGATCCGCATCGGGGAACAAACGCCGCAGACTCGCCGCGCCAAGTGCGAGGAAGACGAGCGGAAATACCAGCGTCCGCTCCGGCCGCACGGTGCGCGGGAAGCAGCGTCGCACGCCGAGATAGCCGAGCATGCACAGCAGCACGTAGCCATATACCGGGATATGAAACATCAAATCGCTCCTTTTCTTAACGTGTGCGCCATGAAATATCGGAGTGCAGCGCTCGGCGCGAAGTGTATTGACGCGCCGATAAGCAAGGTCCGGCATGCGACGAATTGCAATGGACGCCGATGGGCAGCACGCTGCGGCGACGAATGGGACCGCGGCTGAGCGAACGTGGGGTCAAGGATTCACTGACATTCGTAGCTTTAGCGCGGCGACATGAAAAATGGCGATGTGCCACCCGAATAATGATTACGAATGCGACTATCGTCGGCGGTTTGCGGGCGTTATACTCTGTGCCGCATTTGATTGCCCGATACATAGCCAGCTTCATCTTTCCTCCGCTGCCGAATCGGGGGAATTAGGTTGAACAGCCCTCATTCCGAATATGGAAAAGTACGAGCGTGGCCAACTGCGCCGGTCGATGCGCGCGGGCAGATCGTCTGCCGCACGTGCTCGCGTGTCGACGGCAATTCTTTCGCTCGCAGCCATGCTGGTGTGCGGCGGCTGCGCCGTGGGCCCCGATTTCAAGGCGCCGGCCGCGCCGACTGCCAAAAGCGTGACGCGCGAGCCGCTGCCCGCACAGACGCAGGCCACGCCCGTCGCGGGCGGCGCTGCCCAACATTTCGATCCTGCGGCCGAACTCCCCTCGCACTGGTGGAGCGCGTACGGGTCCGATCGGCTCGATCGTCTAGTCGCGCAGGCGTTTGCCAATAGTCCGACGATCGCGTCGGCTCAGGCGGCGCTGCGCGTGGCGCAGGAGCAAGTCAACGCGCAGCGCGGGGCGCGCTTTCCGACGATCGGCGGTACGGCCGGCGTGGCGCGGCAAAAGCTGAACGGTGCGGCGCAAGGGTTTCCGCAGGCCGGTAGTTTTCTATTCACGCTTTACAACGCGTCGGTGAGTTTGTCGTACGACTTCGACGTTTTCGGGGGCGTTCGACGCGGCATCGAAGCGCAGGAAGCCGGGCGCGATGCACAGCGCGAGGAATTGCAAGCCACTTACCAGACGCTGGCCGCCAACGTCGTCACGACGGCTGTGCTCGAAGCGTCGCTGCGCGCGCAGATCGATGCGACGCGCGAACTCGTCGCATCGGCTCAGCATGAGGTCGACCTGAGCCGGCAAGAGTTCGAATTGGGCGGTGCCGCGCGTTCGGACGTGCTGTCGGCTGAATCGAATTTGGCCTCGGTGCAGGCGACGTTGCCGCCGCTCGCGCAGCAGCTATCGGCTGCGCGTAGCCAGCTCGCCGTCTACCTCGGCAAGGCGCCGGGCGAATCCGACGAAGGGCCGATCGAACTTGCTTCGATGCAATTGCCGCTCGATATTCCGCTGATGATGCCGTCCGAAATCGTGCGCCAACGGCCCGACGTTCGGCGCGCGGAAGCGCTCCTGCATCAAGCGAGTGCGCAGATCGGCGTCGCGACGGCGAACATGCTGCCGCATCTCGGCTTGACCGGCAGCTTCGGTGATGAGTCCGCCTCGCTGCGTTCGCTTTTTTCGAGCAACGTGTTTTCGTTGGCCGGCAATATTACGCAACCGCTGTTCCAGGGCGGTGCGCTGAATGCGAAGCGGCGCGGCGCCGTGGCGGCATACGACCAATCGCTCGCGCAGTATCGGCAAACCGTGTTGCTCGCGTTCAAGAACGTAGCGGACGCGCTGCGCGCGCTCGACACCGATGCGCAGACGCTGGCCGCGCAATATCGCGCACAGACGGCGGCGGCCGACAGCTTGCATCTGATCGAGCAACGCTTCGGGATGGGCGGTGCGAATCATCTGGAATTGCTCGTCGCGCAGCAGCAATATCAGCGTTCGCGCATCGCTTACGTGCAGGCGCTCGCCGCGCGCTACCAAGATACGGCCGCATTGTTCCTGGCACTCGGCGGCGATTGGAAGCAGACAAGCGAAACCGTATCGGCGGCCCACTGAGCGTTGCGCCCGGGCGGCACAGGGATTCACTCAATTCAACCCGCGGAAGTCGATTACATGACGGACAAATCGGAGTTGTTGCGGCAGTTGCGGATCGAACGCGACGAGCGGCCCGCGCAAGCGGCGCCTTCTCGGCGCTGGTGGTGGGTGGCGGGGTTGCTCGGCCTCTTGATCGCGCTCGGGCTAGGGGCGCTCCTCTTCCTGCATGCCGCGCTGCCGACGGTGCAGGCGGCCGTGGCCAAGCCGGCGGCGACGGGCGCCGGGATGGAGGCGGGCACGTCGGTGCTCGACGCCTCCGGTTATGTGGTGGCGCGCCGGCAAGCGACGGTTTCGGCAAAGATCACCGGCAAGCTCGCTCAGTTGTTCATCGAGGAAGGCGTGCATGTCAAGGAAGGCGACGTCGTCGCCAAGCTCGACGATCGCAATGCGACGGCCGCGTTGTTGCAAGCGAAGGCCGCGGTGACGCAAGCCGAAAGCACGCTCTTGCAAGCGAAGGCGGCCGCGGCGGACATCGCGCCGATCTACGCGCGCGACCGCAAGATGGCGGCGGCCGGCGTGATCAGCGCGACCGCGCTCGACCAGAGCAAGGCGAACTACGACGGAAAGCAAACGGACGTGGCGGTGGCGCAGGGCAACTTGGCCGTGCGCCGCGCGGCGCTCGAGATCGCACAGCGCGATCTCGACGATACGATCGTGCGCGCCCCGTTTACCGGCGTCGTCACGACCAAGAATGCGCAGCCCGGTGAAATCGTGTCGCCGTTGTCGGCGGGCGGGGGCTTTACGCGTAGCGGGATCTGCACGCTCGTCGATATGGATTCGCTCGAGGTGGAAGTCGATGTCAGCGAAAACTTCATCAGTCGCGTGAAGGCCGGCGAGCCGGCCACGCTCAAGCTGAACGCGTATCCCGATTGGTCCATCCCCGCCTACGTCATCGCTGTCGTGCCGACGGCCGATCGCAGCAAGGCGACGGTGAAGGTGCGAGTGGGCTTCAAATCGCGCGACCCGCGCATCCTGCCGGAAATGGGCGCGCGCGTATCGTTCCTGAGCCGGCCCGCCGGCGGCAATGGCGGCTCGGCCAACGCGGCCGGGGTGACGCTGCCTTTCGCCGCGGTGCAAGCGAATGCCGGCAGCGCGACGGGCATCGTGTACGTCCTGCACGACGATACGGTCGAGCGGCGCGAGGTCAAGCTCGGTGCGCGAAACGGCGATGAGCAGACCGTCATCGCGGGCGTATCGCCGGGCGATCGCGTGGCCGTCGGCGATCTGACGAAGCTTGCCGATGGGGCGCATGTCAAGGTGGCGGATCGCTCGTAGCGCGAAGCAAGCACGAGGCAAGCACGACGAAGCACGATACACGCGCAGTGCACGGATTGGAACTCGGGATCGAATGAGGAGCAAAGCAAAATGACTGCCATGGTGTCCCTCAGAAACATCGTAAAGACGTACACGCGCGGCAAGCAGGCCGTGGAAGTGCTGCACCACCTCGATCTGCAAGTCGCCGAAGGCGATTTCGTCGCGCTCATGGGCCCGTCCGGATCGGGCAAGACGACGGTGCTCAATCTGATCGGCGGCATCGATCATCCGACGAGCGGCGAACTGGTCGTGGCCGGCGAGCGCATCGACCAATTGAAGGGCGGCGCACTGGCGCGTTGGCGCTCGAACAACGTCGGCTTCGTTTTCCAGTTTTATAACCTCATGCCGATGCTCAGTGCGGAGCGCAATGTCGAACTGCCGCTCTTGCTGACCTCGCTCGGCAAGAGCGAGCGCATGAAGCGCGTGCGCGCGGCACTGGCCATCGTCGGCTTGGAGGATCGCGCCAAGCACAAGCCGTCGGAGCTTTCCGGCGGGCAGGCGCAGCGCGTGGCGATCGCCCGTGCGCTCGTGTCGGATCCGAAGCTGCTCGTCTGCGACGAACCGACGGGCGACCTCGACCGCACGACGGCGGACGAAATCCTGCATCTGCTGCAATTGCTCAACCGCGACTACGGCAAGACGATCGTCATGGTGACGCACGATCAGAAGGCTGCCGACTACGCAACGCATACGCTGCATCTCGACAAGGGGCGGTTCGTCGAAGAGCGGCAACGGACCGAGGCGTGACGCCATGAAATTCATCCCGTTGATATGGGCGATGCTCTGGCGCAAGAAAGTGCGCACGTCGCTGTCGTTGCTCTCGATCATGATTGCGTTCCTCCTGTTCGGCATGCTGCAAGGCGTGAATTCGGCATTCAAGGAAACGATCGAGCGCTCGAACGTCAATCGGCTCGTGGTCACGAACCGGATCTCGATTACCGAGAACCTGCCGTACGCGTACATGCAACAGATCGAGGCACTGCCGGGCGTCGAGCGCGTATCCCACGAATCGTGGTTCGGGCCTTATTACCAGGACCCGAAGAACTTTATCGCGGCCTTCCCGGTGGAGCCCGAACGGGAGTTTCCGGCGCACCCGGAATACCAAGTGCCGGCGGACCAACTGGCTGCGCTGGAACACACACGCGACGGTGCGATCGTCGGCGCTCATCTCGCGGCGAAATACGGCTGGAAGATCGGCGATCGCATCCCCTTGCATTCGACGATCTGGGTGAAAGCGGCCGATGGCAATTCCGATTGGGATTTCGATATCGTCGGCTTGTACCAAGACCCGGCCGATCGTTCGCGCGAAGACGCCATGTTCTTCAACTACAAGTATTTCGACGAAGCGCGCAGCTTCGCGAAGGGGACGGTGGGCTGGTACATCGTCGTGGTGAAGGATCCGTCCCAATCGGCCGTGGTGGCGAAGGAAATCGACGACCGTTTCGCAAACTCGCCCGACGAAACGAAGACGCAAACCGAAAAGGAATTCCAGCAGTCGTTCATGAAACAGATCGGCGACATCAATCTGATCGTGACGTACATCTTGTTCGCGGTCTTCTTCGCCTTGCTATTCGCGGTGGGCAGCACCGTGATGCAAGCCGTGCGCGAGCAAGTGCCGGAGCTGGCCGTGCTCAAGACGCTGGGCTTTTCCGATACGCGCATGCTCGTGCTCGTCCTCGTGCAATCGTTGACGCTGTGCGTCGTCGCTGCGTTGCTCGGTCTCGGCCTTGCGGAATTGATGTTCCCTGGGCTGCGGAACACGCTCGGCGTGGTGAAGCTGCCGCCGACGGTGATTCTCGAAGGGGTGCTCATGGCCGCGCTGCTCGCGGTCGCGACGGGCATCGTGCCGGCTTGGCGCGCCAAGCGGCTGGTTATCGTGGAGGCGCTGCGTTCATGATCAAGCAAATCGTTGCAGTCACGTGGATGAACTTGCGCAGCTTGCCGCAGCGGATCAGCACCGCTTGGGTTATCGTGATCGGCATCGCCGTGACAGTGGCCGTCATGGTGTCGGTGTTGGCGATGGCGGCGGGCTTTCAGCATACGCTCAAGGGCACGGCGCGCGACGACCGCGCCATCGTGCTGCGTGCCGGCTCGCAAGCCGAACTCGAAAGCACGATCGATCGCGAGAACGCGCAGACGATCATGGATGCGCCCGGCGTGCGCAAGGACGAAGCGGGCCGGCCGATTGCGTCGGCCGATGCCGTCGTGATCGTCTCGCTGCCGCAAAAGAAGGACAACGCCGATGCCAACGTCACGCTGCGCGGCGTCGGCGCGAACGCCATGAAGCTGCGTCCGGAGATGCATTTGATCGCGGGCCGGATGTTCCGTCCCGCCGTGCGAGAACTGATTGTCGGCAAGTCCGCGCTGGCGCAATTCAAGGGGCTCGAACTCGGCAGTCACATTGCGTTCCGCAATTCGGAGTGGACGGTTGTCGGCATCTTCGAGAGCGGCGGCGACGCGCACGAATCGGAGTTGCAGGGCGACGTCGAGACCGTGCTATCGGCGTATCGGCGCAACGGCTTTCAATCGGTGACGGTGATGCTGGATTCGGCGGCCGCGTTCGATCGCTTCAAAGGCGCGTTGACGACGGATCCGACCTTGAAGGTGGGCGTGCAACGCGAAGCCGATTACTATGCGGCGCAATCGCGCAATCTGTCGAAGCTGCTGAATCTGTTGGCCTATTTCGTCGGCGGCATCATGGCGCTGGGCGCGTGCTTCGGTGCGCTCAATACGATGTACACGGCTGTCTCCACCCGCACCCGAGAGATTGCCACGCTGCGGGCGATCGGATTTAGCGGCGCGCCGATCGTGATTTCGGTCTTGGTGGAATCGCTGCTGCTGGCGGTCGTCGGCAGCGTGATCGGTTCGGCGGCGGCTTGGGTGTTCTTCGATGGCAATACGGTCAATACGCTGGGCGCGGGATTCACGCAGGTCGTGTTTCATCTGACGGTCACGGCTTCGCTACTCGTATCGGGCGTGTTCGTCGCTTGCACCATCGGCATGCTGGGCGGGTTGCTGCCGGCGATACGCGCGGCGCGCCAGCCGATCGCAACGGCATTGCGGGCCAGTTGACAGCGGTTTTTCGACCGTTCGTCGCGCGACGCTACCGTCCGTCGCCCGTCTTGGGCGGAGCGCGCAATCCGGTGTAGAGTGGCCGGCGGCGTCGCGTTGGCTTGGCGGCGCCGCCAGACAATCTCATCATGGACACTGGGCTCAATTCACTTTCATCGGCTACCTCCGCTTCGGGCCTTCATCGAGGCGGGGCGGCTCGCCGCTTCGCTTCGGTCGGCGGCCGGTTGGCATACGTGGCCTGGCTCGTCGTATTCAGCTCGATCGTCGGCGTGGGGATTTGGGCGGCGCATCGCACCGAACCCGTCTTACCGTATTTCGTCATCGCCAATGCCATCGGCCTCAGCGCCTCGGCGCTTGGCACGTTGCTCGATAGGCTGCATACCATCCGGTTCAGGCCTTTCACGCGTGTGCTGCTGATTGCGCCTGCAAGCGTCATTGTCGGCGCCGAGTTCACGGCGGCGACGGTCGGCGGCGTCCCCCATTTGATCGGACGGGGCGGCATCGATGCCTGGCTCAACTACGGCACCTCGTTCGTCATCGCCGCGGTGGCATGCGCCTTCTTCACGGTATTGGGGCAAGCGCTGCATATGCGAGCGACGCTCGAGACGCAGCGGCGCGAGGCGGCGGAGCTGCGGCAATCGGAGACGGCGGCGAGGCTCGCGTTGCTGCAAGCGCAGATCGAGCCGCATTTCCTGTTCAATACGCTGGCCAATATCCAAAGCTTGATCGAACGCGATCCCACTCGGGCCGTGTCGATGCTGGACAGCCTCAATCGCTATTTGCGGGCGAGCTTGAGCCGGACGCGCAGTGCGACGTCGACACTGGACGACGAACTCGAGCTTGTCGAGGCACTGCTCAAGATCGCCGCGGTGCGTCTTGAAGACCGGTTGCGCTATGAGATCGACGTGCCCGAGCCGTTACGTCGTTTGACGCTCTCGCCGCTGCTATTGCAGCCACTGGTCGAGAACGCGTTGCTGCACGGCATCGAGCCGTCGATCGACGGCGGACAGATCCGCATCGTCGGCCGGCGAGCGGGCGACGTGCTCACGCTCGACGTGATCGATACCGGTGTGGGCCTGGGTCGCTCGGCCAAGCTGCACAGCGGCGTGGGGCTTTCGAATGTTCGCGCGCGGATCGCTTCTTTGTATGGCGAGCGCGGACGCGTGTCCGTGGCTGCAAACGCCGACGCCGCGCGGGGCGTGACCGCGAGCCTGTCGATTCCGATTTGCTGATATGCCTTCCGCCTTGATCGCCGACGACGAGCCGAATCTTTCGGCTGAACTTGCCTCGCGCCTGACACGGTTCTGGCCGGAGCTGCACATCGTGGGGATGCCCCGCGATGGGGTGCAGGCGCTGGCGCAGCTTAACGAAAAGCGGCCCGATTTTGCGTTCCTCGATATCCGCATGCCGGGCATCGACGGGCTGAAGGTGGCGCAGCTCGCCACGGGGGCGCGGGTGGTGTTCGTGACTGCCTACGATGCGCATGCGGTGGAGGCGTTCGAGGCGTCCGCAGTCGATTACTTGCTCAAGCCGGTCACCGACGAACGGTTATTGCGTTGTATTGCGCGCTTGCAGCAAGCGGGGGCGCCAATGACCGATGCCGCAGCCGTGGCGCTGGCCGCTAGTGGGCAAAAGGATGCGATGACGATTCGTTGGCTGACGGTGGGTGTGAAGGATGCGACGAAGCTCGTTTCGATCGATGACGTGCTTTTCTTTCAAGCTACGGACAAGTACACCGAGGCTGTGACGTCGGAGCACCGACACTTGATCCGTACGCCGCTGAAGGAACTGCTGCCGCGCTTGGATGCAGAGCGGTTCGCGCAGGTGCATCGCGGGGTGATCGTCGCTTACAAGGCCATCGATCGAATCGAACGCGACTTGCTGGGGCGCCTGCGGATTCATTTGATTGGGCATGATAGCGTGCTGCCTGTCAGCCGCGCTTACGGTGGGTTGTTTAAGCAGATGTGAGAGCCGCTGCATTGCGCCGCATACTACGGGTGCTGCTACATTCGAGGCCGCGCTTACTTGCTCTTGTCGAAGTAGTCGTCGGCTATCCAGCCGTCGCCTTTGGCGGGGCAGTACACAGCCGTGTATTGGAACACTTTCTCAACGACGACGCGCCCCGGATAACACACGTCGCCCTGCGTCAGCCGGAAGATTTCGTCTTGTGCATCGCCATCCGGTGATCGATAGACGGGCATTTCTCGCTGGGCGCGCCATGTTTCATCACTATGGCTCATACAGCCGGCGAGGGCCAGTGCCGCAGCCAAAATCGCGAATTTAGTCATCGTGTTTTTGGGTATTCGATTTTCCTAGCTACTCGTTTCGAGTGATTCAATCCAGTAACAATGTCGGCCGGACTGATCATCCCAAGGGCGAGCCAGCGAGGATCGTGCGCAACGATCCCAACTGTCCTCAGTACGTCGACGACGTTACTTGAGCAGCTGTTATCGAGAAGACTGTACTCGTGCGATTTGGGATCGGCGGCGAACAGTTGAACTCTATGCTCCAATTCTGTACGGATTGTGTCCTTCTCCTTCTGCGATACGCGGATGACATAGCCAACACTGTTGCGATACCCGTTTCGATGAAGGTAGTCGTTCGTACCGGTGGTGAAATATCGTGCAGATGCACGAGAATATGCCGTTTCATCGACAATAAGGGCTACGTGGCCGAATTGCGAACCCCAGCTCGATAAGCGCGGCTCGCTGATCACGACCTCAACGGTTACCGATTCGTTGCCGGGTTCTTTCGCTGACGTACCGATACTTGGCGTCGCTGTTTGGGTTGTGATCAATCCCCCATCCGGGGACATGTTTAACTGGTCAAGCATGACTCCGACTCCATCGTCACAAACGTCGAGAGCGGCATTCTTGATCGGAAGAAGGACGCATGCTCAAACCAGCCCGATTTTCAGACGATTCTGAGTTGGATGGGGATCGATTTGCTCAGGTCCACCGCGAGGTGACCGTCGCATACGCCGCAGTTGATCGTATCGAGCACGATCTGCTGGGGGCATGCGGATTCACCTGATCGGACAGGGTGCGGTGTTGCCTGTCAGCCGCGCTTACGCCGGGCGCTCCAGGCAGATGTGAGGCTTTGCGGTTGCGGCCCGTGAAGCTGCTGTTAGGCGCTCTTGGCGTGCGGCCTTCCTGGACGCGCCCCTTGTGCCGCGAAGGCTTCGACGAGCGGACCGAAATCCGTCATCGCCGGAAAGGCGGCGAAGCGGTGTGGCGCCCCGGTCTTCGCCCAAGGCAAGGCTTCGCTCGTGTAGGTCTCGACAAAGGGCGCGAACCAGGTGGCGTCGTCGAGCATGGATGGCCGGACGTTCACGAAGCCCATGCTCGGTTCGAGTTCCGTAAATACCCAGCTCTTGCACCACTCGCAATGGCGATGATGGATCTGAGCCCCGTGCAGGCCGCCCGTCACCGCTTCACCCTCGATCACTCGGAAGCCGGCTTCCGGTATGGCCATGGATAGCGAGAACGCGCTTGCGCTCATCTTCTGGCAGCCCGTGCAGTGACAAGCCATCGTCAGCAGCGGGGGTGCCGAAATTTCGAACCGCAGTTTTCCGCATCGGCAGCCGCCTTGCCAAGGCAAATTCCACGCTTCCATTGGAGCCTCTAGTTGGGTGATCGGAGGACAAATTCTAATACGGAGGCCCCTTACAACGTCCGTAGCGCAAACCGCTTCAGCTTCCCCGTCTCCGTTCTCGGCAGCGCATCGATGAACTGAATGACGCGTGGATACTTGTAGGGCGCGACGGTCTGCTTAACGAACGCCTGGAGCTGCGTAACCAGCGCATCGTCGCCCACATACCCCGGCTTCACGACCACGAACGCCTTGACCACTTGCCCACGTTCCTCATCGGGCACGCCGATCACACCGCATTCCGCGACGGCCTCATGCTGCATCAACACGCTCTCCACCTCGGGACCGGAAATGTTGTAGCCGGCCGAGACGATCATGTCGTCGGCGCGTGCCTGATAAAACACATACCCGTCCGCATCGAGATAAGCCGCATCCCCCGGCAGATTCCATCCTTCGCGCACGAACTTCCTTTGGCGTTCGTCGGCCAAGTAACGACACCCCGTCGGCCCCCGCACCGCGAGCTTGCCGACCACGCCCGTTTCCACCGGCCGCATTTCATCGTCGACCACGGCCACCACATAGCCGGGAATAGCTTGCCCGATCGCGTGCGGCCGGACCTTCTCGCCGGCCGACGAAATGAAGATATGGATCATCTCCGTGCCGCCGATCCCGTCGATCATTTCGATGCCCGTCGCTTGACGCCACAACGCTCGTGTCGAATCGGGCAGTGCCTCGCCCGCCGAGACGGTTTTGCGCAGGCTCGAGAGATCGTAGCGCGGCACGAGCGGCGCCATCTGACGATAGAACGTCGGTGCCGTGAACATCGTGGTCGCGCGAAAGCGCTCAACGGTACGCAGCAGCGTTTCGGGCGTCAGCTTTTCGATGAGAACGGTCGATGCGCCCACCCGCATCGGAAAGCAAAGCAGCCCGCCGAGTCCGAACGTAAATGCGAGCGGCGGCGTCCCGCAAAAAACGTCGGCCGACGTCGGCTTGAGAATGTGGCGCGGGAAGAGATCGCACATCGCCAGCACATCCCGATGAAAATGCATGCAGCCTTTCGGCGCACCCGTCGTGCCGCTCGTAAACGCGATCAAGCAGACATCGTCCGCCGCCGTATCGCATGCCGCAAAGTGCGCCGGTTTCGTCGCCGCCATCGATTCGATCGAATCGGACGCATCGCTATGAAACACGCGGACGTCCTTCAGATCGGCGCAAAAGAACGCGTCCTCGGCATCGCGGCATCGATTCAATTCGTCGATGAGCCGCACATCGCAAAGCGCTGCACCGATTTTCGCTTTATCGACGATCTGCTTGAGTTCCTTCGCGCGCAGCAGCGGCATCGTGGGCACGACAACGAGCCCGGCCTTCAAACTGGCGAGGAATGCGGCCGCCATTTGCAGCGTATTGGGACCTCTCAGCAAAATCCGATTGCCCGGCACGAGGCCCATGTCTTCGACGAGCACGTGCGCCCACCGATTCACCATGTCGGCCAGAACGCGGTACGTCGTGCCCTGCGGCGCGTCGTTCACCTCCGACCAAATCGCGACGCGATCGCCGTGGCCGGCTGCAATGGTGGCATCGAGCAATTCCGTCGCGCAATTGAAACGCTTGGGGTAGGAGACATCGGGATGATCGAGCAGCAAGACAGGCCATTGATCTTGCGGCGGCAGATTGTCTCGCGCAAACGTATCGACATGGGCAGACGGTTCCATGGCTCGCTCCGGATCAGTCGGGTATCACGGCGGTGGCTTCGATTTCGACCTTCGCTCGATCTTCGATCAGCGCGGCAACCTGCACCGCGCTCATGGCGATGTCGTAATCGCCGATCAACTCGCGGAAGGCTTGACCGATGTCTTTCGAGGCGGCCAGGTAGTCGCGCTTGTCGGTCACGTACCAGGTCATTCTCACCAGGTGCTCGGGACCGGCGCCGGCCTCCTTCAGCACGGCGACGATATTGGCCAGCGCTTGGCGCGCTTGATCGGCGAAACCGTCGGAGCGGAAATGCCCCGTTTCGTCCCAGCCGATCTGGCCGGCGACGAAGATCTGCGTGCCGTGCGCGGCAACGCCGTTGGCATAGCCGCGCGGTTTCGGCCAGCCGGCCGGCAAGAGGGGACGTTTCATGACGAGGCGCCTTCGTGTTCGATCGTGGAGGGAATCGCGGCCGCCCGTAGCAGCGCCGCGCGGATATCGTCGGGAATGACGATCGATTCGCCCGATTCGAGCGAGGTGGTCACGAGCACTTGCGTGGCGGCGAACCTCACGCCGTTCGGCCCGCGGCCGACGATGCGAATTCGAATGGAGTGCCTGCCGACATCGATCAGCGAGAGGGCGAGCGAAATCGTCTCGCCCATCCGGCTCGGCCGCGCGAACTCGCATTCGAGCCGGACGATCGGCAGACCGACGCGGCGCCCGCCGATCATGTCGGCGTAGTCGATGCCGAGTGCATCGGTGAACCAGTCTTCGACGAGCGCGTTCGTGAGCGTCAGGTATTGCGGGAAAAAGACGATGCCCGCCGGGTCGCAGTGCGAAAAGCGAATGCGCACGGGGCGCTCGAACACGATCGGTGCGTCGTTCGTCATCGTGCGGCTCCCGGTGCTCGATCTTGCGAGCGGCTGTCCGCATGTGCCTTGAGCAGATCGCGCCCGACGATCAACTGCTGCACTTCCGTTGCACCTTCGTAGATGCGTAGCGCGCGAATCTCTCGATAGAGCATTTCTACCGGCGTCCCACTGCATACGCCCTGGCCGCCCCAGAGTTGGACCGCCGCGTCGATCACGCGCTGGGCCCCCTCGCTCGCGTGCCATTTCGCCATGGCCGCTTCGCGCGTGACACGCTTGCCCTGGTCTCGCATCCAAGCGGCGCGATAGACGAGCAGCGCGGCCGAATCGATCGTGAGCGCCATCTCGGCGAGCTTCGCCTGCGTCAACTGAAAATCGCCGAGCGTTTGCCCGAACATGCGGCGCGACGATGCGCGTTCGAGCCCTTCATGCAACGCGTGCCGCGCGAAGCCGAGCGAAGCGGCGGCAACCGAGGTCCTGA
Source organism: Trinickia sp. (assembly GCF_051953405.1). Classification (GTDB taxonomy): domain Bacteria; phylum Pseudomonadota; class Gammaproteobacteria; order Burkholderiales; family Burkholderiaceae; genus Trinickia. Next base: position 6,319 of record NZ_JBQCIV010000115.1, on the reverse strand, counting down.
AGATATCGAGCGTGCGCATCGCCAGCTTGAAGCCTTCGCCGGCGGCACCGAGCCGCTGCGATTTCGGCACGCGGGCGCCTTCGAAGCGAAGACGCGCAAGCGGATGCGGCGCGATGACGTCGATGCGTTCGGCGATCGACAATCCCGGCGTATCGGCGTCGACAATGAACGCGCTGATGCCGCGCGCGCCCGGCGCTTCGCCCGTGCGCGCGAAGACGACATAGAAATCGGCGATGCCGCCGTTCGAAATCCATGTTTTTTGGCCGTCGAGGACATACGCATCGCCGTCCTCGCGGGCGGCGAGCGAGAGTGCGGCCACGTCCGATCCGGCTTCCGGCTCCGAGAGCGCGAAGGCCGCAATCGCTTCGCCGCGCGCGACGCGCGGCAGGTAACGGCGCTTGTGTTCTTCCGTGCCGGCGAGCGAGATGGCGCCCGAGCCGAGCCCTTGCATCGCCAATGCGAAATCGGCCAGGCCCGAGCGCGAGGCGAGCGTTTCGCGCAGCAGACAGACGGCGCGCGTGTCGATCGTGTCGCCAAGACCGCCATAAGCGACGCCGCCTACGCCGTAGCGCAGCCATCCGCCTTCTCCCAGCGCACGGACGAGCCCGCGGCACGACCCGTCGACGGCGTCTCGTCCCTGCGGCCCCGAGGCGAGCGGCGCGGCGTGTTCCAACAGATCGCGCCGCGTATCGCACCAGGCGTCCAGGTCGTGCACCAGCGTGCGGTGCCGCTCCTCGAAAAACGGCCAGTCGAGCATCTCGTGCCGTTGCGTGTCGGCCATGCTCAGTCTCCTTGGAAGATGGGCCGCGTCTTGGCCGCGAACGCCTCGTATGCGCGCTCGAAGTCGCGTGTGGCCATACAGATCGCTTGCGCCTGCGCTTCGGACTCGATCGCTTCGTCCACGCTCATGCTCCACTCCTGGTGCAGCATCGTCTTCGTGACACCGTGAGCGAAGGTCGGACCGGCGGCGATCATTTGCGCGAGTTCGTGCGCATCGGCGAGCAAGCGCTCGGGATCGCATAGCCGGTTGTAGAACCCCCAAGCGAACCCTTCGTCGCCGCTTGCGGAGCGGCCCGTGAACAGCAATTCGGAGGCGCGGCCTTGCCCGATGATGCGCGGCAGGATCGAGCAGGCGCCCATGTCGCAGCCCGCTAACCCTACGCGCGTGAACAGGAATGCGAGTTTGCTGCGCGCGGTGCCGAGCCGCATGTCGGATGCCATCGCGATGATGGCGCCCGCACCGGCGCAGACACCGTCCACGGCCGCGACGATCGGCTGCGGACAATGACGCATGGCTTTCACGAGATCGCCGGTCATCCGCGTAAACATCAACAGTTCCGGCATCGGCAGGCCGACGAGCGGGCCGATGATCTCGTGCACGTCGCCGCCCGAGCAGAAGTTCTCGCCGGCGCCGTGAACGACGACCGCTTTGACGTCCGTCGCGTAGGCGAGCTGGCGGAAGAGGTCGCGCAGTTCCGCGTACGAATCGAACGTCAACGGGTTCTTGCGCTCGGGGCGGTTCAACATGATGGTGGCTACGCCTTGTTCGAGCCGCCATCCGAAGTGGCGTGCGCGAAACGAGGCGAGGGACGTGCGATTGCCCGCACGCAACGGGTCGGCGTTGGAAACGGCATCCGTCATGGCGTAGTGCTCCTATTCGCTCGCTAGCTGCTTTTGACGCTATCGAGCAGATGTTCTTTGAGTTTGCCCAGGCGCTGATGCATCTTTGCTTTGTCGTCGATGGACAGGCCGCCGAACAATTCGATCACCCAGTCCTCGTGCGCCCGGGCCATCTTGTCGAATAGCGCGCGGCCGGCCGGCGTGAGGCTGACGGTGAAGGCGCGGCGATCGTTGGGATCGACATCGCGCGCGACTAAGCCTTCTTTTTCGAGCTGATCGGTCAGGCCCGTGACGTTCCCGCCCGTCACCATGAGCCTGCGCGAGATCTCGCTCATCTTCAGCCCTTCGGGATGACGTTCAAGCTGCGCCATGAAATCGAAGCGCGGGAGCGTGGTGTCGAATTCGGCACGCAGACGGCGACGCAGCTCCGCTTGGACGAGATTGGTCGTCGTTAGCAGGCGCAGCCAGAGCCGCAGGCTCATATGACTGTCGATGCCCGTGCTCATTTCTAGGTCGACGATGTTTTCCGCGCGCGGCGTGGACCGCTTTTTCGTCGATGCGCGAACGGTGTCGCTCACATTACTTCTCCACCTGAGATCGATATCGATTGGCCCGTGACCGAGCCGGATTCCCGAGCGACGAGCCACAGTACGGCATGCGCGACTTCTTCGGGCTCGATGAAACGCCGCTGGGGATTGGCGCGCTGCAGCGCCGCGCGCGCATCGTCTTGCGAACGGCCCGTCTTGCTGACGACTTGCTCGAGCGACGTTTGCAACAGCGGTGTTTCCGTGTAGCCGGGGCAGACTGCGTTAACCGTGACACCGGTCGTTGCCGTTTCGAGCGCTAATGCGCGTGTCATACCGATGACGCCATGCTTCGCGGCGCAATAGGCCGCGACGTAGGGATAGCCGATCTGCCCGGCGGTGCTTGCCACATTGACGATGCGGCCGAAGCCGCGCTCGATCATCGCCGGCAGGGCGGCTTGGGTGCACAAAAACGTGCCCGTCAGATTGACGTCGAGCATGCGTTGCCAGAGGCCGAGATCGGTCTTGGCGAACGGCGCGGCTTGCGCTTGCCCCGCGTTGTTGACGAGGATATCGACCGGGCCGAGCGCTTCGCGCGCCGAGGCAAACGCGGCGTGTACGGCGTCGGGATCCGTCACATCGGCCGCTGCGCAATGGATGACTTTCGACATGCCGAGCGCCTGACGTTGAGCGTCGAGCTTGGCAGCGTCGCGTCCGACGAGCGTGACGCGGGCGCCTGCGTCGACAAGCGCACGGGCAATAGCTGCGCCGATGCCGCTCCCGCCGCCCGTGACGACGGCGTGCATCTCGCCTAGCGCGTTGCGGTTTGCGTTCATTTTTAGGCTCCTACCACGTGCGCCGCGCGTTCGCGTTCGAGATTGCGTTCGAGTTGCGTTTTACCGGCCATGTATTGCTTCGGCCAGGTCACATCGAAGTAGCCGATCTTCGCGGCTTCGGTCAGCGTCCAAGCGGGATTCGCGAGATGCGGCCGCGCGATGGCGCACAGATCGGCGCGGCCCGCCGCAATGATGCTGTTGACGTGATCGGCTTCGGAGATGGCACCGACGGCGATCGTCGAAATGCCAGCCTCGTTGCGGATCCGATCGGCGAACGGCGTTTGGAACATGCGCCCGTACACGGGTTTTTCGGCTTTGCTGACTTGCCCTGACGAGACGTCGATCATGTCCGCGCCGGCCGCCTTGAATGCGCGGGCGATCTCGACCGCATCGTCCGGCGTCGTGCCGCCGTCCACCCAGTCGTGCGCGGAGATGCGCACCGAGATCGGCTTGCCCTGCGGCCAAACACGGCGGATCGCCTTGAACACTTCGATCGGGAAGCGCAGACGGTTTTCTAGGCTGCCGCCATATTCGTCGTCGCGCCGATTCGTGAGGGCAGAGATGAAGCTCGATAGCAAGTAGCCGTGCGCGCAGTGCAATTCGAGCCAGTCGAAGCCGGCTTCATCGGCCATCTGCGCGGCGCGCACGAACTGCGCTTCGATCTCGCGCAGTTCGTCATGCGTGGCGGCGTGCGACCATTGGCTCACGCCGGCGAGGTACTGCTGCGGCGACGCCGAGACGATCGGCCAATTGCCGTCGGGCAACGGCTGGTCGATGCCTTCCCAGCTCACGCGCGTCGATGCCTTCGCGCCGGCGTGGCCGAGTTGCATGCCGATCTTGGCGTCGCTCATTGCGTGGACGAAATCGACGATACGACGCCACGCGTGCAAGTGCTCGGGGGTGTACATGCCCGGGCAGCCTGGGGTGATGCGCGCTTCCGGCGAGACGCAGGTCATTTCGGTCATGACCAGGCCCGCGCCGCCCATGGCGCGCGCGCCGAGATGCGTCAGGTGATAGTCGCCGACGGTGCCGTCCACAGCCGAGTATTGCGCCATCGGCGAAACGACGACGCGATTCTTAAGTGTCACGTCGCGTATCGAAAACGGCGTAAACATCGGCGGAATCGAATGCGCGTCGTCGGCTATGTGCTTGGCCCCCGCCTGCTGCGCGAGCCATTGTTCGAACGAGCGCACATAGCGCGCATCGCGTTCGCGGAGGTTTTCGTGCGAGATTCGCTGCGAGCGTGTGAGGAGCGAGTAGGCAAATTGCTCGGGTTCGAACGAGGCGTAGCGATCGACGTGCTCGAACCATTCCGTCGAATTACGCGCGGCGTTTTGGATGCGAAGGACATCGACGCTGCGCGTTTCCGTGTAGTGCGTCAGTGCGGCATGCAGATCGTGCGGGTGCGCGTCGATGCTGTCGGCCAGCGCAATTGCATCTTCCAAGGCGAGCTTCGTGCCTGATCCGATCGAAAAATGTGCCGTATGTGCGGCATCGCCCATCAATACGACGGGCGTTGTGCCGCCGCTTGCCCGCGGGTTGTAGTGCACCCACTCTTGGTTGACGACGCGCGGAAAGCGGATCCATTGCGCCGAACCGCGCAGGTGCGCGGCGTTCGACATGAGCGGGTGTCCGTCGAGGTACTTGGCGAACAGGCGCTCGCAGAAGGCGATGCTGTCCTCCTTGCTCATTTCGTCGAGGCCGGCGGCGTGCCATACGCGCTCGGGGGTTTCGACGATGAAGGTGGAAGTGTCTTGGTCGAAGCGATAAGCGTGGGCTTGAAACCAACCCCATTCGGTTTTCTCGAAGGCGAAGGTGAACGCATCGAACAGTTTGTGCGTGCCGAGCCACACGAAGCGGCAATCGCGGATGTCGATGTCGGGGCGGTAGGTGTCCGCGTATTTCTGCCGGATGGGGCTGTTTGCGCCGTCGCAGGCGATGATGAGATCGGCGTCGTAATCGTCGTCGTTCGTGACGTTCGTTTCGAACACGAGCTTCACGCCGAGTGCTTCGCAGCGGGCTTGCAGGATATTGAGCAGACGTTTGCGGCCGATGCCGCAGAAACCGTGGCCCGACGAGCGGACGGTGCGGCCCCGGAAATGGACGTCGATGTCGTCCCAGTGGTTGAACGCATCGAGGATCGCTCCGGCGCTGGGGCCATCGGCGGCGCGTAGATTGTCGAGCGTTTGATCGGAGAAAACGACGCCCCAGCCGAACGTGTCGTACGGGCGGTTGCGCTCGATGACGGAGACTTCGTGCGCCGGATTGCGCAGCTTCATGAGTAAGCCGAAGTACAAGCCGGCCGGGCCGCCCCCGATGCAGACGATGCGCATGATCGCTCCTCGCGTGTCGATGGGGGAAATTTAGGTGTAAATAGTTTAGGTGTCAAGGAAATGTGTGGGGGCGCGTGTCGGGCTCCGACTCACAAAGGGATGCATGCGGTAGATGTCGCGTCCCTCCGACGCTGTCAGTAAGCATCTGACTTGTACCGTTCCCCACGTCGAAATTCGCGTACCAGATCCCGTTCTACCGTCAGTCGGTCATGTACGCGCGCGACGGCGTTGAAATCGAGCCGGGCACCATGGGCTACTGGCTGGGCAGTCTCCGCACGCATCACTCCCATTCGCTGACAGTTCACATCGTTGTCGTCAACGAAATTCGCGACGGTGCTAATGACCATCAGATCAACGCGGCCGTATGGCTATAGCCGTTCGATAGCACCGTCCACGATCGCGTGCCATTCATCCGCGGAGGTCATCGAGACGGGCGTTGGCCCCTGGCAGGCGCTGGCAATCACCACGTCGGGATCGAGTTCGCGCAATAGGCCAAGACTGGCTCTGAGACTGGATTTTCGCCCTCCCGAGAAGCGCCAGATCAGCGTTCCCCACGACTGCCCCTTGGGGAAGATCGAATCGCCTGTGAAGAGATAGGTCTTGCCGTGCGGCGAGCGGTACATGAAGCAGGTGCTGCCCGAGGTGTGCCCCGGCGTCGGAATGACCTCGATGTTGCCCAGGTGCGTCTCGCGCGCGTCGAAGGTCACGTCGATGGGGCAGTACGACTTGACGGCCTTGGCCTCGAGCTTGTGGCAGCACAGGGCCGCCCCGAACGTCTGCTTGATCGTTGCCAGTGTCGGCCCGGCCTCATCCCGGTGGGACAGGTACTGGCGGGCGATCCCGCCCAGATCCTCGATCGGCTGCAGCTCCTCCAAGACACCGGTGCCGTAAAACAGGATGTTGCCTTCCGGCCGCGTCAGCAGATAGGCGTGCGAGGTGACGCCGTGGAACGGATGTTCCGTCTGCGTCTGCCAGAGGTCAGGGAAGAGCTGCTGCATGGTTCAAG
>NZ_JBQCIV010000114.1:0-57277 GCF_051953405.1 Trinickia sp. | reverse complement strand
CGTCGATGTCGCAGTAGTCGGCGACGTCGTAGCCAAAATCGGCCATCGGAGACGGATAGATGGGAGAAATCCAGACGGCATCGACGCCAAGCCTTGCGACGTACTCCAGACGCGCGACGATGCCCGGCAAGTCGCCGATGCCATCGCCGTTGCTGTCCTGGAAGGAGCGCGGATAGATCTGGTAGATGACGCCACGTTGCCACCACTTCAGCTCCGACATAGCCATTCCTCTCGACGATCGATCGTTCCGGCGCAGCTAGCAAACCGTATGTACAACGAACTCTGGTACAAAAACGCCATCATCTATTGCCTCTCCGTCGGCAAATTTCTCGACGCGAACGGCGATGGCGTCGGCGATTTTCAGGGGCTCATGCGCCGCCTCGATTACCTGCAGGGGCTAGGCGTGACGACGATCTGGCTGCTGCCCTTTCAGCCCTCGCCAGGACGCGACAACGGCTACGACATCACGGACTATTACAACGTCGATCCGAAATACGGCACGCTCGGCGACTTCGCCGAATTCACCCACGCATGCGACGAGCGGGGCCTGCGCGTCATCATCGATCTTGTCGTGAATCACACGTCCGACCGGCACCCCTGGTTCCAGTCAGCACGGAGCGATCCCGGCTCGAAATATCGCGACTGGTACGTCTGGTCGGACAAAAAGCCGCCGAAGGCGAAAGACGGCGTGGTCTTTCCCGGCGTGCAGAAATCCACATGGAGTTTCGACAAGAAGGCCAAACGCTGGTACTTCCACCGCTTCTACGATTTTCAGCCGGATCTGGACACGTCCAATCCCTGCGTCCATGCCGAGCTGCTGAAAATCATGGGCTTTTGGATCCGGCTGGGCGTGTCCGGTTTCCGCATGGATGCCGTACCGTTCGTGATCGCGGCGAAGGGTCCCAAGGTGCGCGAGCCTATCGAGCGGTATGGGATGTTGCGTGCGTTTCGCGAATTTTTACAGTGGCGCGAGGGCAACGCGATCATCCTGGCCGAGGCCAATGTCCTGCCCGATACGGATTTCGACTATTTCGGCGACGCAGGCGAGCGCCTGCCCATGATGTTTAACTTCGAGGTCAACCAGAACACGTTTTACGCCCTCGCTACGCACGATACGAAGCCGTTGAAACAAGCGCTCCTGGCGACGAAGCCTCGCCCGGCGAGCGCGCAATGGGGTGTATTCCTGCGCAATCACGACGAACTCGATCTCGGCCGCCTTTCGCCGGAGGCGCGCGCGGCCGTGTTTGCTGCATTCGCCCCTGAGCCGGACATGCAGCTTTACGGACGCGGCATTCGCCGCAGACTGGCGCCGATGCTCTCGGGCGACCGACGCCGCTTGGAGCTCGCCTACAGCCTGATGCTGACTTTGCCGGGTACGCCCGTGATCCGTTACGGCGACGAAATCGGCATGGGCGACGATCTAGGCCGGCCCGAGCGCGAAAGCATGCGTACGCCGATGCAGTGGTCGGCCGAGCCCCAGGCCGGCTTCACGAAACACCCCAACCCGCCGGCCCCCGTGATTTCCAGCGGGGCTTATGGTTTCGAGCGCATCAACGTGGCGAGCCAGCGGCGCGATCCCGATTCGCTGCTGAACTGGATGGAACGAATGATCCGCATGCGCCGCGAAATGCCGGAAATCGGCTGGGGCGACTTCGAAATATTGCGTACTTCGCGCCCCGATGTGCTGGCCCTGCGGTACGACTGGCGCAACAACTCGCTGCTGTTCCTCCATCAATTCGGCGCCGAGGCGTGCACCGTGAGATTCCGCTCGGGCTGCAAGGGGCCGGGCGACGAGCGGCTGATCAACGTCCTATCGGATGACCACAGCCACGCCGGAGACGACGGCCGCCACCGCGTCGTGCTGGAGCCTTATGGATACCGGTGGTATCGAGTCGGCGGACTCGATTATTTACTGCGGCGCTCGGACGTCTAGAGGCGCCGGCTGCCGTCACGTTTGTTGGCGCCGCGCATCGCGATGGTCGCATGGGTCGGTGGCGTCATCGTACAGAACTAAGTACAATGCCATTGCATTCGCCGCTTTGTTAGGGTCGCCCGTGAGGGCAGCAAGTATGCCTAACCATCGACCGTGCGACATCCTCACCGAATGTTGTCCCCATTACGCACGGAACGGCAAAAACGTCGCTCTGGCCATTTCGGTCTGAAGCGTGTGAGCTAGACGCTTGGACCGGGGAACCGAGTATCAGGCAAGTGAGAAGCTAGATATGAACATCCTGACTTTTAGTGAGGCGCGAGCCGGCTTCAAGCAGGCTTTGGATGCGGTGTGCCGAGATCACGAGCCGACGGTCATTACCCGTCAGCGCGGGGAACACGTCGTCATGATTTCGCTTGAGGACTACAACAGCCTGCAGGAGACCTTGCATCTGTTGGGTACGCCGGCGAACGCCGATCGACTGCGCCAATCCATTGCTGAATTCAAGGCCGGCAAGACCGCTGTAAAGGAATTGCTGAGCGATGACGCAGAAGAAGGCAAAAAACAAGGCCGCAGCGGTAAGCCGCTGTAAGGTCGCCTGGACGACGAACGCTAGGGACGATTACCTGTACTGGCAGAAAACGGACCCTGCGATCGTCTCGGAGATCAACGGCCTGATCGATGAGATCTCGCGAGATCCCTTCAAGGGTACCGGTAAGCCAGAGCCGCTAAAGGGCGACCTGACCGCCTTCTGGTCCCGGCGCATCACAAAAGCCGATCGCCTCGTCTACATCGTCCAAGACGGCATCATTTACGTGATGCAGTGTCGGTACCATTACGGCTGATACGGCTCAGGAGAAAGCGCGGGTGACGGGGCTTTCTCCTGTCTCCAACGCTCACTCCACCAACCCATCGGCCCCAGGTTCACCCTCCCCCAGCTCCGCGCCCGTCTCCGGATCGTGGGTACGATCGGACTTCAACCGCCGTTTCATTTCATCGAGCGTCGTCCGTTCCTTCTCGGTCAACTGCACCGCCGCCGATCCGTCGCCGCCGTCCACCGGCACCGGCGGATCCTCGACCAGCTTCAACCCGCGCCCCTCGTTCCAAGGGCCACGCTCCGGCGGTGCACCGATCGACATCTTGAAGTACGCATCCGCGTACTGCGCCTCCGGCGGCAATTTGCCCGGCGGGAAGTTTGCCGTGATCGCATACAACGCCTTCTCGAACGACTTCTGGTGTGAGACCTCGCGCGTCATCAAGAAACCCAGCGCCTCACGCACCCCAGGATCGTCGGAGACGTTGATGAGCCGCTCGTAGATGATCTTCGCGCGCGCCTCGGCAGCGATGTTCGAACGCAAATCCGCGGTCGGCTCGCCAATCGTATCGATGTAGCCCGCGTTCCATGGCACCCCCGCGGAGTTCGTCAATGGCGCGCCGGCTCCGTACAGCACCTGCGTCACATGGCTGTCGTTACCCGCGCCGTTCAGCTTTCGATACAGTTCGGCCTGCCCGTCGACCGCTTCCGCCAGCTCGCCCTTCGCGCCGCGATTAAGCATCGCCACGATCGAGCCGATGATCTCCAAGTGGCTCAACTCCTCGGTCGCGATATCCAACAACATATCCTTGCGGCCCGGATCTTCCTCGGTGATCGCCTGCGTGAAATAGCGCATCGCTGCTGCTAATTCTCCCTGCGGCCCGCCGAACTGCTCCAGCAGCAGATTCGCCAGCCCCGGATCGGTCCGGCCGACTCGCACGGTGTATTGCAGCCGCTTGTTATGGATGAACATGAGACCCCCTTTCTCGGTCGTGGATGAACAAAGTGCAGCTCGCCTAAGTTCGCCAAAGACCGCAACGACCATTCCCGCGAGAACGCGATCGCCGCACGGTCGGATGCATCCATCGCTTGACTTCGTATCTTTAGATATATATCTTTAGATACACATTCACTTTCCCGGGAGTCTTCCCATGCGACATCGCTTCTCCGAGTTTCAACGCGCGTTCGAACTGGCCGAGCTTCACCGCAGGGGGGCTCACGGCCACCCGCATCCGCATTCCGACGATGGCGAGCCAGCGGGCCCCGACTACGGTCATTGGTACGGCCGTCGTCACGAAACGGCCAGCCATGACACGCGTCACGGCTGGAGCGATGCCCGGCCCCCCCACCGGCGGCATGGCGAGGCTTCGTTCCTGCACGGGCTCTGGCACGCGATCGGCCGGCACCACCATCGCGGCGGCGGTGCGCCGTTCTGGGGCGGCCGCGGCGATCGCGGCTTCGGCGACGACGACAGCTTCACGCGCGGTCGTAAATTCAGCGGGGAAGACTTGCAGTTGATGCTGCTCGCACTGATCGCCGAGGCGCCCCGCCACGGCTACGAGCTAATCAAGGAACTCGAAACGCGCTCGAATGGCTTCTACGCGCCGAGCCCCGGCATGGTCTACCCCGCCCTGACTTACCTCGAAGAACTGGGTTTCGTCACCGTTCAGCAAGAAGGCAATCGCAAGCGTTACGAGATCGCTCAGGCCGGCAAAGCCCATTTGGATACGAACCGCGATCGGGTCGACATGATCCTGGCCAAGCTCAGTTTCGTCGCCCACAAGATGGAATCGATGCGGCGTGCCTATGCGGCGCAGGACGACGACGAAGAAGGTGGCCGCGATGCCGGCTGGCATCCGAAGCTGCGTCAAGCGAAATACGCGCTCAAATTGGCGCTGTTGCGTCGCATCGATGCCGACGAAAGCGAGCAACTGCGCGTCGCGCAGATTCTGCTGCGCGCCGCCGAAGAAATCGAGGGTAAGGAGGCTGCGGGCTCGGCGCCGCAAAATCCGAAACAGGCGTAAGGTGTCACGCGCGCGTGGGGCCGCGCGTCAACCAACACAAACACGAAGCGACGGCGGCCATTCGGGCCGCCGCTCGGCCAACGGCACTTCGATAAGGATTCGAACAACTATGTATGCATTGCCTCAAGCTCGAGAGCGGCGTTTGATCTGGCTGCTAGCGCTCGTGCAGTTCACGCTCATCATGGATTTCATGGTGATGATGCCGCTGGGCCCCCAGATCATGCGCGCCTTCCAAATCTCGCCCTCGCAATTCGCCGCCGCCGTCTCGGCCTATTCGTGGTGTTCGGGACTTTCGGCGCTGCTCGCCGCAACCTATATCGATCGCTTCGATCGCCGGAAGCTGCTGCTCGTCGCCTATCTGCTGTTCGCGCTGTCGAACGTCGCATGCGCCTGCGCAACCAGTTATCCGCTGCTCCTCGCCAGTCGCGCGTTCGCCGGCATTACAGGCGGCGTGCTCGGGGCCGGCGTGATGGCCATCATTGCCGACATCGTCCCGGTCGAGCGGCGCGGCGCGGCCACGGGCATCATCATGACGGGATTCTCGATGGCCGCCATTGCGGGCGTGCCGGCCGGCGTCATGATCGGCGCTTACTTCCATTGGTCGGCGCCGTTCTGGCTGCTGGCCGCGCTAACGGTGACGATCGCCGTGGCGACCGCGCGCATCGTGCCTTCGCTGTCCGAGCATTTGTCGCGACGCGCGCCGCCGTTGGCCGATACGCTCCCGGCGCTCGGGCGGTTGCTCACGTATCCGCGTCATGTGCGAGCCTTCGCGTTGACGTTTTTGATCATGCTCGCGCACATGCTCGTAATTCCGTTCATCTCGCCGATGCTCGTGGCCAATCATGGCGTGGCGCCCCGCGGAATTTCGTTGCTATACATGGCAGGCGGCGCCGCAACGTTCTTCACCTCGCGCGCCATCGGCCGGCTAGCGGATCGGATCGGGCATCGCGCGGTGTTTCGCATTTTTGGCGCGCTGGCACTGGTACCCGTGCTCGTCGTCACGCATCTGCCGAATGTGCCGTTCTGGATCATGGTGCCCGGGTTCGCGCTCTTTATGATCATTTCCTCCGGGCGCATCGTGCCGATGCAGGCAATCCTCACGACGGTGCCCGACGCGAAGCATCGCGGCGCCTTCCTGAGCGCCAACGGGGCGGTGCAATCGCTCGGCACCGGCTGCGGCGCGTGGCTCGGCGGCCTCATGCTCTCTTCCGATCCGGCGGGACACATTGTCGGGTATGGCTTGAACGGATGGGTGTCCGTCGGCTTGGCGGCGCTCGCGCTCGTATGGGTGGGTCAAGTGCGCAGCGACGCTGGGCGAGCATCCGCACTCGGAGGGCCGGGCACGCCCAACACGCCTACGACGGCCACGCCACCCGCACCGGAGCTGGCCGGCGAAGCCTAACGATCAGCGAGCCGGGCCAGGTGCGACGCTGCGCACGCACCCGGCCCGGCTCTCATCGAACAATGGATCGGATGCGCATGGCAGACGCATCCTTGTCATCCAAAGTAACTAGTCGCTACGCGTTCGAGCGTTCAAGCGCTCAGCCGCCCCTCGCCAGCCGCCTCCTTTTCCTTCTCCCGTTCACCCGCTACGCGCGCAAGCACGGGCACCAGCGCCTGCCCGGTATGACTCTCGCTTACGCGCGAAAGCGTTTCGGGATCGCATGCCGCGACGATCGCGCCGCCGCCCGCGCCCCCCTCGGGCCCGAGATCGATGATCCAATCGGCTTCGGCAATCACATCGAGGTCGTGTTCGATGACAACGACGCTGTGCCCCCCATCCACGAGACGATGCAGCACACGAATCAGCCGCGCGACGTCGGCCATGTGCAAGCCCACGGTCGGTTCGTCGAGCACGTAGAGCGTATGCGGCGGCTTTTGTCCGCGCCGCGTGACGTCGTCTCTCACCTTCGCCAGCTCCGTCACGAGCTTGATGCGCTGCGCCTCGCCGCCCGATAGCGTCGGCGATGGCTGGCCCAGGGTGAGATAGCCGAGGCCCACGTCCTTCATCAACTGCAACGGATGAGCGATGTTCGGCAGCGGCGCGAAGAATTCGACCGCTTCGTCGATCTCCATCGTCAGCACGTCGCCGATGTTCTTGCCGCGCCATGTCACCGCAAGCGTCTCGGGATTGAAACGCTGTCCGTGGCAGACGTCGCAGGGCACCTTGACGTCCGGCAGGAAGCTCATGCCGATGGTGCGGACGCCTTGCCCTTCGCAGGCCGGGCAGCGGCCGTCGCCGGTGTTGAACGAGAAGCGCGAGGCGGCGTAGCCGCGCGCCCTCGCTTCGAGCGTTTCCGCAAACAGTTTGCGGATCGTGTCCCATACGCCGATGTACGTGGCCGGGCATGAGCGCGGCGTCTTGCCGATCGGTGTCTGATCGACTTCGAGCACGCGATCGATCGCTTCGAATCCCGCGATCGAGCGGCATCCCTGCCAGCTATGCGTGATCTGCAAGGGCGCTCGCGCCGTGCTGGCCGTCGCGTGTCGGCTCGGTTGCGCGCGCACCTTCTTCGCTGCGCCGGTGCTCTCCTCCGCGGCCCGGCGGGCGCGTCGCGTGGCCGGCGACGACAGCACCGAACGACCGACCGCATCGAGCAAGTTCGTCATCAACACATCGCGGGCGAGCGTCGACTTGCCGGAGCCCGATACGCCCGTCACGGCGACGAGGCGGGCGAGCGGAATGCTCGCCGTCACGTCGCGCAGGTTGTGCAGCGATGCGCCATGTACGGTCAGCCACCGTTCCGGCACCGCCGCTTCGCCATCGGCACGCACGGCGCGGCGCGGCTGCAACGGATGCACGATCGGGCTGGCGAGGAATTGCCCCGTCAACGAATCGGCATGGGCTGCCAGATCCTTCACGCCGCCCTCGGCGACAAGCCGCCCGCCCCGCTTGCCCGCGCCCGGTCCGATATCGATAATGTGGTCCGCGCGGCGGATCGTATCTTCGTCATGTTCAACGACGACGAGTGTGTTGCCCTTCTCGCCCAGTTGATGCAGCGCATCGAGCAAGATCCGGTTGTCGCGCGGATGCAGACCGATCGTCGGTTCGTCCAGCACGTAACACACGCCTTGCAAGTTGCTGCCGAGCTGCGCCGCGAGCCGGATACGCTGCGCTTCGCCGCCCGACAGACTCGGCGCCGCGCGATCGAGGCTCAGATAGCCGAGCCCCACCTCTTCGAGAAAACGCAGCCGGCTCGCGATTTCGCTTACGACGTCGCGCGCGATTTGCGCATCGCGCCCGGAAAGCGAAATCGCATCGATCCACGCGCGCGTATCGGAAACGGTCCAACGGCCCACATCGACGATCGATCGTCCGTCGAACCGCACCGCACGCGCGGATTCGTTCAAGCGCGTGCCGTCGCACTCGGGGCAAGGCGTATCGCCCACCCCTTCGATCTCTTGCTCTTCGGACGGCAGCGTTTGCTCGCGCCCGCGGCCATCCTCGGCCCCCAATACCGTATCGTCGTAGGCCGCCCGTTGCTCGCGCGTGAGCGCCAGCCCAGTGCCGACGCAGCTCGTGCACCAGCCATGTTTGCTGTTGTACGAGAACATGCGAGGATCGAGTTCGGGATAGCTCGTGCCGCACACCGGACACGCACGCTTCACCGACAGCACTTCCATTTCGCCGATGCCCACCGTCGAGCGCTTCGCCGCCAAGGCATCGGCCAAGCCGTCGAGCGGCGAGAGCAAGTGCACGATGCCTTTGCCGAGTTCGAGCGTCGCGTCGAGCGCACGGCGCAGTTGCGCTTCGTTATCGGCCGAGATCACGAGATCGGCAACCGGCAACTCGATCGTATGCTCGCGAAAGCGCTCGAGCTTGGGCCAAGGGTCCACCGGCAGAAACTCGCCGTCGACGCGCAGATGCGTATGGCCGCGCGCCTTCGCCCACTTCGCCAGATCGGTGTAGATGCCCTTGCGATTGACGACGAGCGGCGCGAAAAATCCCACGTGCTCGCCCGCATGGTCGCGCAGCAACTGCGCGGCGATCGATTCCGCGCTTTGCGGTTTGACGGGCGTGCCGTCGTGCACGCAATGCTGAATGCCGAGCTTGACGTACAGCAGCCGCAGGAAGTGCCAGACTTCGGAGGTCGTCGCGACGGTACTCTTGCGGCCGCCGCGCGAGAGACGCTGCTCGATCGCCACCGTCGGCGGAATGCCGTAAACGGCGTCGACCTCGGGCCGCCCCGCGGGCTGCACGATCGAGCGCGCATAGGCGTTCAGCGATTCGAGGTAACGCCGCTGCCCCTCGTGAAAGAGAATGTCGAACGCGAGGGTCGATTTGCCCGAGCCCGAAACGCCCGTGACCACGTTGAACTTGCCGTGCGGAATGTCGACGTTCAGGCTCTTCAGGTTGTGTTCGCGCGCGTTGACGATGCGCACCACATCGTCGCCCTCGACCGCTCGGCGTGCGCGCGCCGCCGCGAGTGCGGATTGCAGCGGCACGCCGGGGGCGGTCGGCGCCGTCTCGCCCGCGCCAAACGTCTCGTCGTACTGCTTCAACGCGCGGCCGGTGTGGGAGGCTTCGCATGCCTTAATCTCATCCGGCGTACCCACCGCCACGACGAGCCCGCCTTCGTCGCCGCCCTCGGGACCGAGATCGATGATCCAATCGGCCGCACGAATCACGTCCAGGTTGTGCTCGATGACGATCAGCGAATGACCGCGTGCCAGCAACTTGCCGAAGGCGCGCATGAGTTTGGCGATGTCGTCGAAATGCAGGCCGGTGGTGGGTTCGTCGAACATAAACAAGCGCCCGCCCGGTGTCGCCTCGGCGCCGATCTTGCCGCCGGTTTCGGCCAAGAAGCCCGCCAGCTTGAGCCGCTGCGCTTCGCCGCCCGAGAGGGTCGGCACCGGCTGGCCGAGCTTCACATATTCGAGCCCGACGTCGACGATCGGCTGCAGCACGCGCAGCACATCGGCATCCTCGGCGAACAGGGCGACGGCCTCGCTGACGGTGAGTTCGAGCACATCGGCGATCGACAGGGCACGTACCGGCGCACCCGAGGCGGCCGCCCTCCGTTCGATCGTCACGTCGAGTACGTCCGGCCGATAGCGGCGGCCATCGCAATCCGGACAACGCAGATACACGTCCGACAGAAATTGCATTTCGACGTGCTCGAAGCCCGAGCCGCCACAGGTAGGACAGCGGCCGTCGCCCGAGTTGAAGCTGAACGTGCCTGCCGCATAGCCGCGTTGCAAGGCGAGCGGCGCCTTGGAGAAAAGCTTGCGGATTTCGTCGAAGGCGCCCACATAGCTTGCGGGATTCGAGCGCGCGGTCTTGCCGATCGGCGATTGATCGACGAAAACGGCGTCTTCGATCAACTGCGCCCCGAGCAGCGCCCGGTGCGCGCCGGGTGCTTCGGTCGCCCGCCCGAGAAAACGCGCGAGCGCCGGATTGAGGACGTCTTGGACGAGCGTGGATTTGCCCGAGCCCGAGACGCCGGTCACGCAAACGAGCCGCGCAAGCGGAATCTCGATCGTTACATCGCGCAGGTTGTGCTCGCTCGCGCCTTCGAGCACGAGCCGCGGCGTGTGCGCATCGACGGGCCGCCGCGCCCAATGCGCCGCATCGGCCACGCGCCGGCGAGCGCCGAGGTATTCGCCCGTCAAGGTCGGCGCCGAGCGAATATCGGCGGGCGTCCCGTCGAAGACGATCGAGCCGCCGCGCTCGCCGGGCCCGGGGCCCATATCGATGAGCCGGTCGGCCGCGAGCATCACCGAGGGATCGTGTTCGACGACGACGAGCGTATTGCCCGCATCGCGTAGGCGCCGCATTGCTTCGACGATCCGATCCAGATCGCGCGGATGCAGCCCGATGCTCGGCTCGTCGAGCACGAACAGCGTCTTCGTGAGCGAGGTCCCGAGCGCCGTCGTCAAATTGATTCGCTGCACTTCGCCGCCCGACAGCGTGCGGCTCTGGCGATCGAGCGTCAGATAGCCGAGGCCGACGTCGCACAGGTAGCGCAGGCGCGTCCGCACTTCGGCGACGAGCAGCTTCAGCGCGTCGTCGAGCAGCGCGCTCGGCAGCGTCATCTCGTCGAAGAACCGGCGGATGCGCGCGATCGGCAGCAGCATGAGGTCGTGCACAGCGAGACCGGGCAACGCTTCCAGTTGCTCACGCGTCCACGCGACGCCATGCGGCATGAAGCGCGCCGCCGGTGCCAACACCGCATCGGCGTTGGCTTTCGTGCCGAGGCGCCACAGCAGCGATTCCGTTTTCAGCCGCGCACCGCCGCAGCTCTCGCAAGGCGTGTAGCTGCGATACTTCGACAAGAGCACGCGAATGTGCATCTTGTACGCCTTCGATTCGAGGTAGTTGAAGAATCGGCGCACGCCATACCACTCGCGCTGCCATTCCCCCTTCCAATCGGGCGAGCCGTCGATCACCCACTCGCGCTCGGCGTCCGTCAGCTCGGCCCAAGGCGTCGTCGTGCGGATGCGTGCACGCGCGGCATAGCGCATGAGATCGTCCTGGCACTCCTTCCAAGCCGGCGTCTGCATAGGCTTGATCGCGCCGCCCGCGAGCGTCTTGCGCACGTCGGGAATGACGAGCCCGAGATCAACGCCGATCACGCGGCCGAACCCGCGGCATACCTCGCATGCGCCGTAGGCCGAGTTGAACGAGAACAACCCCGGCTGCGGATCGGCATAGCGCACATCGCTTTCGGGGCAGTGCAAGCCCGTCGAAAAGCGCCAGATACGCGGCGCCGGTTCGCCGGCATCGGCATCCGGTTCGCTATCGGGCAGCACGTAGACGTTCACACGGCCCGCGCCGCGCTTGAGCGAGGCTTCGATCGCTTCGACCACCCGCGCCTTGTCGGCCTTGCTCAAACGAAAACGATCGGCCACGACGTCGAGCACCTTGCGCGTACCGGCCGGCGTCGTCACTTCGCGCTCGGCTTGCACGCGCGTGTAGCCGCTAGCCGAGAGCCACTGCCCCACTTCGTCGGCGCTCGTTTGCTCCGGCAATTCGACGGGGAACGTGACGACGACTCGCTCGTCGCGCTCGGCCGTCCGTGCGACGAGTTCGGCGTAAATCGTCTCGGGCGTGTCGTGGCGCACGGCTTGAGCCGTCGCTTTATCGAACAACTGAGCCGCGCGGGCGTAAAGCAACTTCAGATGATCGTTAAGTTCGGTCATCGTGCCGACCGTCGAACGCGAACTGCGCACGGGGTTCGTTTGGTCGATTGCGATGGCCGGCGGCACACCGTCGACACGATCGACCTGCGGACGATCCATCCGATCGAGAAATTGCCGCGCGTAAGCGCTGAACGTTTCGACGTAGCGGCGCTGCCCCTCGGCATAAAGCGTGTCGAAAACGAGGCTCGATTTACCCGAACCCGATGGCCCAGTCACGACCGCCATCTCGCCCGTGCGCAGATCGAGATCGATATTTTTGAGATTGTGCTGACGAGCTCCGCGAATGCGGATGACGCCGGAAGTCATGAGACGTGTCCTTTCTACGCGCTATATCGAACGATGCGCGCCCTCATTTCGAGATAAGAAGGCGCACCAGGGCTGCCATGATAGTCCTGTGTGGCCAACTTGGCCGGCCGCGCCGCGCGCGGTTTCGCTTTGTTCGACGAAGGGGCTGGCCGCGCGCCGAGCGAGCCCGATTGGTCGCCCCGGACCATGTAAATTAGTGACAGCCACTGACGAAATGACCGGTACGCCCAAGCGCGCGCTACGCGCTATCCTTTCGTGCGTTCGCACCGATTCGCTTCCCCGACAGGGCATTCGCCACGCGCGCTTTGAGGACGGGAAGCAGGTCGCGTTCGAACCACGGATGACGCTTGAACCAGCCCTGATTGCGCGGCGAAGGATGCGGCAGCGGGATACGCGAGGGGCCGTACTCGCGCCAAGCGGCGACGGTTTCCGTCAAACTCCCGCGCCGTTCGCCGCCGAGAAAGCGCTGCTGCGCATACGCGCCGACGAGCAAGGTCAACTCGATGCGCGGCATTTCGGCGAGGACGCGCGCGAGCCACAACTCGGCGCATTCGCGGCGCGGCGGCAAATCGCCTGACCGGCCGCGTCCGGGATAGCAGTAACCCATCGGTACCAGTGCAATGCGCTCGGGATTGTAGAAAAGGTCGGGGCCGATCCCCATCCAATCGCGTAGGCGCTCGCCGCTCTTGTCGTCCCACGGAATGCCCGATGCGTGTACGCGCGCACCGGGCGCTTGGCCGACGACGAGTACGCGCGCGCCCCGTCCGACCTGCAAGACGGGCCTCGGCCCGTGAGGCAAATGCGCCTCGCAGGCTCGGCACGCACGGATCTGCGCGAGCAGCGCTTCCAAAGGGACACGGGAGGAAAGAGACATCGGTGCGACGGCTTAAAAGCGAACGGGACGAACGGTGCTAATGGTGCGATGGGGGCTAATGGTACCGACGGGGCTAACGATGCGCGAGCTTGCGGGCCAGGTACTCGCGCAGCACGACAGCCTGATTGTGCTCGCGATCGCGCGCGCCGAACACGAGCGTGACGCGTCCGTGCTTGGCGGCATCGGCGATCGGCTGCCAGGCTGCGGGATTCGCGTCGAGTTCGGCGCAGTAGCGCTGGATGAACGTTTCCCAACGCGACGGATCATGGGCGAACCATTGCCGCAGCTCGGTGCTGGGCGCGACATCGCGCAGCCAGGCGTCGAGATGCAGCGATGCCTTGGTGATCCCGCGAGGCCACATGCGATCCACGAGAAACCGTGCGCCACCGTCCGCGTCGAGCGCGTCGTACGCTCTGACGATATCGATTCGAGCCTGTTTCATCGCTCACTCCTCGCCTGGGTGCATTGCGGTGGGCGCTCGGCGCTCGGCTTCGCGAGCGCCGCGCTGGCCCCATTTCGCCCTGCCCGGCGCCGCATGCGGCGTTATGCCGCGCGATTAGACCTGGCGAAGGGTGGCGTCGAGCGCATGCGCCGATGTTCGATCGCCGTCCGTTGCGATCGTCGTCCGAAAGATCGTCTGCCGATTGTGCCCCACCGCGGCCGGCGAGTCCCACAGCAATTCCACTTGCGAGCGCCGTGCCCACCCGCGCGCGCGAACGGGCGCCACCGAGTTTGACGCCTCCGGCAAGGCGGCGCCGTCCGCCGTCGGCTGCACCGTCGGGCGCTCGCGTTCGACCGCGCTCGCGACGGGCCATTTGACGGAGAGTTCGCGCGCGTCGTATTGCCCCAACTTGCGGCTTTCCACCCAGACGACGACCGTTCGGGTGGCCGCGTCGAGCGACACCGCGTACCGGCCGATGGCGAAGCGCCGCGCGGCGGCGTTGGTCCGCCACAAGGCGCGCGGGCGACAGATCCAAAGTACAGCGGCGTACAAAGCCGGGGCGGCGACAAGCCAGCCGTTGGTCTCGGCGATGGCATTCACGGTACGCCGGCCGCCGGCGGCCCAGACAAAAACGCCGATCGACCAGAGCGCGAACAGCAGACACAAGAATGCAAATAGCCGCAACGCTTGCCGCAGCCATTGCGGCAACGGATGAAAGGGCCGCTCGGCACGCGCCCGCGCGCCAGGCAGCACGATCAGCAGAAACAGGAAAACGCCGTTGATCGACGCCCACGGCGAAGACGCCATCGCGGAGAGCGATTCGCCGTAGCCCATTTGCGCCATCGAATAAAGCCAACGCGCCAGCAAAACGAGACCGATGGCGCGCAGCGTAAACATCGTACCGGCACCCGGTGCCGGATCCGCTCGCGTGGGGGTCGCTCTTGCCAAGACGCTCTCCTAAGGTCAATCGTTGCAGCCGCCGTTTTCGCGGCAGCAGCATTATAGGGATTTTGGACGCAAGGTTTCCCATCTCGGACGAATCTCAACGATCGAAATCGCTCGGGTCGCGCCGCTCGATCCACGGAAAGCTGCCGCTTGGGCTGGAAGGAACGCCGGACGATCGCCGAGATCGACCGAAAAACGACACGCCCCGCGTGCCGGACGGCAGGCGGGGCGTGTCGAGTCGAGCCGCGAATGCGAGGCGCTACACCGCCTCGCGCCGTAGCGCGTTAGCCGGCGGCGACTTCGCGCAGCACGGAGCGGCGCTTTTGACGCAGCAGGTTTTCGTACGATGCGATGTAGTTCTGCGCCATCACCTTCGACGTGAAACGCGCTTCGAACGCCTTGCGGACCGTCTCGCGCGGCAACGACGACAAGCGCTTCACGGCGGCGACAGCCGACAATTCGTCTTCGACCACGAAACCCGACACGCCGTTTTCGATGACTTCAGGCACCGAACCGCGCTTGAACGCGATCACGGGCGTGCCGCAGGCCATCGCTTCGATCATGACGAGACCGAACGGCTCCGGCCAATCGATCGGGAACAGCAATGCGTGCGCGCCGCCCAGGAATTCGGCCTTCTCGGATTCGCTGATCTCGCCGATGTATTCGACGTGCGGCAGTTGGAACAGCGGCTTGATCTGCTCTTCGTAGTAGGCGCGGTCGGCCTTGTCGAGCTTCGCGGCGATCTTGATCTTCATGCCGGCCTTCTCGGCGATACGGATGGCCGTATCGACACGCTTCTCCGGCGAAATACGGCCGAGGAACGCAAGGTAGCTCGGCTCGATATCTTTGCGCGGCGTCAGCAGGTTCTCGGGCAGGCCGTGGTAGACCGTCGAGAGCCAGCTCGCCTGCGGCAACGGCATGCGCTGATTGTCGGAAATCGACACCACCGGCACTTCGTTGAACGTATTGAAGATCGGTTGCAGCTCGGGCAGATCGAGACGGCCGTGCAGCGTCGTGAGGTGCGGCACCGGCTGACGCGAGAACAACGAGAACGGGTAGTAATCGATGTGGAAGTGCAGCACGTCGAATTCTTCGGCGCGGCGGCGCACTTCTTCGAGCAGCAGCATGTGGGGAGCCATCGTGTCGCGGATCGACGGATCGAGACGCAGCGCCTGCGGCCAGAATGCTTCGAGCTTCGCCGACGTCTTGGAGTCGCCGCTCGCGAACAGCGTCACGTCGTGGCCGAGGTCGACGAGCGCTTCCGTCAGGTACGACACCACGCGCTCCGTCCCGCCGTACAGCTTCGGAGGAACCGCTTCATGCAAAGGAGCGATTTGAGCGATCCGCATAGTGATGAACTCCTAATAAAAATTCAGGCAAAAGTGTTGACCAAGTTCGAAGCGAATCGCCCGCTCCAGCATTCGGCGGCAGCACCCCGTCCGGCCCGAACGGGGGGCGATTCGCCCTCGGCCGTCGGCGGTTACCGCTCGATCGATCTCGGGGCTACGCGCCACATGTCGTTAAACGCATTGCTCGCCCAATCGTTGACCGTACCGCGTCAATTTCCCTAGGGCAAACCCGGATCGATTATCCGACCGGTTTTATGCTGCGCCGCAGAACATTTCAAACTCTTTACGTTGTTACAAGCCAGATACATTTCGCTCGCCATGGGCACCCAAGGGGCGCCTACAGTACGCCGATGCGCCCAATTTTCGACACGGCACGGCTTCGCGAGCCGCACCTGCGAAGCAGCCGCCGTGCCACGTCGCGCCAAAGCGCGTCGCGTGACATATCGATCGGGTGCTTGCGTGCTTTGCGTGCTCTGCGTGCCGAGTCCGGCAAACGATCCAGCCCCAATACCATGATCGGTAATTTCTACATGGCGTTTGGACATAACCCGCTATTGTATCGGAAAATTACGGTTAGCTTCGACTAACCTTTCGACCGAAGCGCGCACCGAATTTGCTCAGTCGAGCCAGGACGAGCGCCGGGACAATGTGCTGCCGCAAAACGGCGTTGTGCGCACCCAACGCTCGTCGTGAAGCCCCGGGGAAGTTCCGCGGATGTTTACAATGGCGGCGTGCCGCGCCATCTCGTTATTGCTCGAGATTGGCTGCCGGCCCGCCCCTCGCAGACTATGCTTTTGATGACACTCGCTTCGCGTGCCTCGCACGAACCACAATTGGAACATTCGACCGTCGCCGAGCGTAACGCTCGCAACGCCAGGCTTGCAGGCTATGCCGACCGGCCTTTGGCGTTCTTGCTCAGTTACATCCGGCGCCACCCCGTCTCGCACGCGATCGTGTTGGCCAGCGTCTTCGCAGCTGTCGGCTGTGCGCTGGCGTCGCAATACGCGATCAAGCATCTGATCGACGTGCTCGGCATGGGACGGCACCATCCGGGCCCGCTATGGGGTGCGTTCGCGATCCTCGTCGGCCTCATCGCTGCCGACAATATGCTTTGGCGTATCGGCGGATGGGTGGCCGCCCATGCGTTCGTCGACGTCACGGGCGATCTGCGGCGCGACTTGTTCCAGTACCTGACCGGCCACTCGCCGACATATTTCTCGGAACGGCAGCCCGGCACGCTCGCCAGCCGCATCACCGCCACCTCGAACGCTGTCTATACGTCCGAGAACACGATGGCGTGGAACGTGTTGCCGCCGTGTATCGCGGTGATCGGCGCAATCGTCATGATCATTACGGTGAACCCGGTCATGGCCGGTTGCCTGATGCTGTGCTCGGGCATCCTGGCCGTCGTCCTGTTCAAGCTCGCCGGGCGCGGTTCGTCGCGGCACCACAAGTTCGCCACCAAGGCCGCCGCGGTCGACGGCGAACTCGTCGACGTGATCGGCAACATGGCACTCGTGCGCGCGTTCGGCATGACCGTGCGCGAACAGCGCCGCTTCGGCGAAACGGTCAAGGCGGAGATGGACGCGCGCCAGCAGAGCCTGCTCTATCTCGAGCGGTTGCGGCTCTTGCATGCCGTCATCACGGCGCTGCTGTCGGCCGGCTTGCTCGGTTGGGCGCTGTGGCTCTGGACGCAAGGACGCGCCACCTCGGGCGACATCGTCCTCACGAGTTCGCTCGGGTTCACCATCTTGCATGGAACGCGCGACCTCGCCGTGGCGCTCGTCGATGTCACCCAGCACATCGCGCGGCTCGCCGAGGCGGTGAAGACGCTGCTCGAACCGCACGGCATGCCCGATCGCGAAGAAGCGGTGCCGCTCGCACCGCACGGCGGGCGCGTGGATTTCGAAGGGGTGACGTTCGCCTATCCGCGCCGCAAGCCGATCCTCGATCACTTCGATCTGCACATCGAAGCGGGACAGCGCGTCGGGCTCGTCGGCAAATCGGGCGCCGGCAAATCGACCGTCCTCGCCCTGCTGCAGCGGTTCTACGAAACGCAAGGCGGCTCCATCAAGGTCGACGGCCAAGACATCGGCACCATCACGCAAGACAGCCTGCGGCATGCGATCGCCCTCGTGCCGCAGGACATCGCGCTGTTCCATCGGACGGTATACGAGAACATCGCGTACGGCCGGCCCGAGGCGACGCGCGAGGAAGTGCACGCCGCGGCGCGCGAGGCACGGTGCACCGATTTCATCGAAGCCATGCCCGACGGCTTCGACACGATCGTCGGCGATCGCGGCGTAAAGCTCTCCGGCGGCCAGCGGCAACGGATCGCGATTGCGCGGGCGATTCTGAAGAACGCGCCGATCTTGTTGCTCGACGAGGCCACCTCCGCGCTCGACAGCGCCTCGGAAGAAGCGATCCAGCAAGCGCTCGACCGGCTCATGGTGGGCCGCACGGTCATCGCGATCGCGCACCGTCTATCGACGCTGCAGAACTTCGACCGCATCATCGTCATGAGTTCGGGCAAGGTTATCGACGACGGCACCCCCGAAGCACTGCGCAACCGCCCCGGCATCTATCGCGATCTGCTGGCCAAGCAGCACGGCAAGGCGATGCATCTGCACCCGGGCGGCCGCAAAGTCGACGAGCACGTCGCGTAAGGCGGCTTCGACTTATCTCGACTTAGTCCTTCATAGAACTTAAGGCCTGCTCGGGCTCATCCCCTCAGGCCGCCACCCGCTTGCGCGCCGTCTTGGCGCGCGCTGCCGCGCCCTTCCCGCCCGCCGAGCTTTCCGCCGGCTGCGCACCGCCGCTTTGCGACAGATCGCGCAGGAACGTATCGCGCCAAACCGACACGTTGTTGCTGCGCAGCTGGGCGATCATGTCGCGATAGCGCGCACGCCGTTCGGCGAGCGGCATCGACAGCGCCTGAGCCAGCGCTTGCGCCATCCCGTCGATGTCGATCGGATTGACGATCAGCGCACCCGTCAGCTCGTCCGCCGCGCCGGCGAAGCGCGAGAGCACCAGCACGCCTGGATCGTCGGGATCTTGCGCGGAGACATATTCCTTTGCGACGAGATTCATGCCGTCGCGCAGCGGCGTGACGTAGCCGACGTGCGATTCACGAAATAACGCGGCCAGCACGGATCGCTCGTACTGCCGATGGATATACCGGATCGGCGTCCAATCGAGTTCGGCGAAGCGGCCGTTGATCCGGCCGAGTTCGGATTCGAGCCGCAACCGGATGTCCTGATAGGCATGCATATCCGCGCGCGTGGGCGGCGCGATCTGCACGAACGAGACGTTGTTGCGGCAGGCCGGCACCTGATCGAGCAACCGCTCGAAGGCGCGAAAGCGTTCGACGAGGCCTTTCGAATAGTCGAGCCGGTCCACGCTCATGATGAGCTTGCGATCGTGCAACGTCTGACGCATGGTGCGAACCGATTTGCCGCGCGCGCCGGCTTTCGCGAGCTGCGCGATTTCGTCGGGATAGACGCCGATCGGATACGCAGCCGCCTGCAACGAGCGTCCGAAGGCGCGCACGAGCGCGGGCGCACCCGCGACGAACGGGCCGCGGCGCGCGCCGCCTTCGATCTCGCCGCCCGCTTCATGCACGACGTAGTCGCAAAAGGCGCGCACGTCCGCTTGCGTCTGAAACCCGAGCAGATCGAACGAACACAGCGCTTCGGCCAGCGCGCGATGCGGCGGAATGGCCAGCAGCACCTGGGCTGCCGGAAAGGGAATATGCAGGAAAAAGCCGATCCGGTTCTTCACACCGGCCGCGCGCAGCGCTTGTGCGAATGGGATCAGATGGTAGTCGTGCACCCAGATCACGTCGTCGGCGCGCAGCAGCGGCACGAGCTGCTGGGCAAGCCAGGTATTGACGCGCCAATAGCCTTCGAAATCGTGGCGATCGTATTGAATCAGATCGGCGCGATAGTGGAACGCGGGCCATAGCGTCGCGTTCGAAAAGCCTCGGTAGTACTGATCGTAATCGCGCCGTGCGAGCCCGATCGTGGCGAACGTGACGGGGCCTTGTTCGACGAGCTGCAGTTGGGGTTGGCCGGACGAGACGACTTCGCCGCTCCAGCCGAACCACATGCCGCCCGTCTCCTTGAGTGCGTCGTACACGCCGACGGCGAGCCCGCCCGCTGCCGGGCCGCCCTCCGAAATCGGCGCAACCCGGTTCGACACGATGATGAGGCGACTCATGACGCTTGCCGTGCCGCGCGGACAATATCGGCGAGCCAGAGGGCGAACGCGCCGACCGAATCGACGCGCATGCGCGCCGAGGTATCGCCGGCACCGACCTTGATCGATACGCCGCCGCGTTCGTTGACGAGCGCAAACGCCTTTTCGTCGGTCAAATCGTCGCCCGCGAAAACGGGCATGCGGCCGGCGAACGGCGGTTCATCGAGGAAGGCCGCGACCGCGCGCCCTTTATCGACGTTTTTCGGCTTGATTTCGTAGACCATCTTGCCGGGCTGCAGCACGTAAGCGTCGGCGTGTTCGTCCACCAGACGCTGCGTCGCTTCGCGCGCCGCCGTCTCGGCGAGCGGCGCGTTGCGGAAGTGGACCGCTAGCGCCGCGCCCTTGATCTCGAGCAGCGTGCCCGGGTGCGCGTTGACGAGTTGCTCCAGCACCTTTTCCATGCGCAGCAGGCGTGCATCGTTGAAGCCGAGCCTCACCGTGTCGCCGCTCGCGTCGCGCCGCTCGGCGCCGTGCAACCCAGCAATAGGCAGATCGGGCATGCCGAGGAACGCATCGATGCTGTCGATGCCGCGGCCGGACACGACCGCCACGGCGCCACGCGTCAAATCGCGCAATTGCGCCAGCGAATCGACGACGCCCGGCGGTACGACCACGCCGTCGGGCGTGGACGCAAGTTCGACGAGCGTGCCGTCGAAATCGAAGAAGAACGCCGTCTCGCTCGGAGACAGAAAAGCCGGTAAAGATTGCATCAGGTTGGTTCGCGTGACGGCTCGACACGGCTTATAGCCATGCAGAACCGGAAAAGTTTGCGCATCTTACCGCGCTTGCGTCGCCTTTTCGAGCAAGAACGCCTTGAAAACACCCCAGCCCCGAAGCGGCGACGCGACGCGGATTCCCTGCCCCGTATCTTGCCTGCTCCTGCGGCAAATTGCCTCGGTATTGACCGACATCAACGGCGCGAACGGTAACGGAAAGGTATTTGCGCTATAGTCCCTGCCTCGCAGCCGCCCTGTCGGCGCTGCCCAGCGAGGGCGGCCCCGCGGCGCTGACGCACCTCACGAGTCACGTATGTCGCACTGTGTTCTCCGAGCCGGGCCGCCACCCGGCGAATCGGCCGATGCCGATGCTGTTCCCGCTCCCGCTGTCGCTCTCGCGCCTTTCGCTGTCGATCGAGCCTCGCCACGTGGGCCTGGCGCTCGGCGCCCCCGCCCCGCTTCCTTGCGAGTCGTCCGAAGCTTGATCGGCCTTGCCTGCGCCGCGCTCATTGCCGGCTGCTCGCACGACGGCGGCCCGTGGCAACTGACCAACGTAACGGGCCATCTTCCCGATCTGGCGTTCACCTTGACGGAAGACACGGGCCAGAGCGTGACCGGATCGGCGTTTCGCGGCAAGACGACGCTTGTCTATTTCGGTTACACGCATTGTCCCGACGTTTGCCCCGAAACCATGGCGCGGCTGATGCAGGTGCTCGCTAAGTTACCGGCCGACGACGCAAAGCAGGTCCGCATCCTCTTCATTTCGGTGGATCCGGCGCGCGATACGCCGCAAGCCCTGCACGAATACGTCACGGCGTTCGACGCCGAGCACATTCGGGGCCTGACGGGCACCGACGCACAAGTCGAAGCGCTCGCGAAGCGCTATCGTGTCGCGTACCAGATGGAAAAGCGCGACCCGAACGGCAGCTACGAAGTCACGCACAGCTCCGCTGTTTATGTCTTCGATCGCGACGGGCGCGCGCGGCTGCTGGCAACGAGCAACGATACGCCCGATGCCATCGCACACGACTTGCGGCGGGTCATCGAACAGGGGGCTTGAAGTGCGGATGTTCACCACCGGCGAAACGTTCCACCCGCCGTTTGCCCTCGAATCGCCGGCCATGGCGAAGTAAGCCGAAAACCGCCATGAATCTGCTTTATTGGCTCGATCCTTGGGAACCGTCGCCGACGGTCGTCGTCGCTGTGCTCGCCGCGGCGATTCTCTATGCGCGCGGCGTGCGGCATGCGCGGGTCTCGCTGCTGCGCCAGGTTTCGTTCTGGTTCGGGCTCGTCGCGCTTTACATCGCCTTGCACACTCGGCTCGATTACTACTTCGAGCACGAGTTCTTCATGCATCGCTTGCAGCACCTCGTGCTGCATCATCTTGGCCCGTTCTTCATCGCGTGGTCTTATCCGGGCGCCGCACTGCGGGCAGGCATCCCGTTCCGCTGGCGCCAACGTTTCATCGGGCCCGCCGTGCGGACGAAACCGATGCGCGCGTTGTTCGACGTCGTGTTTCATCCCGTTGTCGCCGTCCTGCTCTTCGTCGGGCTCATCTACTTTTGGCTGCTGTCGCCGATCCACTTCAAGGCGATGCTCGACTGGCGCCTTTATCGAATCATGAACTGGAGCATGGTGGTGGACGGCCTCTTGTTCTGGTGGCTCGTACTCGATCCGCGGCCCGCACCGCCCGCGCGGCTGTCGCCGGGACGGCGGATCATGATCGTCATCGCAGCCATTCCGCCGCAAATCGTCCTAGGCGCGTTGATCTTTTTCACGCCGCGTGAACTCTATCCGATCTATTCGATCTGCGGGCGCGCTTTCACCTGGATCAGTCCGATCCGCGACCAACAGATCGGCGGGTTGCTGCTCTGGATTCCGGGCTCGATGATGAGCGTATTCGGCGCTTTGATTGCGTTGCGGCACTGGATGCGGCTTTCGGCGCGCGAACGGCTGATCGAGGAGCGCCGGGAGATCGCGTTGGAAGCGCCGCATCCCGCCCGCGCGCCGTGACGCGTCATGCTGCGCGCGGTGGCTTCGGATCGCGATAGTTCGCTCGAGGTGGAGCAGGCGACTTACGTTGCGAGGGGAATGCGGCTGGACTAGACCGAGCGCATCCAGACGTGCGGGATGCCGTCCTCGTCATGCACTTCGGAAATCGGCTCGAAGCCGAATGCGCCATAGAACATTTGGAGATGCGCCTGCGCATGCAGCTTGATCGCTGCATCGGGCCACTGCGCGACGATATGCTTCAGCGCTTGCTCGAGCATGGCACTGCCTAAGCCGATACCGCGAAAACCCGCGGTCGTCAGCACGCGGCCGATGCGCACGTCGCTATCCGACGCATCGGGCAGCAAAACACGGAGATAGCCGGCGAGCGCCGGCATCGACCCACCGCCGTTGCGCAATGTGCCTGCCGACGCTTCTGCGTGACCCGAATAAGCGAACAAGTGCCACGCGTCCTGGTCGAGCCCATCGACGTCGTTATAGACGCACTGCTGTTCTACGACGAACACGGCATTGCGCGCCTGTAACATGTCGTAGACTTCCGAGGCGGTCAGTGCGGAAAAGGGTTTCCAGCGCCAATCGGGGAATTCGTGCGGGTCGTGGGTGGAATCGGTCATGGGCAGGGTCAAAGACATTCGGTACCCGGCGATTATCCCGCGGCGCGCTGGCAATTTCCAGCGGCCACGATGACGGGCGTCGGGTCGTCCCGAATGACGGGCTGGACAACGCCACCGAGCCGGCCAGCCTTTGGACGCGGGCTTGTTCCCCTAGCTTGCCCCGCTGCCCCGGTTGTTTGTTCTACTCGTCCTGATGCGCGAGGCCGGTAAGTTCTTTGACCATGCCATCCAGCCACTGCTCGAAGCTCGCCGCCAGGCACTCGCGACGCTCATCGTCGTGCAAGACACGAATGACTTGGCCGACCGTGCCGCCGGGCGCGGGATCGAGATCGAGACATAAACAATCGCCCATACCGTTTGCGGCGAAGGGAATCCATTGCAGGTTGAACCAATCGTCCTTGATGCCGCCGTCCGGATCCGACGTGATTCCGTCGAACGCGCCTTCGACCACGAGATCGCGCCAGGACGTCCACTCCCTGAGGATGCCCCGGACGTCGAGCAAGTTGTCGCCGTTGAAACATCCCATGCATCGATCGGCTTGCCCGTTATGGATTTTCACGCTCGCGACGAAATCGTCGGGCAGCTTGGCACCGAGTGCGCGTTCGAGAAGGTGTATCTCCGCGTCGCAAGCTGGCGCCTTGAACCCTTCCGGGGCCGCCGCCGGCATCGACTGCAGCCAGCCGTCGAGGCGTTGCCACGATTCGGCGACAGTCATTTGAGGTTGCATGGGCTCGGGTTCGGTCGGTTGGATTGCGTCGGGAATGATTTCGATCGGTTCGGGTTTGGCGCAATTGGGCGCAGCGGGCTGTCGCGTCGGGTCCAAGCGCAGGAAGTGAACGCGGCTGCCCACCCCGAGACGGCCGTTTCCGGCAGGGATGGCGGCTATGACCTCGGCATCGAGAAAGGCCGCAATGCAATGCCGCTCCTGGGCGGGTAAGAGTTCGATCAATGGTTCGCCACGCACGCCCCAGACGAGCTTTGCCCATCGCATGAGATTCGTCGCTCGATCACATTCGACGTCATGGACGAGTTCGCCGATTTCCCAATAGGGGCCGGGCGTGTCGACGAACTCGTACATGTCGATGACTCGCCGCACAAACACATGCATCAAAACAGCGACCGAACTCTGAGAACCCGGCAGGTTGATCAAGGTGGCCTGATCCCGGTGGTGAATTTGAAGGCAACTACGCAACCGACCGTGCTCGTCGACCTCCTTGATGGTCTCCTTAAACGGCGGTGAGCGATCCGGGCTAGTGGCGAAGTTGAAGTATCCACCCGGCGTCTGATTAACCCGATTAGCGTGATCCATTCCGTAGTTGTCGAACCATCGCAGGCAGTTCAAGCCAAGATCCCGATACGATGACAATTCGGAGATACCACTGCCGATAATCAAGTCGTATCGCTGAGCAAGTTCCCTAACCCGTTGCCGATACTGACCTTCGCCGGCCCGGCGCGTCTCAAGGGTCAGCCCCGCCATCGGAGGCGGCGATAGATATTCGACGGGTGGAACATCGAAGCCCCAGCGCTGCAAAAGCAAACGAATATAGGGCCCACAGGCATCCGTGGTTTGCCAGTCACTGCGAGAGGCGAGCGGTGCGCAGCGGTCATAGCTGGAAACGACGACGCCAATTCGCGGGCGCTTGGTCACTTTGATTTCGCGCACACCCGCAGCGATCAATGCTGCTTGGCGCTCGACGGTGAGGCGCTGACCCTTCGCGATCAGGCGTTGTCCGGCGGCCACATCGCTCGCACGAGCGATGACACCGGTTCCTGGGCGCGGCGACCGCCATAACCAAATCTGCTTGAACCACGCCGAGTCCGGCGCCTTGTCGGCTTCGCGGGGAACGACCGCATCCACGCCCTCAGGCAAGACCCCATGGGCCAGGGTGTCTACTATGTGCTTCGGTGGCAGCGGATCTATCAATGGCTTGTCGACCCGCTGATGCTTGTTCGGGCTGTCAGGGAGGAAATCCAAAATGGCGGGCCTCACAGCAGGTGTTGGATTCACATCGCTCGCGCGTACGCCGTAGCCCTCATACGCAGCAAGCGGCCATCGAGGCACATCGTCGACTGCGGTGACGTCTTCGGCGGTGACGCGCAAGTGCGCGTCTTCGATGGAAACCACTTCGGACTGCAAGCCACGAGGAATGGCCGCCGGACATGCACTGTAGGCGGCGCTCAACCATTTCGGAAACGACCCGAGGTCGAGGATCTTCTTTCCGTGATAGGTCGTCATGTGCCCGCCGATGTCGGATAGTCGGCTTCGCAGTGCGCTTCGGGAGTCGTCATGATCCCTTTCCCCTTTTGTCGTAACGAAAAAAGGACCGACGGTAGTGCAACAACGATGAAACCTTGCTACCGACCCGCACATTTAGGACCAAATGAAGGCCGTGCACGATGCGGCGCAGGCTAGGCCTTTCAAGCCAGCCCCGCGTGGCCCCCCGTCGCGTACCATGGCCATCGTTGCGCATCGCATGCCGCGCTACGGCATGCCTGCCCCCTCAGAGATAGCCCATGACCGACGCCTCGTCCGATCCTGTTACCGTGCTCTTCGGTGCATTCGATCGGCACAACTTCGGCGACATGCTCTTCCCCCACGTGCTCGCCCGGATGCTTCCGGGCCGCACGATTCGCTTCGCCGGATTACTCGAATGCGACCTCAGCCCGTACGGGGGCCATTCGGTGCAGGCCATCGCGACGCTCGCGTCGACCTTTGCCGACCAGGCATTCGACATCGTTCACGTCGGCGGCGAACTACTCACCTGCGATGCTTGGGAAGCGACCGTCATGCTCTCGCCGGCCGAACGCGCGATGCCGATCATCGAAGCGCACGCCGCATGGAGACAAGCGCCGGCCAAATGGGCCATGACGCATCTCGGGCTCCCCATGCGCGCGCCGTACGTCTTGTCGAAAGCGCAGTTCACGCGGGCACGCCGCGTCGTGTTCAACGCAGTCGGCGGCGTCGGCCTCGAAGACCGCGATCCCGCGATGGCCGCGGAAGTGATCGACGCGCTTCGCCGAGCGGATGACGTCTCCGTCCGCGATACGGTCACGCAAAAGACCCTGCTCGACGCCGGGATCGCCGCGAGGTTATTGCCCGATCCGGCGGTCATGGTCGCGGAGCTGTTTGGCCGCACGATCGGCGACCATGCCACCAGTGAAGCGGTTGCATCGATCCGCGACGCATGCCCCAACGGCTATGTCGCCGTCCAGTTCAGCGCCGATTTTGGCGACGATCGAACCCTAGACACCCTCGCCGCCCAGCTCGATGCGGTCGCAGCAACGCACGGAGTCGGCATTGCGTTCTTTCGTGCCGGGATCGCACCCTGGCACGACGACTTGGCCGTGTACGAACGCACGCGGCAGCGAATGCGCACGGCAACGGCGTACTTGATGACATCGCCGAACGTCTGGGACATCTGCGCGCTGATCGCGAACAGCCGCGCCTATTGCGGCAGCAGTCTCCACGGAAGAATCGTCGCGGCGGCGTTCGCACTGCCGCGCGTCAACCTACGGCATCCCGCACGCGCCGCCGGGCCGAGCAAGCAGACGTCGTTCGCCGCCGCGTGGGAAGACGCGGAGGTCCCGGACGAAATCGGTATCGGCGACTTGGCACGTGGCGTCGATGCCGCGTTCGAAGTCGACCCGGCACAATTGCAACGTACCGCGCGAACGCTCGTGGATGCGTATCGGTCCGCATTCGAACGCACCGTAGCGCTATTGGCTTGACGAACACGCCCTAAGCCGACGGTTGGGCCTTTAGAATAGGCCCGTTTTCTCCCACAATGGCCGTAGACTCCCACGCGTGCACTCGGCGTCTCGCGCCGTCGCTCGCCGATCATTTCCGGAACCGCTATGTACATCCCCGCCGATTTCAACGAACCTCGCAAAGACGTGCTGCACGCCTGCATCGAGCAACATCCGTTCGGCATGCTGGTGACGCACGGTAGAAACGGACTCGACGCGAACCATATTCCGTTCGAACTCGCGCCGGGCGAAGGCGAACTCGGTGTCCTGCGTGCCCACGTGGCGAGAGCCAATCCGGTATGGCAAGAGGTCGCGGACGGCGACGAAGTGCTCGTGGTTTTTCGGGCGGGCGACGCCTACATCTCGCCGAACTGGTATCCGAGCAAGCACGAGCTTCATCGGCAAGTGCCGACATGGAATTACATCGTCGTCCATGCGCACGGGCGGATCGCCATTCGCGACGACGAGAAATTCGTTCGCGGTTTGGTCGCACGGCTCACGCGGACGCACGAAGCCTCGCAACCTCGGCCATGGAAGATGAGCGATGCGCCGAGCGACTACATCGATACGCTGCTCAAGTCGATCGTGGGCTTGCAAATCGACATCACGCAATTGGTCGGCAAAAGCAAACTCGGCCAGAACAAAGAAGTGCGCGACATTCGAGGCGCAGGCGAGGCGCTTCGTGCCGCCGGAGAGTGTCCGATCGGCGACGCGATGCTCGCCGCCGCCGCGCGCAAGCAAGCCTAGCGCGGCGATTCGTGCGACTGGCCCGGTAAAACTTCGCGCAATTGACCCTGGCGGATGGCCCGCGTTGCGTAACAATCGAGCGACGGTTTCTCCATTGCTACTCAAAGGGCCACCATGTCCGGCAATACTCTTTTCTCCGCCAACCTGCTGCTCGCCTATGCCGCGTATTTTGTCGGTACGGCGAGCCCCGGTCCCAGCAACCTCGCGATCATGTCCATTGCAGCCAACGAAGGTCGCAGAGCGGCGCTCGCGTTCGCGGCCGGCGTCATTTCGGGTTCGATGTTTTGGGCAACCGTCGCAACGGTGGGCATCTCGGCGGCGTTGATCGCCTATTCGCATTTCATCGTCGCGATCAAGATCGTCGGCGGCCTCTATCTGCTGTGGCTCGCATTCAAATCGGGGCGCACGGCGCTGTCTGCGTCCGTCGCCACCGCATCCAAAGCGCAGCGGCCCGCGACGCTCAAAGCGCTCTATACGAAGGGCGCCTTGCTGCATCTGACGAACCCGAAGGCCGTCCTCGTCTGGGTGTCGATCGTCGCGCTGTCGTCGAACGGTTCGGGTACCGCTCACGCTGCCGTCATTCCGGGGTGCGCCGCGATCGGTTGCGTCGTATTCAGCGGGTATGCGTTGCTTTTCTCGATGGAATCGGCGCGTCGCTTTTATACTCGTGCCCGCCGCGGGCTCGAAGGATCGCTCGCGGTGGTATTCGCGGCCACAGGCATCAAGCTGCTGGCCTGGCCGTCCAAATGAGTACGCGGTAGGGCTCGCCGGAGTCGAGGCGCATGCCCGCGCCGCGCCGGCACTCCGCCTTATCGCTACCTACATTCGACGTGACCGCTATGTACGCTTCGACGTTCATCTTCAAAGCCGGCCAGTACGACGAGCAATTCCATCGTCTGGACGAACAAATTGCCCAAGCCGCGCGCAGCATACCGGGCTACCTGGGCGAAGAGACTTGGGAAAATGCGGACGCTGGGCTCATTCAGAACGTCTACTACTGGGCATCCGAGGAAGCGCTGCTGCAATTGATTCGGCATCCGGCGCATCTCGAGGCGAAGGCGAAACAATCGCGCTGGCTGGACGGCTATCGCGTCGTCATTGCGAAGGTGCTGCGCGAGTACGGAGACGGTAAATTGCCGATGCGTGCGAGCGCCGCGAGCGAATCGCCCTGACAGCGCACGAGCGAAGCGCGGCCGAGAGGCCGCTCCTGTTACTGCGCCGCTACGCCGCCACGAAACGACCACGGAAAAAGAAAAACCCTGACGAGCCGAGACTGGTCAGGGTTTCAATTTGGAGGCGCGAGCCGGAGTCGAACCGGCCTACACGGCTTTGCAGGCCGCTGCATAACCGCTTTGCTATCGCGCCGAAAGCGGATTTACCGAAACATTAGGCGCCGAACGGCTGCGCAACGTCCCAGCATATCGGTTCAGCAAGCCGGCAGGGCCGCTAAACAAAAAGGGAAGCTTAGCTTCCCCTATACCTGGAGCGGGAGACGAGTCTCGAACTCGCGACCTCAACCTTGGCAAGGTTGCGCTCTACCAACTGAGCTACTCCCGCGTGATCCTACTAACTACTTGGCGGCATCTCGACGAACGACCCATCGACAACGAATCGCTTCGTACGACATACCTCATCGAAACTGGAGCGGGAGACGAGTCTCGAACTCGCGACCTCAACCTTGGCAAGGTTGCGCTCTACCAACTGAGCTACTCCCGCAGTTTGCTTCCACCGATTCACTCGCTAAACGTCGTGCACCGGAGAAGCGAGATTATGTATAAACCGCTGAAACGTGTCAACACTTTTTGTATCGATCCGATACACGCACATCGAAAGACCCATCGAAAGACACGGCTGTTGCGGCTCGGACGACCCGCCGAGAGATCGGAACGATCCGAGCGCGCAAGCCCAAACGACAAACGGCTCGCTCGAGCATGATCGGGCCGCGGCTTAGAACCGTGTCTCGCGCGCCGCGCGCAGGAACGTGTCCAAGAGCGGTGTGCAGTCCAGTAGTTCGGGCCCGCCCGCCCGATGAAATTCCGGGTGCCATTGCACGCCCACGACGAACGGTGCGCGCCGATAACGCACGGCTTCGATGAGTCCATCGCCCGCCGACACGGCCTCGATATTCAAGTCCCGCCCGAGCGTCTTCACGGCTTGGTGATGGATCGAGTTGACGACGGCTTCGCGCCGCCCCGGGAACATGCTGGCGAGCGAGGAGCCGTCGGGGAACCGCACCGAGTGCCGA
The DNA here is from genome assembly GCF_051953405.1 of Trinickia sp. GTDB lineage: Bacteria > Pseudomonadota > Gammaproteobacteria > Burkholderiales > Burkholderiaceae > Trinickia. The sequence goes on along the minus strand of NZ_JBQCIV010000114.1, from coordinate 27,114 downwards.
TGCTGATCGTAAAACTCGCTGACGTGCACGCCCGCCGTCGGCACTTCCGTGGCGATGTCCTGGTAGAGCGTGCCGCCGAACGCCACGTTGATCAATTGGCAACCGCGGCAAACGCCGAGCACGGGCTTGCCCGATTCGATGAACTCGTACAGCAACTCGAGTTCGTACATGTCGCGCACGCGATCGCCGGGCCATTCCGGCCGCATGTCGCTTGCCGCGTAGGTCTGCGGCGAGACGTCCGCGCCGCCTTGGAGCAACAAGCCGTCCAGGTGCTTCGCGTAATCGCGCAAGCGGATGTTGCTCGGATGAAGCATCCCTTGATGGCCGACCGTCGGGATCATGAAGACCATCACGTCGCGCGACATGACCCAATGCGCCACCGATTCTTCGAGATACTGCAGCGTCTTGCCGCGCAGCCCCCGCGCGCCGGGCTCCGGATGGAAGATCCGAGCCGAGACGCCGATGCGCAGCGTGCGCTGAGTGATACGCTGCCCCGCTCGGTCGAACAACTGCCGCGCACGCGCCGCAATTGTGCGTCCCAACACGGACCAGGCTGAGTCGTTTTGCCGCAGGTACGCAGGCTGCGTCTGCGCCACGGTGCTCGCGGGCGGCGGACGGGAGGTATCGAAATCCGGCGGTGCGCCGAAGCCCGGCGGCGGTGCGCCAGGCGCGCGCCCGGATTGGGCCGCGTGTTCCTGCGCCGCTGTCTGCTCGGTCGCCGCGCTGCGCGCCTGCGCGGCATCCGCCGCGTGCGTCGTCGCTGGGGGCGTGCCGGGCTCGGAAGCGATGGCCGAGGCCGACTCCAGCGCGTCGCTCGAAGCACGCGAGGCGGCGCTAGGCGTGTCGGTCGTATTCGACGTGGTCGCGACTCCAACTGCGCCCGGCACTCCGGGCGGCTCGTCCGCACTTCCCGCAGACGCGCCGGAGCCAGAAGCGGGCGGAAGCGGGGGCGTAGTGGGCGGTGCAGAGGCTGGGGTGGCGGGCGCGGCGGCTATCGCTCGCGCGGTTTCGGGGGAATCCGGCGACGTAGCCGGAGACGGGACGGATGAATCGGGGCCGGACTGTCCGGCACGGGGCGGCGGCGTGTTTTCGCTCATGACGATGGGCAGGCGCGTCTCGTACGCGAAGCGATGAAATGGGTTCATTATCCGCCAGCGCACCGATGGCTCGCAAATTAGCTCCGCTTGCCGCGCCCGCGCGATTCCATTCTCTGCGTCGCGAGGGCCAGCAGTTACAATCGTAAGCGCTAAAGATGCGTTGCAGCGGCAGCGCGCCCCGCTTCGCCCCCACGTGCGCTGTGCTTGCGGCGATGTGCCGGCGCCCCGCCCCTGCGCCCCCTTCGACTCCGACCCGATACTGTATGGCTACCGATTTCGTTCCCTTTGCGCCGCTCGCTCGACTCGCCGCCGATTTGGCTCAGGGCCGGACGACGAGCCGCGCGCTAGTCGAGACAGCGCTCGAGCGTATTGCCGATCCCGCCGGGCAAGGATCCACGGTCTTCACCGAGGTGGACGCGGACCGCGCGCGCGCATGCGCCGACGCGCTCGACCGCTTGCGCGCCGCGGGCACCGTCCTGTCGCCGCTCGCGGGCATTCCGGTATCGGTGAAGGATCTGTTCGACGTCGAAGGCCAAGTCACGCGGGCCGGCTCCAAGGCCCTGGCGGACGCCGCGCCGGCTGGCGCCGATGCCCCCGCCGTCGCCCGCCTGCGGCACGCGGGCGCGGTCATCGTCGGGCGCACGAACATGACCGAATTCGCCTACTCGGGGCTCGGCTTGAATCCGCACTACGGCACGCCGCTTTCGCCTTATCGGCGCGGCGAGCCGGGCGAGGCGCGCATTGCGGGCGGATCGTCCTCGGGCGCAGCGGCATCGGTCGCCGACGGCATGGCCGCCGTCGCGCTCGGCAGCGACACGGGCGGGTCGATCCGCATTCCGGCCGCGTTTTGCGGACTGACAGGCTTCAAGCCGACCGCGAGCCGCGTGCCGAGACAAGGCGCCGTGCCGCTCTCGACCACCCTCGATTCGTTCGGCCCGATCGGCGTGTCCGTCTCGTGCTGCGCCCTCGTCGATCGCATGCTCGCCGGCCTGCCGCCGCAGGTACCCGAGGCACGTCCGCTCGAAGGGATGCGGCTCGGCTTGCTCACGCATTTCGTCACCGACGGCATGGAGCCGGCGGTCGCCGCCGCCTTCGAAACGGCAACGAAACACCTGGAGGCCGCGGGCGCGATTGTCGCGGACGTCCATTTCGGGCCGCTGGATCGGCCGGAATGGGCCGAGCGCTTCCGTCTCTCGTCGATCGAAGCGTACGCGTGGCATCGCCGGCTCTTGGAAACGCACGGCGAGCGCTACGACCCGCGCGTCCTCGTGCGGATCAAAAAGGGCGAATCGGCGTCGGCGGCCGATTACATCGATTTGCTAGCCGAGCGGGCCGCCCTGCTCGAGATGGCGCAGCGCACCCTGTGGCAGCGCTTCGATGCGATCGTCGCGCCCACGGTGCCGATCGTGCCGCCGCGCGTCGCCGATTGCGATGCCGACGATGCCGAGTACGCGCGCCTCAACGGGCTCGTCCTGCGCAACCCGAACATCTTCAATATGCTCGACGCCTGCGCCGTGTCGCTGCCCTGTCACCCGCGCGGCGAGGCCCCTGTCGGCCTGATGCTGGCTTCCGCGCCGCATGCCGACGACGCCCTGCTCGGCATGGCGCGCGCCGTGGAGCGCGTGCTCGAGTCGATCCGCTGAGGGATCGCCCACACCCGCCCGCACCCGGCCGGAACCTGACGGCTAGCAGCCAAGGACCGGCCGATCGGCGCCCCGTCTCGTTCCCTTTTGCGATGCGTGGGTTTAACGACCATTTAAGCGAAAACACCTAGAATTCAGCGAATTCCATTTCCGGGGTGCGTACCACACATGAACGATACGTCTTCGCTGCGCCGCGAGCGCAGTCTTCTCGTGCTGCTCGGGTTCCTCTGCCTAGGCCTCGTCGGCGGCGCGCTTTATCTGCAGTTCGCGCTGCACGAAGACCCGTGCCCGCTGTGCATCATCCAGCGCTACCTGTTCCTGCTGATCGCCCTATTCGCGTTCGTCGGTGCCGCACGCAAAGGCTGGCGCGGGATCGCATTATTCGAGACGCTCATCGCGATTGCTGCGGTGGCCGGCATGGCAGGAGCCGCGCGGCACCTGTACATCCAACTGAACCCGGGCTTCAGCTGCGGCTTCGATGCGTTGCAGCCCGTCGTCGACAGCCTGCCGCCCGCCCATTGGCTGCCGAGCGTCTTCAAGGTCGGCGGCCTGTGCGAAACGGTCTATCCGCCGATCCTCGGTATCTTGCTGCCCGGTTGGGCCCTGATCGCGTTCGTTCTGACGTTCGTGCCCGTCGCGGCAAGCCTGTGGCGCCGCCGCGACCGTCGCCGGCTCAACGCCATCTGACATCGCGCACCACAGGGCGCCGAACTTCCCTTCAGGGCCCGCGACGTGCATCGGCAATGCCCGCCGCGGAACCCTCGCCATGGTTTCGACATCCCGAGCCGGGTAAACCCGATAGACCTCACCGTCTTACCCCCGTCCCCGCGGCAACGTTGGCTCGCCGAACGAATCCTAACGATGTCATGACGGTCCGCTGATAGCGCCCATCAGCCTCGAACGATATCTTCAGCGTGTGTCGGTGCTATCTTCGGTCATGGATGGCGATCCACGTGCGCGAGGCCTACGGCCGGTCATCGCGTAACGCGCGCCTGGTGCCACCTTTTGGGGTTTTGCTTTCATATGGAACGCGCGTGCGTCGCTCCCATCCGCTTCTACTATCGCGGCGCCATCCGTGAGGTATCGGGCGTGCCCGTCACGCGCACGGTGCTGCAGTACCTGCGCGAGGATTTGCGCTGCACGGGCACCAAGGAAGGATGCGCGGAAGGCGATTGCGGAGCCTGCACGGTTGTCGTCGGCGAACTCGACGCACAGGGCCAACTCCGGCTCAAAGCCGTCAACGCCTGCATTCGTTTCCTGCCGACGCTGGACGGATGCGCCCTCTTCACGGTCGAGGATCTGCGCGCGGCCGACGGCACGCTCCACCCGGTTCAGCAAGCGCTCGTGGATTGCCACGGCTCGCAATGCGGCTTTTGCACGCCGGGCTTCGCGATGTCGATGTGGGCGCTCTACGAAAACCATCCGAAGGGCGCCGGCCTGCCGACACGCGACGAGATCGCGACGGCGCTGTCGGGCAACTTGTGCCGCTGCACCGGCTATCGTCCGATCGTCGAAGCCGCTCAGCAGATGCTCGATGCCGAGCGACATGCCCCCGTGGCACTCGAGCGCGCACCGATCGTGCAAGCGTTGCACCGGATTCAGCGCGAGCCGGGCGAAGTCTTCGCCTACGAAGGCCCCGACGTGCGCGGCAGCGCGTTCGGTCAAAACCGTTTTTGGGCACCCGCGTCGCTGAACGCATTCGCGCAGCTACGCGCCGAGCACCCGGACGCGCTCGTGCTCGCGGGCAGCACGGACGTCGGGCTATGGGCGACGAAGCAACTGCGCGATCTCGGCGATTTGCTTTACGTCGGCCGTGTGCCCGAACTTGCCACGATCGAACGCGATGCAGCCACGCTCTCGATCGGTGCGGCCGTCACACTCGAGGACGCCTATGCCGCGCTCGTCGTCGATTACCCCGAACTCGCGGAACTCGGCAAGCGCTTCGCATCCCTTCCCGTGCGCAACGCCGGCACGCTCGGCGGCAACGTCGCCAACGGTTCGCCGATCGGTGATTCGATGCCCGCCCTCATTGCGCTGGACGCACAAATCGTCCTGCGCCGCGGCCGCGATCGGCGTTCGATGCCGCTCGACGCGTTCTACCTCGGCTACCAACAGACCGCGCTCGCGGCGGGCGAATTCGTCGTCGCGCTGCGCATCGAGCGTCCCGAGCCCACGCTGCGTTTCAGGACGTACAAAGTTTCCAAGCGCTACGATCAGGATATATCCGCCGTGTGCGCGGCATTTTCGATCCATGTCGTCGACGGCACCGTCGAACGCGCGCGGATCGCCTTCGGCGGCATGGCGGCCACGCCCAAGCGCGCGACGCGCGCGGAAGCGGCGCTCGTCGGCAGCGCATGGGACGAACCCGCCGTGCGTCGCGCCATGGATGCGCTAGCCAGCGACTATCGACCGCTGACGGACCTGCGCGCATCCAGCGGCTATCGCTCGGCCGTTGCGCGCAACTTGCTACTGCGGTTCTGGCTGGAAACGCGCGAGCATGCCCCGCTTGCGCTCGCCGAAGTCGATGCATTCGCCTGTGCGTTCGATGACGCGCATGCGCGCGGCCAGGAGGCGCCATGAATCTGCCGACCGACATGCCGCCCCCGAGGCCTACCGCCCTGCCCACCTCGCCGAGCGCGCCATCGCCCGATGCCGACCGCGCGATCGGCGTACCGTTGCCGCACGAATCGGCCGAGCTGCACGTGAGCGGCGAAGCACGCTATACCGACGACCTGCCCGAACTGGCCGGCACGCTTCATGTCGCGCTGGGCCTCTCGCGACACGCGCACGCGCATATCCTCTCGCTCGACGTCTCCGCGGTGCGCGCGGCGCCGGGCGTCGTGGCCGTGTTGACCGCGGCCGACATTCCCGGCGAAAACAATTGCGGCCCCGTCGTGCACGACGACCCGATTCTCGCCGACGATCTCGTTCAATATGTCGGTCAGCCGATATTTGCCGTCGTCGCCACCTCGTACGAACTCGCGCGGCGCGCCGCGACGCTCGCCAAGAGCGACGACGTGGTGCGCTACGAGCCGCTCGAGCCCGTGCTGACGATCGCCGAAGCGAGAGCGCGCCACCATTACGTGTTGCCGCCGCAACGCTTGGCGCGAGGCGCGCCCGCCGAACGCATTGCCCGCGCACCGCACCGTTTGGCCGGCGAATTCGAAGTCGGCGGCCAAGAACAGTTTTATCTCGAAGGGCAAGTCGCCTACGCGATGCCGACCGAGCGCGACGGCGTGCACGTCTATAGCTCGACCCAGCATCCGAGCGAGATGCAAGCCGTCGTCGCGCACGTGCTGGGCCGGCCTGCGCACCATGTCGTCTGCGAATGCCGGCGCATGGGCGGTGGCTTCGGCGGAAAGGAATCGCAATCGGCGCTGTTCGCTTGCGTCGCCGCCCTCGCCTGCACGCGCCTAGGGCGTCCCGTCAAAGTGCGTATCGACCGCGACGACGATTTTCTCATCACCGGCAAGCGTCACGATGCGCTCTACCGCTACGAAGCCGGATTCGACGACGAAGGACGCGTACTCGGATTGCGCGTCGAGATCGCGTTGAGGGCCGGCTATTCCGCCGACTTGTCGGGCGCCGTCGCCACGCGCGCCGTCTGTCACGTCGACAACGCCTATTTCCTCTCGGACGTCGAAATCGTCGCGCTCTCGTGCAAGACGAACACGCAGTCGAACACGGCTTTTCGCGGCTTCGGCGGGCCGCAAGGCGCGCTCGTCACCGAGATCTTGCTTGACGGCATTGCCCGTGCGCTCGGCCGCGATCCGCTCGACGTCCGGCTCGCCAACTATTACGGCATCGGCGAACGCGACGTGACGCCTTACGGCCAGCGCGTCGAAGACAACCTCCTCGCGCCCTTGACGGCCCGTCTGCTCGAGACGAGCGAGTATCGCGCACGCCGCGACGCCATCGCCGCCTTCAATGCGGCAAGCCCCGTGCTGAAGCGCGGCATCGCGTTCTCGCCGGTCAAGTTCGGCATCTCGTTCAATGTCGCCTTCCTGAACCAAGCCGGTGCGCTCGTGCACGTTTATCGCGACGGCTCCGTCCTCGTCAATCACGGCGGCACGGAAATGGGCCAAGGCGTCAACACGAAGGTCGCGCAAGTGGTCGCGCACGTGTTCGGGCTGCCGCTCGCGCAGGTACGCGTCACGGCCGCCGACACGTCGAAAGTGGCGAACACGTCGGCCACGGCCGCATCGACGGGCAGCGACCTGAACGGCAAAGCGGCAGAAGCCGCCGCGCTGACGATTCGCGCACGGCTTGCGGAACTGGCCGCGCGCACGCTCGGCGGCGAAGCGACCGACGTCCGTTTCGAGCACGGCCAGGCGATCGGCGAGCGCGGCGCAATGGCCTTCGCCCAGCTCGTCGCCGCAGCCTACCTCGCTCGCATCCAGTTATGGTCAGACGGCTTTTACGCGACGCCGAAGATCCATTGGGATGCGGGCTCGATGACAGGACATCCCTTCTACTACTTCGCCTACGGCGCGGCGGTGTCCGAAGTCGTCGTCGATACGCTGACCGGCGAATCCAAACTCGTCCGTGCCGATTTGCTGCACGATGTCGGCCGCTCGATCAATCCGGCCATAGACATCGGCCAAATCGAAGGCGGGTTCATTCAAGGGATGGGCTGGCTCACGACCGAAACGCTCTGGTGGAACCGCGACGGGCGCTTGATGACGCATGCGCCGTCCACCTACAAGATTCCGGCGGTCAGCGATACGCCGGCCGCGTTCGACGTGCGGCTGTATGCCAACGAGAACGCCGAGCCAACCGTCTTTCGCTCGAAGGCGGTGGGCGAGCCCCCGCTCTTGCTCGCGTTTTCGGTTTTTCTAGCCATGCGCGACGCCATCGCCGCCACCCGTCCCGACGCCCGCCACGCGCCGCCGCTCGTCGCCCCCGCCACCCCGGAAGCGATCCTGACGGCGATCGATCGCTTCAATGCCCCGGACGACCATGGCACGAACCGTGCAACGTCTACCGGTAACGCCACCGCTGCCGAACCTTCGCCGCCGCCAGCGAGCGTGCCCGGCACAGCTTGAACGGAGCACGACGACCGCATGCAACCCTGGCTCACCGAATTGCAGCAATTGCTCGCGCACGGCGATGCCGTCGTGCTCGTCACCGTCGCCCGCGTGGAGGGTTCGACGCCGCGCGAAGCCGGCGCGAAGATGATCGTCACCCGCGACAGCGCACGCTACACGATCGGCGGCGGTCATCTCGAATGGCGGGCGATCGAGATCGCCCGCGAGGTGCTGCGCGACGGCATGCGCGTCCCGCGTGCGCGCCGCCTGGAACGGCTGTCGCTCGGGCCTAGCCTCGGACAATGCTGCGGCGGCGCGGTCGTGCTCGCCTTCGAACGCGCGGATGTCGGCGACCTCGACTGGGTGGCCGCGCTGGCGAAACGCCTGCACGCGGGCAAAGCGACGCAGCGCAGCGTATCGTTCGGCCCCTTGCACGAACCCGTGCGGCTAACAGACATCGACGAAGGCATCCAAGCGCCCGATTGCCTGCTTTGGGACGGCGCCGGTTTCGACGAAGGCAACCTCCTGCTGACGGAGACGATCGTCTCGCGCGAATTCCCCGTCATGCTGTTCGGTGCCGGACACGTGGGTACGGCGTTCGCGCGGATACTGGCAACGTTACCGTGCCGCGTGCGCTGGGTGGACGAGCCAGGAGCGCCGTTTCCGCCGGCACCGGCGAGCGCGCAATGGTCCAACGTGACGATCGATGCGAAGGCCGCGCCCGAGACGGCCGTGGACGAAGCCGCACCGGGCACGGCGTTCGTCGTCATGACGCACAACCACGCGCGCGATTTCGTGCTGGCCGAGCGCATTTTGCGGCGCGACGATTTTCTTTTTTTCGGCATGATCGGCTCGCACACGAAGCGCAAGCAGTTCGAGCTGCAACTGGCCGCGCACGGCCTCGATCCGGCACGTATCGCCCGCATGGTGTGCCCGATCGGCATCGACGGGATCGACGACAAAGCGCCCGAAGTCATCGCGCTGTCCGCCGCCGCACAGTTGCTGCAAGCTGCCGAAGCCGCGCGCGCCGCGCCCGCGGCCGTACCCGATCAACCGTTTTCCATGCTGCAACCGCTGACCGACCATGACACCAACCTTAGCTAAAAAAATCGCCGGCGCACCTAAAGCCGAGTTGCACATCCATATCGAAGGCTCGCTCGAGCCCGAAGTGATCTTCGCGCTCGCGAAACGCAACGGCGTCAAGCTCTCGTACGAATCGATCGAGGCCCTGAAACGCGCTTACGAGTTCACCGATCTGCAATCGTTTCTCGACATTTATTACGCCGGCGCCAGCGTGCTGCTGACGGAAGAAGATTTCTACACGATGACCGCGGCCTATGTCGAACGCGCCCTGGCCGACAACGTCGTCCATGCCGAAATCTTCTTCGATCCGCAAACGCACACCGAACGCGGCGTGGCGATCAGCACGGCCGTAGCGGGCATCGAGCGCGCGCTGGCCGAAGGCGAGCAGCGCGGCATGACGAGCAAGCTCATTCTGTGCTTCTTGCGCCACCTGACCGAGGCCGATGCGCTCGCGACCTACGAAGCGGCGCTCCCGTTGTTCGACACCTACGCCCATCGCCTGATCGGCGTCGGGCTCGATTCGTCCGAACGCGGCCATCCGCCGTCCAAATTCGAGCGCGTTTTCGCGAAGGCGCGCGCACGCGGCTTAAAGCTTGTCGCGCATGCCGGCGAGGAAGGCCCGCCCGCCTACGTGCACGAAGCGCTCGACGTGCTCAAGGTCGATCGCGTCGATCACGGCGTGCGCAGTATCGAAGATTCGGCGCTGGTGTCGCGCCTAGCCGACTCGCGCATCGCGCTCACTATCTGCCCGCTCTCGAACATCAAACTGCGCGTGTTCGACGACATGAAGCAGCACACGCTCAAGCAATTGTTGGCGCAAGGCGTGGCGGTGACGGTCAACTCCGACGATCCCGCGTACTTCGGCGGCTACGTCAATGCCAACTATTTCGCGACGGTCGAAGCGCTCAGCCTGAACGAGGACGAGGTGTACACGATCCTGCGCAACGGCTTCGAGGCATCGTTCGTCTCGCCCGTCGAACGACAGAGCCTGATCGACAAGCTGGACGCTTATTGGGGCCCGGCGCACCCATCGCCTCACTGATTTCCCGACGCGGACCGCCGCACACGCCGGCTGCCTTTGTGCCATGCCTTTTCGTTGCGCCCGCAACGAAGGCGTCGTGCGGCCGCGCATCGTAGCGTCCACGCCATTTTTTGTTGCATCGAGACTGAGAGAGAGACGTTCGACCATGAATCAAACCGCACCGCGCACCGCCTTTCGCGCCAAATTGCTGACCTTCGTGGGCGACCCGGCTACGACGGCGGGGGGCGCCTGCTTCGAAGAAGACGGATTGCTGATTGTCGAAGGCGAACGCGTGGTCGCGGCGGGGCCCTATGCGTCGCTGCGGGCGCAGCTCACGCCGGGGACGGCCATGGTCGAACGGCCCGGCAAGCTGATCGCGCCGGGCTTCATCGATACGCACGTGCACTATCCGCAAACGGAGATGATCGCGTCGCCCGCGGCGGGCTTGCTGCCGTGGCTCGACACCTACACGTTCCCGACCGAACGCGGCTTTGCCGATCCCGCGCACGCATCGAGCGTAGCCGAGTTCTTCCTCGATCAACTCGTAACCTGCGGGACGACCACCGCGCTCGTCTATTGCACCGTCCACAAGGGCTCGGCCGACGCGCTGTTCCAAGCGAGCGAGGCGCGTAATTTGCGCATGGTGGCAGGCAAGGTGCTGATGGACCGCCACTGCCCCGAGTTCCTGCGCGATACCGCGCAATCGGGCTACGACGACAGTGCGGCGCTGATCGAACGATGGCATAAGCGCGGACGCCAGCTCTACGCGCTCACGCCGCGCTTCGCGCCGACTTCGACGCCGGAGCAGTTGGAAGCCTGCGGTGCGCTCGCCCGCTTGCACCCCGACGTCTTCATCCAGAGCCACGTGTCGGAAAACACCGACGAAGTGAAATGGGTCAAGTCGCTATTCCCCGGCCATCGCAGCTATCTCGATGTCTACGCGCACTACGGCCTGCTGCGCCGGCGAGCGGTGTACGGCCATTGCATTTATTTGGACGACGACGATCGCGCGCGCATGGCCGAAACGGGCGCCGTGGCCTCGCATTGCCCCACGTCGAATTTGTTCCTCGGCAGCGGGCTGTTCGACTTCGAGAAAGCCGGCCAGGCGAAGATGCCCGTTGCGCTCGGCACGGACGTCGGCGGCGGCACGTCTTTTTCGATGTTGCAGACGATGAACGAAGCGCACAAGGTCGCGCGCATGACGGGGCACCATCTCACAGCGCAGCGAATGTTCTGGCTCGCGACGGCCGGCGCCGCGCAAGCGCTCGGGCTCGACGATACGATCGGAACGCTGCGTCCCGGCTCGGAGGCCGACTTCATCGTGCTCGACCCCGACGCGACGCCGCTGCTCGCGCGCCGCACTAGGCTCGCGCAGTCGCCGGAAGAATGGCTGTTCGCGTTCGCGATGCTCGGCGACGACCGCGCCGTGCTCGAAACCTACGCGGCGGGCAAGCGGGTGCACCGGCGCGGTTGACGCATGCAAGGGCCGCGGCGGCCCCCGCATCGAAGGGCCGCCGCACACTCGCGCCGAATCAGGCCGACGTCATCGTGCAGACTTCGTGCAACGCGTTGAAGCGCCGTACGGGATCGGCCACGTAGGGATTGGTTTCGTCCCAAGCGTAGCCCGCCAGAATCGAGCTGATCATTCGACGAATCTTCGGCGTTTGGTTCTTGTAGAAGATGATGTCCTGCAATTCGCCCGTGTACCAACGTTCGACGAAGACGCGGAACGTGTCGATTCCCTTGCGCAGCGGCGCGTCGTAATCGGCCGCCCAATCGACGCGCTCGCCGTCGAGTTGCCGCAGTAGCGTTTGCGTCGCGAGATGCGCCGAACGCAGTGCGATCGTCACGCCCGACGAAAACACGGGATCGAGGAATTCGCCCGCGTTGCCGAGCAGCGCGAAGCCCGGGCCGTGCAGGCGTTCGACATTGGCCGAGTAGCCGCCGATGCGATTGACGGGCATCAGGAACGGCGCGTTGCCGAGCAGACGCGCGACCGTCGGTTCGGCAAGAATGAGTTCGCGCAGCTTCGCTTCGCGCTCGGCTTCCGGCACATCGAGGAACTCGGCGTCGGCGACACATCCGACCGACGTCCGGCCCCCTGCGAGCGGAATCATCCAATACCATACGTCGCGGCGCTCCGGATGCACGGCCACGCAAATCTTGTCGCGGTCGGTGCTGCCGGCGGGCAGCGCATCCTGGACGTGCGAGAACAATGCGGCGCGCGCGGGCATGCGCGAAGGGGTTTCGAGCCCGAGCAGCCGGGGCAGCACGCGGCCGAAGCCGCTCGCGTCGAAGACGAAGCGCGAAGCGACGCGATAGACGCGCCCTGCTTCATCCGCCACTTCCAGCACGGGCGCATCGCCCGTCTGCATCGCGCGAACCGTGTGACCGAAGCGCACTTGCGCGCCTTGCTCGGTCGCGCGGCGGATTAGCAGTTGATCGAATACCGCCCGCTCGACCTGATAGGTCGTCCCCCACCCTTGCGAATGCTTATCTCGGAAATCGAACGACGAAACTTTCTCGCCGTGAACGAACGAGGCCCCGTTCTTATATTGAAACCCTGCCTCGACGACCGCCTGCAGCATGCCAGCCTCTTCCAAATAGGCCATGCTCTGCGGCAACAGGCTTTCGCCGATCGAAAACCGCGGAAAGTGCTGGCGCTCGAGCACGAGCACCGAGCGGCCCGCCCGGGCGAGTAGCGCGGCCGCCACGGCGCCGGCCGGTCCCGCGCCGATCACAGCGACATCGATCTGCTCGACTTCCCCAGATTGCGTATTCATTGTCTTTTGTCCTTGATATCCGTTACTTCCGTTACTTCCGTTCTAGGTCGGCCGTGCAGCCATTCGATACACCGCCTCGCCGGTTCCCATTACAATCCGCGGCATCGCAACCACGACCATCCGCCGGGGAAACCGACGTGTCCAACCCTTCATCGCCTGCCGCACGCCAGCACTCGGCTTTCGTCCCCGAAACCGCGTTCGGCGTGTGGTTCTTGCGCACCCATACCTGGGAGCATCACGTCCTGCGCGTGGCCATCGACGATCTGAAGCGACTCGTCGATGCACCGCTGCCGCCCGCACCCGTCATCGTCGACGTCGGCTGCGGGCAAGGCATCTCGTTCAAGCTGTTGGCGCAGGCGTTCGCACCGAGCCGGATCGTCGGCATCGATTGCCACCGGCCGTCGCTCGAGCTTGCCGAACAAGCAGGCCGGCGCCTTGACGTCGACATCGAGCTCATGCAGGGCGACTGCGCCGCGCTGCCGCTGCCCGACGCCAGCGCCGACATCGTTTTTTGCCACCAGACGTTCCACCATCTCGTCGAACAAGAACGTGCGCTCGACGCGTTCTGGCGCGTCCTGAAACCGGGCGGCCTGCTGCTCTTCGCCGAATCGACCGACGCGTATATCAAGTCGTGGGTCATCCGGCTCCTGTTTCGACATCCGATGCACGTGCAAAAGAGCGCCGACGGTTATCTCGAGATGCTGCGCGCACGCGGTTTCGTCTTCGCTCCATCCAACGTATCGCTGCCCTACCTCTGGTGGAGCCGCGCGAAAGACTTCGGCTTGCTCGAACGCCTCGGCCTTTATCGTCCGCAGCCGGGCAAACGTCGCGAGACGCTCGTCAACGTCGCCGCGCGCAAACCGCTCTAACGAGCGCGCGTTGTTCGGGCTCGGCACGGCGGCACGCATGCCGTCCCGAGCCGCGACGCGTCTTTACTTCTTCAACGTCACAACGTCGCCCTTCAGCGCGACGCCAGCGACCACCGCGCCTGCGCCGCATGTGAATTCCGTTGCGCTCGACGTCAGTTGATCCTGGTAGTTGCTCTTGATATCGATCACCGCGTTAGCGCCCAATTCGCGCGCACGGTTTTGCAGGGCGATCACGGCCGACAGAAACACGTGTTGGCACGCGGCCTCGTCGCTACGGGCGAACGCGCTCGTCTTCTTGTTCGTCGCGGCTTCGGAGAAGCGCTTGAGCACCATCGGATGCGGCTGGCCGGCAAAGTACAGCGCGATGTCTTGACTGACTTTGCCCTCCTCCGACTTCAGCGCGCTATCGATGGGATACGTTTCGATCGAATTGCGCGCGAACGCATGGGTAGCCGCGAACGTGAGCGCAACGACGGCAGCCAGCTTGAGGTGACGTTTCATGGATGTTTATTTCCTATTTCTTCTACGTTGAGGTACCGCGGATATCCGGGCCAGCCCCTGGCCCGGCTGCTTCACTTCACTTCGCGTCGAGCTTGACCCGTTCGCCGTGCACCTTCAGCGCGGCGGCGCTCATGCTCGTAGCGCAGGTGAATTCGGTGGCGGAGGCGGTGTGCGTATCGGCCAACGCCGCATGCGCAGCGAAAGCCGCGACCGACAGCGCCATCGGATGCTTGAGTTTCATCGCACTACTCCCTTTGTTGCGGTCGTCTCGAAAAAATCGAAAAACCGAAAAACGTCCAGCACGTGGCGCCCGGCGTCAACAGGCGCCGAACACCACGCTCGCACAACTGCCGCCGAAGCCGAACGAAACGGACATCGCGCTCGTCAGCGTCGCCGCTCTTGTGGCACGCACCAGCGGCGCGCCTGCCGCGCACGCATCGAGCGACTCGATCCCCGCGCTCGCGGCGATGAAACCATCGCGCATCATCAGCAACGTGTAGATCGCCTCATGCACGCCGGCCGCCGCGAGCGGATGGCCCGTCAGCGCTTTCGTCGACGAAAGCAGCGGCATCCGTTCGCCGAACACCGCCGCCAGTGCCTCGAGTTCCTGCGCATCGCCGAGCGGGGTCGACGGCGCATGGGTGTTGACGTACATCGGCGACACGCCGGCTTCGTCGACCGAGGCGCGAACCGCTCGCGCGATACCGGCCGCGCCCGGTCCCACCATCGTCCGCGCGTCGGTGGCTTGCCCGTACCCGGTCAGCTCCGCATAGATCGACGCGCCCCGCCCGCGCGCGTGCGCAAGCGATTCGAGCACCAGCACCCCCGCGCCGGAGCCGATCACGAAACCGTCGCGTGCCACGTCGTAGGGCCGCGACGCGCGCTCGGGCGTATCGTTGAATCCCCGCGAGAGCACCCCCATCGCATCGAACATCAACGCCGTGTTCTCGTGCAGCTCTTCGCTGCCGCCCGCCAATACGATTTGCTGTCGCTCGCTCTGAATCAGCTGCATCGCCTGGCCGATCGCCACCGCCGAGGTCGTACAAGCCGAAGACGGCGAATAGCAAATACCCTCGAGTCCGAACACATGCGCAACGTTCGCCGACACGGTGCTGCTCATCGATTGCGGTACGACGAACGGCGGCGCTCGCTCGATCCCGCGCGCAGCCACGAGCGCGACGGCGGCATCATAGGTGGTCAACGCGCCGGCACCGGAGCCGATCACTGCGCCGGCCGCGGGCGTGCGCAGCACCGACGGTGCGAGGCGCGCGTCGTCGATCGCCATCCGCGCGGCGTGGCATGCGAAACGCGCCGTGTCGCCCATGAATCGCTCGAACTTGCGCGAGAACGGCGGCTCGCCGGCAACCGACGCGGCCCCCGCGATCTGACTGCCGAAGCCGCGCCGCGACCACGCCTCGACGCGCGCAATGCCCGAGCGCCCCGTGCGCAGCGCATCGGCCACCGTATCGAGCGCGTTGCCGATGCACGAGACGATGCCCATGCCGGTCACCACCACGCGCTGGCTGTCCGGACGCGACGTAGCGATCATCGCCACCGCTTGAAAATCAGCGACGTATTGATGCCGCCGAATGCGAAGTTATTGCTCATGACGTACTCGGCGTCGATCTCTCGGCCCTCGTGCATGATGTAGTCGAGCGGCGCACAAGCCGGATCGACCGCGGTCAGGTTCAGCGTCGGCGCATACCAATTGCGTTTCATCATTTCGATCGTCCACCAGGCCTCGAGCGAGCCGCATGCGCCGAGCGTATGGCCGACGTAACTCTTGAGGGAGCTGATCGGCATGTCGCTACCGAACACGGCGGCCGTCGCCGCGCTCTCGGCCACGTCGCCGCGATCGGTCGACGTGCCATGCGCGTTCACGTAAGCGATCGCCTCGGGCGGCAGTTGCGCATCGGCCAGGGCCATCCGCATGGCGTGCGCCATCGTTTCGGCGGTCGGCTGCGTCATGTGCGCCCCATCCGAATTGCAGCCGAAACCCACCACTTCCGCGTGGATGACCGCGCCTCGCGCTCGCGCGTGCTCGTACTCTTCGAGCACGAGCGTGGCCGCGCCCTCGCCGACGACGAGCCCATCGCGCTGTGCATCGAACGGGCGCGGCGTCAATTCCGGGGTGTCGTTGCGCGTACTCGTGGCGTACAGCGTATCGAACACGGCGACGGCCGGCCCCGATAATTCTTCGGCGCCGCCCGCGAGCATCAGCGTTTGCTTGCCCGTCGAAATCGCCTCGTAGGCGTACCCGATCGCTTGGCTGCCCGAGGCGCACGCGCACGACGTAGGCACGATGCGGCCCTTCAGATCCCAAAACAGGCTCACGTTGACGGCGGCCGTGTGCGGCATCATCTGCACGTAGCTATTGGACGTCACGTCTCGCATCGACCCCGTCTCGAGCATCGTGCCGAATGCGCGAATCGGCTGCACCGAACCCGACGACGAACCGTACGCGACACCCATGCGGCCATCGGCGATCGACGGATCGTCGGCGAGCCCCGCGTCGAGCAAAGCGAGTTCGCTGGCCCGCACCGCGTATAAGGACACCGTCCCCATCGATCGCGTTTTCTTGCGCGGATAGCCAGGCGGCGTCTCGAAAGCCGGCAACGGACAGGCCAGCCGCGTATGCAGCGAGGAAAAGTAGTCCCACTCGGGCATCCGACGCACCGCATTGCGCCCGGCTCGCAGTGCCGCTTCGATCTCGTCCCAGTGCGCCCCGAAGGCGGTGACGCCGCCCATTCCGGTAATGACGACGCGCTTCATCAGATCATCCCGCCGTTGACGCCGATAACCTGACGCGTGATGTAGGAAGCGCTGTCGGACATCAAAAAGCCCACGGCCGCCGCCACTTCGTCGGGGCGCCCGACTCGGCCCATCGGCACGGTATTGAGCGCGTGCTCGAGGTGCTCCATGCCGGCCAGCATCTCCGTATCGACGAGCCCCGGCGCCACGCAATTGACCGTGATCCGGCGCGAAGCCAGTTCGACGGCGAGCGCTTTGGTCGCGCCGATCAACCCCGCTTTTGCGGCGCTGTAGTTGACCTGGCCACGGTTGCCCATCACACCCGAAACCGATGCGATGGTCACGACGCGCCCGCCCTGCTTGGCCCGCACCATCGGCATCGTGAGCGGATGGACGACGTTGTAGAACCCGTCCAAGCCCGTTTCGATCACGGCGTCCCAATCCTCGTCCGTCAGCGCCGGGAACGCGGCGTCGCGCGTGAGTCCCGCGCACAGCACGATGCCGTAGTAGGCACCGTCGCGCGCAAGTTCCGCTTCGAGCGCGGCACGGCACGCCGCGCGGTCACGCACGTCGAATCGCACCAGATTCGCGCGACCGCCTTGCGCGACGATCGAATCGACGACGGCTTGGGCTTCGTTCACGCCGCTCCTGCAATGCACGGTGACGGCAAAACCGTCCGCGGCGAGACGATACGCAATGGCGCGGCCGATGCCGCGGCTTGCGCCGGTAACGAGAACGCGCCGGCTGGTCATGAACTGAAACTCCCTTCGATGAATGCCTGAAAATCGGTCGGTTGAAATACTTTCACGACGGCCTGCGCGAGACATCGGTCGTGCGCCGAGATCGTGCATTCGTAGGCGCCGTGGCCTGCTTCGCTTTTGAGCAGCTCCTTCGCCTCGATACGCAATCGCGCACCGGGCGCGAACGAGCAGACGTGCGCTTCGTAACGGCTAGCGCCGAGCAACACGCCAGGCTTCGCCCGGCCGCCCGCCCGCATCGCAATCAAGCCGACGTGCGCGGCGATCGCCTGTGCCATCAGCTCGATCCCGAGCCACGCCGGCATCGCGCCTTGCGCATCGGCGTACCAGGCCTGCGAATCCACACTGGCGAGCACCGCCACGGCCTCGTCGTCGCAGTCGACGATTTCCTCGACGAGTCGCATCGTGCCGCGATGCGGCAGTACGTCGTCGACAGTTGGAAATGGCGCATCGCCCGCGCTCGCGCGGGCCGGATCGGTCGAAGGTGAGAGAGTCGCCGTCGTCATCGAAAGGGTCATGGATCGTTCAATGCGCGAGCACAAGGCTCACGTTGCTGCCGCCAAAGGCGAACGAGTTGCTCATCACGGCTTGCCCGACGCTCAGGCGCCGTTCGTCGGCCACCAGGTCGAGCACCGGCAGCGCCGGGTCGGCCACGCCGTCCCATATGTGGCGCGGCAGCGTGGCGCGCTCGCCGACCAGCGCGAGCCACGCGAAGCCGAGTTCCGTCGCGCCCGCGGCACCGAGCGTGTGGCCGGTCAGCGGTTTGGTGCCGCTCGCCGCGACGCCGTGCGGAAAAACGCGCGACATGAGCCGCGCTTCCATCTCGTCGTTCTTGCGGGTGGCCGTCGCATGCAAATTCACGTAGCCGATCGCTCGCGCCGTCATGCCCGCATCCGCGAGCGCCGCACGTAGCGCGCGTTCGCCGCCTTCGCCCGACGGATCGGGCGCGGAAATATGATGGGCGTCGCTCGATTCCCCGACGCCGGCCAGCATGGCCGGCCCCTCGTCGCGGCTCATGAGAAACACGGCGGCGCCTTCGCCGATATTGATGCCCGATCGATTCACGCTCATCGGATTCGTGCGTTCGAGACTCGTCGATTCGAGCGCCGCAAACCCGCGCAAGGTCAGCTCGCACAGCGAATCGACACCGCCGACGACGAGCGCATCGCACAAACCGAGTTGAAGCAAACGGCGCCCAGCGGCAAAGGCTTTCGCACTCGACGTGCAAGCGGTCGAGATCGTGAAGGCGGGGCCGTGCAAGCCGAGCGCCGCGGCCGCGAACGGTGCGCCGCTGCCGATTTCCATTTGCACGTAGTCGAACGGCGCGCCACCTGCGTTTTGCTCGCTCGACACACCGAGCGCGGCCTCGCCCGCGCCGATACCCGAGGTACTGGTGCCGAGCACGACGCCGACGCGCGCCGGGCCGTACCGCTCGCACGCGGCTCGCACGGCAGGCTCGATTTGCGCCAGCGCGGCCAGCAAGAGCCGGTTGTTGCGACAGTCGCAATGGGCGAGCGGCTTCGGCGGCGCCAACGCCAGCCGAGCTTGCACGCTGCCGGCAAACGCCCCCTCGTCGCCGCCAAGGGCAATTGGGCCCATGCCGGGCGAGACGCCGGCGGCGAGCGCCGTGGCGATCTGCGCCGTATCGGCGCCGAGCGCGTTGATCATGCCGAGGGCATGGAGATAAACGTTAGGCAGTTTCAACGGGAATCCCTTTCGCTTGGCATGCCGATCGGCGCCAACAACACCGACACGGCGATGCCGAGCGCGAGCGTGGCACCGAAGTTCTTCAATACCGGCATGGCGCTCATGGCGAGCAGCCCGAACGAGAGCAGCGTCGTGGCGGCGGACAACACAACGCCGGTCCATACCGCGCCCAGATCGGCTCCTTCGCGCGCGCAACCTTCGCGCAGAAAGACCGCGTAGTTGACGCCGACACCGAGCACGAGCATCAAGGCGAGCCAATTGAACAGCGTCAGCGGCACGCCGGCGTAGCCGAACGCGGCCAGGGCAACCGCGACCGCGAGCACCACCGGCATGACCACACGCACGCCGCCTCGGACGCGATATCGTCCGATCAGCAGCCCGCTCACCAGCACGACGGCTGCCGCGAGCCACAATGCGCTGTCGAAACGGTAGGCGCCGAATAGGCGCGACACGCTCGCGGCCTTGTCCACGAACGCGACGCCCGGCAAGGTATGCGCCAATGCGGCGAGTGCCGGCAATTGCTCGTCGCTTGCACCGAGGGGCATCACGATCGCCGCATAGCCTTGCGCGGCGGCGCCTGCGGACGTTGCCCCATCCGAGCCACGCACGGCGCCGAGCCAAAGATGGCGATAGGGCTGCGACCACGGCGTGGCGAGCCAGGCGTCGAGCACGAGCGGCGCCGCATTGGCATGCGTCCAAGCGTCGACGTAACGCGCGGCCGCCTCGTCGCGCAAGCCGCCGCCGATCAGCGTCGCGCGCAGCGCACCGGGGGAGCGCAGCGCCGTCGCCGTCAGCAGCGCGCGATCGGCCGCTTGCCGTTGCGCCGAGGGGACGAATTGCGAAACCGATTGCCAGCCTGCGAGGCGGTGCCCCGCGAGCGGGGCATCCAACCGTTCCCCGAGCGCCTCGCATCGCTCGAGCACGGCTTCGGGCGTCGGCCCTTGGACGACGAAGAACCGTGCGCCGTCGTCTGCACCGACCGCTTCGCGCACCGCCCGCTCCTGCGTAACGAGCGAAGGATCGCGCTGAATGAGCAAGTGGATATCGTCATCGCTCGTCAAGCGCAGCCACCCCGGCACCGACAAGGCCAACACCAAAGCGGCGGCGAACCAAGCCCGGCGACCGTGGAACATCGCTTGCCAGACCGACAACAGACGAGCCGCGCCGCCGAACAAATAGGTGGGCCTGCGGCGCGGTGCGCGCTCGAGCAGCAGCGGCAACAACGACGTGACCGCAAGAAACGCCGTTGCGATGCCGACCATCGCAAAACAAGCGATCTGCTTGAGGGCCGGGAACGGTGCCCAGGCGAGGACGGCGTAGCCGAGCAAGCTCGTGGCGAGCGCGACCAGCAACGCGGGGCGCACCTCGCGCAAGCCGCGCTGCGCATCCCACTGCCGTCCCGCGCTCAGATACACCACGAAGTATTGAATCGAGTAATCGACCGCCTCTCCGATCAAGCTTGCGCCGAACACGAGCGTGAGCAGATGCAACTGGCCGAAGATCGCCATCGTGGCAGCCAGCGCGCAGCCGATGCCGATCGCCGTCGACAGAAACCCCAAGGCGATCAGCCGCACCGAACGGAAAATCCACAGCATCAAGAGCGCAATGCCGCCCATCGACCAGATGCCGATACGGTGCACGTCGCGCTCGGACGCGCGGCGCGCCGCCTCGGCATAAAACACCGCACCGGTGCGCGCGATCCGCACGTCGGGAAATGCGGTCAGCGATGCGCGTTCCGCGAGCGCCGTTGCGTCCCGTACCGCGCGTTGGACCGACGTTTCATAAGCCGAGCCGGGGAGCGTGGCCGCAACGAGCACGCTCGTTGCATTCCCGCGATGCGCCACGAGCATCCCGTCTTCGACGATGAGGTTGGTCTGCGCGAGCGGCAGCGTGCCGAGCCATCGGCTCAGCCAACCGAAGGGATCGTCCGTCAGCGGTGCCGCCAGCCCGGCGCGCAACGGATCGAGCAGCCGCTCGGCGAGCAGATCGGGCAACGCGGGCGAGCCCGTCGCCAGCGCCGCGCGATCGTCCGCCGTCAACAGGCCGAAGCGATAGGGCAAATAAAATCGCGCCACTTGCGTGACATCGAACGCGGGTAGCTGCGCGATTACCCCGCGAAACGCACCGCTCGCCGATAGCGACTGCGCGAGTGCCCTCGCCGCCGCCTTGGCATGCGCGGCATCGTCGCTCGTCACGAGGTACACGGCTCGCTCGCCCATCGTCGAGGCAAGCGTGTCCAACGCGTGCTCCGCCACCGGATCGGCTTCCGTCTTCGGCAGCAGCGCGAGCAGGTTCGTTTGCAGCGGAGGAACGGACGTCTCGATACCCAACGCCGGCCCGGCAAAGCGCCAGACGCAATACGCGAACGCCAAGCACGCAAGCGCCGCCCACGCGAGCAGCACGCTGCGTCGCCGTTTCCGTTTCGCCGACACGGCCTGCGCGGCTTGCATCAGTGCGCTCCGAACAACGCCGATTCGGCGGAAGACAGCGCATCGATCGCTTCGCTGCCCGAAAAATCGATGCGCGTCGTATCGCCGTTCGCCGCCGTGATCTCGAGCGAGCTCAAAAAGGCACCGCCTTCCATGCGCAACGATTTGACGGCCTGAGCGAGCTGCGGCTGATTCGGTGTGAGCAACAAACGCCAGCGTGCGGGGGTGCCGTCGGCAGCCACGTCGAACTGCGAATAGAGGGCCGACAAATCACCGCCCAGCATCGCACGCATCATCTTCGACACCTGCGCCACGCCGCCGCTCGACGCGCCGCGCGTGGAGCGGGTACCGCTCGCATCGATCTTGGTCACGCCCTGATCGCCGATCACATAGGTCACCCGATACGGCGTCTGCGTGTGCCAAATCACGCCGCGATCGCGAACGAATACGAGCGTGCCCGTGCTCACGAGCGGCGCCGATAAGGCAGCCAGCGTCTGCGTCTGCCTAAACTGCGCTCGGACACCGGCCTTGCCCGCCAATTGCGCGGCGATACGCGCGACGAGGGCCGCATCCGCGGTCGCCGCACTGCTCGCGGGCTGCACCGCAACTGCCGCCGGCGAGGCCGTCGCACAAACGAATGCGCACGCCGCAAGGGAAGCGAGCATCGGGCACCCCACGCAACGCCAAAAACGATGGGTCATCGCGGCCATAGGCGCTCCAGCTTCTCGAAGACGATCGGCGGCGAGACGAACTGCAATTCGCGCGTCGATGCGCAAACGGCAACTTGGATCGTGTATCCCTTTGTCAAGCGCTCGCCGGACGCGATATCGACGATCTCGTAACCGATCTTCAAGCGGTTCTCGAATTCGAGCAGCTCGGTGCGGATATCGAGCGCCTGGCCGTACAACGCCGGCCGCACGTATTTCAGATGTGCCTCGACGATAGGCCAGAGGTAACCCGACGCCTGCATCTGCGGATAGTCGTAGTCGAACGCGCGCAACAGCGCCGCGCGACCGATCTCGAAGTACTTGAGATAGTGCCCGTGCCAGCAGACGTTCATCGCATCGACGTCGTGAAACGGCACTTCGACGCGCGCACTCGCCGTCAACGGTAAGCGTGCTCGATCCATTCAGCGCACCGCCTCGTTCCATGCGCCGGGCGGGCAGGCCCCGACGAGCGCACCGTCTGCGATGCATTGGGTCAACGCGCGCAGATCCGCTTCCAGCGGGCGGTCTTCGCCAACGAATGGCGAGTGCGCCCCCACTCGATCGACGAACGCCGCGAGCGGTTCCGTCAGCATCGTTCCAGGCGTCACCGACAACCGCAGCCGCGCAGCCTGGACCGCCGCGAGCGTATGGGCCGCCGCCACCTGCTCCGTCAGCTCGAGTACGCGCAAGCAATCGCGCGCGGCGATCGTGCCCATGCTGACCTTGTCCTGGTTATGCGCCTCGGTCGAGCGCGAAAACACGCTGGCCGGCATCGTCAGCTTCAGCGCTTCGGCCGTCCACGCCGACGATGAAATCTGCACCGCCTTGAATCCATGGCAAATCGGCGCGCGGGCCAGGCTCGCGCCCGACAAGTTGCGCGGCAAGCCGTTGTTGAACTTGTCGTCGACGATGAGCGCGAACTGACGATCCATCAAATCGGCAAGATTCGCGACCGCCGTCTTCAGCGCATCCATCGCAAACGCGATATGTCCGCCGTAGAAGTTGCCGCCGTGCAAGACGCGTTCGCCGTCCACGTCGATGAGCGGATTGTCGTTTGCGCTGTTGAGTTCGTTTTCGACGTCGCGGCGCACCCACGAGAGCGCATCTTGGGCAACGCCGATGACGTGCGGCGCGCATCGAATCGAATAGCGATCCTGCAAGCGTTGCCCCGCCGTGTCCTCGCGCGTGGCCAAATCGTCGCGGATCCACGCAGCCGCCTGCGCCTGTCCCGCATGCGGTTTGACGTCGAAGATGGTGGCATCGAAGTGCGCGGCGCGCCCGTCGAGAGCGACGGTGCACAAGGCCGTCAAGCGCGCGGCCAGCCGTGTGAGCTGCGCGGCGCGCTTGAACGCGAGACACGCGAGCCCCGTCATCACGGCCGTGCCGTTCATCAGCGCAAGGCCCTCCTTCGGCGCGAGCTGCAGCGGCGTGCGGCCAAGCTCCGTCCACACGTCCAAGGCCGGCCGCACGCGCCCGCCGTATGCGACGTCGCGCTCGCCCACCAGCGCGGCCGCGACATACGACAACGGCGTCAAATCGCCGCTGGCGCCGACCGAGCCCTCCGCGGGGATACGCGGCAAGACGTCGAAGTTGATCAGATCGGCCAGCCGTTCCAGCAACGCGACCCGGACGCCCGAATAGCCGTAGGCAAGCGAGTTCAAGCGCGCGGCGATGACGGCACGCGTCTCGGCCGGATCGAGCAAGCGTCCCATGCCGCAGCCGTGATAACGCGTCAGTTGGAGAGGCAGCAGTTCGACGAGTTCGGGCGGCACGCTCACCACGCAGGCATCGCCATAGCCCGTGTTGACGCCGTACACCGTTGCGCCCGCCTCGAGCTGCGCACGCAAAAACGCCGCGCCGCGCTCGATGTGCGCGCGCCAACCGGTATCGTCGTTCAGTGCGACGTCCGCACGTGCGTCCGCGATCGCCACGACGTCCTCGATCGTGAGCCTGCGGCCGCCGATCCTAACCGTCGAACGAACAGCGTGCGATTCGGATGCGTTGCGACGCGCGGTCAAATCATCTTCGGCCATTCCCCTCTCCACTCTGGCGCGCCCAGAAATCGAAAAAATTGAACCATTGGTATGGTGCCTTGCGGCAGTAGTATTCGAGGCGCTGCGCGTAGCGATGCGCATGCGCGGCTAGATGCGCGGCCCGCTCGCGACGCGGCAACGCAATGCGCTCGGCAAACGGCTCGAAGTACAGCCGATGGCCGCCGCGTTCCTTCAAACAGAAGAACAGGTACACGGGACAACCCAGCGCATGCGCCAGGACATAGGGCCCTTGCGCAAACCGCGCCGTGGCACCGAGAAACGGGGCATCGACCACTCGCCCGGCCTCATGCGCCGGCACGCGATCTCCGACGATCACGAGCAGTTCGCCCGCATCGATGCGCTGCTGCATCATGACGGCCGTCTCGGGACCGAAATCCGCGACTTCCACCATCCGGCTCGAGAAATTTCGATGCGCGCCGGCCAAGACGCTGTTGAATCGCCGCGCGTGCTCCGTGTAGACGATAGCCGTTACCTTTGCCCGGGCGCCGTGCACCGCCAACGCACGCGTCATTTCGAGATTCCCCAGGTGCGCGCCGATGACGAGTGCGCCCTTGCCGCTCGCGACGAGCGCGTCGAATGCAGCCCGATGGTCGAAAACGACATGCGTGTGCGTCACGCGCCCCGTCCAAGCTGCGAACTTGTCCAGGCCCGCTTCGGCGAAGGCGAACATCTGCCGGTAGGCCGAGCGCCAGCCGGGCGGCGGCGTCCGTTGCGCCGGCGATGCGTCGCGCAAACGCGCGAAGTAGCGGTGCGACTCCTGCCGCGCCGAGCGCCCCGTCAACAGAAAGTAAGCGACGATCGGGTGCAGCCAAAGACGCGTCGCGCGCATGCCGAACACGCGCAGACTGAGTGCGAGCAAGCGCATTCCGGTACGGCTGCCGCGCTCGGCGATGCGCCACCAGCGTCCTCGATGTTCGAGCCGCGCCTGCGGTTCGCACCGATGCGGCGGAACTTTACGCGGCAGTATCTTGCGCGCGAGCAAGAGCGGCGAGCGAACCAGCATGCCGGCAACGAGGCGCGCGTGGCTTTTGCTGATGCGCACGTTGTCGCGCACCACGTCGAAATGGGAAAGCCCGCCCGGCGCATACGTCACACGCGTGGGAATCGTCACGAAGCGCCGCGCCCGCCACGACAGCCGAACGAGAATCTCGATATCGAAGTCCATCCGCGTGGGCAAAGCGACGGCGTCGATCAGGGCGCATGCCGCGTCCAGCGGATAAAGGCGAAATCCGCACATCGAATCGGGGATCGAGAACGATAGCGTCTCGATCCATACCCAGACGTGCGTCAGATAGCGGCCATACAGCCGCGCCTTGGGCACGCTCTCGTCGTACACGGGCCGCCCTAGCACGACGGCGTCGGGTGCCGCCCGCGCGGCGTCGAGAAAGCGCGGCACGTCCGCCGCATCGTGCTGGCCGTCCGCATCGATCTGCAAGGCATGCGTGAAGCCGGCAGCGCGGGCCGCCCTCAACCCGGCCATCACCGCGGCGCCCTTGCCGCCGTTCACGTCTAGCCGCAGCAGCGATACCGCCGGCGACCAGCGCTCGGCCAGCGCGGCAAGCACGGCCTGCGTCGCCTCGTTGCTGCCGTCGTCGACGACGAAGATCGGCAAGCCGTGCGGCATCAATCGCTCTAGCGTGGCGCCAATCTCGTCTTTATGGTTGTAGATCGGAATGACGATCACCGCGCTGACTGTCACGCCGCCCCCCGATAGGCGACGACGCCCGACGCGCTGTCGCGCTCGCCCAAACGGAACGCGAATCGCATCTTGTGGCGCGCGGCGTCGTGAGCCAGCGTCAGATGCAAGATCGCACCAGGCGGTACGGGGGCCATGAACTTCAGCCGTTCGACGGCGAGCATCGAGCGAACCTCGGGCCAGTGTTCGGCGCCCAGTTGCACCGCCCAGTCGATTTGGACGACGCCAGGCAAGATCGGCAAGCCCGGAAAATGCCCGGCGAAGTGCACGAGATCCGCCGGCACGCGCAGTTCGTAGTGCTGTACCGCGTCGTGCGTGAATTGCGCGAGCACTTCCATCCCTTCCGGCCGGACGCCGAACGCGGCGGCCACCGCCGCGGCCGGCAATTTGCCGCGCGCATCGACCGGCAGCGCGGCACAGAATCGCCAGCGACGCGGCAGCACGACGGCCTCGACGTACTCGGCCAAATGCGTGCGCAGGACCTTCGACAATGCAACCCGCCCCTCGGCGAGCAAGGCCGCGCTCCCTTCGCGGGACAACGCGATCAGCACGCCGAGCCGCTCGCGCACCGTGCCGGGCAGCACGACGGCAGCGGCTTGCGCCACGTACGGGTGCTGGGCGATATGCGTTTCGATCTCGGGCAGCGATACGCGCTTGCCGTCGAGCTTCACGACGCGATCCAGCCGCCCCTTGAGCCGGAATCGACCGTCTTCGTCGAACGCGACCGCATCGTCGGTCCGGTGCCAGTCGTCGTGACCGAGATGCGGCGAACGCACGAGCAGCGCGCCGTTAGCATCGCATCGGAGTTCGGCGCCCGGTACGGCTTGCCACGCATCGGATCGATCGCGTCTACGCCATGCGATCCCGCCCGTTTCGGTACTGCCGTAGATCTCCACGGGCGCCGCGCCGAAGCGGCGCGCATAGATGTCGGCCGCTGCCTCGGGCCGCGGCCCGCCCGCCGAAAAATAGAGGCACGGCGACGGAGAAA
>NZ_JBQCIV010000113.1:0-11879 GCF_051953405.1 Trinickia sp. | reverse complement strand
TAACCCGGCCAGCGAAGCGCGCACGATTGCGGTGCTCGACGAGCTGAATGGGGCGCATGTGCGGTAAACCCCGGCACTCTCGGGGTGGGGGGGCGCGCGGGGCCGCGTGCAAACCGGGCGCGCGCCCGCCACGAATCCGAGCTTCATTCTGCTCGACGAACCGTTCGCGGGTGTCGATCCGATCGCCGTGCTCGAGATCCAAAAGATCGTTAAATTCCTCAAGCAGCGCAATATCGGCGTGCTGATCACCGATCACAACGTGCGCGAAACGCTCGGGATCTGCGATCACGCGTACATCATCAGCGACGGCTCCGTCCTCGCGTCGGGCGCGCCGCGCGAAATCGTCGAGAACGAGAGCGTGCGCCGCGTCTATCTGGGCGAGCACTTCCGCATGTAAGGTCCGGATCCCCGGACACTGCAATTTTTACGCAATCGGCGTAAGCGGCCGCGGCGCGCCGCCGCTCGGCCGCGCGCCGCTCGCCGTCGCGAGGTTCCCGGCGCGTGGCAAAGTCTCTACAATGAAAGACACATTGCCATGAAAGCCAGCCTCCAACTCCGCCTATCGCAGCATCTTGCGTTGACCCCGCAACTGCAGCAGTCGATCCGATTGCTGCAGCTGTCGACGCTCGAACTGCAACAGGAAGTCGCGATGGCCGTCGCGCAGAACCCGCTGCTCGAATCCGAAGACGAATGGATCGCGAGCCCGCTGCGCGTCGCGAGCGACGGGACCGTGATCGCGCAGGCGCCCACTTCCTCCGCACCCGAGCCGATGAGCGGCAACGCCCCGTCGGAGAACGCCGAGCGCAGCGAAGGCAGCGACGGTGCAAGCTCCGACGAATTCGGCGCGTCAGGCAACGCCGACGGCGCCGATTCGTCGCAGTGGAATCTCGACGACTACGGCCGCTCGTCCGGCGCCTCCGACGACGACGACCTCCCCCCGCTGCAAATTCACGAGGCGAGCACGTCGCTGCGCGATCATCTGATGGCGCAACTGTGCGTCACGCAGGCGAGCCCGCGCGACCGTGCGCTCGTCACGTTCCTGATCGAATCGCTGGACGACGACGGCTATCTGACGGCCTCGCTCGACGAAGTGCTGGCCGACCTGCCCGAAGAACTCGAAGTCGACGTCGACGAACTCGGCGCGGCGCTCGCGCTGCTGCAAAGCTTCGACCCGTCCGGTGTCGGTGCCCGCTCGGCATCGGAATGTCTGAGGCTGCAACTGCTGCGGATGCCCGATTCGCCCACGCGCAAGCTCTCGCTCGAAATCGCCTTGAATCATCTCGAATTGCTTGCCGCCCGCGATTTCACGCGCTTGCGCAAGCAGTTGAAGGCCAGCGACGACGATCTGCGCGGGGCGCATGCCATGATCCGCTCGCTCGAGCCTTTCCCCGGCGCGGCGTACGGCAAGGCGGAAGCCGACTACGTAGTGCCCGACATCATCGTCAAAAAGACGTCGGGCGGCTGGCAGGCGGAACTCAATCCCGAGGTGGTCCCGCGTTTGCGCATCAACCGCTTGTACGCAAATATCTTGCGCAACAACCGGGGCGACCCGGGCAGCGGCTCGTTGCGCCAACAGCTGCAAGAGGCCCGCTGGCTCATCAAAAATATCCAGCAGCGCTTCGAAACGATCCTGCGCGTGGCGCAGGCCATCGTCGAGCGGCAGAAGAACTTTTTCGCCCACGGCGAAATCGCGATGCGCCCCTTGGTTTTGCGGGAAATAGCTGATACGCTGGGCCTGCACGAATCGACGGTTTCGCGCGTCACGACCGGCAAGTACATGCTCACCCCATTCGGGACGTTGGAGTTCAAGTACTTTTTCGGCTCGCACGTGTCGACCGATACGGGGGGCGCCGCATCATCCACGGCCATTCGCGCCCTCATCAAGCAACTGATAGGAGCAGAAGACTCGAAAACGCCTCTTTCGGACAGCCGCATAGCCGAACTGCTGGCGGAACAAGGATTCGTGGTCGCGCGCCGCACAGTTGCCAAGTACCGCGAAGCACTCAAGATCCCCGCAGTGAACTTGCGTAAGTCTCTTTAGGCTCCCCGCGTTTTGCAGGGGGCATTTACCGGCCCTGACGCCATCGGCGAAACCGGCCGGCCGATACGACCCGCCGCTCGTCAGTCACGCGGGGTGATGACTCGAGCGGGCCGCTCCCGACCGGCAAAGCCGCACCTATGGTGCCAGGCAGCCATTCGTTTGGAGAGCACTATGAATCTGAAGATCAGTGGACACCATCTCGAAGTTACGCCAGCGTTGCGAGAATACGTGATCACCAAGCTCGACAAGGTGCTAAGACATTTCGATCAGGTCATCGATGGCAATGTGGTCCTCTCGGTCGACAACCACAAGGAAAAGGACAAGCGGCAGAAGGTTGAAATCAGCCTTCACTTAAAAGGCAAGGACATCTTCATCGAAAGTGCGAACGGCGATCTGTACGCCGCCATCGATCTCATGGTGGATCGGTTGGACCGGCAGGTCGTGCGCCACAAAGGGCGCATCCAAGAACATCAGCATGAGGCGATCAAACATCAAGACGTGCCGCCGCTAGGCGAACAAGCACAATAAGCGACGCGGCGGCCCTCGCACGGCCGCCCCGCACCCCGCGAGAAAGGCCGCCCGACCGGGCGGCCTTCTCTTTTAGAGAGAAACGCAAAAGGCGCTTGCTTGGCGCGGCGCACCATATGCTTCGGCCCTGATCTATAATGTGCCGGTTATTGAAGGGGCAGCCGGCCGTAGCAGTGCCCGAGGTCGTCGGTCCGCCCGGCCGACCCATGCGGCCGAAAATCGACAACCAGCCCGTTGCCGCGAGGAGCGCCCAGGCGACGCGTTAGCCTGCCAACATGAATCGTTTAGCCAAATTTCTTCCGCTCGAAAACGTCGTCCTCGGCCTTTCGGTTACCAGCAAGAAGCGTGTATTCGAGCAAGCGGGTTTGATTTTCGAAAACCAAAACGGAATCGGCCGCAGTGCAGTCACCGATAACCTCTTCGCTCGCGAACGGCTCGGCTCCACGGCCCTCGGGGAAGGCGTCGCGATCCCCCACGGGCGCATCAAGGGCCTCAAGCAGCCGCTGGCCGCGTTCGTGCGGCTCGATCAACCGATCCCGTTCGAAGCGCCGGACGGACAGCCCGTCTCATTATTGATCTTCCTGCTCGTGCCCGAACAGGCCACGCAGCAGCATTTGGAAATTCTCTCGGAAATCGCGCAGTTGCTGTCCGACCGCGAAGCGCGCGAACGCCTGCACACCGAACCGAATCGCGAAGAGTTGCATCGCCTGCTCACCCAATGGCACCCTTGAGCTTGCTCGTCGCGCCCTACTAGTTCTTTTCCTGGTTCGGCACGGCGGCACGGCGCGGCTCGCGCGCCGTTCATCGGCCTTGGCGGGCAGGTCGACGCACGTCGTCGCCGCGCGCGCCGCGGTCAACCAGGAGCCTCGGATTCATGGATACGTCCAGCATCAACGCCCAAAGCATTTTCGACGACAACGCCTCCATGCTCAAACTGAGCTGGCTGACGGGGCACGAAGGCTGGGAGCGCGGCTTTTCCGCGGAAACCGTCGCGAACGCGACGTCGAGCGCCGACCTCGTCGGCCACTTGAACTTGATCCACCCGAACCGGATTCAGGTGCTGGGCGAGGCCGAGGTCAATTACTACCAGCGGCAATCGGACGAAGACCGCTCCCGCCACATGGCGGAGCTGATCGCGTTGGAGCCGCCGTTTCTCGTCGTCGCGGGCGGCGTGGCCGCGCCGCCCGAACTCGTCTTGCGGTGTACGCGCTCGTCTACGCCGCTTTTCACGACCACGATGTCGCCGGCGGCCGTGATCGACAGCCTGCGCCTTTACATGTCGCGGATCTTGGCGCCGCGCGCCACGCTGCACGGCGTATTTCTCGACATTCTCGGCATGGGCGTGCTGCTGACCGGCGATTCCGGGCTCGGCAAGAGCGAACTCGGTCTCGAATTGATCAGCCGCGGGCACGGGCTCGTGGCCGACGATGCCGTCGATTTCGTGCGGCTCGGGCCGGATTTCGTGGAAGGGCGCTGCCCCCCGCTGCTGCAAAATCTACTCGAAGTGCGCGGGTTGGGTCTGCTCGACATCAAGACGATCTTCGGCGAAACGGCCGTGCGCCGCAAAATGAAGCTCAAGCTCATCGTGCAGCTCGTCCGTCGGCCCGACGGCGAATTCCAGCGCCTGCCGCTGGAGAGCCAGACCGTCGACGTGCTCGGGCTGCCGATCAGTAAAGTCACCATCCAAGTGGCGGCCGGCCGCAACCTCGCCGTGCTCGTCGAAGCCGCCGTGCGCAATACGATCCTGCAACTGCGCGGCATCGATACATTGCGCGATTTCATGGATCGGCAACGGATTGCAATGCAAGATCCCGATAGCCAGCTGCCCGGCAAGCTCATGTGAGCGAAGCGCGCCGCGCGGCCCGCAAACCGGCATTCGGCGATACGTCCGAGCCCGAATGCAAGTGCTATGATGAAACGAACTGGTTCTCCCCCATGCGCATCGTTCTGATCACCGGCATTTCCGGCTCCGGCAAATCGGTCGCGTTGAACGCGCTCGCCGACGCAGGCTATTACTGCGTCGATAACCTGCCGCCCCGCTTCCTGCCCGCGCTCGCCCAGTATTTGGCCAGCGACGACGAAGGGCACGAACGGCTGGCGGTGGCGATCGACGCGCGCTCGAGCGCCTCGCTCGACGACATGCCCGGCATCATCCGCGATTTGGCGAGCGAACACGACGTACGTGTGCTGTTTCTGAATGCCAGCACGCAATCGTTGATTCAGCGGTTTTCCGAAACGCGCCGGCGCCATCCGCTGTCGGGATCGCCCACGCACGATGCCGACGTCGGCTTGCTGGCCTCCCTCGAAGAAGCGATCGAGCGCGAGCGCGAACTCGTCGCCCCGCTAGCGGAGTTCGGTCATCAGATCGATACGAGCAATCTGCGCGCGAACGTGTTGCGCGCGTGGGTCACGCGCTTCATCGAGGAGCAGCGCGAGGGATTGATGTTGATGTTCGAATCGTTCGGGTTCAAGCGCGGCCTGCCGCTCGACGCCGATTTCGTTTTCGACGTGCGCGCCCTGCCGAACCCGTATTACGATCATCGTCTGCGCCCGCTGACTGGGCGCGATCAGCCAGTGATCGAGTACCTCGACGCGTTGCCGATCGTGCATGAAATGATCGACGACATCGACACGTTCGTCAGGAAGTGGCTGCCGCGTTTTCGCGAAGACAACCGCAGCTATCTGACCGTCGCAATCGGCTGCACGGGCGGGCAGCACCGCTCCGTGTTCATCGCCGAAACGCTCGCCGCGCGCCTGGCGCGCGAAGCGACCGTGCTCGTTCGGCATCGCGATGCGCCGGTTTCCATCGACGAATCGTCACGATTGGTGGCCTAACCCGCCGCGGCTTACGCGGCAATTCGAAGCGTGCGCCATGTCCTCTACACCCGCCGTCTACGCTGACCTGCCGCTCTTCCCGCTCCACACGGTCCTATTCCCCGATGGGCTGTTACCGCTGAAAATCTTCGAAGCGCGCTATCTGGATATGGCGCGCAGCTGTCTGCGCGACGGCTCGCCGTTCGGCGTCTGCCTGCTGAAAAGCGGCGCGGAAGTCGCTCAGGAAGACGACGTGCCGTGCGTGCCCGAGATGGTCGGCACGCTCGCGCAAATCGAGCAATGCGACGTCGACGATTTCGGCATGCTGCTCGTGCGGGCCCGCGGCACGCGCCGATTTCGTTTGCTCACGCACCGCAAGGAAGCGAGCGGATTGCTCGTCGGCATGGCCGAACCGCTGCCCGACGACATCCCCCTCGAGGGCGTCGACGTCCTCGCGAAATTCGGGGCTTGCGCCGAAGTGCTCGAGCGCATCATCGAGACGATACGAGAGCGCGACACCGAGAGCGTGCCGTTCGCCGAGCCGTTCCGCTTCGACGATCCGAGCTGGGTCTCCAATCGTCTCGCAGAAATCTTGCAAATCCCGCTGCGCGCGCGCCAAAAGCTCATGGAACTCACCGATGCGGGCGAGCGCATCGATGCGGTCCATCACTATATGCAGCAGCACCGGCTGCTTTAGCGCAGAGCCGCTGCGCGTGTCGGCGCGCTTACGCGGGACACCTCACACGAGCGAGCCGACCAGCGCGTCGAGCAGCTTGCGCACGGGCGCCGGCACGCCGTAATCGTCGATTCGCGCAAGCGGCACCCACGCGGTGTCCGCATCGGCCGCTTGCACGCCGCCCACCCGCGCTAGCTCGCCGATATCGGCGCAACGCGGTTCGATGTCGAGCTTGAAATGCGTAAACGTATGCGTAAGCGGCGCCAGACGCGCGAAACCGGGCGTCGCCCCAAAGGCCTGCGCGCGCTCGGCGAGCGCGGTCTCGTCCGCCGCCTCGGGCAAACTCCACAATCCGCCCCAAATGCCCGACGGCGGCCGCCGCTCGAGCAAGACGCTCGCGCCGTCGCGCAACACGAGCATCCATGTGCGACGCGTCGGCACCGTCTTCTTCGGCCGTGCCCCCGGCAACTCGCGTTGGCGCCCGAGCGCACGCGCGACGCAATCGGATTCGAACGGACAGCGCGCGCATTCGGGCTTACCGCGCACGCATAGGGTCGCCCCCAGATCCATGAGCCCTTGCGTGTAGGCGCTGACGTCGTCGTTCGATGCTTGTGCGTCCGGCATCAAACCCTCGGCAAGCACCCACATCGCGCTTTCGACGCGCTTTTCCCCCGGAAAACCCTCGATGCCGAACACGCGCGCGAGGACCCGCTTGACATTACCGTCCAAGATCGTGGCCCGGGCGCCGAACGCGAACGAGGCGATAGCCGCGGCGGTCGAACGGCCGATGCCGGGCAATTCGGCCAATTGCTCGGGGGCGCTAGGAAACTGGCCGCCGTGGCGTTCGACGACAGCCTGCGCACACCGGTGCAGGTTGCGCGCGCGCGAGTAGTAGCCGAGCCCGGCCCAGAGCGCCATCACCTCGTCGATCGGCGCCGCGGCCAGGGCTGCGACATCGGGAAAGCGCGCGAGAAATTTTCCGTAATAGGGAATGACGGTCGAAACCTGCGTTTGCTGGAGCATGATTTCGGACAGCCAGATGCGGTAGGGATCGCGCGTGTTCTGCCACGGCAGATCGTGGCGGCCATGGCGCCGCTGCCACTCGATCAGCCGTGCGGCGAAAGCCGCTTGCAGCGGGACGGCGGGGTGTTCCGTAAGGTTCGGAGAGGCGGACATGAAGGCAGTGGAATCAGCGCTGACAGTGCGCGCAGTAGTAAGTGGAGCGTTGCCCTTGGACGATTTGCCGAATCGGCGCACCGCAGATGCGGCACGGCGCCCCGGCGCGATCGTAGACGAAGCAATCGAGCTGAAAGTAGCCGCTCGCGCCGTCGCTGCCCACGAAATCTCTGAGCGTGCTGCCGCCGCGTTCGATGGCGGCAGCCAGCGTCGCGCGCACGGCCTGCGCCAGCCGCTCGCATCGCGCGAGCGAAATGCGGCCCGCCGGCGTGGTTGGCCGAATGCCGGCCCGAAAGAGGCTTTCCGAGGCATAGATGTTGCCGACGCCGACGACGATCTCCCCGGCGAGCAGCACCTGCTTGATCGATGCCGTCCGCCCGCGCGTGCGGCGAAAGATCAGCTCGCCGCCGAAGGCCTCGCCGAATTCGTCGCCGAACGGTTCCACACCGAGGCTCGCGAGCAGCGGGTGCGTATCGATATCGCCGTCGGCGCGAGGATGCCACAGGACCGCGCCGAACCGGCGCGGATCGCGGTAGCGCATCACGAATTCGTCGAAGATCCAATCGATGTGATCGTGCTTGGCTGCCTCGCTCGCTTGCTCGCGGGGCAGCACGCGCAGCGTGCCGGTCATGCCCAGATGGACGATGAACCAGCCTGCGTCGATTTCGAACAGCAGGTATTTGCCGCGGCGGGTCACCTTTCGCACGGCTTGCCGTGCGAGCGTGCGCGCGAGATCGGCCGGCACCGGCCAACGCAGGGCGAGCGTGCGCACTTCCACGCGCTCGACGCGGCGGCCGGTCACGTACGGCTCGATACCGCGCCGCGTCACTTCAACTTCTGGCAACTCGGGCATGTCAAAGGGGCAAAAGCGGCAAAAGGCCCGAAAGGGGCGGGAATGGGTGTGTAACTTGCATGGTCCAATTCTGCGTGTATTGTAGCGAGCGCGTTACAATCGACCGAAACCTCGAACGGATCTCCATGATTTTGTCCCTCAAGCAGCTTTTCACGCGCCCGGTCGGCGCTCGCTCCGGCTGGCGCAGCGCGCCGGCGGGCCGTATCGTCGGCGCGGTTCTGTGCGCTTGGACATTGGCCGCGCTGCCTGCGCACGCCCAGGACCCGTCGCCGTCGGACGACAGCGGGGCCGGTGCGTCGGATTTGTTCGGACCGATCTCGCCGCAAGAGAAGAAAGATCTGCCCGACGTTCCGCTGACGAGCCAAATCGTATTCCAGGTGCTGGCGGCGGAAATCGCGTTGCAGCGCGACCAGCCGGCGCCCGCCTACCAAACGTACCTCGCGCTCGCGCGCGATACGCACGATCCGCGCATGGCCGAGCGGGCCGCTCAGATCGCGCTCGGCGCGCAGAGCCCGTCCGATGCGCTAGCGGCCGCACAGCTGTGGCACGAGTACGCACCCAGTTCGGAGCGCGCCGTTCAGCTAGACGCCTCGCTGCTCGTCTTGTCGGGCAAGCCCGATCAAGCCGAACCGCTGCTGGCCGGCGAACTCGCGAAAGTCCCGGCCGACAGCCGCGGCAGCGCCCTGCTCGCGTTGCAGACGCTGATCTCGCGCGGCCCGAACCGGGTAGGCGGCCTGCAAGTGCTGCAAGATCTGCTGAAGAACGATATGGGAACGGCCGAGGCGCAACTCGCGATCGGCCGGCAGCAGTTGCTCGCCGACGATCGCCCGGGTGCGCGCGCCTCGTTCGAGCAAGCGTTGAAGCTCAAGCCCGATTTCCTCCCGGCCGCGCTCGCGCTCGGCCAAATGGGCCCAGACGAACGCAAGGAAGCCACCGCGTCGTTCGAGGCCTACGTCAAGCAGCATCCCAAGGAGCGCGACGCGCGGCTCGCGCTGGCGCAGTTGTATTTGTCGGGCGACCGGCTCGGCGATGCGCAAAAGCAGTTCGAAGCCTTGCGCGCGATGGACCAGCAAGACCCGATGCCGCTGCTTGCGCTCGGGCTGATCAAGGTTCAGCAAAAGCAATACGACGCGGCTCAGCAGTACTTGACGCAGTACGCCGATCTGGCCGAAAAAACGCCCGGCGCCGACCCGGGCCAAGCGTACCTGTATCTGGCGCAGCTTGCGCTCGAGCAAAAGCACGAGGACGACGCCGCGAAATGGCTCGACAGAGTGCCGCAATCGAGCCAACAGTACGTCACCGCGCGCGTCACGCGCGCGCAGTTGCTGGCCGGCAAGGGCAAGGTGGACGACGCCCGCAAGATGCTCGCCGATATTCAAACGGACGATCCGCGCGAATCGGCGCAGATCGCACGCACGGACGCGGCCATTTTGTTCGACGCGAAGCGCTATCCCGAAGCTCAGGCGCGCTTGCAAGAGGCCAACGAGGCCTTCCCCAACGACCCGGAAATCCAGTACGACTACGCAATGGCGGCGGAAAAGAACCACCATTACGAACTCATGGAGAGCGTGCTGCGCAAAGTGATGCAAGAGCAGCCCGACAATCCACAGGCGTACAACGCGCTCGGATACTCGCTGGCCGATCGCAATCAGCGGCTCGACGAAGCCAATAAGTTGATCGAGAAGGCATCGGCGCTCGCCCCGAACGATGCGTTCATCATGGACAGCCTCGGATGGGTCAAGTACCGCCAGGGCGACACGGCGGATGCCGCGAAGCTGCTCAAGCGCGCCTACGACATCCAACCGAATGCCGAGATCGGCGCCCATCTCGGCGAAGTCCTTTGGAAGAGCGGCGACCAGAAGCAAGCACTCGAAGCTTGGCGCCGAGCACACCGGCTCGAGCCCGACAACCAAACGCTCGTCAAAACGCTCGAACGCTTTCAAGTGAACGCCAACGATCTCTGATGCCCGTTTCGTCTCCTCTCCCTCTTGCTCTTCGCCCCGCGCGCCGCGCCGCGCTTAGCGTCGCCGCGGCGTTCGCGGTCGCGCTCGCCGGCTGCGCGGTCACGCCCACACACGGCCCATCGACCTCGAACGCCACGCCCGAGCTGTCGACGCAGACGATGCACGCCTATCGCGGGCGGTTCGCTGTGCGCTATGTCGACCAAAACGGGCAGCCGCGCAACGCCTACGGCAATTTCGATTGGCAGCAACAAGGCGATACGGTCACGCTGCAACTGCTCAACCCGTTCGGGCAAACGCTCGCGATCGTGACGTCGTCGCCGGCCACGGCCTCGCTCGAAATGCCGAACCGGCAACCGGTCACGGCCGATAACGTCAGCGAACTCATGCAGCGCACGCTCGGGTTCTCGTTGCCGATCGAAGGGCTGCGATATTGGCTCGCTTCCTCGCCCGCGCCCACGTCGCACGCGAAGACGATCGTCGACCCGCAGCAGAACTCGCGCCTGAAAGAAATCGATCAGGAAGGTTGGACGATCAACTACATCGCTTATGCCGATGCGCCGGCGACGGGCGTCAAACGCGTCGATTTGACGCGGCAAGACCCGCCGCTCGACATCAAGCTCGTCCTCGATCGCTGAGCGCGGGCCGCTCGCTGCGTCGTTCCCGCCTCGCCCAAGTATTGTTCTTGCCTTACAGCGCTTTCACATGATCGAAACATCCGATTCGCTGCGCGATTGCGCGGCGCCCGCCAAGCTCAACTTGTTCCTGCACATCACGGGCCGCCGTCCCGACGGTTACCACGCGCTGCAGACGGTGTTTCAGCTGATCGATTGGGGCGACGTGCTGCATTTCACGCTGCGCGCGGACGGCCAGGTGCGCCGCAAGACCGACGTACCCGGGGTGCCCGAGGCCAGCGATCTCGTCGTGCGCGCCGCCATGCTGCTCAAAGCGCACACGGGCACGACGCTCGGCGTGGACATCGAGATCGACAAGCATCTGCCGATGGGCGCCGGACTCGGCGGCGGCAGCTCCGATGCAGCCACGACGCTGCTTGCGCTGAACCGGCTCTGGAAGCTGAATCTGGCCCGCGACGTGCTGCAAACCTTGGCGTTGCAGCTCGGTGCCGACGTGCCGTTCTTCGTCTTCGGGAAAAATGCGTTCGCACAGGGTGTTGGAGAAGCGCTCGAGGCTGTACAATTGCCGCCGCGCAACTTTCTGGTGGTCACGCCGAGGGTGCATGTTCCGACCGCAGCGATTTTTTCCGATAAGTCGTTGACAAGAGATTCGGAAGCCGTCACAATTACGGACTTTCTTGCACAGCAAAGCTGCAGCGCAAGATGGCCAGAAAGCTACGGCCGGAATGACATGCAGCCTGTTGTCGTGGGAAAATACGCGGAAGTCGCGCAGGTGCTTGAGTGGTTTGAACCCATAGCACCGGCACGGATGACCGGATCGGGCTCGAGTGTGTTTGCCGCGTTCCGGAGCATCGCCGAAGCGGAAGCGGCGCAAGCCAAGCTGCCTGCAGATTGGGTCAGCGCCGTGGCATCGAGTTTGGATACCCATCCACTCTTCGCTTTCGCATCATAGGTTTCGCATCGTCGGGGCTGTCCCGCAGGTCCGACGAAGCTCAGAGTCAGTGTAGGGGAGTCGCCAAGTTGGTCAAGGCACCGGATTTTGATTCCGGCATGCGAGGGTTCGAGTCCTTCCTCCCCTGCCAAACATTCCCGCAGTTCCCGCCTCCAGCAGCAGGTGCATGATGAGCAGCCATGACGGCCTGATGGTTTTTACTGGCAACGCTAATCCGGCGCTTGCTCAGGAAGTCGTCAAAAT
>NZ_JBQCIV010000112.1:0-28047 GCF_051953405.1 Trinickia sp. | reverse complement strand
CCCCCCCCCCCGGTGGGTGGGCCCGCCCCCCCCCCCACCCGCGCGCGTTGTGGGTGGGGGGCGTTGTGCGGTGGGGTGGTCGGGGCGCGTTTTCACACAACCCCCACGGCCCCGATGCCGTCGCCTTCTATATTTCCGGGCAACTGCTGACCGAGGACTACTACGTCTTCAACAAGCTCGCCAAAGGG
Source organism: Trinickia sp. (assembly GCF_051953405.1). Classification (GTDB taxonomy): domain Bacteria; phylum Pseudomonadota; class Gammaproteobacteria; order Burkholderiales; family Burkholderiaceae; genus Trinickia. The sequence continues at coordinate 27,859 of NZ_JBQCIV010000112.1, read as the reverse complement.
CTCGTGCGCACCAACAACATCGACACGAATTCGCGTCTTTGCATGTCGAGCGCCGTGACCGGCTACAAAAAATCGCTCGGTGCCGACGGGCCGCCCACCTGCTACGAAGATCTCGAGCTCGCTCATACGGTGCTGTTCGCGGGCAGCAATATGCCGTATGCGCATCCGGTGTTGTTTCGTCGTCTAGAAGAAGCGAAGGCAAAGAATCCAGCCGTCAAATGGATCGTCGTCGATCCGCGCCGCACCGATTTGGCCGCGCTGGCAGACCTGCATCTGGCCGTCGCGCCGGGCACCGATGTCGCGCTCTTTAACGGCATGCTGCACCACATGATCTGGGAAGGAGCGATCGACCGTGCGTATGTCGCGGCGCATACGAGCGGATTCGACGAACTGAAAGCACTTGTGCGCGGCTATACCCCGAGCATGGCCGCCGAAATCTGCGGCATCGCCGAGCAAGACTTGCTGCAAGCCGCCGAATGGTTCGCCAAGAGCCCCGCCGCCCTCTCGCTCTATTGCATGGGGCTCAATCAGTCCAGTCGCGGCACGGACAAAAACCTTGCGCTCATCAATCTGCATCTCGCGACCGGTCAGATCGGCAAACCCGGTGCGGGGCCGTTTTCGTTGACGGGCCAACCGAATGCCATGGGCGGGCGCGAGGTGGGCGGCATGGCAACGATGCTCGCCGCGCATCGCGACATCGGCAACGCGCAGCATCGCGCGCAGATCGAGGCGTTGTGGGGCGTAAGCGAGCTATCCGCGCGCCCTGGGCTGCCGGCCGTCGAGATGTTCGACGCCGTTGCCGAGGGAAAGATCAAAGCGATTTGGATTGCCTGCACGAACCCTGTGCATTCGATGCCCGACATCGAGCGCGTGCGCAAGGCCCTGCGCACCGCCGAATTTGTCGTCGTCCAAGAGGCATTCGAGCAGACCGATACGGTGCCGTACGCCGACGTCCTGCTTCCCGCATCGAGTTGGGGCGAGAAATCGGGCACCGTGACGAACTCGGAGCGGCGCGTCTCGCGCGTGCGCGCGGCCGTCGAGCCGCCCGGCGAGGCACGCGCCGATTGGTGGATCGTGAACGAAGTGGCGCGCCGGCTAGAAGCGCGGTTGGCCGCTTCGGCCGGCGGCGAACGAGGCACCGGCTTGTTTCCGTTCACCGCGCCGCAAGACGTGTTCGACGAGCATCGCTCGCTCACGATCGGCCGCGATCTCGACATCGGCGGCCTGTCCTATGAGCGACTGGAAAGCGATGGCCCGCAACAATGGCCATTTCCGGCGGGGGCCGCCGCCGGTGCCGCTCGCCGTTACACCGACGGGCGCTTCGCCACGGACGACGGCCGTGCGCGCTTTCATGCCACGCGCTATGTGCCCGTGGCCGAACCGGTCGATGCACGCTACCCGTTCCGCCTGTTGACCGGCCGCCTGCGCGACCAATGGCACGGCATGAGCCGCACGGGCCGGGTCGGCCTACTCTTCAACCATGCGCCGGAAGCGACGTTGTCGATGCGCCGCGAGGATGCAGCGCGGCGCGGGCTCAAGGACGGCGAACTTGTCACGGTTGTCAGCCGTCGCGGCCGGCTCGTCTTGCCCTTGGCGACGACGGACGACTTGCCGCCCGGCACGGTGTTCGCGGCCATGCATTGGAGCGGTCAGTTTCTGGATAGCGGCGGGATCAACGAAGCCACGATCGGCGCCGTCGATCCGGACTCCAAGCAGCCCGAACTAAAACATGCGGCGGTGCGCGTCGAACATGCGAAGTTGCAGTGGCGGCTCGTTGCCGCCAAACGAGGCGACGTGCTGGCGTTGCGCGCCGCGGTGCAGCCGCTGCTCGCCCAGCGGCGCTATGCATCGATCCGCGTCGAAGCGGACGACTTGCTCGTGGTCAGCGCGGCCGATGCCGAAGCCGACGCGGCGTGGACCGAACGTCTGCACGATGCGTTAGGATTAGCACGGGGCGACGATCTGCTCGAGTACCGCGACGCACGCCGTGGCCGCGCGCAGCGCATCGCATGGAACGAGCAGTGCGTCGACGGCTTCTTGCTGACCGGCGACACGAGTCCCGCCGACGCACTGCTCGATCAGATTCGAACCGCCGCGCCCTGGGACGGCCCGCGCCACGCGATCGTCCTGCTCGGCGGCGACGCGCCGCAACGTCCGCGCGCCGCGCGCGATCGCGTCGTCTGCAATTGCAAGCAGGTCACGCAATCGCAGATCGAGCAAGGCATTGCCCAAGGGGCGGCATTGGACGAATTGAAATCGACGCTCGGCTGCGGCACCGTCTGCGGCTCGTGCGTCCCCGAAATCAAGCGCTTATTGACTACGACGACTCCCGCTTGAGCATGTTGCGTATTTTGCTCGTGACCGACACCGACAAACCCATCGGCGAATTGCGCGAGGCGCTCGCACGCCTCGGCTACGACATGCTGCCCGAGGCCGCCGCGCCGCATGCGTTGCCGAAGGTCGTCGAGCGAGAGCGGCCCGACGTCGTGATCATCGATACGGAATCGCCGTCGCGCGACACGCTCGAGCATCTGGCGGTCATGAACGAAACGGCGCCGCGTCCGGTCGTCATGTTCAGCCACGACGCGAACCAGCAATTGATCCGCTCCGCCGTCGACGCGGGCGTCACCGCCTATATGGCCGAAGGGCTCACGCTCGATAAGCTCGCGCCGATTCTCGAAGTGGCGCTGGCGCGCTTTGCGCATGAGGAAAAGCTTCGTCGACGGTTGGCCAAGGCCGAAACCGAACTCGAAGAGCGCAAGACGATCGACCGCGCCAAGCGCCTCCTGATGGAGCGAGGCAAACTCTCCGAACACGATGCCTACGCCACCTTGCGCAAGCGAGCGATGGATGCGGGCGTCCGACTGGCCGATATCGCGCGCCGCGTGATCGAGGCGGCCGACTCATCGAGGTAGCCATCCATGAATGTCGCCCCGCCCACCGTTGAAACCCACGCCCCCGCCCCGGAAAAGACGCATCTGCGGATCGGCTTCGTCGCGCTCTCCGATGCGGCACCGCTCGTCGCGGCGAAAGTGCTCGAATTCGGCCATCGCCATGGGCTCACGCTCGAGTTGTGCCGCCAGCCTTCCTGGGCCGCCGTGCGCGACAAGCTGCTTGCGGGGGAAATCGATTGCGCGCACGCACTGTATGGCCTCGTCTACGGCATCGAATTGGGCATCGGCGGGCCGCGCGACGAGATGGCCGTGTTGATGGTGCTCAATCGCAACGGTCAAGCGATCACGTTGTCCACGTCGCTCGCCCGAGCGCTCGATCGGGAAGGCGAGCTGAAAGCCGCGTTGGCCACGCTTGGGCGCGCGCCGGTATTTGCGCAGACGTTTCCCACCGGCACCCATGCGCTGTGGCTCTACGATTGGCTCGCCGCGCATGGCGTGCATCCGCGCGACGATATTGAAAGCGTGGTGATTCCGCCGCCGCGGATGGTCGATGCGCTCGAGCGCGGCGTCCTCGACGGATTTTGCGCGGGGGAACCGTGGCACGCAGTAGCCGAAGCGCGCGGTGCCGGGGAAACCGTCGTCGCCACGAGCGAGATTTGGCCGAACCATCCCGAGAAGGTGCTGGCCTGCCGCAGGGAATTCGTCGAACGCTATCCGGCTACGGCGCGCGCGTTGGTGCGTACGATGCTGGAGGCTTGCCGATGGGTCGATGCGCCCGTGCATCGGGACGAGATTTCGTCGTGGCTCGCGAAGCCAGATGCGCTGGACGTGCCGCGCGAAGTCATCGCGCCTCGGCTTACGGGGCGCGAAGGCGGCAAGCGGTTTGCTCGCGTGCCACTGCCTGTGGCGTTTTTCGATGGCGGTGCGGTTAACTATCCGCGTATTGACGAAGGGTGCTGGTTCCTCGCGCAATATCGGCGGTGGGGGCTGCTGCGCGATTCCCAAGTGCCGGCGGCGGACGATGAAGCGATCGCCGCGCGGATCAATCAGACGCAGCTTTATCGGGAAGCGGCCGCGCTGGCGGAGGTGCCGGTGGCGGTGATGGACGATCAGGGCATCGAGAATCGCAAGGACACCCATTCATGAGGCATGCGAGCCGTCCGATCGGTCGACGACCTCGTCGTCAATCGCGCTCCAATCGTTCACCTTCATAGAACGCTTCTAGACGCCAGACACGATTTCGATCCGTCTTGCCTCGAGCGCCCCACCCGCCTTGGCAGGCTCTACGAGATCGAACTCAAGAACGAGATTGCGCGAAGGAAGCTTGCCGATCGACATCGCATCGACCAATGCAGACGAGCGGAAATAGGCCGGCTTCGTTTCGCTGGCTGTCAGCACGGTACTCTGGGGAATCGCAGGCCAATACCCAATGAAGCCGTATCCCTCCTCGGCAACGAATCGGTTGCACAGGCCACGAACCCGGCTGCCCACGTCGCCCCATTTCGCCCGCGCGTCGTTTGCATCTTGAGTGGGGAGCAAGCCAGGAATGAGGTAGCCGTTCACGAACAGGTCAGCCGCATCACGGAGTTCTCGCGAGACATTTTCAAAGCCGAGGACTTCCACGCGACAGCCCTTGCTCTGAAGAGCGCGAACAACCTGAACGAAATCTCCATCACCGGTCACTAGCAGGACTGTATCGAGTCTCTCGGATTCGGTGAGTGCGTCGACCGCCATATCGAGATCCACGTTCGACTTGGAAACCTGGTTGCCTTCTTCATCGGTGAAGTGCTTCACATTCTTGACCGTCACCCGGAAACCCTGGTCGCGCAACGCGGCTTGGTAACCTCGAGACTTCGCGCCGTAGTCGGCTGCTTTTTCGGCTCGGCGCTGATCGAACGCTACGTAAGCATTCAATCGCTGCGCCTCTCCCCCGTTCCGGCACGCGAGATCGCGAAGCACTTCATAGCGCATTCCGTGTCCACCATTCATACCGACATTGCTTGCGTCGACGTACACACCAACCCGCCGCATCGATGCTCCTTCTCACTTGTAGCCGGGTTCTGCCGGCGTTTTCAAAATTGGCGCGATTGGCCTCACCCTCGCCGCTCCAGGCGCACACGGGCATTCCTGGGCCGAAGAGAAAACCAACCTTGCGGCGTCGCTTCTTCGAGGACCGTCATGTCCCAGTGCTCAACCCAATAGGCGAGCGAAACGGCCAGATCCATCATAGCCATGCCGGTACCGGGGCAGGCGCGCTCGCCGACACCAAATGGAAAATATGCCCCGCGCGGCCAGGTCGGAGCTTCCAGAAACCGCTCTGGCCGAAATGCATCGGGCTCGGGAAACCAACGCGCATCGCGGTGCGTAATCCAGCTGGAGATCATCACGATGTCACCGCGCCCGAGCGATGTCCCAGACACACTCACGGGTCGCGACAGTTGACGTGGCACCAGTGCATAAGCCGGCGGATACAGGCGCAAGGTCTCTTGAATGACGGCTCGCAGCAAGGGGGCCTGCTCCAAGTCCTGCAACTGATTCACGCGAGCCCAGTCCACCGCGCGAAGCTCACAGCGTAGCGCGGCCAACACACGGGGATGCCGGGCCAGCAGCAGCTGTGCCCAGGCCAGTGTCGCACCCGTAGCCTGATGAGAAGCCATCAACAATGTGGCAAGGTCATCGCGATGCACGGCCAAAGGGCGACGCGATTCGCTGGCCACCTGCTCAATCTGCGCCCGCATCACGCGGAGCGCCCACCGCTTACGCGGGCAAAGCTTGCTGGGAAACCAATGGCCAAGAGGAAGCCCTGTGCTGGTTTCGAGCAATGCGACACGCGACAAGATACGCACCGCCTTGGCAATCGTTTCCGCCTGCGGGCCAAGATCGATGTCGAACAAGGCGTGACCCGCCAGAGTGACGCTATAGGCTGCCATTTCCAGATCAAGATCCACCACCTGTCCCGGCACGACATGCGCCGACCAGCGCCGGGCAATGCGCTGGATGTCATGAACTGCAGGCGCCTGGATGTGGGGGCGTATCACCTGGCGTTGACGGCGTGCCGCTTCTCCTTCCTTCATCATGAAGCTATACCCATTCCACTGGCGCATGATGCACAAACTGGGCTCCCAGCGCTGGACGGCTGCCCGCTGGGAAACCATCAGGTCATGGATCGCCGCAGGATGAAACATACACCAGAGTCGCCTCGTGCCGATCCGCAGGCGGGCTAGGTCGGGAGAAGCCCGGTGCATATGGGCAAGCCATGTCAAGGGATCGCGCTGAATGTCGAGCCAATGCGCCAGACCGACATCGGGCAACCGTCGATATCGACGACGCAAAGCCAGACGCTTTCGAACTGGACAGGTTGTTACAACCGGGAAATCTTTGCTCATTCGGTTCGATCAGGGTTGGCACTTATATATCATATTGAGATACAATCGCCGGCTTTCGAGGCGACGGTGCGACTGTTCGCCCCCTATTTTGTCATGTAATCTGAAGAATTACGCCGTGCCTAGCCAAGCCGTGTTGCGCTGGTTCGCCAGCTTTGCCCCGCATCCCATCGCCGTCTCCTGGCGTGAACGCTTACGCGCATGTCTGGGCGCGCTATTGGGCATCGCGGCGATGGGCGCATCGGTGCATTGGCTCCTCGGCCCCGCAGCGCAGATTCCCTATTTGATCGCGCCGATGGGCGCATCGGCCGTGCTTCTGTTCGCCGTGCCCGCCAGCCCCCTCGCGCAGCCCTGGTCGTTCGTCGGCGGCAATCTAGTCGCGGCAACGCTCGGGGTGCTCAGCGCGATGTTCCTTAGCAATCCCATCGCCGCTTCTGCAGTGGCATTGGCTGCGGCCATCGGCGTCATGTTCGCCTTGCGTTGTATCCACCCGCCCTCGGGCGCCGTGGCACTGACCGCCGTCCTCGGCGGTCCCGCCATTCACGCGCTGGGCCTGCGCTTCGTCATCGAGCCGGTAGCCTTGCAATCGGTCGTGCTGCTCGCCTCGACCATCTTCTATCACACGCTGACGGGCCATCGCTATCCGCACGTCAGCCGCCCCGCCGCGCAAACCGCACCCGGCATCGCAGGCGTGACGCGCGCCGATCTCGAAGCGATTGTTCGCGAGCGCGGCGAGCTGATCGACGTCGCCGCCGACGATCTCGAATCGCTCGTGCACGAAGCCCAATTGCTCGCCTACGCTCGCAGCTTCAGCGAACTCACGTGCGAAGGCATCATGTCGCGCGATGCGGTGAGCGTCTCGACCGATACGACAGCCGCCGCCGCTTGGCGTCTGCTCGAACGCCATCGCATCAAAGCATTGCCCGTCGTCGACGAAGCGCGACGCGTAGTGGGCATCGTCACGCGCACGGATTTCGTCGGACGCACAGCATTCGGCCTGCGCGGACCGCGCGGCAGCAAGCGCTGGTCGCTGCGACGCGAGGCGAACGAACCGTATCGCGTCGACGATTTGATGACGCCGAACGTGCGCACGGTCGATCCGAATCTGCCTGTCGCCAAACTCATTCCGGTATTCGCGCATTACGGGCACCACCACATTCCCGTCGTGGACAGCGCGCGCCGATTGGTCGGCATGATCACGCAATCGGATTTGATCGGCGGGTTGCATCGCCAAACGCAGACGCACCAGTTGCGCACGGCGTAGTTCGGCGACACCGAACGTAACCGCGATTCGAGGCACGCTGCGCTCATCCGCGCAACGCTAATCTCGAAATCCTTGATGCAAGCCATTGCGCGGCGATATATATCACAATGTGATATTATTTTCGGTTTCGCACTTGCCCCGTCGACCACGATGAAAACTTCTGCATCCAGCACGCTCGCCAAGACCGATTTCGAGCAACTGTCGGAGTTCCGCTATCAGATGCGGCGCTTCGAACGCTTTTCCGAGCGCGCCGCGCAAGGCGAAGGCATCACCCCGCTGCAATACCTGCTGCTGTTGCACGTGAAAGGGTATCCGGGACGCGAATGGGCCACGATCGGCGAGTTGGCCGAGCGTTTGCAAGCGCAGCACCATGGCGTGGTAGCACTCGTCTCGCGCTGCGAAGCGCTCGATCTCGTTAAGCGCAAGGTGAGCGAGACCGATAGGCGGCAGGTGGAGGTTCATCTGCAAAACGCAGGCGAGACGGTATTGGCAAGGCTGGCGGCATTGCATCGCGCGGAGCTGAAGTCGCTCCAAGGCGCGTTCAGCGTGCCGCAACTCGATTTTTGACTTAGGTAAAGCGAATGAGCACCGAACACCTCGACCCAAACAAGCGGGACTTTTCCGCGAACGCACGATTACCGGGAATCTGCGGCCTGGCGGCCATCATCGGCGTATTCAGCACGATCGCGGCCATCGTGCTGCTGAAGCTGATCTACATGTTCACGAACCTGTTCTTCTTCGGCACGTTCTCGTTCGCGAACCATTCGCCGGCCGATAACAAACTCGGTGCGTGGGTGGTGCTCATTCCCGCGCTCGGCGGGCTCATCGTCGGCCTGATCGCCCGTTACGGCTCCGATAAGATCCGGGGCCACGGCATTCCCGAAGCGATCGAAGCGATTCTGTTCGGCAAGAGCCGCATGTCGCCGAAAGTTGCAGTGCTCAAGCCACTCTCGTCGGGCATCGTGATCGGCAGCGGCGGCCCGTTCGGCGCGGAAGGCCCGATCATCATGACGGGCGGCGCGCTCGGTTCGCTGCTCGCGCAGTGCGTGAAGGTGACGGCGGCCGAACGTAAGACGCTGCTCGTCGCGGGCGCGGCCGCCGGCATGACGGCAGTGTTCGGCACCCCCGTGGCAGCCGTGCTGCTTGCCGTCGAACTGCTGCTGTTCGAATGGCGTCCGCGCAGCTTCTTGCCGGTCGCACTCGCGTGCGCCGTCGCCGGCTTCATGCGCGCCATGTGGTTCGGCGTGGGCCCGCTCTTTCCGCTCGAGACGGCGCCGCCCGGGACGATCTCGCTGATCTCGTGCCTGATCCTCGGCGTCGCGAGCGGCGCGCTCGCCTCGGGATTGTCGGTGGCGCTGTATGCCACGGAAGATCTGTTCGCCAAACTGCCGGTGCACTGGATGTGGTGGCCGGCCATCGGCGGTCTCGCCGTCGGCCTCGGCGGCCTGATCGAGCCGCGCGTGCTCGGCGTGGGATACGACGTCATCGGCGATCTGTTGCATCAACAACTGGCCGTGAAAGTGGCGGTCGCCATCCTCGTGGTCAAAGCGATCATTTGGGTCATCGCCTTGGGCTCGGGCACGTCCGGCGGTGTGCTCGCCCCGCTGCTCATGCTCGGCGCGGGCCTGGGCATCGTCATGGGTCCGATCTTGCCCGGTCACGAAGCGGCGTTATGGCCGCTCGTCGCGATGGCGGCCACGCTCGGCGCCACGCTCGGTGCGCCGTTGACGGCGATCGTCTTCGCCTTCGGCCTCACGCACGACGCCAACGCGCTGCTCCCGCTATTAGCGGCAACGCTCGTGGCACACGGCTTCACCACGGTCGTCATGCGGCGCTCGATCATGACCGAGAAGATCGCCCGGCGCGGTTATCACATTTATCGCGAATACGGTGTCGATCCGCTCGAGCGCCATCATGTGGACGAAGTGATGACGCGCACGGTACAGACCATCGATGCCGCGCTCTCGCTGCCCGAAGCGCTTTCGACGTTCTTCGGCCCGAGCCAATCGCACCGCGCTTACCCGGTCGTGCGCGACGATCGGCTCGTCGGCGTGGCCGATCGCGAAACGCTCGTCTCGTTGGCCGATGCCCATGGCGGTGGCGCCAACGTGACGATCGGCGAGGCCTTCGTCGGCAAATCGCCGGCGGTCGCGTTACCGAGCGAAACCTGCCGGCTCGTGGCCGCTCGGCTGGCCGTGCATGGTCTCGAACGCGTACCGGTCGTGGCCGATCGCGATTCGATGAAGCTCGTGGGCATCGTTTCGCGCAGCGACCTCGTCAAGCCCTCGCGCATGCACTTCGAAGAAGAGCAAAAGCGGGAACGCTTCCGCCGCGTGGCCTGGCGCCCCGCCAAGCGCCGCAGCTAGAAGGCACGATCCCCACCCGAACGTGGCCCTACCTACCCTTAGGTAATTTCCACGCTGTCGTGCGCCCGGATCATCGACTACCATTCATCACACGAATGGAGGACGGAATACAACGGGGGGCGCTGAATAGCGCCGGCGAGGAGCGGTGCGCGTCTTGGCGAATGGCGAAAAGAGATGACGATAAGCGTGGGCGAGGTACGCCCGCGCACATTCGCAACGCGGTGGGGAGCACGACAATGAGCGCACGTGAATCGGCCGACATGCGAGCGGTCGATTCGACGTGAATTCATGGTCGTGTGCGTCAATGGCGCCTGCACAAAATGAAAACAAGCGAGCGGGGATGCCGGCTGAATACTCGGCACGAAAGCGACTGCGCGCGATATCGACGCGCGAAGCGCATAAAAGAGCACGACGAGCGATTCAGCCGGTTTCGCAACACCACGCATCGCGACGGCGCCTAACGGGGAGGCGTGAAATGGACATCATCGAGTTGGCCCGCGAAGCGGGCTTACAGGTCCTGCTGGATGCGCGGATCGGCAGCCAAACCTATCACAGCGTGTCCGGCTCATTGCCGGCGCTGCAACGCTTCGTGGACGCCGTCGAGGCCGCCCTGCGCGAACGATCCCCGCATCCGCGCCATCCCCGCCCTAGACAACGCGCGAGGTCGGCGCACTATGCGGCGCCGACTCGGCTTCGTAAGCGCGCCGCGAACTGTCGCGACCCGCGCGAGCGCGCTGCTGAAATCGCGTCAACTCCTCCGGCGGAACCAACGCGCCACCGGTCGTCCAGATAACGTGCGTCGCGCTTGCCGTCGCTAATCGGTCGCGCCCCGTGTAGTCGCCGCCCGTAGCCGAATTCGTCACCCAAAGGGGGCCGCCGACCGCTGCCGCGGCCGAGGGCTCCAGGTCGATTCCAAGCGCGAGCTTGACCGCGAGCAGGTGCGCATACAGCGCTTCGTCCTCGACTGTAAAAACGCCCGAAAGCCGGCTTCTCATCAACGGGGCAACGAATTCCGACGCTTGGGCGACCGCTAGGCCGTCGGCTTCGGTGCGATTGTCGAGGCCGATGTCGTACACCGAGATCGGCTCATCGTCGCCGCTCGCCAACTGCACCAGCATGCAAGGCGAAGCGACGGGCTCGGCGAAGAAGCAGTGGACGTTGGACCCGAACACGGCCTTCAACCCGTATGCGATCCCGCCTGGCGCGCCGCCCACGCCGCACGGAACGTAGACGAACAGGGGATGTGCGTCGTCCACCTTGCGTCCCGCATGCTCGAGTTGGGCCGCCAATTCCAACGCGGCCGCCGCATAACCGAGAAACAGCAACGACGAACGCTCATCGTCGACGAAATGGCTATACGACGAGCCGGCGGCCGCTGCGCGCCCCGCTGCCACGGCGCGAGCGTAGTCGCCGACATGCTCGATCACACTGACCCCACGGGCGCGTAGGCGATCCTTCTTCCACTGCTTGGCATCGGCGGACATATGCACGACCGCTCGAAACCCCAGCGCCGCCGCCATTGTGCCGATGCTCAGGCCGAGATTGCCGGTACTGCCGACCGCGATTGTGTACCGCGCAAAGCACGCGCGCGCATCGGGCGAAGCCAGGGCGCGCCGATCCTCGGCCGCGCCCAGCAGGCCGTGTTCCTCGGCGATTCGCTCGGCAACGGCCAACACTTCGTGAAATCCGCCTCGCGCCTTGATCGATCCGGCAACCGGCAAACTGTCGTCGCGTTTGACGAACCATCGTCCCGACTCGGCTCCGAGGGCGCAAGCCAACGCATCCGCCGGATCGAGCGGCGATGCGATGGCGCCTTCGGCCTCGGCGAGTTCGGGAAACAGAACAGCCAGCAAAGGAGCGCAGCGCGCGAATCGGTCCTTCGCGGCCAGAATGTCGGCGAACGACGGCCCCTTCGCTGCGCGCGCCGTGCCGAGTTGCGGATTGAGCCAAAGCGTTGGCCGCTTTGCGATTAGGGAGGCTAATAGATCTCGCGGGATACGATCGGTCGTCATCGGTTGAAGCAACGTATGATAGAGCCTCGATATTAGGCCATCCCGGTCATACCCCAAAAGCGGCGATAACTAATGCCGCCATTAGATACGCTTATGGCATCACGACTCGATTCGTCCATCCTCGGCGCGCTGCGCTGCTTCGAAGCGGCCGGGCAATCGCTGAGTTTCACCCGAGCCGCCACCGCGCTGAGCCTGACGCAAAGCGCAGTGAGTCAACAAATCCGTCAGCTCGAAGCCCGCTTAGGCTATCCGGTGTTCGTGCGCCAGCCGCGAGGGCTCGCTTTGACGCCAAAAGGCGCTGCGCTGTACGAAGCCACTGCGAAAGCGTTCGCCGAACTGAATCGCACGCTGGCGCAGTTGAGCGAACCGGCCGCGACGGTGTTGAACGTCAGTTGCGCGCCTTCGTTCGCCTTGCAATGGTTGATGCCGCGCTTGGCCGATTTTCATCGCCTGCACCCGGATATCTCGGTTCGGCTCAAAGCCGAAACCGATGTCGTGGCCTCCTTCGAGACGACGCACGGCGGTGCGGATATCGCGATCGGCTACCTGCCTACCAGCGGCTTACCCTCGGATGCAACGATCTTGCTCGAGGAATACCTCGTTGCCGCCGCGACGCCCGAGTATCTTCGTGCGCACCCGCCGGCTTTGGACGCTCGCTGGCTTGAAAGCGTAAAGCTGTTGCATGACGTCGAGCCGTGGGCCGGGGCGCCGGAATTCGTCGAATGGCAGACTTGGCTGCGTTGCATGCTGCCCGATGGAGAGGTTGCGGCCGATAGCCCGCGCTTGAATTTCAATCTCTCTAGCTTGGCGATTGGCGCCGCGCTGAGCCATCAGGGCGTCGTGCTCGGGCGAACCGCACTGATCGACGACGAACTCTCGTCCGGCCGGCTCGTGGACATTTTTCAACGCCGTACCCGTGCTCCCGCGCAATACGTGCTGCTGTGCCGAGACCGAGGGAATTCTCGCGTCGACACTTTCGTTGCGTGGCTAGGCGAAGCCTGCGTGCGCTTCGAGCAAGCGCGCGCGGCGGCGCGGCCCTCAACCGAAGGCCGGCCCTAGGGGGCAGCAAGAGATTCGACGCACGATGCCGCTTTGGCCTGCGTGCGTCGACGGCCGAGTGGGTTTATCGATTCGCAGCGCCGGCGGGCATCGCCGAGTTCGAGCGACGCTTCGCGGCATGGCCGAGCCACATGACGACGAGCCAAACCGGCACGAGCCATACGGAGACGGAAAGACCCGGCGTGAACGCGAGGATGTCGAGGACCATCGCCATGAACGCGAGGCAAATCCAATTGGCGATCGGATACGCGAACGATTTGAACACGAGTGGCTGGCCCGCTGCGACCATCGCCTTGCGCGCCTTCAAATGCGTGAGGCTGATCAGCGCCCAATTGATGACGAGCGCGGCGACGACGAGCGCCATCAAGATGTCGAGGGCGCGCGCGGGAATCAAGTAATCGACGATCACGCAGGCGAACGTAGCGACCGCGGACAATCCGATGGCCACGTAAGGCACGCCGCGGCGATCGACCTTGAGCAGCGCACGCGGTGCATTGCCCTGTTCGGCCAGACCGTAGAGCATGCGGCTATTCGCATAGACGGAGCTGTTGTAGACGGATAGCGCCGCCGTCAGCACGACGACGTTCAGTACATTGGCGGTGAGCCCGGCGCCGATCTGCGAAAAGATCATGACGAACGGGCTTCCGCCTTGAGCCACTTCGTTCCATGGATGCAGCGCCAGCAGCACGACGAGCGAGCCGATATAGAAAATCAGAATGCGATAGAGCACTTGATTGACGGCCTTGGGAATCGTGCGGCCCGGATCGTCGGCTTCGGCCGCGGTGATCCCGATCAGTTCGAGCCCGCCGAACGAGAACATGATGACGGCGAGCGTCATGAACAGGCCGTTGAACCCGTGTGGAAAGAACCCGCCGTAACGCCACAGATTGGAAATCGAGGCCTGCGGACCGCCGCGCCCGCTTTCGAGCAAGTACGCGCCGAAAACGATCATGCCGACGACAGCCACGACCTTGATGATCGCGAACCAGAACTCGGTTTCTCCGTAGGCCTTGACGTTGGCGAGGTTGACGGCGTTGATGACGGCGAAGCAAACGAGCGCCGAGACCCAGGTAGGCACACCGGGCCACCAATAGTGGACGTAGGTGCCGACAGCCGTGAGTTCGGCCATACTGACGAGCACGTAGAGGACCCAGTAATTCCAGCCGGAGAGAAAGCCGGGGAAATCGCCCCAATACTTATAGGCAAAGTGGCTGAATGAACCGGCCACGGGTTCTTGTGCCACCATCTCGCCGAGTTGACGCATGATCATGAAGGCGACGAGGCCCCCGATCGCGTAACCGAGGATCATCGAAGGGCCGGCCGCCTTCAGCACGCTGGCCGATCCGAGAAACAACCCGGTGCCGATCGCGCCGCCGAGCGCGATCAATTGAATATGGCGATTTTTCAGCCCTCGCTGTAAGCCGTCATGCTCGGTGGGACGCGTCAAAACAAACCTCCTCTCCTGATGGGAACGATGTGCCGCCCAAGCGCCCGGCCGACTCATGATCGCCCGGGCAAAGCCCGCCATACTAGCTGGCCGAATCCGGCTCGCCAATTGCGGTCAACCCGCACTCGTTCCGCACGCGTTCCCTAGGGGCCGCGCATCGCGCTCGAACAGGCCCCACCGGCCGTCGACGATACCGCCTACGCTGCCGCCCATACGGCCGCCCTGCCCCTTATTCCTGTTCGTCGCGCTCGCCGTTTCGCAGGAGCAGCAGCGGAACCGTCGTGTCGTGCAGCAGCGATTCGGCCACGCTCCCCGCAAACAATCGGCGAATCCCGCTACGGCCGTGCGAATACATGACGACGAGATCGGCATCGTACTCGTCGATCGCGCGTGTCAGTACGGCCGCCAGGTTTTCGCCGTAAGCATCGATGGCGCGTACCGTGCCTTGCACACCGAACGGCGCGATGCGTTCCCGTGCTTCGGCGAGGACCGTGGTGGCGGTCTCGCTCGACGGATCGCGCACCTGCACGGGCTCGGCGAAGCCCGCGGCGACATCGACCACCTGCGTCGGGTGCTCGAGCACATACACGGCTTGCAACTGTGCATTCGACAATTGGGCGAGCCTCAGCGCTTCGTCGAGCGCGTGCCGCGCACCTTCGCTGCCATCCACCGGGACAAGAATTCGTTTGTACATGCGGCCCTCCTGGAGTTAAGCCGCCCGCGCGAGTGCATGGCGGCTTGCAAACCGTTCGCAGTCCAAAGCAGTATGCGAAGACGTACCGTGTCGATCGATGCAGTGGTCGAGATTACGAGTGCGCGGCCTCCGGCGTCGCCGACGCGCCAAGGATCCGTTCCGACAAGCCGGCGTCGTAACTCGAGTGAACGTGGACGCGCTTCTTATCGGGAAACGCGTACGAGTAAGCCTTGCGCAGCGCGAGCGACGCCTCGTGAAAACCCGACAAGATCAGCTTTTGCTTGTTCGAATAGGTGGCGATATCGCCGACCGCAAAGATACCGGGCACCGATGTTTCGTAGTACGAAGTATCGACAGCCACCCTGCCCGCACGAACGTCGAGGCCCCACTCGCCGATCGGCCCCAAATCCGCCACGAGTCCATACAGCGCGATGAGGTGATCCGCTTCGATGGCGATGTCGCCATCGAGGGTCTTGACGTCGATCGAGCGCATGACGCCATCGGGCGCATTGAGCGTGGCGATGGTGCCGATGACGAGGTCCATCTGACCCGCGGCGACGGCGTGCTTGACCTCCTGCACCGTGGCGTCCGCGGCGCGGAACGCATTGCGTCGATGCACGAGCGTCACGTGCTTCGCGTGTCCGCGCAGCGCGAGCGCCCAATCGAGGGCCGAATCGCCCCCGCCGGCCACGACCACCCGCTGATCGGCGAACATTGCCCGCTTGCGCACCGCATAGTGGACGCACCGCCCTTCGAGCGCCTGCGCCTCGGGCAACCCCACACGCTGAGGCATGAACGCGCCATTGCCGGCGGACAACAAGACAGCGGCGGCGTCGAACGCCTGGCCCCCGTCGGTCGTCACGCGCCATCGCTGCGTATCGACCAGTCGCTCGACGCGCATGACGCGCTGCCCCAGATGAATCGGCGGTGCAAACGGCTTGCACTGCTCCATGAGACGCTCGATCAATTGACGTGCGGTACAGACCGGTACGGCCGGGATATCGAAAATGGGCTTGTCGGGATACAGCTCGATGCACTGGCCGCCGACTTGCTCGAGCGCATCGACGATATGACACGACAAGCCGATCACGCCCGCTTCGAACGCTGCAAAAAGCCCTACCGGTCCCGCGCCGATGATGACGACGTCGGTGCGAAGCACCGGTGCGTCGATCGGTGCTGCTGCTTCATTCATGATCGCTACCTCGTTGATATCGACGATGTCGATGGCCTCGCTGAAGGCCGATGCATCGGATGTGCACGGAACCATGGGCCGCACGCACGCATAACGAGACAAAGTATAGGGAGAACCCCGATGCGACGCCGCAGTGGCCCGCCGACGAGTAGGGACAAGCGGCAGCGCGGGTTCGAGAATTCGAAGCCGCTATGAAAAAACCCCACGTTCCGGAAAACGTGGGGTTCGTCGGCATTGAAAGGGGCCGCATACGCGGCGCCTTTCGTGCGACTAGACCGATACCGCCGGCTTAGAAGCGGTGACGCAGGCCAACCGTTGCAACCTTTTGGTTGTCCGACGACGAGACGTTGCTTGCGAACACGCCGTTGTAGATCGATGCGCCGTTCAGGCTCGAATGCGCGTAGACCACTTGAGCGTAGACGTCCGTGCGCTTCGACAGCGCGTAATCGGCTTGCGCGCCGATTTGGTGAACACGCTCGCCAACGTTGACGCCCGTCACCGAACCACGGTTGTCCGTGAACGTGTATGCCACGCCGAGGCCGAGAGCCGGCGTCAGGTTGTACTTGGCGTTGACTTCGTAGTTGTCTTCGCGAACCGAGGCCAGAGCCGAGTTGTCCAGACGCGCTTGCGTCCACACTGCGCCAACTTGCGCCGGGCCGAACGCGTAGCTTGCGCCCACGCCGTACGTACGTTGACGGAAGCTGCCGATCGCAGCGGGAACGCCGCCGTTCGCCAGCGTAGCGATACCGTTCGCGCCGGCGCCGAAGTTCGAACCGTCGCTCGCGCCGCCGTTACCGGCCAGCGGGTTGTTCTGTTGAACGTAGGCAGCCGCCACGCGCAGACCTTGGAACTGATAAGCCGCGCCGAGGCTGTATTCGCGGTTCGTTGCGAACGCGCCAGCTTGATTCGAGAAGCCGTACGTTGCGCCGAACGTGAAGCCTGCGTAGTTCGCGCTCGTGAACTTGATCGAGTTGTTGACCGACGTGCCGCCGTTCGTGTTCAGGTTGTCCAGGTTGCCGTAGTGAGCGAACGACGTGCCGCCCCAGCTACCCGTTGCGCTCAGCGGAGCCAGGAAGTCTTGTTCGGCGTCATATTGCTTGCCGAGCGTCACGGTGCCGTAGTTGCTCGACAGGCCGACATACGATTGACGGTTGAACTGGCTGCCGCTGTTTGCGTAACGGCCGTTGTTCAGGTTGAAACCGCTTTCCAGGTTGAAGATTGCCTTCAGACCGTTGCCGAGATCTTCAGAACCGCGCAGGCCGAAGCGGCTTTGCTCGACGCCGCCCGACGTTTGTTGCCAGTTCGCCTTGCCAGCCGCGTTGGCGTTGCTCGTGTACGAGAGGCCCGCATCGATCACGCCATAGAGCGTAACGCTGCTTTGTGCATGGGCTGCGACTGCGAAAGAGGCGGAAACCGCTGCGACGACCAGGGTTTTTTTCATTTGGGAAGTCCCTTTTATAAAACTGGCTCACTGCCAGACTTCGGAATAGACGGATTGACCTCCGAGACCGCTTCTTGGCGCGGCAACGTAGTCAAAACGATTGACCCGTCCGATGAGGGGCGAGTCTACGTGTTGACCCTAGCTAGGGTATACGTGGATCACACAACACATTCTTGCTCAAAAAGAAATAATCAATCTGGGATAAACCCCTAGCTCATTGTTTTTGAACAGATTTGTTTTGTGATAGCGGGTGGCATGCGGCAACGCGAGGCGCAGTCGTTAAGCCCTTACAGAGTTGCTAAAGCGCAACGCTTTTAATATGGGCGTCACAGCCGTCCGTGAAAGCGAGAAGCGATATCGAGATAGGCGCGGGCCGTTGCGGACCATTGGGACCATTGCGGGCCGTTACGTCTGGGCTCCGAACAGTCGATAGCTGTCGCATACCGCCCGCTTTGGGGAAGCACGACGAAGACGGCGGGGCGAGCGGGATAAAAAGACGGCCCGTCGGCGAGAAGCCGAACGGGCCTAGGAGGGTTGGCCTCGAGATAGCCAAGGCCGACTATACCTAATCGAAATTCGCTCGGGGGCGTTTCGTAACGAACGGTAAGACATTTTTTCACCGCGGCCGGAACCCGGGGAGAGTCACCTTCTGAAGACACTGTTCTCGGGTCGAACGACCTTCTTCTCGACGGCCTGCAGGCGCCATACGCCGTCGGTCGACCCTACCTTGCCGGACGACCACTGCGCCCCACCCTGCGCTGCCGTCGGGCAGTCCCGATCGACATGCAAGCCACGCAACGTGCATAGCGGTTGCTCGGCCGTCGGTGCGCACAGCTTGGTCACGCCCTCCTCGTCACGTAGTTCCCCCCAGGGCGGGAGGTCGATCCCATCGTGCGACTCTCTGGACCATACCCGCTCATCGGTATCGAGCCAAAGCACGGCGTAATCATGATTGACGGTGGGATCGGAACCGTTAATCAAAATAGTCAGACGCATCTCCTATTCCCCCACGATGTTCGCCGAGACCTAAAGTCTATGCCGCGACGACTCGATTGCAAGGCCAGCCGATCGTCGTCGAATCGACATCGATCGGCAAAAAAAAGGGAAAGGTTCGCGTGCGCGCGTTCAGTGAACGCCGTAGCCTCGTGCTTGCATGCAGTCCCCGTACGCCTGCCAATAGGTGGTCATAGGCGGAGGAGGCGGCGGCAACGGCGGCAGATTGGTCGAAGCCGACGATGCGGCGGAGCCGAACGCGCTCGATGCCGGCGCCGGCGTTTGGGCGGTGTCCCCCGTTGCCGATGCAGCGTTCGGTCCACCGGGGCGCGCCGGCTGCGCCCCCTGCGCCGGCACCCCGCTGACGGCAGGCATGCTGCCGGCACCGGACGCCGTCATCGCACCCATCGACGTTCGGGACCCGCCGCTCGGCGTACCGCGCGCGCCGGGCAGCGGCGGCTCGCTGGCGCCCTTGCCCGCATCGGCGGCGAATGGGATCGGCTTCGTCCGCTGGGGACGCTGCGACAGGCGTGTCATGTTGACGCCGGTCTGTTGCTTGGCTTGCCAATAGCAATAGGCGCTATCGACGCCCTGAGCCGCCGCGCTTTGGCTGCGCAGCGGATAGACGGCCGGCTGCTGCGCGAGCGCTGCCGTCGCGGGTACAACCAGAAGTGCACTTACGATCAACGAAATCTTCATCGACTCTCGTTCCTTCCACGTCCGAATCGAACGGCTCCCGACAGACCACCAGCGGCATCTGCGAGAACCGCAACGCAGCGGTGGCGAATCGATTCAATCAACGAACGCCGGACTGCAGCTCACCCATCGTCAGCATAGAGGGCCCGGGAACCGTTGCGGCGAGAGAGTATCGGCATGATCGGCCATATCCCCCGCAATAAGGGACGGATTTGCTCCGCGCCAAAGAGTTTATGCGCATAAATTTCTTATTACTTTTATAGCGCGAAAAGTTTTCGGCAAACCCACAAAGACCCTTAGGAGAACTAACCCATTGCACACATGTCGCTGCCCCCCCCGGCCGAGCCGGGTTTTCACGCCGAGTCGACCCTGGGCGTCACGAAGCGAAAGGTCAAGTTGATTCGTTCTCCGCGCAAGCCGGACACTTTCGCTACGCGGTGCCGCCATTCGCGCTGAGTGCGTCCTCGCATGACCAGCAAGCTGCCGTTCGTCAGTTCATAGGCGCACAACTGACCGGTCGCGTTATGTCGAAGATCGAACCGCCGCGATGCGCCAAGGCTCACCGAGGCGATGATCGGCTCGGATCCGAGTTCCGGTTCGCGATCGGCATGCCAGCCCATACTGTCCTCGCCGCTGCGATACCGATTCAGCAGGACGCTGTTAAAGCGCGTCCTACACGTCGATTCGGCGAGCGAACGCAGGGCCTTAACCGTCGGCGTCCATGCAAGCGGCTCGTTGCGTATCCCCGAGTAGACGTAGACCGCGCCCGGATCGCCCTGCCAGGCGGTGAGGCGCGGCAACGGCTTGATGCCGCCCGGTGTACCGATGACATCCTGCTTCCACTGCACTTCATCCAGCAGCGCGGTCAAAGCGATAGACGCCTCGTCGGGCGACAACCAATGCGGATACCAGTCGACATCGACTTGCGGCACCCCGCCGAACATATCTTTCATCATCCGATCGACACCTTCCAACCCTTTCAACGCCTTGCCTTCACCGGCGTGGACCGCCGGTTTTTCGGCATGGATACTATCGCGCAAAGGCGAGGCCGCACCATGGCACTTCTTGCTCGGTCATCGAGCTTAACCCCGAGCGCCGTCGAAGGCGCCGGTGCAAGCAGGCGATCGAGTCGCTATCATTGACGCCTTTCGAACTCTAGGCCTTGCGCCGCCACTTGGTCGATCATGCCACTTTCCGACGACGCTCTCGATCAGCTCTTTCGCGAAGCACGCACCCACAATGCCTGGCTGCCCAAGCCTGTCGACGATGCGCTGCTTCGGCACGTGTTTGCATTAGCCGTCATGGGCCCGACCTCGGCCAATTCGAGCCCGGGCCGCTTCGTCTTCGTCAAGACGGCCGAAGCCAAGGCAAAACTGAAGCCGGCGCTCGCCCCCGGCAATGTCGACAAGACGATGGCCGCTCCGGTCACCGTGATCGTCGGCATGGATCTCGCCTTCTACGAACAGTTGCCGAAACTGTTTCCGCAGGCGGATGCGCGTAGCTGGTTCGCGGGCAACGAGGAAGCGATTCGCTCGACGGCGCAGCGCAATTCATCGCTACAGGGGGCATATTTGATCATGGCGGCCCGCGCATTGGGCTTGGACGCGGGCCCGATGTCGGGCTTCGACTCGGCGAAGGTGGACGAGGCATTTTTCGCCGGAACGACGATCAAATCGAACTTCCTAATCAATCTCGGATACGGCGATCGTTCCAAGCTGCATGCCCGCAATCCGCGACTGTCGTTCGAAGAGGCGGCTCGCATCGCGTAAAACGAGGCGGCGTGCCGCCGGCGAACGCGCGCACGCGCCGGCCGCGCCTGGGCGGTTCGCGCGGACGGCCGCAACCGCTTTGTATGTCGACGGTTAGGTCAGCAGGGCGAGATAGAACACGGCGGCACCGATCAGCGCACCGACGAAGCAAAAGCCTTCGTTCTTGCCGTCGCCGTCCGTGCGCAGCCATGCGCCCACCACGCCGAACAGCCCAGCGATGCCAAGTGCCACGAACACCATGACGACGTCGAACAGCGCGCTGCGGCTAAGTTCGAGCCAGTCGAGGCGGCGCACGATGTAGTACAGGGCAAGTGCCATGAGCGAAAGGCCGACAAGCGGCAGCATGACGTGACTGCCCTCGTAGCCGAGGCGATGAGCACGATGCGGCCCGTGGTGGCCCCATTTGACGGTTTTCATCATTCGCCCCCCCATTCTCTTCGGGAACGCCGAATGGCGCGGTTCCCGCTGTGGACATTCGTAGCTTAGATCGATTTCACAACATGGGAAACCACCGTTAACCCGCCTCTGGCGCCGCGCCCCGGGCCATCCGGCACGGTTCTTGGCCCCTCGGTACAATGCGTTCGTGCCGCCGCCTTGCGCGGCATCCATTTGCCGCGAAGTCGGCCCCTTTCCCGTTCGCTATGCGTCGATCTTCTTTCTTTACGCGCGCCATTGTCATCGGCGTGCTCATGCACTTGTATGTCGGTCTGCGAATCATCCCCGAGTTGCCGATCGGTATTCCGGCCAAGCTCGCCGCTGCCTGCTTGCTGGCGGCGTCGTGCTGCTTGATTCCGCTCGGCATGCTCGCCCGAACGTTCGAACGCCAGCCGCACGCCGATCGCATCGCGTGGGTTGGCTTGATGACGATGGGATGGTTCTCGTCGCTGCTCGTTTTTACGTTCCTGCGCGATATCGTGCTGGCGTCGGCGCTGACGATCGATGCGCTCTGGGGTCATGCGCTTTCGCTCGACCGATGGCGAGTCGATACGGCCGTGGGTGTGCCCGCGCTCGCCGTGCTCTCTACGGCGATCGGCTTCATCAACGCCCGCCGACGGGCCAAAGTCGTATCGATCGATGTGCCGATCGAAGGATTGCCCGCCTCCCTCGACGGCTTGACCATCGTCCAAATCAGCGACATCCACGTCGGGCCGACGATCAAGGCGCGCTATGTCGATGCGATCGTCGATGCCGTTAACCGTTTGCAACCGGATTTGATCGCCGTGACGGGCGATGTGGTGGACGGCAGCGTCGAGCAGTTGTCCAGCCACACGGAACCGCTCGGGCGCCTTGCGGCCCGCTACGGTACCTATCTCGTCACCGGCAATCACGAGTACTACTCCGGCGCGGCGCAATGGATCGCCGAGTTCCAACGACTTGGGTTGCGCGTTCTGTTGAACGAGCACGTCGTGCTCGAACACAAAGGCGCGTCATTCATCCTAGCGGGCGTGACCGATTACACGGCGGGCCATTTCGACGATGCCCATCGCAGCGATCCCATGGCCGCATTGGCGAATGCGCCCGACGACGTCCGCATCAAGGTATTGCTCGCGCACCAACCGCGGACGGCCCTCGCCGCCGCCGAAGCGGGTTATACGCTTCAGTTGTCGGGGCATACCCACGGCGGCCAATTCTTCCCGTGGAATTTCTTCGTGCGCTTACAGCAGCCGTTCACCGCGGGGCTGGCCAAGCTCGATGCGCTGTGGATCTACACGAGCCGCGGGACCGGCTATTGGGGGCCGCCGAAACGACTGGGCGCGCCGTCCGAAATCACGCGCTTGCGACTCGTTGCCGCGACGTCGAGCTGACAGCCGACACCTTCGAGCCTAGGGCCTGGGCACCGAGCGAATGTCCCCGATTTCGCTGCCGGCGTCGCCGCTGGCGTGACTGCCATAGGTCGGCGGCACGCCGCCCGCGTCGTAGGGACGCACCTTCCGCTCGCGCACGGCATGCGGCCCGCTGGGGGGCGAGTCCACCGCATCGCCGAACCGAGCGTGCACGAACGCACGCAAGAGCGCGATGCGAGGATGGTCGGCGTCGCCCTCGCACGGATCGTTCGCGCGAAATCGCACCCAGCAATGTGCGCCCCGCTCACTGCGCAGCCACCTGAGTTCGTCGGCCCGCTCCAAGATCTCGACCGCATCGGCCCAATCGACGGACGGCGAAAACGGTTGAGCCAGCTTACGCAACGCGCCGTGCGCCAACGTGACGACGACATTCGGTTCGACTTGGACAAACGCGATTTCCTCGTCATCGTCGACCAATGCGCGCGCACACCAATAATCGAGTGCGCCGCCCTCCAGTTCGCTCGTCTTCACGGTAGCTGTCCTCCCTTATGAGCCGACGCCCGGCGACTTCGCCTGATGGGCCGGTAAACCGATGCGCGCGACAAGCGGATAGTGATCGGATGCGCGTCGCGCGAGCGTACTGCGATGGACATCGACGTCGATCAGATATTCGCCGGGGTGCATCCATATCCGATCGAGCGCAAAAATTGGGCAAATTGTCGGAAACGTGCGAGGCGCGGGCGCTCGCCGAAAATGCGAGACGAGCGCCCGCAACGCGCGCCCGCGTACGAACCACTCGTTAATGTCGCCGAGCAGAATGACGGGCAGCTCGCTATTGTCGAAGGCCGCCAGCAGCGTGCGCACCTGCGTACTGCGCTCGGTGGCGGATAGCCCCAGATGCGTCGCCACGACACGAATCAAATGTCCGGCGCACTCGATATCGGCATCGAGCGCACCGCGCGGTTCACGGCGGTGAAACGATAAATCGAGGGTGCGCGCCATGCGCACCGGCAGCCTGGACAAGACAGCGTTGCCGTACCGGCGTTTCGGCGTATCGAGCGTCGGACCTTCCACGGCCGTCATGCCGGTCGCCTCGCGAAGCTGCGATAGGACATCGGGCGTGTCGGACCCGCCGAGCGGCACCTCTTGCAAGGCGATAATGTCGGCATCGACCTCCTCGATGACTTGCGCAATACGCGCGACCATCTGCCGCTTCGACTGCGCGGTCCATGCCGGCAAGCCGCCGTGAATGTTGTAGGTCGCGATTTTCAATTCGCAGGCGCCGCCGCGCGGGGCGCGGGGCTCGCTCGCCGCCCCGCCGACATCGGGCGCCGCGTCTAGCGGCGTATCGCGGCGTTCGTAGCGTTCGTAGCGTTCGTTTAGGCCCGTATTCATTTGCGCCGCCCGAGCCAGCGTTGTAGCAAAACGGAGATGCCGACCAGCGCCGAACCGATTGCCGCCATCGTGGCGACCGAACCGAGATCCGGGTGGCGGATCGCGTTCACCAACTGATGGGCAAACGTGACTGTCAGCAAAATGCCCGGCGCCATACCGAGGACCGAACCGATCATGAAATCGCGCAAACGGATGTGCGACGCGCCGGCAACGAGATTGACGATCGTAAACGGCGCGATCGGCAGCAGTCGCAAAACGATGACCGTGACGATTCCACGCTCGCCAAGACGCTCGCTGAGTCGATTCGCGCGTGTGCCGGCCAGGCGTCGCACGACATCCCGCCCGAGCGCGACACCGAGACCGTACGTAGCAGCTGCCGATAGCATCGTTCCTCCGAGCGCGTAGCCGATCCCCGGCCACGCCCCGAAGACCAACCCGGTCGCGGCAATCAGCAGCGTAATCGGCACGGAAACGACTGCGGCGGCGACGTATCCGGTCAGCACGATCAACGGCGCCAAGGGCAACGCGTCGATTCGCCTGATTAGCGTCGCGAGTTCCGCCAGATTCAGATGGTGGCCGATCGCCGTGAACTGCCACACCGCCGCCAAGGTGGCCAGGGCGAGTACCAGTCCGCCCAACACGAAAAAGCGCGTCGTGAGCGACCGCCGCCGGCCCTGGGGGATGAACTCGTTCACGAGTGCATCCGGCGCGATCGGCTGCTCCGGATCCAGCCACGCATTGAGCGGCACCAGTGCATCGAGATCGGCCGTCACGGCCGGTGTGAACGGCTGCAACGTTCGCCCTCGCGGGCGCACCAACGTCCCGATGGCCGCGTTCAAACGGGGCTCGCGCGCCAACGCGTTCGCGATGTCGGATTCCGCCACGTCCAAATGCTCGGCGAGCAACCGATTGCGCCAGTGCGCGATGGCCTCGCGTATGCGCGCATCGCCATTGGCATCGATCGTGACGTTGCATTCCGTATCGAGCACCATCGACCGATTGTTCAGATTCGCACTGCCTACCGACAGCAGCGTGTCGTCGACGATCATGACTTTGCTGTGCACGTTGACGCATCCTTGTCCGAGACCGTCGACGTGCGGGCAATACATACCAAAGCGCCCCCGCTTGTCCGCATCGACGAGAGCGCGATGGAGGCGCGCACGCAGCACGCCCATTGTCGCTTCTTGCAGCCATCCGCTTTGCACGCGCGGGACAACGACCGCCACATCGGGCCCGTCGTCCTGCGCAAGACGTTGCTCTAGCGCCTCCCGCGCGACAGCGGCAGTGAAATACTGATTCTCGATGTAGATATTGCGGCGCGCGGATCCGATCGCATCGTCAATCAGCGTGCGAATATCTTGAACCGGCTCCCGCGAGCGGTAAGGGGGCTCGGTCACCGAGATGCCTAGCATCAGGTTGCTCAATTGCACGGGCACGTTGGGCGGCCAAGGGTCGGCGTCCCGGTCGACAGCCCGATGCGCGCGCAATGCGATCCGTTTGCCGCACGAGCGATGCCACCGCTCGCGGGCGAGCACGCCGATCGCGGCCGCGGCGTCGCCGTCGAACATCGCTTGGACATCGTGAAACGGCCCGTATCGCAACCCGTTGGCGTCGCGACGCCGCGCATCGTCCGGCGCATGCGCGGGCGTATCCCAACGGGACCGCGTCAGATCCAATCCACCGACGAATGCGAGGCGATCGTCGATCGTCACCATTTTTTGATGGTGAGACGCGCCGCGCGGATGCCTGCCGTCTTGGCGAAACACAATGCCGCGCTGCGAACGCCAGCCCGTTTGATAGACGGGCATCCACTCGCGTTCGAACGCGTAGATCATGGCGAAATCCCATGCGAGGATGTAAATGCGCAACCGTCGACGCCTCGACGACAGCGTTTGCAGAAAATCGCCCAACGCCGCGGGGAGCCCATCGCCGGCGCCGCCGGGCACGAGTTGCATGCGGCTGTCGATGTCCCAGCCGACGATAAAAATCGTGCGCTCGGCACGAGCGAGCGCTTCGCGCAGCACCGAAAAGTAGGCACTGCCGTCGATGAGGAGCGCAAAACGATCCGCATGCGCGATCGACCGACAATTGCGGCCGACCTCGAGGATGCCGTGCCGAAGCTCAGCCGATTGCGATTCGTCGCTCGGCCCAATCGTGCCTACGTCGACGTTTGCATAAGCGGCGCCCGTCATCGTTGGATGCACTCGTCAAGTCGACGTCAAATGATCGGCACCCCGCCCGTCACTGCAACGGTAGCGCCGGAGACATAGCTCGCCTCGTTGCTGGCGAGCATGACGTACACAGGCGCTAGCTCGGCTGGTTGGCCCGGGCGCTTCATCGGTGTCTGCTTACCGAATTCCTTGACGTTCTCGGCTGGGAGGGTCGCTGGAATGAGCGGGGTCCAAATCGGGCCCGGCGCCACGCAGTTGGCGCGAATGCCGCGCTCGGCCAGCAATTGCGCGAGCCCGCCGGTGAAGTTTTGAATCGCCCCTTTGGTCGTCGCGTACGGAAGCAGCGTCGGGCGGGGCTTATCGGCATTGACCGATGTGGTGTTGACGATCGCGCTGCCTGCTTTCATATGCGGCAACGCTGCCTTGACCAGCCGAAA
This sequence comes from Trinickia sp., assembly GCF_051953405.1. Taxonomy (GTDB): domain Bacteria; phylum Pseudomonadota; class Gammaproteobacteria; order Burkholderiales; family Burkholderiaceae; genus Trinickia. The sequence goes on along the minus strand of NZ_JBQCIV010000112.1, from coordinate 862 downwards.
CATGGCGCCGATGTTGATATCGAACGTCCGATCCCACTCATCGTCGGAGATCTCTTCGACCGATTCGTAGTTCATCTGATGCGCCGCGTTGTTGACGAGGATGTCGATGCGTCCGAACGCGTCCACCGCCCGGTCCACAATTTCGCGCGCTTGCGCGCGTTGCGCCAGGTCCCCGGCGACGAGCACCGCCCGCCTGCCCGCTTGTTCGACCCAGCGCGCGGTTTCGCGGGCGTCTTCGTGCTCGTTGAAATAGGCAATGACGACATCGGCGCCTTCGCGCGCGAAAGCAATCGCGACCGCTCGGCCGATACCGCTATCGGCCCCGGTGATGACCGCGGCCTTGCCGGACAGTCGCCCGTGTCCCTCGTAGCTCTGTTCGCCATGATCGGGCTGTGGCGACATTGGCGCGGTTTTGCCCGGGACCTGCTCCTGCTGCTGCTCCGGCATGGGCGGGGGCGGTCTGCTGGTCATTCTCGGCTCCTCGAAGGGAAACGCCGCAAACGTAACGGCAACGAGGAACGACGAGCAACGGGCATGCCCTGTCATGGGCATCGGTAAGGAACCGATGGGTGCTTATTGGCGGTAGTGGTTGTAGCTATGTCCCCGGGGACTGCTAATTGGCGGTGGTGGTTGTAGCTATGTCCCCCGGGGACTGCTAATTGGCGGTGGTGGTTGTAGCCGCTGGGGTGTCGGGGCTTGCTTCCGTCGAACGGCCTTTTACTCCTCCAGCAAGCCCCGACCCCATCGGCGAAACGCGCGGTGGCCCCGAGTAAAAGCGTGGCGGTGAACGACCGCTGGTTTTCTTAGGCGTGTGAACGGCTTTTCGGGCGGTGGGGTGGGCGGGCCCTTGCCGGAGTAAAAG
>NZ_JBQCIV010000111.1:0-6829 GCF_051953405.1 Trinickia sp. | reverse complement strand
CGCGCTGGATCAATACATTCACTACTACAACCACGAGCGCATCAGGCTGAAATTGAAAGGCCTGAGTCCCGTTCAGTACAGGATTCAGGCCTTCACGGGCAGCTAGACTTTAACTGTCTAACTTCTTGGGGGCACTTCAGTGGCGGATGGCATGGAGACTGCGCGCAAGTTCTACAGCACCGAATCGCGATCGGCGTTCGAAGCGGTGCGTTACGCGGCGGCGGTGACGTATTACTACCTTGCCAAGGGAAACCTGTGGCTCTTTCTCGAAGTGGTGCCGTGGCATCTGTTCTATAGGCAGTACGGTGTGAAGTCGTTCAACATTGCATCGAGCGACGCAACGTCGAGACCTACGACGCGCCGGTCAAGCGAATGCTTCTCGAGCAGCCGTGGGCGACGGGACCGTTCGACGGCTTGCTGCATGTCCTCCGGAAGCATGTGGCAGCGGAAGACTTTGATCATGCGGACCTCGGTCTGCCCATAAAAGACGGATCGGCTCTCGCCGATATGAACAACTGCCGTATGACCAAACCTTTGCGAGAAGCGTTTGGATACATCCAGACTTATGAGCAGACCGACGATCTGAAAGAGCGGCAAGGCCATGCGTTCAAAGGCGCATTGGCATCGCTTCGACATGAACAGGAACTGCATCTTCAACGAATGATCTATGACCGCCCAGAATTCCGGGACGCAATGGATAAAAACGATTTGGCACGAGCCATTCCGGGGCTCGGGTGGCTATTGGGTGCGACCGATCCGACGCTGTTCTTCCATGCAGAAGCTAGCGTAGACAGCGAAATCTATGAACGCGATGTCGCGCCCTACGGCATAGCGCGTGAGGACATCACGGCGCGGATGGCACCGTGTGATGGACATTTATACAACGTCAACGCGCGGATGAGGTACGTCAAGCAAATCCTAATGAAATATCACAAGCTAATGACGCAAGGCACCGATCCCACCGGTCAGTACTCACATCGCGAGTACATGGTCGGGCAGATGCGCGTGATTGCCCGGTGGTGCGATGCGTAGCCGTTTTGCATGTCGATGGTTCATCGTCGTCAGCCTCGTTATGACGGCGGTTGTGCTGTTGCTGCGTCATTCTTTTTCGAGTCAAAAAACGATGAATCATTCGTTAACTATTGCAATCGGCCAGCAGGGTGCCGAGGTAGTCAAATATTCGCCGGTGTCGATCAGCCGGAGCGGGGTGAACGGCTTGCGCATGTACGACGCGGGAAGGCCTAACGAGGCCCTCGGCGCGACGGTGGTGCTAAAGGACACCTACAGCATCCTTACTTTCCCGCCTATGGAGCATTTGACGTTTTACGAAGAAGGCTCGACCGGCGACGGCATCGTCGAGATCGCACTTGACCTCTTGCTTCCGGTTCAGCCCGAGAGCCGCACCGATGTTCGCGGTTGGGACGAGTACGACGACGCGGTGCGTAAGCTCGTGCAGGACACGATCGATCGGATCAACCGCGCTGGCTGGCAGCGCTGGATTATGTTCAGTAAGCCGAGGCTGTCCGGCCGAGACACGATTGCCTTCGTGCAGGACTATCGAAACCGGGGTTATTCAGCGCAGTGGCAGGATTCCTGGGGGATCGATCCGTGGTACGAAATGACGCCGGAAGACTGGGCAAACCTGAGCAACCACTGGCCGACGTGGCATTGGATCAAGAATGGCGCTTCGATCGAACTGCGTTACGAAAAGGACTTTCGTTATCCTGAATCGCGAATCGTATTCGAAACGCTGAGCGTGATCATCAAATCGCCCAATGACACCGCGTTCGAGTTTTACGGCCCATCCACCGGTGACCGGGTCAAATTCAAACAATCGGAAATGGTGCGAATGCTCGCCGCTCGCGACCAAAAGGAAGCCGCGGCGAAGGCGGCTGGCGCAAAGATTCTCGAAGACTACAAGGACTACCCGGTCGGGGGTGTGAGGCTTCCCGAGCCCAACCGATAAGCTGAGCATCGGCGCGAGCCTCTACCGACGGAAGCCGAAGATCTGGCCGAGCGATTATCGCGCTCGGCCCAATTCGTCCAACGATGCATTCGCCGAAATGAAGACGGCCGCAGTGCTTTCATTCCAGCGATATACGACGCTCGCGGGCCCAAGCAAAATTGCGCGGCCGCGCATCACTCTAATCACATGGCAGCTACCCGCCGCATCACTCGCTGGCCGCGGCGGTGCGTGCGATAGGCACCGCCCCGTTCCCCTGTGCGGCTTCGATGCCGGCCCCGCCCGGCGTCGCCCACACGAGCCACTGCGCGCGCAGCGCAAGAATCGCGACACACGCACAAGCCGCAATCGCGCCGAACGTGGCGAAGCCCATTTGATAGCTGCCGGTGCTTTCCTTGGCGATGCCCATGACGACCGGTAGATAAAACCCGCCGATCCCACCGGCCGCGCCGATCACGCCCGAAAGCAGCCCCGTCTTGCCTTTCCAGCGATGCGGCACGAGCTGGAAGGTCGCGCCGTTGCCGAGCCCGAACGCGAGATACAAGCAAACGAGAATCGCAATGCCGCCCCCGAGCGGCGGCATCCAGGCAGCGAATGCGAGATCGGCCACGGAAATGGCGGCCAGCAGGACGGTGAGCGCGCGCACGCCCGTGATGCGGTCGGCCAGGTAACCGCCCATCGGCCGCACGATGGCGCCGAGGAAGGCAAGCAGCGACATGAAAAGACCGGCTTCGAGCTTCGGCATCTGGTAGAGCGTCGTGAGCAGCAGCGTCACATACGACGACATCCCGACGAAGCCCCCGAACGTGACGCTGTACACGAGCATCAAGACCCAGGTGTCGCGCTCCGCGAGCACCGCGCGATAGCGCGCCGGCAGCAGCGCGATCGCCCCGGCGGCGCCGAGCACCGGCAACAGCAGCACGCCGGTACGGCCGGAACCGAAGACGCCGGCATGGACGGCCAGCACGAGCACGATCAGTCCAACGAGCATCGTCGCGAAGCTCGCGGCCGCGCGCGCGACGCTGCCGGACTTCTCGCCGCGATCGTCGCCCCAGGCGAACAGCGCGAGACCCGCGAGCGCGAGCAGCGGCAGCGCGGCCGCGGTGGCGTACTGCCAGCCGAGCGCGTCCGCTACGTGCGGAAACAGGAAGCCGTCGAGCACCGCGCCGATATTGCCGGCGGCCGCAAGGCCGAGCACGAGGCCTTGAACCTTCGGCGGGTAGCTGCTGCCGGCCATCGGCAACGCGACGGCAAAGCTCGCGCCGCCAACCCCTAGGAAGACGCCGAGCACGAGCAAGAGCGTGTACGAGGGCGCAGTGGGCATGAGCGGCAAGACGATCGCGGGCACGGCCGAGAGCAAGACGCCGATGAGCGCGACGCGCCGGCCATTCGCCGATTGATACAAGTTGCCGAGCGCCACGCGCAAAATCGCAGCCGACAACACGGGCACGGCGACGAGAAAGCCTTGCTGCGCGGCCGTCATGACGATGCTCTTGCCGATGAACGGGGCGAGCGGTCCGTACAGGACCCATACGGTGAAGCCGGTATCGAAATAGAGGAAGCACGCGAGGAGCGAGCGCCAGTTGCCGCTCCTTAGCGCATGTTGCAGGTTCTTCATGATCGTCCTCGCGTTGAATGTCGGATGAATCGTTAGGGCCGATGAGCGCCACGGCGCCTGCCGGCGTCACGCGACGGCCCGGCAATGCAAGGCCTATGCCATCCGCATCGCCAAGGCGAGCCGCACCGGCCGCTGCGTTCGGCTGCATGGGCGATTGCGGGTTTTTCGATGCCGTCGTGGAAGGGGCGAGCCGGATGCACTTCGCCGCGCCTCGAACGCACCCGCGTCGCGCTAACGAGCACGCTCGAAGTGCCGGGCGCGCCTCATTGGTGCGTTGCACCAACGTTGCCATGAACGGACCGGGACAGGGAGGCGGCTGCGTCGCTGCGCCGCGCGGCATGAAAGGCGGGTAGGCGCGCCCGGTACAATGCGAGCGTCGCGTCTCCTTCGGCTCGTCGGCCGGCCCCCGCATGGAACTCAAATGGCTCGAAGATTTCGTTTCGCTCGCTGAAACGCGCAGTTTCAGCCGGTCGGCTGAGCTTCGGCATGTGACGCAGCCTGCGTTCTCACGCCGCATACAAGCGCTCGAAGCATGGCTCGGCACCGAACTCATCGACCGTTCGGTCTATCCGACCCGGCTTACGCAGGCGGGCGAAGTGTTCCGCGAACAAGCGCTCGCGATGCTTTCGCACATGCACGAATCGCGGATCTTGCTGCGCGGGCAGGCGGGCGCGCCGGCCGCCACGATCGAGTTCGCGGTGCCGCACACGCTCTCGCTCACGTATTTTCCGAAGTGGCTGCAGCGGATCGAAGCGCAGATGGGGCCCATTCATACGCGGCTGCGCGCCCTGAACGTTCACGATGCCGTGCTTTCGCTCGTGGAAGGCGGTTGCGACCTGGTGATGGGCTACCACCACCCGAGTCATCCCGTCGCACTCGACCCCGGGCGATACGACATGCTGACGCTCGGCTTCGAGCCGATCAGTCCGTTTTCGGCACCGGCCCGCGCCGGCCGAGCGCGCTACTTGTTGCCGGGCACGCCCGATGCGCCTGTTCCGTATCTGTCGTACACGCCGAACGCGTATCTCGGACGCATGACGGAGGTCATCGTGGCGAATGCGCCCGAGCGCTTGTGTCTGGATCGGATCTACGAAACGGATATGGCCGAAGCGCTCAAGGCGATGGCGCTGGCCGGACACGGCGTGGCCTTCTTGCCGCACAGCGCCGTCGAAGATGCCGTTGCCGCCGGCGCGTTGATCCGGCTCGATCGCGCGGCCTCGCGCGGGCACAGCGCCGATCGCTTCACGTTGACGATGGAAATCCGCTTGTACCGCGACAAGCTGGCAAGCAACGCCGACGATCCGCGCCAACAGCTCGTGCGCCGCTTATGGCAGGTCGTCGCCGACGAATTGGGCGTGAAGCGCGATTGACCGCCGAGCGCCGAGTGCCGAGTGCCGAGTACTGATTGCCGAGTACTGATTGCCTAGCGTGGAGTGTCGATCCTTCGATGGCTTGGATCGACCGGACGCAACCGTGGCGCCGCGGACTCACGGTTCGGCATGCGCGTTATGCAAGATATGCATAACGGGATGACCAAACGGCATTGGATTTCAAAAAGGGCTTTTTTCACAATGGCGCACATTCTGTGACCGTTGGAGTGTCCATGTCCTCGCAATTGCAGTCCACCACGTCTGCACAATCGATCCCCTCGTACCTTCACGCCGACGATCTCGGCCCGTGGGGAAACTATCTGCGTCAAGTCGATCGCGTCGCGCCGTACCTCGGCTCCGCCTCGCGTTGGCTCGAAACACTCAAGCGTCCGAAGCGTATCTTGATCGTCGACGTGCCCATCGAACTCGATAACGGCACCGTTGCGCACTTCGAAGGCTACCGCGTTCAGCACAACGTCTCGCGCGGCCCCGGCAAGGGCGGCGTGCGTTACCACCAAGACGTGACGCTGTCCGAAGTGATGGCCCTGTCGGCTTGGATGTCGGTGAAGAACGCAGCCGTGAACGTGCCGTACGGCGGTGCGAAGGGCGGTATCCGCGTCGATCCGCGCAAGCTCTCGCGCGGCGAACTCGAACGCGTCACGCGTCGCTACACGAGCGAAATCGGCATCATCATCGGACCGAACACGGACATTCCCGCCCCTGACGTCAACACGAACGAGCAGATCATGGCGTGGATGATGGACACGTACTCGATGAACCAAGGCCAAACGGCCACGGGCGTCGTGACGGGCAAGCCGATTGCGCTGGGTGGCTCGCTGGGCCGCCGCGAAGCGACGGGCCGCGGCGTGTTCGTCGTCGGCACGGAAGCGGCGCGCCGCGTGGGCCTCGACATCCAAGGCGCACGCATCGCCGTGCAAGGCTTCGGCAACGTCGGCGGCATCGCGGCTCGCCTGTTCGAAGAGGCCGGCGCGAAGGTCATCGCCGTGCAAGACCACACGGGTGCGATCCATAAGTCGAGCGGGATCGATACGCATGCGCTGCTCGAGCACGTGGGCAATACGGGCGGCGTGGGCGGCTTCAAGGGTGCCGATCCGGTCGCGAACGACGAATTTTGGATGATCGAAAGCGACATCCTGATTCCGGCCGCGCTCGAGAACCAGATCACCGAGAAGAACGCGGGCAAGATCAAGACGAAGATCATCGTCGAAGGCGCGAACGGGCCCACGACGACGGCTGCCGACGACATCTTGCACGACAAGGGTGTGCTCATCATCCCCGACGTCGTGGCCAACGCCGGCGGCGTGACGGTTTCGTACTTCGAGTGGGTGCAGGATTTCTCGAGCTTCTTCTGGACCGAAGACGAAATCAACCAGCGCCTCGAGCGCGTCATGCGCGAAGCGTTCAGCGCCGTCTGGCAAGTGGCGAGCGACAACAGCGTGTCGATGCGCACGGCGGCCTTCATCGTGGCCTGCAAACGGATTTTGATGGCGCGCGAAATGCGCGGCCTGTATCCCTGATTCCCTATTCGCCACAAGCGAAGCGGGTTTGACTTGCCGGCGGCGCCCCTCACGGCGCATCCGGCTTCCCCTGGACGGGCGGCATCGAACGGTGCCGCCCGTTTTTCAATTGGGCTTTGCGGTGCGCGTAAGTTTACTGGGCGCTGCTCGGCAAGTCGCTGCTGAATACGGCGGCGCGCGGCTCGAAGAAATAACGGACGAAGATCGCCGCGCCGAATTGCTTATCGCGGCCCGGCGTGATGTTGGCGCTGGCCAGTGCGCCGATTTGCACGCGGGAGGATAGCTTGGCCACCGCGGCGAGTTCGGTGCTGCCATAGGGGCCATGATCGTGGCTGCCGGC
>NZ_JBQCIV010000110.1:0-36965 GCF_051953405.1 Trinickia sp. | reverse complement strand
CCCCCCCCCCCGCCGCCCCCCCCCCCCCCCCCCCCCCGCCGCCCACCCCCGCCCCCCCCGCCCGCGGCCCCCCACCAAGACTCAATCTGACTTTCGGTGAGACCCAGCAGATGCGAGAGCGCCTTATCGTCGATAGGATCTTCAGCGTTTGAGATATGGGCACGCAACTGCTGGGCGGCATCGACCCCACGGCGCCATGAGGCGGCACTGATCCCGATCGCAACATCGGTCGGCTGTACTGTCGGTGTGCCCCGTATCCCGGCAATAGCGCTGAGGTCTTCGATTTGGCCAAGTGCTACGCCATCGTCGCGCTTGCCAAAGATTGGCGCGAGTTCAGACATAGCCGCGTCACCCATCTGCGATTGAAGCGCTAGCGCCCGGCTCACGATATTGTGCGGACATTCGTCGGGATCGAACCCTAGCTGAGCTTCCAGGCGCCGAACACCGGCTATCGATGGATTTGATATGTCTTCAAGCACCAAGCCCCAGAGCGCCTCCAATTCTGTGCCGGCCTGTCCGACTGCCCTGAGGCGGCTCAACACCGCATTGATGAAGCCGCTAACGCCCGGCTGGAATTCATCAATCGGTATGAGTTGCGGGACATCAAGACCGGCCAGATAGTTCACAGACTGAGGTTGCGGCTTGCTCGCCTCTGCCCAAATACTGACGAATTCTCCGTCCGACGCAAACAACACCCGGGGCCACACAAATCCATGGTTGGCAGCGCCCATCTCGTGAGCCATCCGCCAGTCGAGCGACGGACGAATGCCGTGCTCCGGCAACGGCTCCCAAAGCAACCTCCACCAGGACGCAGCGAACCACAAGGCAAGCGGATAGGTAGATACCAAAACGGAATCGCGTACTGTCTTCGACCAAATGTCCTCGTTACGAGTCAAGCAGGTATTGCCGACGTGCAGCGCGAGCTGCGCTGTCGTTTCGCGGAACACGGGCGCGTCCGATCCTGCGGATAGCCATTCATACTCGAAGCGCAACTTAGCCATGGACGTCTTCCCATCGCTTGACGACTTCGCTCGCGAGCGGATCGCTGTCTGGCATGGGATACCCATGGTAGCTCCCGAGCGCTGGGTTCTCTAACTGCGCTTCCAGCGGCACTCCGGTCTCAGTGACAGCCCAAACGTTCTTCGGCCATCCGTCGACTGTCCTGTCACTGACGAGGCCCTTTTGCAGCCCTTTTTTGAGAAGCCCATGTGCGACCGCGCGGCTAAAAATGTTCGCGGCGTCACAAAGCGACTTTGCCGGGCGCGGATCGGACGGCGGCGTCAAACCGAAGTCCCCCGGATTTCTTTTGTGTTCTGGATTTCCACCATAGCTGACCGCGCTCGCTAAGGTGTTCAGGCGAGCGAGTTCGCTGGCGTCCGGTCTAAGGATGCGTCGCTTCGGATTGAACTGGTTGTATCGAGTCTTCATGGAGGCTCACCGGGCGTTCGCCACTAAGGCTGTCCGCCATAGCGTCAATAACTAATTGTACCGTACCGCTACTCACGGTCCGCAGCCGGTGGCCAACGACCATCGCCGGTAGTCGATCGCGTGGTAAGTGCATGGTACGACGCCACCAGCGGGTTCGTGGATAGGTCAGAGAACGAACCGCGTTAGGTGTCAAATTGACCAAAACCAAATCGGTTTTAGCATTTTGGTTGGGGAGCGCTGGCGGGCCCCCCGGGGTGTTCGGACCTGTTAACGTTTCCCCCTTAGACGTTTAACTATTTCCTCGGCCCGCCTGCGCGTCACGTTCTCGATCCGATCATCGAAGTACCGGGGAAGGTTGGGTAGCATCGCAAGCTCTGCTGGAATTTCCGCCTGGCATCTTGCGCAGCTACAGACGAAACGATAAACATCCATCAAAGCGAGGTTGCGCGCAGCATAGTCGGCATCGTCAAAACTAGCCGACTGTGGATAGCTCCAGGTGACAGCATCCCCCACCCGAATATCATGAAGAGCCACCAGCGCGACTTGCCTTTTCTCGATGTCACCCGGTTGGTAAGTCGCGTTTGGGCGACAGGAATGGTTGGCTCGGCTCACGAAGGGATAAATACCATGGCCGATGACTTGGCGATCGACATCCACATATCCAATATTGTTAGTGGCAACGCTGAAGTAAAGTTTTTTGACAAAATCCCTAGTTCGTCTGTGTTTGTTCGCTAAATTTCGCTCGTTCTGCTCGTCCTCCCGATCCATGCGAAATTTCGTTGTCTTCAGACGTAAGGTGCAATAGCGCTGCGTCAGATCAGCTTTCGATAGAATTTTATCGACCAAGTCCCAAACCGGAGTACCGTATTGCGGTTGCAGATCGAGAGCGTAGACCAGCGGCGTTTCGCATACGATCACTTCGCCTTCTTTGATCGACTCGGAAGCAATGAGCTGCTGCTCTTTGCCCCACGGCGCGACGGAAAAGCGACGTGAGAGTGCTGCCATAGGGGTATTCTCCATGTTTGCGGAAAGTATTTGGCTCGCTCAGCTAGCGAAGCCCGGACAGCTCGGCCAATAGCAAGTCTCTTTCGCGGCGTCCGCGCTGCGCCAAATCTGCAAGATGCTAACCACAAATGTCGCCTATTCGCTGCACGTCCGGTTTTTTAGGACTAGATGCCGGTAGCGCTTATGCGGCTATGCCCTATGCCGAGAAACTGAGGGCGTGGGAGGCGTTGCGAAAATGGCTGTCTTTGTGAAGCTTTGCCATCTGGGCATGGCAAAGACGAGACCTAGTCGAGAACGAGTCTTAGCAACGGCGGAAGCGGCGGCTGGCGCTATCCAAAAGACATTTCCAACTCCACGCCGGAGTAGTTGACGCGTGGCGCGACTTCCCGGCCCTCGCCTTCTTCGAAATGCACGAGTCCGTATCGCTCCATGGTCCGAAGCGTGCGCGAGAGATTGGACTTCGCGCGGCCGGAGCGTTCGGCCAACTCGCTCAGCGACGCCGGTTTCGTCTCTGCGATGAGCGCGAGCAACGACCGGTTTTTGTCGGAAAGTACCTGCGCCAGCGTTTCGAGTGACTGGAACCAAACTTTTGGCTCATCGGGGCTGGGCACATATTCACCCCGCGCGATTGCCATCGTCCGAGCCTTGTATTGCTCGAGCGACGCGATGCCGACCTTCAAGACGTTGGTGGTGCTCATGTTGACTACTCCTTCTCGCGAGAATCGCCTCGGCTTCGACCCAGAAGTCCGCTAGCACCGTGGCTGCGTCCTCGTAGAAATAGAAACGGACCTGGGGGCCACGATGTTTGTGGTCATATTCGATGCGCGTACGCGCGCCCGGTCCAGAGCCCTCGCGGATGGAGTGCGCGTTATCGAAGCCCAATAGGCGAGAGCCAGTCTCGTCATGGAGCGTGAGCGAATACCGAATCCCCTGAGGTCGCTCCGCCGTCACGGCGCACCGCTTCACCTGAAACTTCGCCCAACATTAGCCGCCTGAATCCACGACGAATGTTTCCCCGTCGAGGTAGAGCAGCGCGTCGAGGCCGGGATCGTGCACATTCGTATGCATGGATGTTATCACCGGGTCATAACTTTATCAATCGACTGACTCCGGGACCGTCCGCGCAGGACCGGTGCGGCGCCGATTTCGGTCGTCATTCGCCGGTACGTGGTGCTGCACGGACATGCGTAGGTCCGCGAGTGGCCAGATGCTAATGAGCCCAAGCCGCTTTTTCGGCACAAGCTCTTGTTTCTAGGACCAGATGACGGTTGTGCGCGTCTGCGCCGGAAGGCCCGTCGGCGGCTGCTTCGCAAGGCGCTGGGGCGCGGTAGACCGCTGAGCGCGATGTCGGAGCAAGCGGCGGAGGCCGCATTCAACTGAATAGAGGCCAACGACCCGAGGCCGGGGCCGATGTCGAACTAGCCGAGGCTCCAATCGGTTTTGGCATTCGATCGGGAATGCGACTGTGGTCGAACCGTGCGACCGTTCTGCCGACAAGAGAAAATACCTCGTTGCCGACAGATAAGCGCAGCAATGCAGGATATGATCCGCCAATACTTCTTCCCGATCTTCAACAAAAGAACAGAGGTGAATACCGTGCCGATTGTCGAGTCCCTGACGGAAACCGCAGTCGCCGACGTCGATCACTTGCGTGCGATGGATGCGAAAGGAGATGACTTCGGCACCGCCCGCGATGTCGATTTTTGCCTGCTCGCGTCCTCTGCCGAGAAGGCTTCCACCGTTGCGAGCTTTTTGAACGACTACCAGTACGGGCGCGCTGAGGTGCAACAAGTTGACGACCACTTTCGTGTCCTTGTCGTTATTCACATGCCCATTCTCCAGCACAACATCTTGGCCGTATCTGGATTCATGACATGTATCTCGGCGATTTTTGGGCTCACCTACGACGGTTGGGGGTGCGTCGTTCAGAAACCGAACCGGGCCTATTGCGCCTGATCGGTCGCCGCCCCCAGCGCACTATCGAGCAGCATCGCATCCCGCGATTTCGGGTCGAGCGAGAACATCGGATGCAAGCTGGCTTGCGCGGCGAAGCACCCATCGGCCGCACTCGCCCACATCCGGGCGAACGCCTCGGTCGCGCTGGCTCGGACCGTTGCGGTCGAGCAGGGGCCCGCGCTAAGCCTGTTCGACGATCGCCTCGATTTCCACCGCAAAGCCGCGCGGCAGCGACCCCACACCGATCGCCGAGCGCGCGTGGACGCCCTTATCGCCCAGCACATCGACAAACAAATCGGAGGCGCCGTTGATGACTTCGGTATGTCGGGCAAAATCCGGCGCCGCATTGACCATCCCGAACACCTTCACGAGCTGGCCCAAATGCTCGAAACCACCGAGCGCCTCCTTCATGACGGCGAGCAGATAAATCGCTACCTCTCGGGCATAGCCCTGCGCCTGCGCCACGGAAATCTGAGCTCCGACTTTCTCGGCGGGATGATCGAGTTCGCGAAGCGGCGCCCCTTTGCCCGACAGATAAATCGTCTTTCCATGGCGGGCATAAAGCGCGAAATTGCCGCGCGCGGGCGTCAGTGCAGGGAGCGTGATGCCGAGTTCGATCAATCGCCGTTCGATGTCATCCATAGCGGTCTATCCAGAGTGAGGAATCTGCCATGCCGTGCCATGTCGTGCCATTCCAGCCGACATGGCACACGTGCCGTCTATCCACCGTAGCGAATGGCCGCAGCGACGGGAGCGAGCGGCAGCGCTTGTCGCGAAGTAATGGCCGATGCTACCAAACTTCGGTACGCCACAGTCGCCAGGAAGTGCTTCGTCGATACCGGCCATTCGAATCCCAGCCCAATAGCCGGCACACATCGATTACGGCAGCCCATTTCTACAATGAGCGGCAAAGCCGGGACGATCGCTCAATCGATCGAAATAGTCGGAAACGGCCGGCAAATGCGGGTGGTCGAAAGGGGTGCCGAACCAACGGTTGATCGACAATGCCACGGGAATGTCGGCGAGAGAAAAGGCTTTCCCGGCGATAAAGGCCCCGGTGGCAAGCAACCGGTCGTTCAGTATGCGCATATGTCGGGTCCAGCTTTCCAACGAACGCCCGATTTCCTCCGCCGCCTGGTGTGCCGCGGATTGCCGGACCAAGCCGAGAAAGGCGTAGCTCCATGATCGATTGAGTTCGGCGGCTTGCCAGTCCATCCATTGATCGACCGGCGCGCGCGCGACCGGATCGGTCGGGTACAGATGCGCGCCCTCGTAGCGAGAGGCAAGGTAGCGGATGATCGAATTCGATTCCCAAAGCACCAAATCGCCATCCTTAAGGACCGGCACCAGAGCGTTAGGATTCAATGCAAGAAACTCGGGTGTCTGCGTGGATCGGAAACCCGATCCCCAATCTTCCCGCTCGAAAGGAAGATTCAATTCGACGCAAGTCCACAGCACCTTGCGGACATTGATGGAGGATGCCTTTCCCAGAATTTCGAGCATGGTCGCGCCGTTGAGGTTCCGATGCCCAGAGTCTAGAGCCCATTCGCTATCGCACTCAATGTACAGTTCATCGAATCTGCGCCGTTCCACTTCCATGCGTCGCGAAATCGGCACGCGAAAACGGCAACGCTCCGCGCCATTCGTGTATCGTGCCGTCCGTCATTCTTTTCGCATTGAGACTCGATGAACTTGCAACCTCTCTCTGGCCGGCAGCGCGCGGAGCATTCGGATTCGTCCGTTCGGTGCGATTCGCCGCCGCGTGCGTGGCTCTCGCAACCCACACCGGGGGAAGGGCGGATGCCGCGCCGCCGCGCCGCCGCCGTCGGTGCGATGTGGTGCGCCATGGCCTGCACGGTCGCGGCTGGCAACGCCAATGCGCAGACGGTGCGCTCCGCGGACGAGCGCGCCGCAACGGGTACGACGTTGCCGGAGATCGTGGTGCGAGGCGTGGCGAACGGATCGTCGGTCGGGCTGGTCGGCACGCACACCGAAACCGGCACGAAAACCGACACGCCGATCGTCGACATTCCCCAAACGACCAACGTCGTGACCGAGCAGCAGATCGACATGACCGGCGCGACGGACCTCAATCAGGCGCTACGCTATTTGCCGGGCTTTGGGTCCTACGGTTCCGATAACCGCTCGGATTTGTATGCGACGTTGCGAGGTTTTCGGCCCACGCTGTTCGTCGACGGGCTGCAAGCGCCGGCCACGACGCCTATCGCGGATTGGCGTGTGGACCCTTATGCGATCGACGGCATCACGGTGCTGCGCGGGCCGACATCGGTCCTCTATGGGGCCGGCGATCCCGGTGCGATCATCGATGTGCGGACGAAGCAGGCGGACGGCCGGCGCGTGCGCGAAGCGGGCGTACAGATCGGCAACTACGCGCGCAAGGAGGCGACGCTCGACATCGGCGACCGGCTCGACGCCGACGGTCGATATGCCTACCGCTTCGTCGGCGTGGCGGACGACGGCAACGCGCTCACCGGCCCGCATGCGCAGCAGCGTGTGGCGTTGGCGCCCTCGCTGCGCTGGCAGCCCGATGCGCATACGTCGTTGACGCTCACCGCCACCTACCTGCAGGATCGGAGCGATTTTTCGCACAACTTCCTGCCGGCGCAGGGCACCCTTTTGCCGAATCCCAATGGACAACTGACGCATGACGTCTACACGGGCGATCCGACTTTCAACGACTACCGGAAGAAGCAGTGGTCGCTCGGCTATCGGTTGTCGCACGATCTCGATTCGATATGGACGCTGAGCCAGGATGTGCGTTGGATGCATCTGTCGCTCGACGACGCGTCGGTTTTCGGCGCCGGCTTCGCCGGACCCAGCATGACCGATCTGACGCGTTACGCGGGGCTCTTCCAATTCAACTACAGCCGCATCGACATCGACAACCGCGCGCAGGCGCGTTTCGGTACGGGGCCGCTCGAGCATACGGTGCTGCTCGGGTTGCAGTTCAACCGGCAGACGACGACCGATAGCGAATGGCTCGCGCTGGCCCCTGGCCTGAACCTTTACCATCCCGTCTATACGCCGGTCACGAGCGCGATTTTCTCGGGCCCGACGGCGTTGGGTCACCCCAACCTGTATACGGCGATGAACACGGTCGGCGCCTACGCGCAAGACCAGGTGCGATGGGACCGCTGGACCTTGACGTTCGGCGGTCGCGAAGATTGGGTCGACGTGCGTCAGGACGACCGCGGGGCCGGTACGCACACGAGCCAGGACGTCAGCGCGTTCTCGGGCCGCGTGGGCCTCGTCTATCGCGGCGACTATGGGCTTTCGCCGTACGTGAGCTATTCGACGTCGTTCGATCCGGTCATCGGCGTGAGAATGTTCGGCGGCGTCTTGCCCCAGCCGACGCGCGGCAAGCAGATCGAAGCGGGGCTGCGCTGGGAGCCGCTCGGCAAGCGGCTCATGCTCGCCGCCGCCGCTTATCGGATCGAGCAGACGAACGTCGTGACCCCCGCACCGAAAAGCCTAGATCCGACCGGCCTGTCATCGGTGCAGACGGGCGAGGTGCGTTCGCGCGGCATCGAGTTGAGCGCGGTCGGGAACGTCACGCGCGAGCTGTCGGTCATCGCTTCGTATGTCTATCAAGACGTCAAGAACGTGAAGGCGAACGATGCGTCGCTGAACCACTGGCCTGTCGATACCCCGCGCCCGCGCCAAATGGCGTCGCTGTGGGCCGACTGGACATGGCATAGCGGCGCCCTTGCGGGATTGGGCGTCGGCAGCGGGATCCGCTACCAAAGCGCGTCGGCGGGTGCGCCGGACAACTCGCTCACGGTACCGAGCTACACCGTGTACGACGCGGCGCTGCACTACGACACACGCCATTGGCGCTTCTCGCTCAACGTGGACAATCTCTTCGACCGTCGTTACGTGAGCGGTTGCCAGTCGATTTCCATCTGCGCCTTCGGCAACGAGCGAACCGTCGTTGCCGGCGCCAAATACGATTGGTGAGAAGCCGACGATGGGCGAGGCCGGTCGATCATCGAGCGAGGGTCGGATCGAGCTGCCATCGCAAGACGGGATGATTCCAGCCGGCCGGCATCGCCCACACGCCGGTCGAGCTGAAGTCCCAACCGGGGAAGTTCGCCGGATCCGACATTTGGGCCGTGGTCAGTCCGTTCGAGGGCGAGACCGCGGAGCCTAGCCCGGCGCCGGTCGTAGCGGTGGTGGTTTCCTTGTTCCAATACACGTCGCTGCCGATGTTGCCTTCGTTGTCGGCGGCAACGCCGTAGCTCTGCACTTGCGGACCGGTAGGCGATTGGACGGAGGGGCCGAGCACCAACCCGGTGGCGAACGATTGGGCGATCGTCCCGGCGTTGAAGCCGACCAGTGCGGCACCGGTCCCGCACAGAGTAGGGGTGATGCATCCGTTGGCGATCACCATGCCCGTGGAATAGGACTGACTGACCAATCCGCCGACATTGTTGAACACGAGCCCCGCGCCGCGACCGCAACTATCGGCGCCGCACCGGCCGGCCTCGACCGCCCCCGTCGAGAACGACTGGCTGACGATGCCGTAGTAGTTGCCGTAGACGAGCCCGGCTGCTCCGCCGCAAAGGGTATCGTTGCACTCGGCCAGCACCGTGCCCGTTGCATACGATTCGGTGATCGTGCCACGGTTGTAGCTCACGAGGCCGGCCGGGCCGGTGTCCGAAATCACGACCGCGGTCGCCCCTTGCACCTGCCCCGATGCATGCGATTGCGAAATGAGGCCGTCGTTCTCGCCGACGAGGCCGCCGGCGTGCCCCGAGTTGACGATCGCGGCACTGCTCGAGCGCTGGATCTTGCCGAGATTCAATCCGACAAGGCCGCCGGCCAGCGAGATGTCTTGGGTGCCATGGACGTCCCAGATGCTGCCGGAGGTGTGGACGCGCAAGATGGAGCCTTGGTTCACGCCGGCCAGGACGCCTTCGATGGCGTCTTCCCAACCGTCTTGCGGGTCCAGCGCCATCGCCACATTGCCGTTGACATTCAGATCGTGCACAACCGCGTTCGATCCGATGGTGCCGAACATGCCCATCGATTGCGAGCCGACCCCTTGCATCGTCAACGCAGTGATCGTATGGCCCCGGCCGTCGAATTGGCCGGTGAAGGGGGTGTTGCCGCCGGCGAGCGGAACGTACGAGCCGTCGCTCGTCCTGCTCGCGTCGATGTCTCGGCCGAGCGCATAGTTGCCGGCCAAATCGTTATTGACGTTTTCTAGATCGCTAAAGAAATTGACGAGCTTGTAGCCGGTGATCTGTGTCGACAGGCCGCTGTAGGCCGGCGCGGTCCACGATGCGTTGGAGAGCAGCGTGCCGGGGCGATAGGTTCCGTTCATGTCGTAGAGCACGCTGACGATGCCCTGGCTCTTCGACCAGTCCACCGTGCCGTTGTTCGTCACGCTGCCGCCGTTATCGATCGCTTGCGAATCGGCGCGCAGCGTCAAATTCCCGCTGCCGCAATTTTTCAGTCTCGTGGCGGCATCGATCGTCAACGAGCGATAGGCGCCGAGTGTCAGCGACGCCGCGCCGATCCAATGGATGCTGGACGCGACACCGATGTCTCCGGTTGCGCCGCCCGCGCCGGTCGTTTCCAGGTCGATGGAGGTGCCGGCGTCGAGCGCCTGCGTGAAGACCCTCGCGGCGACGCCGTCGATCGTGAAGGCCGGCGTAGCGATGTTCCACTGGCTTGCCCGAACGTTCGGATGGTCCGTCATCCGCAAGGTCGCGGCGTTCGTATCGACGGTGCCGCCGCTACCGTTCGCGTCGGTCGCTTCGAGGGTGCCGCCCATCGCAACGTGGCCCGTATCGGCGACGAGCCACACGTGACCGTCACGCGTGGCGGTGCCCTTCGCGCGCACGACGGCGTGATTGCCGGCGAACGCATAGATATTGCCGTCGGCCGCTTGCAAACTGATTTGCGCCGCTTCGATGGTGCCGCGATTCGTGACGGTCCCGCCGCTGCCGCTTTGGACGAACACTTGCTGGCTTTGGGTGGAATCTTGCAGCAGAACCTGCTGCCCGACGACAAGCTCCGCCGTTCCCTTCGGTGCATCGATCGTGCCGTCGTTTTCGATCGCCTTGCTGGCGATCAGGAACACGTCGCCGCCGCTCGAGGCGATGTTGCCGAGGTTGACGACGGTGCCTTTGACGGCGCCGGGCGGGCTCGAGAACGTGAGGGCGGTGCCGTTCATGAACGCCGTATTATCCGTGTCGAGCGTCGATGCGACGAACCGGCCCCCGGTGGAGACATTGCCGCTCTTGCCGATGACGATGCCTTGCGGATTGATCAGATAGACGCTGCCCGTGGCCTGCAGCGTGCCGAATATCCATGAAGGCATCGGGCCCGTCACGCGATTGAGTGTCGCGCCGGTGCCGTTTTCGATTCTGACTCGATGACCGCTATCGATCGAAAAGCTGTTCCAATCGATGACGCCGCGACTGGACGTTTGATCGATCGTAAGCGACGTCGTATTGCCCGTGATCGAACCCGAACCGGCGACGAATCGCCCGCCTTGCGGCAGGGGGCCTGCGGCGAGCGTCGTGCCCGGCATGAAGAGCGGACCGGCGAGAAAGATCGGTGCGAGTAACGGGAGTATCGTGCGATTCGAGCGGCGCGCGTGTTTCATACTCGGCGTAAGAAGCATCCCGGTAACTCCAGCTTTTTATGGAAGAGCAGACCTGTCCCGGCACGCGTGATTTCCATGAGCGGGAACAGCCCATCATTGATTCATCTTAAGAATTTTTCCTGTAGCCGGCACCGCCAAAACAACCGTCGATCCCGCCATCTTGCCGGCGGCCGTGTCTTGTCCGTTCGTTACAGTGCCGGGTTTGCCGCGTGGGCGGCGGGTACAATCGCACGCTTCGTGCCGCGCGCTGCGCACGCCATCACCGAACTGCCAATGACCGATACCTCCCTTTCCGCGCCCGATTCCGCAAACGGCGCCATGGACGATAGCGATTTCGCGGAGATTCCCGAGACGCTGCACGAAAATGGCTTGTGGCGAGATGGCGGTTGGACCGCGCGTGTCATCAAAAACGAGGACGACGACGGGTGGGCCGTCGAAATGATCAAAGACGGCGAGCCCGAGCCCGCGCTCGTCGGACCGTGGACGATGGGGCGCAATAAGAAAGACCCCAAGCCGCTCGATGCGGCCGCGTTCAATACGCTCGTGAAAACGGCGTCGGAAGTCTTGCGCCGGCACGAGCAGCAACTGCGCGCGCAATTGCACAAACGCGTGACGGTTGCGGCGGCAACGGGCGATGGCGAGTGGGAGGTCACGCTCGACATCGTGCCCGACGAGGACGAGCCGTATGCGCTTTTGACCGCGCTCGACGCGTTCGGCGAGCCGCTCGCGCAAGTCCAGGTGGCCGCAAACTTCAAGCTCAGCCGGGCGAGCGCCGCAAGCTGGGTGGAAAACGGGTTTGCGCGGCCGAGCAACTGACCATCGATCGCCCGTCTTGACCCTCACGCAACGTGAGACCTTAGCTTTCGACATGCGCATCGAAACGGAGGCCCGAATGTTGTTGAAAGTGGGAGAACTGGCAAGACGTAGCGGACTCACGGTTCGTACGCTGCATCACTACGATGCGATCGGTCTTCTCACGCCTTCGGCGCGCGCCGATAACGGTTATCGCTTGTACGACCGCCACGACGTCGCTCGGCTGCATCACATCCAGGCATTGCGTCGTTTCGGTCTCTCGCTCGCCGAGATCGGTGCTCACTTGGCTCGGCCGGATACACCGCTCGCATCGATCGTCGAACGGCAGATCGCCATGCTCGATCGAGAGATCGAGCGGGCCTCGCGCTTGCGCGAGCGCCTGACTCGCTTGCACGGCGTGCTGCAGGGCGGCGGGGAGCCCGATCTGGCCGATTGGCTCACGACGTTGGAGTGGATGACCATGTACGACAAATATTTTTCCGAGGAAGAGTTGGCGCGCTTGCCGGCGCACTACAACGGCCACGAGACCGATCCGCAGTGGACGGCACTCATTGCCGAGGTGCGCGCGGCGATGGAGCGGGGCACGCCGCCCGAAGACGACACGGCGGGCCGGCTTGCCGTGCGCTGGATGACGATGCTGGTGCGCGACACCGGCGGCGATCCGCGTCTGCTCGCGAAGCTTAATGTGATGCACGAGAACGAACCGGTCATGCAAGCGCACATCGGCATCTCGACGGCGCTGCGCGATTATGTGCTGTCGGCGTTTTCCGAAACGAAGATGCGGATCTACGAGCGTTATCTGTCGCCCGATGAAATTCGCTTCATGCGCGCGAATTACGGTAAAGGCGCGATGGAGTGGCCGAAGCTGATGGCGGACGTGCGCGATGCGATGGACGCGGGCGTCGCGCCCGATTCGCCGCAAGGCTGCGCGCTGGCTCGGCGTTGGCTCGCGCTATTCACAAGCTATGCCGGCGACGACCCGAATACGCATTTGAAGTTTCGCCAGGCGCTGGAGCGGGAAGCCGAACTCAAAGCGGGCACATGGGCCGACGATTCGCTGATTGCTTTCGTCCGTCAAGCGATGGCGGGAGCGGTTCGATCCTGATCGACGATGAGAGGACACCGCGTCGCGGCGCCTCGGTCCGCTCGCCCCATGAGCCACGCCTCGGCGTCGACGCGCCTCGTCAATCGCTAGTCATCCAATCGACGAGGGTCGCGACCGTGTTCATATTGCGCGCGGTGCCGGCGCTCGCGGCAGGAATCTTGAGCTTGGAGTGGGCCATTGCGTCTCCGTAGCTCACGTAGATTTCCCTCGCACCGAGCGCCATTTCCTCGTTTCGACGCCCGCTCGCCTTGTCGAGCGCGTCGGCAGGCGGCGGCGCATCGAGAAAGATCGCCACGGTGCGATTCGGCGCGGCGGATTTGAAGGGGTTGCCTGCCAGCACCGCGGCCAATTCGGCGCCGGTGCGGATCAAGACCCCCACCGGCTTGCCTGCATAGGCTGCAAGGCTTTGCTCGAGCAGGCGCTTGGCGCGCGCCGCTTGTAGGGCGCTGTCGAACACGACGTTGCCGCTCGCGATATAGGTGCGCACTTGCGTAAAGCCGATCGATTCGCACATGCCGCGTAGCTCGGCCATCGGGAGCTTGCCGGTCCCGCCGACGTTCACTGCGCGTAAGAATGCGACGTATCGGGTCATCGAGGCTCTCTTAGAGGATGCTCGGATCGGCGACGATAGCACGTGCGCGCCGCCGAACGCCGGCAGGTAAGCGCCTTCGCTCGCACGTCGGCCGCCGAGGTAGCGGGCACGGCGATTGCTGCCTCGGCTATACAGGGCACGAGCGCCACGCTATCCGTAAGCGCCCGGGGGCTCGTTTCCGTCTTGCCAAGGGAGGACTCTCATGACACGACTCATCGCATTCCTTCTGCTTGTCAGCACGCTCTCGCTGACCGCCTGCAACACGGTGGCCGGCGCCGGCCAGGATATTTCGAAGGGTGGTCACGCCATCACCAATTCGGCCGAGCGGCACTCCGACTAGCGCGGCGCAAGGCAAGCGCTCAATGGCGCGAACGGCCGGGCGGCTAGCGGCATGCGCGAGCCGCACGTCGCTAGTCGTCTTTGCCGACAGCTTTTCGGATCGCGTGTTTCGTCGCATAGTAGCCTTTGCGGGTGCCGCTGGCCACGGCATGGCCCGCGGCCTTGGCCGTGTGCCCGATCTCGTGCGCCGCGTCGCGCGTGTCCTCGCCGAACTTCTTGCCGGCCGCTTTGATGTTTTCTTTCGCTTCGTGCGCCGTCGTCTTCACGTCCGCGTGCGCGGCAGGACCTGCGAGCGTGCCGATCAACACGGCGAGCAGCCACTGGCGGTTTTTCATGGTCTTTCTCCCTTTAATGCATCGTGAGGCTGCGCGGTGGCCGTGCGCGCGTCGAGGATGACGGCGGCTCGCCCTTCGAGCAGCAGTTGCGCGCCGCAGCGCACCGTGAAGCGATAAAGCACATTGTCGGCATCGCCGCCGATGCGTTCGGCGTGGACCGCGAGCGGCGCGTCGAACGCATCGAGCCGCTCGACATGCAGCTCGACGCTGCGCACGCTCGCGAGAAAGCCCGCGCGCGGCCGGGCCGATTGCGCGCCGAGCACGGCGCCGTGTACGGCCATCGCTTGAGCCGCATACTCGACGCCGCATACGGTGGCGAGCCGCCCGTTCCTGCGCAACGGGTTGAGCGGATCGCGATGGCTCGTCGCGCTGCATTCGATCGTGTCGGCGTCCCAGCGCACGACCCGGTCCAGCAGACACATCGCGCCGCTGTGCGGGATATGCGCGGCGATCCAAGCGCGGTCGAGCGGCGTGGCGGGCAGGGCGGGCGCGTTCATGGCAATGCGCTCTCCGTGCGGGCAACATGGGGCGTCACGTCGATACGTACGCGAAGATCGTCGAGGTAGTCGAGCACGACGCTCGCCGCGCGTTGCGTCGCGAGCGCTTCGAGCAGCGGTAGCGCACGGGCCGCCGGATTGTCGCGGCGGACGGATTCGAGCGCGGGCGAGGCGAGGGTCGTGGCCGGCGCATCGGTCAGCCGCACGTCGATGCGCGCAAGGGTTCGCGTGGACTCGGCCGGCGCCAATACGAGGGCGGTCCCGAACGCATCGCGGATGCACCGCGTCTCGCGCAGCGGATGCGGATACCCGGTGTCGGACGCAATGAGCAGCGTGTCGTGCCCATCGACAGCGACTTGGCAGGCGCTCTCGAGCAAACCCGCGGCGAAGCTGCCGTCGTAGGCGCACAGCACGTTCGATGGGGCCATGGCGTGAGCGGCGATACTCCAGTACCCGGCGGGCGCGTTATGCACCGAATTGTGAAAGCGCGTGGGCGAGATGAATCGATCTTCGCCGGCAAGCATCTCGCAGATCGCATGGCAGTTCTCGCCGTCGCCCCCCGAGGCGGCGAAAACCGCGGCAAGTTTCGCCGGATCGCGCCCGGCGGCTTGCGCGGCGTGCTGGCCGATGGCGAGCGCAAGCTTCACCGAGGGGCTCGTGCGTCGGCGCTCGGCCGCCGGCAGCGCGGTGGGCGGCGGAATCGCCGTCGGCGCGTGCGCATAAGCCGCGGCACCCGTCATGACTTGTACGGCCTGCGGCCAATCGGCGAGACCCGGCCCGATAAGACCGACGCCATCGACATAAACGCTCGTCGCCTTCATCGTGCGGTACTCCTTTCGTCAGCGGTGCCGGGTTCGGCGGCCGCATCGGCATGGGCATCGGCGCGGCCGAAGACGAGGCTGCAATTGGTGCCGCCGAAGCCGAACGAGTTGCTGAGCACATAGCGGAGCGCAGCGCTGCGGCTCTTAAGCACGTATCGAAGATTCAAGGCCGGATCCGGCTCGCTCGTGCCGACGCCGGCGGGCATGAACCGATGGCGCAGCGCGAGCGCCGAGATCGCCGCCTCGAGCGCGCCTGCCGCCCCGAGCGTATGACCGGTCGCGCCTTTGGTCGAGCTGCACGGCGTGCCATCGAATAGCGCGCGCACGGCGAGACCTTCCGCCGCATCGTTGCTCGGGGTCGCGGTGCCGTGCAAGTTGATGTAGTCGATGTCGGCCGCGGCGAGCCCTGCTTGCGCGAGCGACGCTTCGATCGCGAGCCGAGCGCCGAGCCCTTCGGGGTGCGGGCTCGACATGTGATGAGCGTCGCTCGATTCGCCGATGCCCAGAAGCAAAACGGCATCGCCCTGCGCGTGGCGGGGGCGTTCGAGCAGCGCAAACGCCGCGGCTTCGCCGATCGAAATGCCGCGGCGTTCGACGTCGAACGGCCGGCACGGCTCGCGCGAGAGCAATTCGAGCGAATTGAAGCCGTAGAGCGTCGTCAAACAGAGCGAGTCCACCCCGCCGACAACGGCCGCATCGATCAATCCGGCCTCGATCATGCGCCTCGCGGAGCCGAAGACCTTCGCCCCGGACGAGCAGGCCGTCGAAATCGACGCGGCGGGTCCTTCGATCCCGAAGTACGCGCGCACGAACGCGGCGAGCGAGTAGCTGTTGTGCGTATTCGCGTAGTGAAAGCCTTGCGGCAATGCGCCGGTTTGCGGGGCGCGCCGCCGATAGGCTTGCTCGGTTTCGAGAATGCCCGACGTGCTCGTTCCTAGAAACACGCCGACGCGCGCTGCGCCGTAGCGCGCCACCGCATCCGCGACTGCGTCGGCGAACCCGTCTTGTTCGAGGCCGAGCTGCGCGAGCCGATGATTGCGGCAATCGAAATCGCGCAGGTCGGCGCGCACGGGGGCATCGTCGACACCCTCGACCGCGCCGACCCACGTTGCCAGATCGGCGCGGTCGAAACGGCACGGCGAGAGGCCGCTGCGTTGCTCGTGCAACGCTTGCAGTGTCGGGGCAAGCCCGCGACCGATACAGCTCGTCGCGGTGAAGTGGGTGAGTTCGAGTGGATTCACGGCATTCGATTCCTGTGCCAGCGCCAAAGGTCTCAGCGCGTAGGGGGCGCGCTTTCCGCCTCGGCTGCCGGGGCGGCCGAGGAAAAAGCGCGCGCGCTCGCCAGCGCGGCGCGCAGCGTGACGCACGACAGCCCGGCATCGCGCGCGCCGCGCAACACGGTTTCGAGCGCATCGAGGATGACGGGACGCCCTTGCTCGTCGCGTGCCGCGTTGCCGTCGTGCAGCAGCACAATGTCGCGCGGCGCGAGCCCACGCAACAGCCGTTCGGCGACGAGCGCCGCATCGCTTGCGCGAGTGTCGAATCCGCGCCGCGTCCAGCTCGCGAGTTGCAGGCCGAGCGCACACAGCACAGGTTCGAGAAACGGATTGCGCAGCCCGGCCGGCGCACGGAAAAAGAGCGGCGCGGTGCCGGTCGATTCCGTTAACGTACGCTGCGCGGCTTCGATTTCGCGCCGTATCGCGCGCGGACCGAGCAGCGAAAAATAATGCCGATGCCGCTGGCTGTGATTCTCCACGCTGTGGCCGCGCGCCACGATCGACGCGACGAGGGCCGGGTGGCGCAGTGCGCGTTCGCCGATGCAGAAAAACGTCGCACGGGCCTCGTAACGATCGAGCAAATCGAGGACTTGGGGCGTCACTTCGGGATCGGGGCCGTCGTCGATCGTGATCGCGATCTGCGCGCCGACGTGCTCCGGCAGCCGTGTCCAATTCGGCCCGAGCAACGCACTGCGCGGCCAGAGCCCCGCGGCCACCGCGATCGCGTGCGAGACCACGATCGCCGCTAGCGCGTAGGGCCAGGAGGCGGGCTGCGCCGCTGCGAATACCGCGGCGCCTGCGTGGACCGCGATGATGGCGGCGAGGGCGGGTGTCGGTCGCCAGCGGCGCGGCGCGCCGGCCGCGATGGCGGAGGAAGGCCGCGAGACGAGCGGCGCGAGCGTGGGATTCAAGTGGTGGGCCTTCCGTGTTGAGCGTCTATCGTTGCTGCCGAACGGCGGGTTCGTGTCGCGGGACTCGCTTGCGTCGTGCGCGGTGCGAGGATGGCGGAGAAGAGCAGCGCAAGCATCGCCCCCGGTCCTACCGTCAAGCCGAACGATTCCAGCATGGGAACGTGCGAGAGCGCGAGCAATCCGAAGCCCGCGACGGTGGCCAGGTTGGCGATCAGCAGGGAGACGAGCGTTTGCGGCGCGATGGCGTGCGGCGCTTCGGCCGAGGCCGGATTGACTGCGCTCGGGCGACGGTTGAAAAACAGCGCGTAATTCGAGCCGATCGCGACGATGAGCAGCAGCCCGATCAGGTGCAGGATCGTGAGCGGCTCGTGCGCGAGCGCGAAGCCCGCGGTCACGACGAGCACGGCTGCCAAGAGCGGTGCGAGCGTGGCCGCGACGCGCCGGGCATCGCGTAGCGCGAATCCGAGCAGCGCGACGATAGCCGCCAGCCCCACGAGCGACATGCGGATGTCCTCGCGCACATAGTTGACGTAGAGCGCGTCGGCCTCTCGCTTCAAATCGACGAAGAGCGCATCCGGCACGCCGGCTGCCGCGACGGCCGCCTCGATACGACGGGCGTCGAGGCTGCCCTCGTTCGCGTCTGGGGCGTGCGGCCCAGCCGTCGCCGAGGGCGCCGCGCTCGCCGCAGCCGGCGCGCGCAGCGAGAGCACCGCTTGCCAGCGGCCCGAGCGTTGCGTGAGCAGTGCGTCGAGCGCAAGTCCCATCGATGTCCCGCGCAGATCGGCCCGGGTCAGCAGCGGCGCAGCGCGCGCGCGTTGGACGTCGGCGATGAACGGCGCGAAGACGCTCGCTTCGACTTCGACGTTCTGGTCCGCGACCGCCGCGCGCATGCGGGTTTCGAGTTCGGCGGCCGGCGGCAAACTGGCCAGCCGAGCCCGTTGTGTGGCGTCGCTCGGCAGGTAGCGCGAGGGGCTTTCGAAGCCGGCGAGCACGCCCGAATCGACGAGCGGCTGCAGCTTGGCCGAGACTTTCTCCGCGCCTTCGAGCACGCTCTGCTCGCTGGCCCCGGTGACGACGACGAGATAGCGCACGTCGGGTGCGCCGGCGTCGGCGCGTAGCGTCGCATCGAGTGCTTGTGCCGCGGCGGGCACGGGGCTCAGTGCCGATAACTCATGGCTCCACAGCGCCCCGCGATGCAGGGCGAGCGAGGCCGCGGCGAACAGCAGCAGGGTGGCGAACGGCCAACGCAGGTGCGGCGCGACGCGAACGGCGCGCGCCAGCCACGCGCCGAGCGGCGCAAGATCGCGCATGGCAACGGCGCGCCGGTGCAGATGCGGCAAGACGTACCGGGTCACGGCCGCCGCGGCGACGAGCCCCGCGATCGAGTAGACGCCGAGTTGCACGAGCCCTGGAAAGCCAGAGAACACCATCGACGCAAAGCCGCAGACGGAAGTGAGCATGCCGAGCCGGATCGTCGGCCAGTAGGCGGCGAGCCAGGCGCGCACCGCGTCGCTCGATGGCGCCGACACGCCGGGCCGCGCCGATTGCACGAAGAGGTAGATCGAATAATCGACGGCCTCGCCCATCAGCGTGGTGCCGAAACCGAGCGTCAGCCCATGGATGGTGCCGAAGACGAGGCTGGTTGCGGCGAGGCCCGCGGCGATGCCCGATAACACGGGCACGAGCCCGAGCGCGAGCGTGCGCGGCGAGCGATAGACGACGAGGAGCAAGCCGACGACCAGCGCGAGACTGATCGCGGACAACCGTTCGACATCGTGCTTGATCGTATCGCGCGTTTGCACCGAGAACACGCCGGGGCCGGTGAGCAGCAACCGGTACGAGCCGGCGTGAGGAAGGTTGCGCGAGGCGGCCTCGAAGGCGGCGCGGATGGCGCTCATCGCGCTGGCCTGCGCGTCGGTATCGGAGAGCGGGCCGGCCGTTTGCGCGACGAGCAAGGCGCGCTTGCCGCTGCGCGATACCCACACGCCATCGGCCGACGCCGGCTGTGCTTCGCCGTCGAACTGGCCGACGATCGCCATCGTTTCGCCTGTCGGATCGCGCGGCAGCAGATCCTTCGTCATGAGTCCCGCCGACGAACTGAGCAAATCGAGGCTGTCGCCGAGCGCGCGATGCAGTCCAGTCTCCGTGAACCGCTGCGGCGTCACGTCGGGACTCAGCACGTAGCGGTGCGCGAAGACGAAGCGCTCGTCGCGCGCTTCGTCGGCGTTTTGGCCGTTATTCACGGAGACGAAACGAGGGTCTTTACGCAGTGCGGCGGCCATGCTGCGGGAGATATCGGCACGCGTTTGCGCGTCGCCGCCTTCGATGGCCACGAGCATGAGTCGCGAGATCGCGCCGTCGCGCAATTGATCGACGAGCACGCGCTGCTCGGCGCTCGGCGCACGCGGCAGGAATGCCGATAGGTCCGCCGTGAAGTGCGCGCGGGCGGCGACGAGCGCGCAGCCGATCAAAAACAGCAGCCACAGGGGCACCGCGCGCTGCGCCAGCCACGCACGAAGCGCTGCGGGGGACCGGTTCGGCGTCGGCTCGCGCATCACTCGTTCGTCGCGTGGCTGAGCCGCATCACGGAGCGATCGCCGTCGGGCTGCTCGATGACGACGGTGCGCAGCAGGTCGCGCGTGCCGTCGAGCGTAATGGTGCGCACGGCCTTGAGCATGCGCGAGTCGAGCGGCGTGAGCGTCAAGGTCCAGTTCTCGCCGTGACCGTCGAGGGAGACCTTGTAGCGCTGCTCGAGCGCGTAGCGATTGCCGACGAGCGTCGCACGGATGCTGTCGATGAACGCCTCGAGTTCCGGATAGTGCGCGAGCGAGATCGTGTACTGACGCCGATCGCGCGCAATCGTCAGCTTGTCGCCGTCGACGACAAGCCGCTCGGGCTTCGGGCTCACGGTCAGCTTCTCGAGATGATCGGGGGCGGCGAAGGCGAGCTGGCCCGACGATTCGATCGGTTTGGCCGCAATCGAGAGATATCGTGTTTCCACGAAGTCGGCATGCCCGGACTTGCGCTGCGCGAGCGTAGACATCAGCCGGTCGAGCGTCCAGGCTTGCGGGCTTGCCGCGGTCGCGCTCGCCGATGCAGCTGCGGCCGGGGCAGCGGCGAAGCCGGGCAGCGGCGCGGCTAGGCAAAGTCCTGCCAGCACGGCGGCGGCCAGCGACACGCCCTGGCGGCGCAAACGGGTGGCGAAAAGCAACGATGGCGTCATGCGTCTAAGGTCCCAGTCGTCCGCGTGCGCTCCCGCTGCGTGTGCTCGGGCGGTATCTCGCTTGGCGTTGGCGCGCTCTCGCGCCAGAAGTCGAAGAAATTGAACCAGTTGTACGGCGCTTGGCGGCAGTGCTGCTCAAGCAGATGGGCATAGCGGGCGACGGCCGCGTCGACCTGCGCGGCGCGCTCGCTGCGTGGCGTTTCCGAAAAATCGGCGAGCGCTTCGAAGTGGACATCGTAGCGGTTGCCGCCGCGGTAGACCCCAGTGAGGAAGATAACGGGGCGCCCGAGCATGGCGGCCATGCGCATCGGCCCAAGCGGAAATCCGACGCGCCCGCCGAGGAATTCGAGCGGCAGCAGCGTATCGCCGCCGTCTTGCCGTAGCGTGCGGTCGGCCAGCATCCCGATCATCGCGCCGGCATCGAGATACTCGCGCGCCTCGAGCATGGCTTCAGGGCGCCCAAGGGCGATGACGTCCCGCTTCACGGCGGGATTCACGGTGGCCAGCGCCGCGTTGACGTTGCGCGCGTTTTCCTCGTACATCATGATCGCCACGCGCAGGCTCGGACGCGTGCGGCCAATGGCGCGCAGCACTTCGAAGCTGCCGAAGTGCCCGCCGACGAGGAATGCGCCACGTCCGGCGGCGAGTGCCGCATCGACGAGTTCGCCGCCTTGCACGCGGATATCGAATAGATCGAAGCGTTCGCTGAGCAGATAGACGCGATCGTGTATCGTCGTCGCAAAGACGAAAATATGACGATAGACGTCGCGCCAGCGCACACGCCGCCCGAGCACGCGCGCGAGGTAGGCGCGCGAGGCGCGCCGGGCCGCCGGTGCGAGCAACAGGTAATACAAGACGATGCCGCGCAGCAGGACCCGGCCGAACGGCCGCCCCAGGCGCAGCGAGATCCACGTCATGAGCCGGAGCGTGGCGAAGTTGCTGCGCTCTTCGCGCTGTGCCCAGATCGAACGATCGGGCGGCGAGTGCGTGCTCATGGCGCGCTCCTTTCCGTCAGCACGCCCGTCACCGTCGTGCGTTCGCCCGCGGCGATCGTGAAGCGGATCGCGCCGCGCTCGTCGCAATGGAACGAGAGGGCGAGCGGCTCGCCCGGCGCGGCGGGCGACGTAAACTTCGCCGATCCGATGCGGCACGCGTCGAGCCGCCGCCCGAGGACCTCGCCGATCCGTTCGATGGCGCAGTCGAGCAAGACGACGCCGGGAATGATCGGCCGCCCCGGAAAATGACCGGCGAGCGCAGGATGGTCCGCGGCGAGTTCGAACAAGATCGGACCGTACCGGCCGTCGGGCCCTGGCTCGACACGGTCATTGGCATGGAGGAGCACACGGTCGCCGTCCTCGCCGGCGGCAGTGTCTTCGGCGCGCGTCAGCCGCGCGGCCACGAGCGCGGCGAGCGCGTCGCGCGGCAGCTTGCCGGTGCCGTTGCGCGGCAAGCTGTCGACGAATAGAAGCGGGCGCGGCATGAACGCGGCATCGATGCGCTCGCGCAGGCTGCGCAGCACCTCGGCGGATGAAAGCGTCGGCGCGACCACGACCGCGACGAGCCGCTTGACGGACAAGGTACGCTCGGCATCGGGTGCGCTCGAGTCCCGCTCGGCGTCGTCGGGCATGAAGAACGCGCCGTCGTCGACGCCGGCAATGGCGGTCAACTGATGATTGAGGTACGCGAGCGAGGTGCGCTTGCCGGCGATGTTGACGAGATCGGCCTTGCGTCCGTGCAGCAGGAAGTGGGTGTCGTCGATCAGTTCGAGCGCATCGCCCATGGGAATCGGCACTTCGACGTGACCGCCGGCGGCCCAAACCTGGTCGGCGTCGGCGTCGCCGCCATCGGTGCCGTTCGGTATGGCGCCCCGTGTCAGCGTGACTTCGGGGAACAGCTCCCAGGTGGCGCCGCGCGCCGTTCGGCGCGTGGCGATCTGGCCCGTCTCGGTGCTCCCGTAGATCTCCATCAACGGCGCGCCGAGGCGCGCCTCGGCTTGCGCCGCGAGTTTTTCGGAAAGCGGCGCTGTCGCCGATAGGATCAGCGATGCCTGCGGCAACGCGGGCTCGGACGCGAGCAGCGCGCGTAGGTGAATCGGCGAGGTGACGAGAATGCGCGGCGCCGGCACGGTCGCAAGTTCGCTGCGGATGTCGCCCGGATAAAACGGCTGGCCATTGCTGAAGGCCAACCCGCCGATCAATGCGAGCAAGACGGTCGATTCGAAGCCGTACATGTGCTGCGGCGGTACGGTGCCGACGAGCGTGCCGCCTTGCTCGTCGTGCAAGCCCAGCCGCGCCGCCGCCGCCCGCACGTTTTTGACGAGAAAGCCCCAGGTCTTGCGGTGCGGGACGGGCGCTCCCGTCGATCCCGAGGTGAAGACGTAGGCCATCACGCGGTCGCCGTCGATGTGCGGCACCGACGCGTCGCCCGGTAAGGCGCGATAGGGCGCGCTCGGGTAGCGAAAAAGCGGCAGCTCGACCGCGCAGTCGTCGGCATCGTAGAGGCAGAACGCATCGGGCGCGAACGCCTGCAGTTGCCGCACCGTGTGCAGAGTATGGCTCGACGGCAGCAGGCTCACCTTGCCCGCGAGCAGCGCGGCGCACAGCCCGACCGTGAAACGATAGCGATCCTTGCAGACGTTGAACACGTGGCCGCCGGCCGGCAAGTGCGCCGCCAGCGCGTCGACGTCGGCGAGAAATTCGCGCACCGCGACGGGCGAGCCGTCGCGCCAGGCGATCGTCCGATCGGGAGAAGGATGAGAAACGAGCGGCAAATGCGGCATGGCGTCGAATACGAACTAAGCGCGGTTGACGGCGATTTTAGCGGGTCCGATCGCCCGTTCACCGAGAGGGCACGGGGCCCGTGCGCATCGAGCGACGGTAAGCGCGAAAGCTCTCCACGATGCTCGAGCGGCGGACATGGGGCAGCGCGATACGGCGGCAGGCGTGCTCGCCGACGAACATGAGCACGGCGAGCGGCAGCGTCAAATAGTTGGCGAAAGTCGACCAGGTGTCGAGCGAAGCCGTGGCGAAAAGCAGCGCCGAAACGGCCACGACGACGACGAAAAACGACGTCCAAGCGGCCGTGATCCGCCGCGTGTAAGCGGCAACCTCGGGTGCCAGCGGCCTGCCGTGAACCATCGCGGCAAACCGGCTGCACAGCGGCTCGCGGCCCCGCGCGAGCGTCCTGCCGAACACCCACCCGAGCGCACCGTTGACGAGCGCATGCTCGAGAAACAGGCCCCATTCGTAATGGCGCACGAGGACACCGCGCGAGACCCATAGCGCCACGGCGGCGGCGGCCAAGAGCGGCAGGAGCAGGACACGGCGCGGCGAGGAGAGTGCGGTGCCGAGCGCCAGGAGGGCCGCCGGCGCAAGCACGAGCGCGAGTCCCAACCCGGCGAGCCCCGGCGCGCCGACGACATGGTGAGCGCCGGCTTCATAGGCGATCACGAGCGCCGCGCCGGCGATACCGCGCGCAATCGAGCCGATTCGATTCACTCGATGTCTCCCCGCTGCGAACGACCTGCTATAACACCCGAATGAAACCGTACGAAAGAAAGAGAAGCTAATACCATTTCTGAAAAACGCTGCGCGCGCGACTACGATGGTTGCGTTCGATGGATCATACGGAGTTCGCGTGACGCCGGTGATTCGTTTTGTAACCTTTTTGTACAGCGATCGGCGCACCCGGATGACGGGTTCGGGGACGAACGGCCCGTGGGGCCAGGTGTGGCGCGCCGGGGCGAGATCGTACGGCGAAGACGAACGGTTGTTCGGCCGCTTCATTCGGTAACCTTTCCGAGTATACGTCACGAAAGGCATCGACTAAAATCGCTCGGACTTGAACGGGCCCCTTTATTGCTTGAGCGGCTTGCAAACGGCTTTGCGGGAGGCCCGCGAAACGGGTGACCGGTCAGCTCGCCCCTCCCCGCAGTCAGTGGGTCGTAAGTATGATGAATGAACTTGAAAGAGAACTCGCGGAACTGATGATTCGCGAATTGAACCTTGAAGAGGTTCGAATCGCCGACGTTTCGGCAGAGACGGTCCTCTATGGCGAAGGCTTCGGGCTCGACTCCATCGATATCCTCGAAATCGCCTTGCTGATCTCGAAGAAGTACGGCTTCGAGCTGCGTTCGGACAATCCCGACAACAAGAGAATCTTCGCGACACTCGGTGCGTTGGCACAGTACGTGGCCGAGCATCGCGTGCGCTGATTGCCAAGGCAAGAGTCCCGATGAAAGCATTGGTGACGGGCGGCAGCGGGGCGTTGGGGCAAGCGATCTGCGAAGCGCTTGCTCGAGCCGGCCATGACGTTCATGTGCACGCGCACCGCCACTTGGAAGCGGCGCAGGCGGTGGCCGCGCGCCTCGTTCGGGCCGGCGGCGCGGCACAGGCGATCGCGTTCGACGTTACCGACGAAACGGCGTCGCGCGCCGCGCTCGAGCGCCTGCTCGAAGACGGCCCCGTGCAAATCCTCGTGAACAATGCGGGCATCCACGACGATGCCCCCATGGCCGGCATGTCGCAGCAGCAGTGGCGCAGCGTCATCGATGTGACGTTAAACGGTTTTTTCAACGTCACCCAGCCGCTGTTGTTGCCGATGATACGCACGCGCCACGGACGGATCGTCAATATCGCCTCGGTGTCGGCATTGACCGGCAATCGCGGACAAACGAACTACGCGGCCGCGAAGGCCGGACTCATCGG
Organism: Trinickia sp.; assembly: GCF_051953405.1. Classification (GTDB taxonomy): domain Bacteria; phylum Pseudomonadota; class Gammaproteobacteria; order Burkholderiales; family Burkholderiaceae; genus Trinickia. The sequence goes on along the minus strand of NZ_JBQCIV010000110.1, from coordinate 11,320 downwards.
TGCCACGAAGTCGCTCGCGCTCGAACTGGCCTCGCGCGGTATTACCGTCAACGCGGTGGCGCCGGGCATTATCGAATCGCCGATGACGGAGGCGGTATTCCCGCCCGAACGCGTTAAGCAATTGGTGCCGGTGGGCCGCAGCGGCAGGGCCGACGAGGTGGCCGCGATGGTCGCCTATCTCGTCTCGGACGCCGCCGCATTCGTGACCGGGCAGGTCATGTCGATCAACGGGGGGCAGCTATAGCTGCGCGCGCGGGCACGGGCAATCGAAGCGGACCTGGAGCGGACGCCGAGCCGAGCCCGAGCAGACCCCGAGCGCACGTGCAAGCACCTAGCCGTCCAGTCACGAGGAGCGGATCTATGACGAATCAATCGAGCCTGGCCGATATGCCGAGTTGGGATGTTGCCGTGATCGGCGGCGGACCGGCAGGTTCGACCGCGGCGACCTTGCTGGCCGACGCCGGCTACCGTGTGCAATTGCTCGAGAAGGCGCGTCACCCGCGCTTTCATATCGGCGAATCGCTGCTACCGGCCAATTTGCGACTGTTCGAGCGGCTCGGCGTGGGCGAGGCCGTGCGCGAAATCGGCATGATGAAGCCGGCCGCGGAATTCGTGTCGCCGCAGCATGGCGATCGGCTCGAACGTTTCCCTTTCGCCGAGGCTTGGGACAAGTCGATGCCTTACGCCTACCAAGTGCGTCGCTCGCAGCTCGACGAGATCTTGCTGCGTAACGCGGCCGTTCACGGCGCCGACGTCGTCGAAGGGTGTCGAGTTCGCGACGTCGAATTTCTCGACGGTAGCAACGGCGCCATCGTGAGCGCAACCCGCGACGATGGGCGGCCCTACCGATGCCATGCGCGTTTCGTGGTGGACGCGTCCGGCCGCGATACGGTGCTAGCCAACCGGATGCGCACGAAACAGCGCAATAGGAAGCACACGAGCAGCGCGCTGTATGCGCACTTTCGCGACGCGCACCGCCATTCGGGCGCGGACGAAGGCAACATCACGATCTATTGGTTCGAGCACGGCTGGTTTTGGTTCATCCCGCTCTCGGACGGCGCGACGAGTATCGGTGCCGTCGTATGGCCGCATTATCTGAAGCAGCGCCCGCGCGGCACGTCGATCGAGGCATTTTTCCTCGACACGATCGCCCTCTGCCCAGCCCTCGCCGAGCGGCTTCGCGACGCGAAGCTCGTATCGCAGGTCGAGGCGACCGGCAATTTCTCGTATTCGGGCGACGTGACGCACGGGCGCAACTTCGTGCTGCTCGGCGACGCGTTCGCTTTCATCGATCCGGTGTTCTCGACGGGCGTGATGCTCGCGATGCACAGCGCGTTCCTCGGCGCGGAAGCGATCGATGTCTGCCTGCGCGACCCGGCTCGCGCCGACGCGGCGCTGGCGAAATTCGACCGCGGCATACGCCGCGGGCCGCAGGTGTTTTCCTGGTTCATCTACCGCATGACGACCCCGGCCATGCGCGATCTGTTCATGAACCCGCGCAACGTGTTTCGCGTGAAGGAGGCGCTGCTGTCGGTACTCGCCGGCGACATCTTCGACGACACGCCGATCTGGCCGTCGCTGCGCACCTTCAAGGCCATCTACTATGTGTCGGCCGTGCTGGCCGCGCGCCGCTCGCTGCGCGCGTGGCGGGCGCGCCGCCGGATGTTGCGGCAAGCCGACGAAGCAGGGATGGCGGCAGGGTGAGGCGCGAAATGGCCGTTGCACGGCTCGAACCGATTCGACACGAACGCGTCCGCTTGGCCGCGACGCCTACCGCTATGCCGATGCCCGTTCCCGTCGCTTCGAGTACCCACCTCGTGCTGATCCCGAGCTACAACCCGGGACCGAAGGGCGACGATACTGTGCGCCAGGCACGCGGACAGTGGTCGCCCGTTTGGGTCGTGGTCGACGGCAGCACCGATGGCAGCGCCGAACGCCTGCAGGCCATGGCGCGGGACGATCCGGGGCTGCGCGTGATCGTGCTGCCGCACAACCGCGGCAAGGGCGCGGCGGTGCTGGCGGGCCTGAACGAAGCGGCCGCGCACGGGTTCACGCACGCGCTGACGATGGATTCGGACGGTCAGCATCCGGCCGAGCTGATCGGCGCCTTTATGGCGGCGTCACGCTCGCGGCCCGATTGCATGGTGCTCGGACTGCCGAAATTCGACGAGAGCGCGCCGCGCGTGCGCGTGCTCGGGCGCAAGCTATCGAACTTGTGCGCCGACATCGAAACGCTGTGGGCCGGGATCGGCGATTCGCTGTTCGGCTTCCGCGTTTATCCGATCGCGCCGCTGCGCGCGCTCATGTCCGGCCGGCGCGGGATGCGGGGCTTCGATTTCGATCCCGAAGCGGCCGTGCGCTTATGCTGGCGCGGGGTGAAGCCCATCAACGTCGAGGCGCCGGTGCGCTACTTCAAGCGCGAGGAGGGCGGCGTTTCGCATTTCCGCTACGGCCGCACCAACGTCGTGCTGGTGTGGATGTACCTGAGGCTGTTGTTCGAGTTCGTGCTGCGTTTGCCGCTGCTCGCCCTGCGCCGCTTATCGTAGGTCGGGCGCCGCTAGTGCCGGACCGTTCGGCCGGCGCGCCAGGCAAGCCCGCCCGACGATGCTATCCTCTCGTCCGATTCAACTAGCGCCAAGACGCGCCACCTTTCTCATGACCGACCTCATCAAGCGCGCTTCAGCGGAAGCGCGCGCCTTTGCGCGCGGCGATCGCGCCGATCGCGCCGATCGCACGCGCCGTGCGCAAGCCGCTTCTTCCAAACGCGTCTCGCGCGCGGCCCGGGCCGACGCGATCGACGAAGCCGACGGCCGCAACGCCCCGCGTATCGACCTGCCGCGCAAACCGCGCTTCGCGCCCGTCACGTTCTCGGAAGAGCGCGGCGTGCGCTATTTGCACTTCGGTACCGAGTGGGTACAGGGCGCGATGCGCATCAACAAGCCCGACCGTATCGAACTCGAGTACGCGCAGCAAATGATGGCATGGCTGGTGTTCCTGGAAACGCCGAAGCGGGTGGTGCAGCTCGGCCTCGGTGCGGCGGCGCTCACGAAGTTCGCTTATCGGTTCCTGCAGCGTGCCCATGTCGAGGCCGTCGAGCTCAATCCGGCGGTTGTCGTCGCTGCTCGCACGATGTTCGCCTTGCCGCACGACGACGCGCGTTTGACGGTGCATGAAATCGACGCATGGGATTTCGTGAACGATCGCGCGAACCACGGGACGATCGGCGCGATGCAGATCGATCTTTACGATGCGACGGCACGCGGGCCCGTGCACGACACCGTGGCGTTCTATCGCGCCGTGCGCGCGTGTCTGACCGGCGCCGGGATCGCGACGATCAACCTGTTCGGCGATCACCCGAGCTTCGTGCGAAACATGAAGCACTTGAACGCCGCGTTCGACGGCCGGGTGATCGCGCTGCCCGAAGTCCACGAAGGCAACCGCATCGCGCTCGCTTTCTCGGGCCCGGCGCTCGAGATCGAGTACGCCGCGCTCATGAGCCGCGCGAAGCTGATCGAGGCGCAGCTCGGCTTGCCCGCGCGCCGCTGGGTGAAGGCGTTGCAGCAGGTGCGCACGACGAGCGCGGGCAAGGCGCCGACGTCCAAGCCTGTCGCGTTCGCGATTTGATCGCTTCGCCTGCCTAGCCGACCTAGCCTCCGACCTAGCCTCGCCCGCGCGCAAGTACGCCGGGCGGGCTTGCGCGAGCGCTCTGGCCCCGGGTCTGTCCCGCTTGACCGTTCGGGCAACGCTCTTATACTCTTCCCAAGCTTAATAAGCTGAAGGATGCTGGCCGGCCGCGCTCCATGCGGGTGTCGGGCTGGCGCTGATCCGGGACGCGCTCCTCGAGAGCCGGTCCGGCGGGGTGGATAAAGAGTAAAAGAGGAGACGTCATGGCTCACAATGCCGACGCCAATCGAGCCTCCAAGCACTGGCTCTGGCTACTGGTCATACCCTGGATCGCGATGATCTGGGTACCGTCGTACAACAAGGTCGAACCGCAACTGGCCGGCTTCCCGTTCTTCTACTGGTACCAGCTGTTCTGGGTACTCGTGAGTGCCGTCATCACGGCCCTGGTCTACTTCAAGACCAAATCGAAACCGCGTTCGAGCACGGGCGCCGCTGCCGGAGACGCTCGATGAACGCAACAGCAACCTTCGTTTTCGTCCTGTTCTTCATCGGGGTGACGATCCTCGGTTTCGTCGCCGCGCATTGGCGTCGCGGCGACCTCGCCCATTTGGAAGAGTGGGGTCTCGGCGGCCGCCGCTTCGGGACGGTCGTCACGTGGTTCCTGCTCGGCGGGGACTTATACACGGCCTACACGTTCGTGGCCGTGCCGGCACTCGTCTTCGGCGCGGGCGCGACGGGCTTTTTCGCGTTGCCTTATACGATCCTCATCTATCCGTTCGCGTTCGTGGTGTTCCCCAAGCTGTGGGCCGTCGCCAAGCGCCACGGGTATGTGACGTCGGCCGACTTCGTCAACGCGCGCTACGGTAGCCGGACGCTGGCGCTGGCTGTCGCGGTGACGGGTATCGTCGCGACGATGCCCTACATCGCGCTGCAGCTCGTCGGCATCGAAGTGGTGATCGGCGGTCTCGGTTTCGATACGACGGGCTTCGTCGGCGATCTGCCGCTCATCATCGCGTTCGCGATTCTCGCGGCCTACACGTACACGTCGGGCCTGCGCGCGCCGGCCATGATCGCGGTCGTCAAGGATCTGCTGATCTACATCACGATCATCGCGGCGATCATCGTCATTCCGGCACAGCTCGGCGGCTTCGGCCACATCTTCAGCGTCGTGCCGCCCGCGAAGCTGCTGCTGAAGGCGCCCGACGTCGCGAGCATGAACGGCTATAGCGCGTACGCGACCTTGGCCGTCGGGTCGGCACTCGCCTTGTTCCTGTACCCGCACTCGATCACGGCCATTCTCTCGTCGTCCTCGGGCAACAGCATCCGCCGCAACATGGCCATGCTGCCGGCGTACTCGCTCGTCCTCGGTTTGCTCGCGCTGCTCGGCTACATGGCGCTCGCATCCGGCGTGAAGGACATGCCCGAGTTCGCCCCGTACTTCAAGGCGTTCGGCCCGAACTTCGCCGTGCCGGCATTGTTCCTGCACTTTTTCCCATCGTGGTTCGTGGGCGTCGCCTTTGCGGCCATCGCCATCGGCGCGCTCGTTCCGGCGGCCATCATGTCGATCGCCGCGTCGAACCTGTACACGCGCAACATCCATAAGGAGTTCGTGAACCGCAACATGTCGCCCGAGCAGGAAACGGGCGTCGCCAAGCTCGTTTCGCTGATCGTCAAGGTGGGGGCCGTCGCCTTCATTCTCGGCTTGCCGCTCACGTATGCGATCCAGTTGCAGTTGCTGGGCGGGATCTGGATCATCTAGACGCTGCCGGCCATCGTGCTCGGCCTGTACACGCGCAAGCTCGATTCGCGCGGGTTGCTGGCCGGCTGGGCGGTCGGTATCGCGGTCGGGACGTGGATGGCCGGTTCGACGGGGCTCAAGAGTTCGATCTTCGCGCTCCATTTCGGCGGCTACGCTATTCCGGGTTACGCGGCCGTGTGGTCGCTGATCGTCAATCTGGTCGTCGCGATCGTCGTCAGCATCGCGGTCCGCGCGATCGGGATGAGCCATGCCGAAGACCGGACGCGTCCGGAGGACTACCTCGACGTGGTCGAAGGTTGAAGCCCGGCGCACCGCTTGCCTGTCGTGGCGGGCGGTGCGCAGGCTTCGATTCAGTGCCAGGGCGGCTGCGTGCCGCCCTTTTTCACGTCTATCGCACGCGTCGCGCAACTCGACGACGTGCCGCGTTTAACCGACAATCGCCCCTGTGATCAATCGCGTTCGCCCCCTTCGATGGCTGGCGGCGTCGCTCGCCAGCGTCGTCGTCTCGCCCTACTATCGGTACCGGCACGCCAGCGTGCTGCACGCCTTTCGCGTCGGCATGGCCATGCTGGTGTCGATCCTCGTCACGACCGGCATCCATGTGCCGAACGGGATCTGGGCGTCGGTGACGGTGCTCGTCGTCATCGGCGGCTTGCAGCATCACGGCAATATCCGTAAGAAGGCGGCCGACCGGGCCCTCGGAACGATGCTCGGCGCGCTGGTCGGGCTCTTGCTGATCATGCAATTGCACGTGATCGGTTCGATGCCGCTCACCTATGTGCTCATGGCGATTGCAGCCGGCGTGTGCGGTTACTACGCGATCGGCCAGGCGGGCTATATCGCGCTGCTGACGGCCATCACGATCTGCATTGTCGCGGGTCACGGCGACAGCACGATCGATACCGGGCTGTGGCGCACGCTGAACGTGATGATCGGCATCGCCGTCGCGCTCGCCTTTTCGTTCGCGCTGCCGCTCTATGCCACCTATTCGTGGCGCTATCTACTCGCGCGGAATCTACGCGAATGCGCGCGGATTCGCGCCCGGATCGCGCGCGGCCGGCCGCTCGACGTCGAAGCGCATGTCGCCGCCTTCGCCGCCTTGAATGCGCGCTTGGTCAAACTGCGTTCGCTGATGCCGTCGGTGGCGAAAGAGGTCGATATTCCGGTCAAGCGCCTTGAGGCGATCCAGCGATTGCATCGCTCGACGCTCAGCGCGCTGGAGATGATGTCCACGAGTGCGGCGATGCACCCCGAGGTTTTGCGCGGGGCGGAAAACGAAGGCTATACCGAGCGTGCCGTGTTGCTTCGTATGGCGCGGGCGCTGCGGTTCGGTTCGGAATCGCGCGCGGGAGAGCGCCTGGCGGCACCGGTGCCCGGCAGGGACGGCGAGGCGACGAGCGAAAGCGGGGAGCGGGCCGGCGTACCCGACGACGCGCTGCCGGGGCCGCGTTGGATTGCCGAGTGGTTCGCGGAGCAAGTCGATGCGCTGCGGGCATTGCTCGCCGATACGGAACGGCACTGGCATATCGAGGGCGATGCCGCGGCGCGCGCGCAGATGCGCAGCCGGCGCTGAGCCGAGCAGCGCTTGGCGCTAGCGCGGCCCGGCAAACGCTAGCCGGCCGGCGGCCGCGAATCGTGCGGGAGTGCGGGAGTGCGGGAGTGCGGGAGCGCGCCGGTGCGGCTGCCTTCGCACCGACACGCCGAGCCCTAGCCCCAGCGCTCAGGGCTCCTTGTTCTCGACGTTGACCATCCACGGCACGCCGAATTGATCGGTGACCATGCCGAAGCCCTTCGCCCAGAACGTCGATTGCCACGGGAAGCGCACCTCGCCGCCCTCGGCGAGCGCATTGAAGATCTTCTCGCCTTTGTCCACGCTATCGAGCGACACGGAAATGCTGAAGCCCGAGTAGGTGGGCTTCGTTGCCCCGTCGGGCGGGCCGTCCGTGGCCATCAGCGTGGTCTGCCCGACCTTGAACGAGGCATGCATGATCCGCTCGCCGGCTTCGCCTTGGGCCGCGTATTCGCCCGGGGCTTCCTTGTGGCGCATCTTGAACGTGATCTCGGCACCGAGCGCCCGTTCGTAGAAGGCGAGCGCTTCGTCGCAGCGGCCGTAGAAGTGCAGATAAGGCTGAACCACCATCATCGTGACCTCCTGGAGCAAAGGGGCATGCCCATGCGGATACCCATTAGCGCAGCGCGTCGATCAGCTTTTCGAGCTTGATCGCATCGGCCGCGAACGCACGGATACCCTCGGCGAGCTTTTCCGTGGCCATCGCATCGTCGTTCAACTGGAAGCGGAACGACGATTCGTCGACGGCGAGGCGCTCGATCTTGGCGTCCGCGCCGGATTCGGCCGAGAGTTTGCGCTCGACCTTCTCGTCGCTGTCATGCAGCTTTTGCAGCAGATCGGGACTGATCGTCAGCAAGTCGCACCCCGCGAGTTCGACGATCTGGCTCGTCGTGCGAAAGCTCGCGCCCATGACCTCCGTGCCATAGCCGAAGTGCTTGTAGTACGCGTAGATGCGGCGCACCGATTGCACACCCGGATCGTTCGCGCCGCCCATCTTGGCTTCATCCCACTCGCTGCCGGCTTGCTTCTTGTACCAATCGTAGATGCGCCCGACGAACGGCGAGATCAGTTTGGCGCCGGCTTCCGCGCAGGCGGCCGCTTGCACGGGCGAGAACAGCAGCGTCATGTTGCAGTTCACGCCTTCCTTTTGCAGCACTTCGGCGGCGCGCACGCCTTCCCAGGTCGAGGCGAGCTTGATCAGCACGCGTTCGCGCTCGATGCCGGCCGCTTCGTAGAGCTTGATGAGTTCGTGCCCTTTCTCGATCGAACGCTTGGCATCGAACGAGAGCCGCGCGTCCACTTCCGTCGATACGCGTCCCGGGATGATCTTGAGGATTTCGCAGCCGAACGCGATCAGCAAATGATCGATAATGGCCGTAGCGGGCTTGCTCGCGTGGGCACGGACGGTTTGCTCGAGCAGGGGCTTGTAGGCGTCTTTCTGCACCGCCTTCAAGATGAGCGATGGGTTCGTCGTGGCGTCGCGCGGCTTGTATTGCGCGAGTTGTTGGAAGTCGCCGGTATCCGCGACGACGGTCGTGTACTGCTTCAATTGTTCGAGAGCATGAGTCATGTCGATTCTCCGACGCGGAGCGTCTTCCGAATAGGGTTGGATGAGGGTCGCACCGCGAAAACGGCTCGACCCGCTGCGAATGCGACTATTTTAGGCCCGTCGAGTCTAGACCGCGACCCGGGACCCCATCGGCGCCGAACGACCTGCGCTTACGCACGCCGGGCGTTCAGCACGATTTGCGTGATGACGCCCGCGACGAGGCCCCAAAACGCCGAGCCGATCGAAAGCAGCGTGAGCCCCGAGGCCGTCACCATGAACGTGACGAGCGCCGCTTCGCGCTCGCGCACGCTGCTCATTGCGTTGGTCAAGCCGCTCATGATGGAGCCGAACAGGGCGAGCGCGGCCACCGAGACGACAAGCGCTTTCGGCAGCGCGGCGAACACGGCGGCGATCGTCGCGCCGAAAATGCCGGCGACGAGGTAGAACAGGCCGCACCAGATCGCCGCCGTATAGCGCTTGGTGCGATCTTCGTGCGCTTCGGGCCCCGTGCAGATGGCGGCGGTGATCGCGGCGAGCGTGATCCCGTGCGAGCCGAACGGGGCGAGCAGCAACGAGACGACGCCCGTTGTCGAGATGAGCGGCGTGGAGGGCGTCGTATAACCGTCGGCACGCAACACCGCGAGCCCGGGCATGTTCTGCGAGGCCATCGCGACCACGAACAGCGGCACGCCGAGGCTCACGGCGGCCGATAGCGAGAAGCGCGGCATCGTGAAGACGGGATGCGCGAGCGCGACGTGAAAGCGGCTGAAGTCGATGAGGCCGAGCGCGCTGGCGACTGCCGTGCCGACGACGAGCGTCGTCAAGATGGCATAGCGCGGCAGCAGGCGCTTCATGAACAGATAGACGAAGAACATGGTCAGCACGAGCGCGGTTTGGTACTGGGCCGCGTGAAAGATCTCGATGCCGATTTCGAACAGGATGCCGGCGAGCAGCGCCGAAGCGATGCCGGCCGGCACGCGCTTCATGAGCGCGTCGAACCAGCCGGTCAGCCCGACGGCCGTGATGAGGACGGCGCTCACGATGTAGGCGCCGATAGCGTCCGCATACGGCACGTGCGGCAGTGCCGCGATGAGCAGAGCGGCGCCGGGCGTGGAATAGGCGACGACGACAGGCGCGCGAAAACGCAGCGACAGCAGGATCGTCGCGAACGCCATCCCGATCGAGAGTGCCCAGATCCACGACGAGACCTGCGCATCGGAGAGCTGGGCGGCGCGGCCGGCTTGGAACACGAGGACGAGCGAACTCGTGTAGCCGGTCATCATCGCGACGAAGCCCGCGACGATCGCATGCAGCGAGGTATCGGCGAACGGTTGAGTCAGCGCTCGGCGAATCGAGGGCGAGCCGGACAGATCGGGTGAGGAAGGGGAAGTCATCGGGTTGAGGCTGGCTGACGGCTGAATGGCTATAGCGGCTAAAAGGCTGAACGACTAAACGACTAAACGACTAAATGACCAAATGACGAATCGACTGAAACGGGCTACCTGGACTCAGGGATCGCCGGTAACCGCGCGCCGCGCGATGCTGAACGATCGAGCGGCGAGCCCAAGCTATTTACTGAGCTTGCGCATCGCGGTTTCGAGCCCCGCAAGCGTCAGCGGATACATGCGTTCGCCGAGCAACTGACGGATGATGGACACCGACTGACGATATTCCCACAATCCTTCGGGCTCGGGATTGAGCCATACATGATGCTCGAAACGATCCGCGAGGCGGCGCAGCCACACGGCTCCGGCCTCCGGATTGTTGTATTCGACGGAGCCGCCGGCCTGCAACACTTCGTACGGGCTCATCGTCGCATCGCCCACGAAGATGAGTTTGTAATCGGGCGTGTACTTGTGCAGCACGTCCCAGGTCGGCATGCGCTCGACGTGCCGGCGCCGGTTGTTCTTCCACAGGTGATCGTAGACGCAGTTGTGGAAGTAGTAGAACTCGAGGTGCTTGAACTGCGCTTTCGCCGCCGAGAACAGTTCCTCGGTGCGCTTGATGTGATCGTCCATCGAACCGCCGACGTCGAGCAGCATCAGCACCTTAACCGTGTTGTGCCGCTCGGGTACCATCTTCAAGTCGAGCCAGCCGGCATTGGCGGCGGTGCCGCGAATCGTGTCGGGCAGGTCGAGTTCTTCGGCCGCGCCTTCGCGTGCAAAGCGGCGCAGCCGCCGCAGCGCGACCTTGATGTTGCGCGTGCCGATTTCGACCCCATCGTCGTAATCGCGGTAGCCGCGTGCCTCCCAGACCTTGACGGCAGTCCGATTGCCGGCCGATTTGCCGCCGATCCGAACGCCTTCGGGGTGGTAGCCGCCGTTGCCGAACGGCGACGTGCCGCCGGTACCGATCCACTTGCTGCCGCCCTCGTGGCGCTCCTTTTGTTCGTCGAACAGTTCCTTGAGCCGCTCCATGAGCTTGTCGATCCCGCCCAGCGCTTCGATCTGCGCCTTTTCCTCGGCCGACAGCTCGCGGCGCAACTTGGCTTCGAGCCAATCGAGCGGCAGCTCGAAGGCTTCGTCGGTCAGTTGCTGGACGCCCCGGAAATACGCGCCGAACGCTTGATCGAACTTGTCGAAGTAGCGTTCGTCCTTGACGAGCGTGAGGCGCGCGAGATAGTAGAAATCGTCGAGCGAGGGCCCGATCACGCGTGCTCGCAAGGCCTCGACCAGCGTCAGATATTCCTTGACCGACACCGGCAACTGGGCCGCGCGCAGCGTGTAGAAAAAGTCGATCAGCATGCCGATGCCTCTGATGGCGCAACGGCTTGCGCGGGCGCCCGAGCGTCGAGCGGCCAGGCGCACGACGCTCGGGC
>NZ_JBQCIV010000109.1:0-23099 GCF_051953405.1 Trinickia sp. | reverse complement strand
TGTACCCCTCCGGCGATGCCGGCTATCGCTTCGAGATCATGCCGCAGCCGACACCCAACGTGACGCGCTCGACACTCACGGTCGATAAGCAACGGATCGTGTATTTCAATCAACAGGAAAGCTGGACGCCGATCGCGTGGCCGGGCGACGGGCTGAACGGCCATGCGGCGCTCACCTGGCAAACGCTCGATGCCGGCATCCGGCAAGCGTTCGATGCGACGGGCGATTGGGCATTCCTGCGTCTGCTCGCGACAGCCGACATCAAACCGCTCGACAGCACGCGCTATGAACTGACCTGGAAACAGCCCGGTGCCGAAGCGCTGCGCTATGTCATGCGCACACAGGTAGGTGCCGGACCGCTCGACCTTTTGAAGCTGCGCGGTTTCAAGCTGCCCGAACGAATCTTTATCGTCGGCAAAAACGACGCGCTGCCTGCCCTGCCCCCGTTGCCGCCATTGCCACCGCTGCCGTCGCAGACGACCTCGCCATGAAACCCTCCACTATCCCAATCCTGCGCACGGGAACCGCCCTCGCACTGACCGCGCTATGGCTGACCGCTTGCGGCACATGGCAATCCACTAAGGAGACGTCCACCGATGTCGCCCGCGCGATCTTCGTCGCCAAAGTCAAACAAATGAATTTAGCGATCGACGGACGCGCCGAGCTCAATCTCGACGAGCGCGGCGTCTCGTTGCCCGTCGCCCTACGCGTCTATCAGTTGAAGGATGCAAAAGCGTACGCCACCGCAACCTATGCGCAACTACTGAACGACACCAGCCCTGGACTCGAGGCCGACGAGTTGAATCGCACGGACGTCACGCTAGGGCCGAACGGCACCGTCACACTGAGCGTACCGATGGACGACGACGCGCAATACGTCGGCGTGGCGGCGTTTTTCCGCGACCCGGCGAACGCCGAATGGCAACTCGTCATACCCAAGTCGCGATGGAAGGAGACCGATCCCGTCAAGATCAGCGCGGTCAGCAACACGCTCGAACTCGAAGCCCGTTCACGATAAGGAAAACGATGACCAGTCCGACCAAAGACAACGAAATTCTGCGCTACTACGACGCCGAAATGCGCTACCTGCGCAACGCCGGCAAAGAGTTCGCACGCGCGTTTCCCGACCGCGCCCGCGCGCTGGGCCTAGATCGCCTGAGCGAGCGCGACCCGCACGTGGAGCGCCTGCTCGAAGGCTTCGCGTTTCTCATGGGCCGCTTGCGCCACAAGCTCGACGACGAGTTGCCTGAACTCACGGAAGGGCTCGTCAGCATGCTATGGCCGCACTACCTACGTATGATTCCGTCGCTGTCGATCCTCGAACTCCAGCCAGCCGCCGGCGCGTTGCAACGGCACGAGCAACTCGAGCCGGGCCTCGAAGCTGTCTCCGATCCGATTGCGCTCGGCGCCGGTCCCGCCGACGACGCCACGATCGAATGCGTCTACCGCACCACGCAACCGGTCGATCTGTATCCGTTGCGCCTCACCGAAGCGCAGGCCACCACGCGCGACGACGGCCGCTCGGTGCTGCGCTTTCGTCTCGAGATCGAATCGCAGGTCGAACGCCAGCAACTGGCGGTGCCGCGCCTGCGCCTGTACCTGCATGCCGACCGCCCCGTCGCACTGACGTTGTATGCCGCGCTAACCGCCGAGCCGCTGGCCATACAGATCCGCGTACCCGGTTACCCGCAGGAGCGGCCCGGTGCGCCGCAAACCGTGCCGAGTCTGCGGCTGCAAGCGGCCGGTTTTGCCACCGACGAGCGGCTGTGGCCCAAGCCCGACAACGCCTTCGGCGGCTATCAGCTTCTCTTGGAATATTTCACCTTCCCCGAGAAGTTCATGTTCGTGGACCTAGTGGGCCTCGATATGCAGGCGATTCCCCAAAACGCCCCCTACGTCGACGTCGAGGTGGTGCTGCGTAAGCCCTATCCCGACGACATGCGGTTTTCCGCCGAGAACGTACGGCTTTACTGCACGCCGGTCATCAACCTGTTCGAGGTGGAAGCCGATCCCGTCACCACCACGCAGTTCGACACCGACTACCGGGTGGTCGCGAACGAACGCCATGGCGTGCACGTGGATGTCTATTCGGTGGATGCCGTTCACGGATTCGAAGTTCGTACAGGCCAGCGCTTCGAATATGCCCCCTTCGCCGCGTTTCGCCACCGCGGCGGCATGCTGCGTCACGAGATGCCCGAGCGGTATTTCCATACCCGCATGCGGCGCGGGCCTTCCGGGCGTTTCGATACCTGGCTCGTGTTAGGCGGTCATGAGTGGGAGAAGGAGACGTCGTTGCCGCACGAAACGCTGTCGCTCTCGGTGACGGGCACGAACGGCATGCTGCCGCGCAAGGGCCTGCGCGAAGCCGGCATCGCACGGATGCGCGGCGGCTTTACGAACATTGCCGCCGTGCGCAATCTGGTCGCGCCGACACTGCCCGTCTATCCGCCTGTCGGCAACCGCTATCACTGGCGCGTGCTGTCGCATCTGGCGCCGAACTATCTCTCGCTGCTCGACGCGCAACTGCTGCGCGGTGCGCTCACGATATACGACTGGACCGAGGGCGAACTCAATGGCCGCCGCATCGATGCGATCGTTCAGGTGCGTCACCGCCCGGTGCAAAAACTCGTCAAGGGCGGCCTGCTGCGTGGCGTGGAAATCGAGGTCACGCTCGATGCGCACGCGTTCGCGGGCGATGGGGATGTCGATCTCTTCGGCAGCATGCTCAATCGTTTCCTCGGGCTTTACGCCACGCTCAATCTTTTTACCCGCCTCGTGATCGTTGCGCAGCCGACTGGGCAGCGATGCGTATGGCCGGACACCAAAGGCGAAGGAGCGCCCTTTTGAACATCGCCGAATCGCCGTACGACACCGATACGCCGCCGCTGTGGTCTCAATTGCTAGCGCATGCCCCTGTCATGCATTTTTTTCGGTTTTGCGAGCTGCTGGAACAAAGCGCACCGGGACGCCCACCGCTCGGCACGACCGATTCGCCAGCGGACGAGCCGATCCGCTTTCGTTCGAAGTGGGGGCTCGGCTTTCCGGGGCGCGAAATCGATGCGGTCGAAAACGATCCGGACGATGCCTCCCTGCCGCCGACGGTGCGTACGACGTTCCTTGGCCTATACGGCGTGGACGCGCGTATGCCGTCGTACTTCATCGATACGATCGCGCAGAACCATGAAGGCGCCGAGCCGTTGGCGGCGTTTTTGGATGTGTTTCATCACCGCGTCGTCACGCAGTTCTACCGCGTTTGGCGCAAATACCGGTATCCGGTCGGCTTCCGGCGCGATGGCACCGATCCTGTCTCGACGTATCTCCTGAGCCTGGCAGGGCTCGGGCTCGGCGAACCGGCGCTTGCCCAAACGGTCGGCCCGCGCAAGCTGCTTTCGATGCTCGGCCTCGTCAACCAGAAAACCCGCACCGCCGAGGGCCTCGCCGGCGTGCTGCAACACGCCGTGCCGGACGCGGTCATCACCGTCGAGGAATTTCATCCGATCTGGGTTGACGTGGAAAACACCGAACCGATGCCGCTGGGGGAATATTGCGTGCTGGGCGGCGGCTTCTTCGACTGCGGCAACTGCGTGGAAGTCAAGATCGAGCCCGCCGTCGCCGCAACGGTGCGCAGCCTCATGCCGGGCCAGTCGATGCACGAGGCCGTAATGCAGCTCCTACGCTTTTATCTCGGCTACGAAGCGCAGGCGGTCATCACGATGCACGTCTCGCCCGAACTCATGCCAGCGCCCGTGCTGGAACCCGATACGGCGAGCCTCGGCTATACGACGCTGCTGCCGCGCAACGACACGGCCGTGTCGGCGAACAACGAGCCCGTTCGGATCCGCCTAGGGACCTGGAATCAGCCCCAGCGCGTGTGATGCACACCGCTTTCAAAAAACGCCCGCTTGACTATACTTCATACGTTAAATCGATCCGGTAGTTTTTTCCGGACGACCGAAGGCGCGGCCGAGCGCTCGCACGCGCCTCTCGATTCGCGCCTGTAGGGCACCCGCCCTGAATCCTTAACGCATTGTCGTCGACGAAGATCCGCGGGCGCGCCCGGAAATTCGCTCCGCGATGGACACGTCGCTCCCTGTTGGCGAGACATTCATGGATGCTATCGCGGCATGGTTCAATTCGTCGGGATTTATCCCGCACGGCTATTGCCTTCATTGGTCGCCGGGGTTGATCTGGACTTACGTGGGTTCCGATGCGGTCATCGCACTGTCGTATTACTCCATTCCAATTGCGCTCTGGACGTTCGCGCGCCGCCGTACCGAGTTGCCGTTCAGTTGGCTGTTTTTCATGTTCGCGCTGTTCATCCTCGCCTGCGGGACCACCCATCTCATTGCCATTCTCGATATCTGGCAACCCGTGTACTGGCTCGATGCCGCCATCAAATCGATCACCGCCCTCGCCTCCATGATCACGGCGGTCGTCATGTGGCCCTTGATACCGAAAGCGCTCGCGTTACCGAGCCCTAAGCAATTGGAAACGGTCAACGACAATTTAAGACGAGAAATCGCCGCACGTCGCAAAACGGAAGAGCAATTGCAAGCATTAAACCGCGAACTCGAAGACCGGGTTTCGCGACGCACGGCCGAACTGGGCGATCTGGCCGAAACGCTCCGGCGCAAGAGCGAACAATTGGAATTGGCCCTGCAATCGTTGCGCGACACCGATACGCGCACGCGCCTGATCGTCGATACGGCGCTCGACGCCGTGGTCACCATGGACCGAACCGGTCGCGTGCTCGGCTGGAATCGACAGGCCGCGGCGATGTTCGGCTGGCGAGCCGACGAGGCAATTGGACGCTCGCTCGGCGAACTGATCGTGCCCCCTGCCTACCGGGAAGCGCATACGCAAGGCCTCCGGCGCTACTTGGAAACGGGCGAAGCCAAGCTGCTGCACCGGCGGCTCGAGTCCACCGCCATCCACCGCGACGGCCACGAATTCCCGATCGAACTCTCGGTCACGGCTATCGGCATCGGCGCGCACCAATACTTTAGCGGCTTTCTGCGCGACATTACGGAGCGCAAGGAAACCGAACGCGCATTGAGCGGAAGCGAAAAGCGTTTTCGCGCCACGTTCGAACAAGCCGCCGTCGGCATTACGCACGTTGGCCCGGACGGTCATTTTTTACGCGTCAATCAGAAGCTGTGCGACATCGTGGGCTATACGCGCGACGAACTGCTCGCGCGCACCTTCCAAGACATCACGCACCCCGACGATCTGAACGCGGACCTCGCGCTGCTGCATGAAATGCTCGACGGGCATATCGATACGTACACGATGGAAAAGCGCTATCTGCGCAAAGACGGCAACGAGATTTGGATTGCGTTGACCGTGGCGCTCGTGCGCGACGACGCCGGCATGCCGGATTATTTCATCTCCGTCGTCGCGGATATCGCCGAACGAAAGCGCGCGGAGGAATCGCTACGCGTTTCGCGCGAGGAATTGCGGCGCTTGTCGGCGCATATTCTGCATGTCCGCGAAGAAGAAAAGGCACGCATCGCCAGGGAATTGCATGACGACTTCGCTCAAAAGCTGACCGCGCTGAAGATGGCTATCACACGGGTCGAGAGAGAGGTCCCGAATGGGGCCAAGCCTGCGATTCTACGAGACAATCCCCATGCCGCACCGGAGTTGATCGACAAACTCATTCACTCCGTTCGGCAAATCGCGGCCGATTTGCGCCCCGCCATGCTCGACGATCTCGGCCTCGGTCCCGCGATCGACTGGTTGACTGCCGAGTTTTCGCAACGTCATCGGGTACGCGTCATTCAACATCTCGACTTGCAGACGATTGCGTTCAGCCGTGCCAGCCGAATCGAGGTATTTCGCATCGTTCAGGAAGCCCTCACGAACGTCGCACGCCACTCCGGTGCGACCGAGGTCGTGCTCGATATCTCGCGCAACGAAACGTGCTGCGTCGTGCGGATCGCCGACAACGGCTGCGGTGCCGAGCGCGATACGCGCCCCAACCGGCAATCGTTCGGGCTCCTCAGTATGCGCGAGCGCGCGGCACGCTTGGGGGGCGATATCCAGATTCAGACGTCGCCGGGCGCTGGGTTTTCGCTCACTGCGACGTTGCCGCTCGCCGCGATAGAAACGCAAGAGGTAGGGTGAGCGCGATCGCAACCTATAAGTATTGATAGCGCGGCCCGAAGCACGGCCTCGTATGCTTGTGCTCAGCGACGGACTATGTCTCGACGCACGAGCCGTCCAGATCATCGTCGCGATTCGACGGCGGGCCAACTCGGACGATGCCGCCCTGCATCGGCGCGAGTGGCGTTGCCGTTACTCATACCGAGGCCCAATGCTCATGAACGTTAAGACACTTGCGATGATGTTGGCTGCAGCGCTGTCGGCGGCACCGATCCTCGCCGCCGCCGGCGAAGCGCTCGACTCCGAGATCCCCGTCGTCATGAAAGAATCGGTCGACCGCGCGCCGGCTGCCTTCGCTGCATGCGGCAGCACCGCGCGAGCCCATTGCTCGAAAGATTCCGGCGGATGGCCGCCGAGCGAGACTTGCGATGTCGTCAAATACAAAGGGTTGACGTATTGGCCCATGTCGTTCGACGACAATCGTCATGCGATCTTGGCTGCGGGCTTCGATGAAACGAACGCACCGACGCGAAGCACCTTGATCAAATCGGCTTACCTATCCGGGCCGCGCTATATTTGGAAAGTCGATGTCAAACCCGCCTTTAAAGAAGTCAGGTTTTGGGGCCAGGGCGTCTCGAAGGCGCTCGTCACATGGACCAAGCTAACCGACGCTAAAAAAGACATCGCCTGCAAGTAGATCGGATCGTATTGGCGTGCGTGGCGGGGGCGCAGTTGTCAGTCGTTTCGAGCTGCGCGACCGCTACCCCTTCCCCCGCTCCAACCGATACCGAGCGCAAGACCCACCGCCCTCCTCGTCGACCAAGCTCACCAACCGCATCCCGATCTTCTCGGCCACCCGCCGCGAGGCCCCATTCCGTGCATCGATATCCGCGATGACCCTGGCAAGCCGAAGCGTGCCGAACGCATGCTTAACGATTGCCCCTGCCGCCTCGCTAGCGATCCCCCTCCCCCACGCCGTGCGCACGAGCCGCCAGCCGATCTCCACCTCCGGCCCCACGCCGTGATCGGGAATCAGCATGACCCAGCCGACAAACGCATCGGGCGCGGACCGCTCCCAAATCGACCAATACCCGAGCCCCGGCGGATAAGCCCGTTCGATCCGAAACTCGACAAAGCGTCGATGCGCGACCGGGTCCGCCCACGGCCCTTTAATGAACCGCGTCACTTCCGGATCCCGATCCATCGCGAGGCACGATTCAAGCTCAGCCAATGTGCGCCCGCGAATCAACAGTCGCGGCGTATCGAGGGCCGGCAATCCAGAGTCCTCTCCGATCGAATCCAAACGCATCGAAATCCTTTCAATTACCAAACAATTTGTCACCTGCCGTACACCGTGCGCGCCAAAGGTCTAGGGATTAGCCCGTATAACCCTGTCCCCAACCCTGCGTCCGCTTAAAGAGCGCGTACACTTCGACTACCCCACGAGGTGTTGCGCGTCGCGCGTACAAGCATGCGAGTGGAGCAACCAGCGCGCAAGACCTGGAGACTCAAGGAGAACACATCAAATGAAGTGGACCAAAGAACAACGAAACGTCACGATCGCCGCCTACCTAGGCTGGACGCTAGACGCATTCGATTTCTTCCTCATGGTGTTCGTACTGAAGGACATCGCGACGCAATTCCATACGAAGATCCCCGAAGTCGCCTTTGCCATTACGCTAACGCTCGCCGCGCGTCCCGTCGGCGCACTCATTTTCGGTCGTCTCGCCGATAAATTCGGCCGTCGTCCGACGCTGATGATCAACGTCGCCATTTACTCGCTGCTCGAACTGCTCTCGGGCTTCGCGCCGAACCTGATTACCCTGCTTATCCTGCGTACGCTCTTCGGCGTGGCCATGGGCGGCGAATGGGGCGTGGGCTCCGCGCTGACGATGGAAACCATTCCGCCCCGCTCGCGCGGCATCGTATCCGGTCTACTCCAAGCCGGCTACCCGAGCGGCTATCTGATCGCATCGATCGTCTTCGGCGTGCTGTATCAGTATGTCGGCTGGCGCGGCATGTTCTTCGTCGGCGTGGCTCCGGCACTGCTCGTGCTTTATATCCGCGGCAACGTGCAGGAATCGCCGGCGTGGAAGGCGATGGAGAAGAAGCAGCACAATCGCGTCGGCCTGCTCGCCACGATCGGAAAGAACTGGACGCTCGCGCTGTACTCGATCATTCTCATGACGGCGTTCAACTTCTTCTCGCACGGCACCCAAGATCTTTATCCCACGTTCCTGCGCGAGCAGCACCACTTCGATCCGCATACGGTTTCGATCATCACGATCGTGCTGAACATCGGCGCCATCGTCGGCGGTCTGTTTTTCGGCACGATGTCCGAAAAGATCGGCCGGCGCCGTGCGATTTGCATCGCGGCCTTGATCGCGTTGCCCGTCTTGCCGTTGTGGGCCTTCTCCAGCGGCGCCGTGCTGCTCGCCGTGGGCGCCTTCCTCATGCAGATTTCCGTGCAAGGGGCCTGGGGCGTGATTCCCGTTCACCTGAACGAGATCTCGCCCGACGAAGTGCGTGCGACCTTCCCTGGCCTCGTCTATCAACTCGGCAATCTGATCGCGTCGGTGAACGCGACGATGCAAGCGTCGTTCGCCGTCAGCTCGGGCAATAACTATGCCCTCGCGCTAGCCGTCGTGGCGGGGATCGCGTCTGTCGTCATCGCCATCTTCATCCTGTTCGGGCCCGAGCGCCGCGGCATCGACATGACACGCTCCGCGGAGCAAGTCGCCTCTTCCTCTGCGGCCTGATCGACCGGGACAGCGCACCGCGCGAATGGCGCCCGGTAACCCGGGCGCCTTTCTTCTCTCCCTCTCCCGCACTATGCTTCATGTGCTGCAACGCAGCGCAACGCAGCACCGAGACGGCCTCTAGAGGAGTCCGTCGATAAACAACGCTTGCCGTGATTTTCTAGCGTTTTTATCGTGCTAAAAATAAGCAAATTTCAATCAGAGAGTTGAATCGCTTGTTCGCGGCCGAATAACCGGCAGGGAGGCGCACATGGCAGTTCGAACACCGAGCCGGAGCACCGGCGATACGAAGGCACGCATCCTCGACGCAGCCGAAGACATCTTCATCGAATGCGGCTACGAGGCGATGTCCCTGCGCCAAATCACCTCGCGGGCCGACGTCAATCTGGCCGCGGTCAACTATCACTTCGGCAGCAAGGAAGCGCTCATTCATGCGATGCTGGCGCGCCGCCTCGATAGGCTCAACGTGGAGCGCGTCAAGCTGCTCGATCGCTTCAACGCCCAACTGGGCGACCGCTTGACCTGCGAGCACGTGCTCGGTGCCATGTTCATTCCGGCGCTGCGTCTGTCGCGCGACACGCGTGCCGGAGGGCCTGCTTTCTTGCGCCTGCTCGGGCGCGCTTATACGGACCCGTCCGCCTTCATTCACGATTTCCTCAACGGACATTACGCCGACGTCGCCGAACGCTTCTTCGATGCGTTTGCGCGTGCGCTGCCGCATCTGCCGCGCGAAGAACTGGGCTGGCGGCTGCATTTCGCGATCGGTGCGCTGTCGGGCGTGCTGGCGGGCACCGACACGGATAGCCTGATCGCGGAGTTCTCCAAGGGCCAAACGATCAGCGACCTGCACCTCATCGCCCGGCTCGCTTCGTTGATGGTCGCCGCACTCAAAGCGCCGCTGCCCGATGCGGCCCAGCTCTCGGCGTTCGCGGCCGTCCTCGGCGATGCGGACGACGGCCGCGACAGCGCAGCCGGCATCACCGCGTGCGGCCCCCTGGACGCGCCAGCGCTGCGCGCAAACGGCAGCGGCAGCGGCAACCAGGCCGACGACGCCCCCGATCACCGCAACGTCGATCGCCCTGGCGAGCATGAGACGCCTCCTCTCGCGGTCGCATCGGCATTGCAACCGGTCGCCCCGCCCGCCGCGCAACAAGAAGGTTCGCGCCCGGCACTCTAACGCGGGCGGCGCGTTCGCGCGCGCCGCCGAGAGGGGAACGGCTCATGACATGGCTCGCCGTGGCGCTCGCCGTCGCGGGCGCGATCTTGATCTTTTACGAGGCGTCCGCGCGATGGTGGCTCGTCATGCTCTGCGCATGGCTCGCGGTCGTGGCGCTGACCCGGGCGGCAGGCGTGACGGCTTGCGTCGTGCTCGGCCTCGTGTTCGTCGTACCGGCACTGATCCTCGCGCTCGCACCGTTGCGTCGCGTGCTCATCAGCCGAGGCGTGCTGGCCCTGTTTCGCCGCGCCTTACCCGAGATGTCCTCGACCGAGCGCGACGCCATCGAAGCGGGCACGGTCTGGTGGGACGCCGAACTTTTCACGGGCCGTCCCGATTGGGACACCTTGCTTGCGCACGGCCCGCCCGCGCTGTCGGACGAGGAGCGAGCCTTCGTCGACGACGACTGTGCGCGGCTGGCCGATCTCGCCGACGACTGGGAAACCACCGCGCGCTGGCAAGACCTTTCGCCGCAAGCGTGGGCGTACGTCAAGCGCCAAGGTTTTCTCGGCATGATCATCGACAAGCAATACGGCGGCAAGGGATTCAGCGCCTTTGCACACTCGCAGGTGGTCATGAAGCTGGCGTCGCGTTCGTCGGCGGCGACGGTATCGGTCATGGTGCCCAACTCGCTCGGGCCCGCCGAATTGCTGCTGCACTACGGCACCGACGCGCAAAAGGCGCACTATCTGCCCCGGCTCGCACGTGGCGAAGAGATCCCGTGCTTCGCGTTGACGAACCCCTATGCCGGTTCGGACGCCGCGGCGATTCCCGATGTCGGCATCGCTTGCCAAGGCCTGCACGAGGGCCGCGACACCCTCGGCTTTCGCGTCACCTGGGACAAGCGCTATATCACGCTGGGCCCGATCGCCACCGTGCTCGGCCTCGCGTTTCGCGTGCGCGATCCCGATCGCCTGCTTGGCGACGACGAGGAGCCCGGCATCACATGCGCGTTAATTCCCACCTCGCATCCGGGCGTCGCGATCGGCCGTCGTCACTGGCCGCTGAACGCCGTCTTCCAAAACGGCCCGAACTCGGGCAACGATGTGTTCATCCCGATCGATTGGGTCATTGGCGGCGCCGCGCAAGTCGGCAACGGCTGGCGCATGCTCATGGAATGCCTCGCGGCGGGCCGCGCGATTTCGCTGCCGTCGGCGGGCGTGGGCACGGCGAAGCTGGCGGTGCGCGCCACCAGTGCCTATGCCGCGCTGCGCCGGCAGTTCAGAACGCCGATCGGTCAATTCGAAGGTATTCATGAAGCGCTCGGGCGCATGGCCGGCAATCTCTATGTCATGGATGCGATGCGCCGGCTGTGCGCGCAAGCGGTCGATCTCGGCGAAAAGCCGGCCGTGTTGTCGGCGATCGCCAAATATCATGTGACGGAGCGCGCCCGCCGTGTCGTCAACGACGCCATGGACATCGTCGGCGGCAAGGGCATTTGCCTCGGGCCGTCGAATTTCCTCGCACGCGCCTATCAGCAGTTGCCGATTTCGATCACCGTCGAGGGCGCCAATATCCTCACGCGCTCGTTGATCATCTTCGGGCAAGGCTCGATCCGTTGCCATCCGTATCTGCTCAAGGAGATGTCGGCCGCGCGCGACGTCGACGAGAGGCGTGCGTCGATCGCGTTCGATCATGCGCTGTTCCGCCATGCCGCGTTTCTCGCATCGAATGCGCTGCGCAGCTTCGTGCACGGCATCACGTGCGGAGCGTTTTTGCGCAAGCCGAGCGGTGCGAGCGCGGTACTGTCGAACTACTACCGCGCCGTGACGCGGCTTTGCATTGCGTTCGCCTTCGTGGCCGACGTGTCGATGCTCTTGCTCGGCGGCGCATTGAAGCGGCGCGAGCGCCTGTCGGCGAGATTGGGCGACGTGTTGTCGCAACTCGTGCTGATGTCCGCCACGCTCAAACGCTTCGAGGACGAAGGCGCGCATGCCGAAGATCTGCCGTTCGTGCGGTGGGGGCTCAAGGACGCATTGCTGGCCGCCGACCAGGCCTTGGACGGACTCTTCGCGAACTATCCGAATCGATTCGCCGCCGCGATCATTCGCGCCATCGCGTTTCCCTTCGGTTTGCGGCGGCGCCCCCCATCCGATGGGCTCGTCAGCACCCTCGCCCTGCTGGTACAAACGCCGTGCGGTGCGCGCGATCGGTTGCTGGCCGATTCGCACGTACCGGCGCAGGCCGATTCGAACGACCCGATCGCCTGCGGCGAGCGTTTGCTGACGCTCTGCCAGGAAGTCGCCGAGATCGAGGTCAAGCTGCGCGATGCCGTGCGCGCGGGCCGTGCGCGGCCGATGCCGCAAAGCCTCGCACAGCTGCCGCACTGGGTGCAAACCGCTGAGGAGCAGGGCTGGATCGACCGGCACGAGCGCGACGTGTTGACTCGATATGCACGAGACGGCGCGCTATTCGTGCGCGTCGACGACTTCCCCGCCGACTTGGATCGCGGCTGATCGCAGCGATCATCGCCCAACACGGACGGCATCGGTTACGCACCCTATCCACCCGGCGTGCCGCGTGAAATCGAGTGTGTTCGCGAAATGCTCGAGAACGACGATTGCCTTGGCGCCGCTGTCTTTAAGTTGATGGCGTGGGGGCACGCGGCGAGCCGCGTCGCGATGAACGTCGATATGCCGCGTTTCGCGCGCCGGGTTCAGCGGCTACCGGCGCGCGGGTGCGGCGGCCGCGATCTCGAACGCGACCGCCGTCGTATTACGGGATCGTCGGCCAAACCCGGCGTCGCCCGCCTCGGCTTCCAGGCTCGGCCCGATCGGCGCCGAACGAAACGCCCGGCCTTGGCCTACCGACAAATTTCGGAGAACGAAACAATCCGAGGGGCGCACCACGCCCTTGATCGCACCGCGCCAATCGCGCAAGCGGGCGTGCCATAAGCGCCCGACATCGGCATCGTCTCGAAGAAGAACGCACAGCTGCGACGACGCGGCCGATACGTACGCACAACTTGCAGGCAGCGCTGGGTCGACGACGACGAGCACTTGCTCGTTCGAATCGTTTAGGACACCATAGCAATCGATCCACGGCATCACGGCGCCGATCGCGGCCGCGCCGAGGCTAGCATGGATAAACGCACGTCGTTCCATCGTCCGCCTCCTCCGCGATCCGACCGCTCTCAGATTCGGTCGCGCTTGCCGCGCCACACCCGCGGCCAGATCCCGGACTTGCCGGGCGCCAAGATACCATCGGGATCGAGCGCGTCTTTGATCGTTTCCGATAGACGCAGCAGCGCGCCGTCGTTGAAATCGTACTGCGATGCGGCGAAATCCATGGTCGCGAGATGCGTCCGGTAAACGCCGTAACCCTCGGCGCGCGCATCGCTCATCAGCACACGCTGGAGGTCGGCCGCCGCATCGGTCTGCCTCGGGTCGTCCCGATCGAAAATCGTCGCGACGATATGATGCAAGTGCCGTTCGCCCGCCGTGAAGCCGCCATAGTAGTCGAAGCCGTACTCGGCCAAGCGCGCCTTCGCCACCGAATATTGGCGTAGCGCGTCGCGCCCCGTGAACGGACAGATCGGCGAAAAATCGACATGCGCGCCGGCCCCGCCGCGCCAATCGAGCATACGAAACGCGCTCATTGCAGGAACGCCAGCCATATTCGCGTCGCCACCGCCAGCCGGCACCGCGCCGCGCGCATAGCGCTGGGCATCGATTCTCGCGCCGGGAAGACGCGCGAATGCGCGGCGCGCCGCCGCGAAACGCGCGTCGACGATATCGGAGGCGCCGTACAGGGCGAAGCGGACGTTCCACCATCCGATGTCGAGCCGCCTGACGATTTCGTCGACCGCGGAAGCGGGCATCGGCCCAGGGCCGTCATACCAGTCTGTCCGCGCCGAGACGCCCGCCGCATACCGTATCGCGCCCTCGATCACCGCGTGATTTCGAATCGTTTCGTCGAGGCGGAGCGGCCGCAACGTTTCGACCGCCGCCTCCAAGTCGGCTTCGCGCGGCACTTTGACGTGCACGATCAGATAGGCCTCGGGCTCAGGCATCAGCCAAAGGCCCAATTTCGTGACGATGCCGAAGTTCGATTGCATGAACATCGTGTCGTATGAAGGCCCGAACCCCGCCTTGTACAGTTGCCATGCACGGCCGATCTCGATCGCCCCCATTCCTGTGCGTACGATCTCGCCATTCGCCAGCATGACTTCCATGCCGCACTGGTTGGCCGCGTGATCGCCGTAAGCCGTGTAGCCGAATCCGCGCTCCAGCGTATTGCCGACGACGCTTCCCCACCCTGCCGCGGCGGGGTCGACCCACAGCTTCGAGCCGCGCCGCTGCAAATGCGCATGAAGATCGAAATACGTGACGCCCGGCTCCACGAGCGCGTACGCCAAGGTTTCGTCGACCTCCAAAATCCGATTCAGACGCTTCAGATCGAGCACCACCGATCCGGTGAGGCGCGGCGCGCCCCCGCCGTACGCGAAGTTTCGCCCCGTGGACACAGGCCAAAGCGGCACACCGTAGGTGCGAGCGATGCGCAATACCTCGCGGATTTCATCGACCGATCCGGGCAGCACGACCGCGCAAGCCGCGAACGGTTTGGCCATCGGGTGCGGTGCGAACGGATCGGCATAGTCGCTCAAACGATCGGCCGACGTCAGGACATTCGCTTCGCCGATAATCGATGCCCATTCGTGCAATGCCCGTAAATAATGGGTTTCGGACACATTAGGAGGGCGCACGGTCGTCATTGGGCTCCTCGAGCTAGAAGGGAGAATCGCTCGGCGGCGCACGCTCGATATCGATGCCGTCCGAATTTTCTTCCATCATGATAGGCATCGGTGCCGAAGCATCAAGCAAAGGTGCGCCCCGAATGCCGCATTTCGCACCTGCAGGCGGCGCGATCGGCCACATTCGGATGCGTCGTGCGCCGCGGCGGTGCGAAACATCGTCGAAAAACGACTTAGGGGCGCGCGGATATAGTCGATCCAAGCCAAATCGATACGCGGTTCCCGCGCCCGGGGTAAAATCCCGGCCAACTATGAATCGTGCGCGCATCGTCGCGCAGCCGCCAACCAACCGTGGAGCAGCCCTCGCTGCTGTACCAGCAATGCCGAATCCGTCCGAATCGCATCCGCAGAACGACTTCATGAACGCCGCGCGCAAGGAGCGCAAGCGCGTCGAAATCTATCTCGTCAACGGCATCCGCCTAACGGGATGCATCGAGTCGTTCGACCAGTATCTCGTCATGCTGCGCACGCCTGTCGGCTTGCAAGGCATCTATAAGCGCGCCATTTCGACGATCCAGATCGATACCGGGACGCGCCCCGGCCCGCGCGGTCCGCGCCCCGGCGGCTACGGCGAACGCCACGGCCCGCGTGAAGGATCCGGTCCGCGCGAAGGCCGTGACAGCCGCGAACCGCGAGAGCCCCGCGAGAACCGCGAGCCGCGCGAAGGCTACGGCTCGCCGTCGGCTCCCGAGCATCGTTCGTCGGAAGGACCGGTGGTGGTCACGCGCCGGCGCCGCCCGTTCAGCACGCTCCAAAACAGCGGCCCGTCGGGCGAGACGAACGGGTCCGACCACCGCGACGAATAAGCGTCGCGACCGCCCTATCGCGCGCCGTTGCCTGCCGGCGAACCGGTTTGCAACGGCGCGACGCATCTAATGTCCTGTCGCGCTTGAACGTGCGATCGCGGCCCGCCTTGCGCATGCGCGCCATGTATTGTTCATACTATTTTTCACGTCCCGCCTTTTGCGCGATCGCGTGCAATGCGCCGGCCTGCCAAGGACTAGAGGAAGCGAGACGACGCCGTTCGCGCGCGACCAATTAGGCCGAGCGCGACCCTTGCAACGCCAGAGCGGCAACGACGGAGCGCGTGCCCGCCGCCGCTCGCCCGAAGCGGCTTAATGCTTGCGGTGGTGCGAATGCGAGTGCGAGCGCGGCAAGCCCTGCTCGGTCTGACGCTGCAGCAGGTGAATCTGTTGCTGCACGGCGCTCAACTGCTCTTGGGCAGCCGCCTTTTGCGTCTGCAACGCGACGGCTTCCTCGTGCGCCTGCTTCTGACGGCTCGCGACCAATGCCTGTTGCTTGCGCGCGACGTCGAGGTCGGCTTGCAGACGATCGGCTCGCGCTTGCGCCTGTGCGATCAACCTATCGGTGTAGGCCTTTTGCGCCTCGAGTACCGTACGCTGGATCTCGACATCGGCAAGCTGCGCGCTGCGATGCACGAAGTCGGCATAGACGGCTTCCGCATAGTCCTGCTTGGCCGTCTTGATCACACGCCAGAAGTTCTTTTGCTGGAAGAGCACGACGTAGTACGTCATGTCCTTCCCGTAGAGCAGCAAGCTCGCGCCATAGGTGCCGTTGTAGGCCGTGCGCAATTCGGACAGCGCGTTGTCGTGCATCAGCCGTTGTAATTCAGCAACATTACCCTGGGCATCCGACGCGCTGTCATCCTTGGATGCCGATGCCGGCTCGTCCGCGGCCGTCATCGGCGTCGACAATTGCGTCGATGCGACAGCCGTCGATTCGACGGCAGGTGCCGCCGGCGCGGAAGCCGCGGGTGCAACGTTTGCGGTGGTGTCCGAAGCGGATTGCGCCGTGGCACAACCGTTTATCCCCAATCCCCCGATTGCGATCAGCGCTGCAAGCGCCGTCCCCCGCATACGCGAATAATGGCTCATGTGTGGTTTCCTGCACGAATAGTTCTACTTTTGAGACAGCTTCACTCAAGCGCGCCATTATCCCTCACTTTCCCGCGTTTCGGGCTCCTCATCGAAGATCTGGTACTTGCGCATTTTTTCCCACAAGACTTTTCGACTAATCCCGAGGTATTGTGCTGTGTCTTGCCGGTGCCACGCGTTCGAGGCGAGCGCGGCGAGCACGCGCGCGCGCTCGCCCATGTCCCATTTGCTGCGGTCGACCACACCTTCCGTCGCGCTCTCGGCCGGCGCCGGCTGCGCGTTGCGCGCGTGGGCGATGAGCCGGCGCAGACGCGCGGCGTCCCACGTGCCGATCTGCCGCACCGTCACGCCGATACGCTCGGCAAGGTTGCGCAGCTCGCGCACGTTCCCCGGAAAGTACGTATCGGCCACGGCGTCGGCCAGCCAGTAGGGAATCTCGGGTAGGCCGGCGAGCCGATCGGCCCCGACCACCGAGGCGACGAACGCCTTGAATATCGCGATCTTGTCGACGGCCCCGCGTTCTTCGAGCGAAGGGATGCGCAGCTCGATCACCGCGAGCCGGTAGTAGAGATCGGCACGAAAGGCGCCCTCCTTCACGAGCTGCGGCAGATCCTTGTTGGTCGCGGCCACCAGCCGGAAGTCGACCTTTACGGGCATGGCCGAGCCGATCCGCGTCACCGCCGAATCTTCGAGCACGCGCAGTAGCTTCACCTGTTGATACAGCGGCAGATCCCCGATTTCGTCGAGAAAGAGCGTGCCGCCGTCGGCCTGTTCGAAGTAACCCTTGTGGGCGCCCACCGCCCCCGTGAACGCCCCCTTGGCGTGTCCGAAGAACAGCGACTCGAACAGACCGTCGGGAATCGCCCCGCAATTGACCGGCACGAAAGGGCCGTCGCGATAGTGCGCGTGCCTTTCGTGCAGCAACTGCGCGATGCGCTCCTTGCCGACGCCGGTCTCGCCGCGAATCAGCACGCTCGTATCGCAATCGGCAAAGGTGTCCACCTCGTGCAGCAATGCCTGCATGCACTCGGAATGCGCGACGAGCGCAGTCGGCGCGAGCGCCTCGGCCGTGTGGGCGCGCAGTTGCGTCAGCAGTTTCGCCACCATGCCGCGCAGCTCGGCACAGGTGAAATCGAGCGGCAGCACATGCGAATACGCGGGCGGGTACGTGGCTGGATCTCGCTCGCGCGGCAACGCGCCCACCCAGACCACGGGCATGCCCGTATGCGCCTGCCAATCGCGCAGCCTACCGCTGCTGCCGTCGATGACGCTCACGCTGATCACCGCCAACGACGCGCGCGACGCGCTGCGTTCCGGCACATTCGTCATGTCGTCGGCGCGAATCACCTCGACGTCGAAGCTCGACATGCAGCGCACCACGCGCTCGACGATATCGGCCTTGCCCTCCCAGACATAGATGTCCAGTTCCTCGATCGTATGGGCGGTTCTCATCGTTATAAGGTGTCCTAAGCATCGATTCAATCAACTAGCTGCGACGCCCCGCAGGTCAGCGACAGATCGTGAACCGTCGCGACGCCCACTTGCACGCCGAGCAATTGCAGCAGCGGATCGATAGCCAGGTCGATCCCCGAGAGCAATTGATCGAGCGCGGGCGCGAGGGCGGCCAACACGGTGTCGAGCAGCGGGCCAACCGGCAGCGCGACGGTGCCGAGCAGCGTGACCTTCAGTCCGTTCGGTTGGGACAGCGAAGCCGCGAGGCCGGACAGCGCCGATGCCAGCACGCGGCCGACAGCGTTGGCATTGGCGCTCTGGTAGGCGTCATCGGTCGGCGCCGCGCCGTCGAAGGTCAGCGTCGTCGCGGCCGAAGGCGGCACGAGAGCCGGCAGCGCCGCGTTCGCGGTCACCGTAACGACATTCGCTACGTTCACGAGCGTCGCGGGTGCCGAACAGCTAAACGGCTGCGAGGCCGACGAATTCGCGGGCGGATCGCCTAGGCAGACGTTCGCCAGCCCCGGCTGCACGCCGATCGTAGACGTGCTGGCCGCCTGCGTGGGCGCGCAATCGACCGCTTGCAACCATGCGGTGCCGGGTGCGGCCTCGAGCGCGAGCGGCAAGTGCAAGCCGACGCTGCCGATCACGGGTAAGGCCGGTGTGCCGAGCGCGACGTCGAGATACAAGCGCACCTGCGCCGTATTCGCTTGCGTCCGCCAACGCTGTTTGACCGGATCGATCCCGGCCTCCCCGACGGCGAGTGCCGGGGGCTCGACGATCTGCACCTGCAGCGCCGCGTGCAAGCCGGCGATGTCGAGCCCCGTTGCGAGCGTGACGGGCGGTTGGCCCGCCTTGGCGATCTCGGTAGCCACGACGAGCGCATCGAACGGGCTCACCGTGGCATCCAGTGCGCTTTGAGCGTCGGCCACCCCGAGCGCAATCACGCCGTGGCCGCCCTGCCCGTCGCCGAGCGCAACGGACACCGAATTGCCCGCACCGGCACCGGCGATCGTCTGCAAGGTCGCGATATCCATCTGAAGATTGGCGTCGACCACCGAAGTCGTCGATAAAGCGGCGATCATCAAGTTGGACAGTTGCGCGACGGTCAACTGCATCGCCAACAACTGCTCGACCGTGCCGACACCGGCCGCCGCGACCAGATCGCGCATGCGCACGCGGGCATTCGCCAGCGATTCGTACGCTGCGAGCGAGACGTCGAGATTCGCGCCGAGCAACGCACCGAGCAGCGCGTTCACCAGGCCGCCTTGCAGTTGCGCGAGCGACGTGCCGACCGTGAATGCGCCGATGTTCGTCGCCTGCGCCGTGGCCGTGGCACTCATTTGCCGTGCCGGGCCGAGAAAGAAGTAAGGCACCGCGCGCGTCGCCGTCACTTGCACCGCATTGAGCGGCGTCGTGTCCGTCGCCGCGAAATAGCTCGGGCCGGTATTCGCGCCCGTATCCCAGCGCCCGCAGACGACCGCCAACGTTTGCCCGGCCGTGTCGGGCACGAAGCCGTCCGCGGCGGCGTTCGCGCGCGCGGTCAAGGCGGGCTGGGCGCAGGCGTCGTCCATCCGCTGCGCGCCGGCCAAGGCGGCGAGATCGGCCGTACGCTGAAGGGACCGACGCACGAAAAACGCATTGCCGACATCGAGCGCGCCAAGCGCCGCGATCAACACCGTCATAAACAGCGCGACAATCGGCGCGATCGTGCCGCACTCGCGGCGCATTCGCGCACGTCGATGTGAAGGCCGATGCCGGCGCCGACACGCACGATGCGTCGGGCGTCCTGCGTTCGACGTCGTTGTACGGGCCACGGTGCGCGAGCCCTTAGCGGATGCCCGGCGATTGCGCGGCACCGGATCCGTCACCGGTGTCGCCGGCGCGCGATGCACCGCCGCGCTCAGACAAGGTCGAGCCGAACGACGAAGGGATCGGGGTTCGGAAAGAGTCCATGTACCGCTCGTAAGCTAGCGTGGCTTGCGCCCCCGGCGTCGGCAAGGCCGGCGCGGCGGCCGCATTGGAACGCTGCAGCGCGAGCCACGAGCGCGTCGCCGCACCGATCTCGGTCGCGTGCGGGCTTAAGCGCGATGCTGCGGCACCGGCCGCGTCGCTCGCGTCCGAGTCCGATTGCGCATGGGCCCGAGGGGCCCACCAGGGGCTCGTCAATGCCAGCGCCACGGCCAATGCCGCATGGATGACACGCCTCTTCGTCCATCGATGAACCATCTCCGTCTCCGTCAACGATCGTCGTTGGTTGCCTTCGGTGTGGGGACGCGGCCGGCTAATCGCGCGACGACACGTTCCCGTTCTTGTAGGCGCGCGCGGCCATCGCTATCTTCGCCGCATCGTCGCGTACCGCTACGCGCACAGCGGGTGCGAACTGCCGTTCGTCCATCAGCGCGCGCGCTTGCTTTGCCTGCCCCTGCGCGAGCAAGAGCAACGCGACGTTCGAAGCGATCCGCCCACTCCGAGCGTCGAGCTGCGCCGCTTGCATGAGAGGGACCCGCGCCCCCGCGACATCCCCTTCGCGCAACCGCGCATAACCGAGATCCGACAGCGTCGTGGCATCGGTAGGCGCTAACGCCGCCGCTTGCGCCAATTCGTACGACGCCTCGCGAAAATTTCCCGCGGCGCCCGCCAGCAACCCGAGACCGCGATAGCCGCGCGCCGCGAGCGGCGTCGATAACAACGCGCGATAGGCTTGCGCGCTAGCCGACGGTTGTCCGGTCTCGCGCAGCGCCTCGGCGCGCAAGAGCGTCGAATCGGGCGTCGCGCCGTACTGCTTCTCGTAGGCGTCGATGTGCGCCAACGACGCGTAATAGAGCCCTTGCCGCTGCATCCGGTCGATCAGCGCGAGGTACATGCCCGGCGTATCGGGCGCGGGCGTTTTGTCGGCGGCGCTTAGCGCGGCCGCCCGGTCGGCTTGCGCCCCAACGCCGTAGCCCGATCCCTTCAGCGCACAGGCGCCGCACGAACAGGCAAGCGCAATCGCACAGAAGGTGCGAAGCAGCGTAGGTTTCGAATCGGTTTGTCTCATCGAGCTGGGCCTTCCGTTAAGGTCCGTTCAAGTCCGTTTAGCGGCGGATGGTTCGCCGCTCACCGATGCACGGCCGCCAGCGAGCGGATGACCGCCAGCAAGCCCGGTCCCGCCGTAACGATCAACAGCGCCGGCAACAACGTCACGATCATCACGCCCGTCATCTTCACGGTGAGTTGTCCAATTTTTTCGCGCAGCCGCGCCCGCCGCGTCTCGCGCAAGCGGTCGCCGAACTGCTTGAGCGGTTCCTGCACCGCGCCGCCATGGCGATCCACTTGGATCATCAAACGCACGACCGCGCGCAAATCCTCGTTATCGAAGCTCGTCGCCAAACGTTGCAGCGATTGCTCCCGTGTCCGCCCCGCCGCGAATTGACGCTGCGCGAGTTCCAGCTCGCCCGCCAGGACCGGCAGCATCGCGCGAAAATCGGCGATGGTGACTTGCAAGCTCTGGTCGAGCGATAGTCCGACGCCTTGCAACAAGCGCAGCAGGTCGACGAGCACCGGCATCTCATCGGCCACGGCGCCGCGGCGCACCGCCGCGCGTCGCGCGAGCACGAGTTTGGGCACCATGAAGCCCAACGTGAACGTCGCGACGACGAATGCCACGCGGTATTTGCCCGGCACCTGTTCGCTCCCAAGCCACAGCGCGAGCGGCGGCGCAACCAACGCACAGACGATGCGCGCAAGCAGAAACAAGCCCCGGGCATTGGCGTCGACGAACCCGCACTGCTCGATGAGGCGCCGGTCCTCGCTCGCCACGACGTGCCGGCCGAGCGGGGTGTCGAGCCACCGCACCCCGGCATGACCGCACCGGGCCCGCCACGCCGCGAGGCGACTGCCAAGCGTTGCAGCGGGCGCTGCGGCAACCGGCGCCGGCGTAGCGGTAGACACCGGGTCGCGGCGTGGCCCGTTTGCCTGCGGCGTCAGATAGCGCGCTTGCGGCACCTCGTAGCCCGACGACGTGCCGGCATTGGCTGCCGCGCCGCCGACAGCCCCAGCAGCCGCAGCCGCCCTGCGATCGAGCGCCTTCGCGAGCGTGCGGGCACCGCGTCGCGCCGCCGCAACGTGCGAGAACATCCCGTAGGCCAGCAAGAGACATCCGAGTGCGCCCAGGCCGCAAGCGATGGCAACGAGTCGTTCGATGTGCATGGCTCATGTCCTCAGGCGCGTCATGCGATAAAGCAGATAGCCGCCCGCCGCCTGCAAGGCAAACGCGAGATACACGAGGCGGCGACCGTCCAGATCGCCCCACATCGTCTTGAAGTAGGTGGGATTGGTCGCCACCAAGAAGCCGCCGATCAAAATCGGCAATGCAACGAGTACCCATGCGGAAAGCCGCGTTTCGGCGGACATCGCCGACAACTCGCGCTCGGCCTGCTCGAGGTCGCGCATGAACGTCGACATGCGCTCGAGCATCACATCGGCACGCCCGCCGTATTTGACGGACAAGCGCAACACGGCACCGACGAATTCGAATTCGCGCGTCCGATAGACCGTGGCGACGTGCGACAACGCGCGATCGATCTCCACACCCGCTCGCATCATTCGCGAGACGTGATCGAGGCACTCGCGCAGTGGGGCTTCGGTGCTTTGCAAGGCAGCCTGAAACGCCGCCGGTACGCTATTGCCGAGCGTAACGAGACGGACAATGCCGTCCAGAAACGCGGGCAGTTGCGCAACGATGGCGAGCCGCCGACGCTGCGAGCGCGCCGTCACGAACAAGCCGGCCGCGGCGGCCGTGCCGATGCTTGCGGCACCGGCCGGCACGATCCCCGCGCGAGAGCCGATCCACGCGATACCGAGCATCGCCGCCGCGCACGCAAGCCCCAGCGGTTTGCCCGAGCCGGCCAGCCCGGCACGCACGGCGATGTGCTCGAGCC
>NZ_JBQCIV010000108.1:0-9794 GCF_051953405.1 Trinickia sp. | reverse complement strand
AGCTCGCTCAACCTCGCGCAGGCCGTCCAAGTGCTCGCCTACGAGTTGCGCATGGCCTATCTAGCGGAAGCAGGCACGGCCGCGCCGGGCGATGCCGCCGCGGATGACGCCGGCGTCGGCGCACGGGCGCCGAACGACGACATCGAACGGATGTACGTTCACCTAGAGAACGCGTTGATCTCGCTCGAGTTTCTCGATCCGGCCAATCCGAAGAAATTGATGTCCAGATTGCGCCGGCTCTTCGCTCGCGCCGGCCTCGAGCGCGAGGAAGTCAACATCGTCCGCGGCATCGCCAAGCATATCTTGCTCAAAGCGCATGCCCGAGATCGCTCGTCCTCGTCATAGCGCGCTCATCGCACGAGGTTGCGGCGTAAAAGGGCGGCGACTCGTCGCTTACGGCCGCCAATGCCCCTCATCGCTACAGGGGCGATCCTCGTACGTCAGCAGGTTCCGTTCGATTCTCCTAGAATCGGACGGTTCGTGATAAGCAAATCGCACGAATTCATATCGACACCCGCGGCGGCGCCGCTGTCGGGGATCGATTACCGCCACCATTGAGCGAGCCCCATCATGTTCGAGAGACTTCGCGAAGACATTGCCACGATTCGTCAGCGGGACCCCGCCGCACGCAGTGCCTGGGAAGTGCTCACCTGTTATCCGGGGCTGCATGCGCTCGTTTTGCATCGGCTCGCGCATGCGTGCTGGCGCGGACAATACCGCTGGCTCGCACGTTTCGTTTCTCAGGTCGCGCGGTTCCTGACCGGTATCGAAATCCACCCCGGTGCGACGATCGGCCGGCGCGTGTTCATCGATCACGGCATGGGTGTCGTCGTGGGCGAGACTGCCGAGGTGGGCGACGATTGCACGATCTATCAAGGGGTGACGCTCGGCGGCACGCTGCTCACGCGCGGCGCCAAGCGCCATCCGACGCTGCAGCGAGGCGTGATCGTCGGCGCGGGCGCGAAAGTCCTGGGCGGATTTACGATCGGCGAGAACGCGAAAATCGGCTCGAATGCGGTTGTCGTCAAACCGGTGCCTGCCGGCGGCACGGCCGTCGGCAATCCTGCACGCGTGATCGAGCCGGCCGACCGGAAGCGCTCGCCCGAGCGTGCCGCGTTTTGTGCTTACGGCATCACGCCGAATGCGGAAGACCCGGTGTCGCTCGCGCTGCACGGGCTCATCGATCATGCGGCAAACGAGCGGCAGCGTGTCGACGAGATCGTCGCCGCGCTCGAGCGGCTCGGCGCGCGGTTGGAGGCGCTGCAGGGCGTGGAGGCGGCAAGCGTGGACCTGCAGCGTTTGTCGGCCGCGATTCAAGGGACGGCCACTGCCGCGACGCATGCCGAGGCGCCCGAGAGCGGAATTTGAAGGCGGCGCGATAAACGCAGCGTGACGCACGCCAACGCGCACCGGGGCGGGACGAGCTAGCGGCTAGCGCACAACGCGGCCGCGGCCCGAGGCCAGAAGGCCAGAAGGCCGGTTCGGG
The DNA here is from genome assembly GCF_051953405.1 of Trinickia sp. GTDB lineage: Bacteria > Pseudomonadota > Gammaproteobacteria > Burkholderiales > Burkholderiaceae > Trinickia. Next base: position 8,308 of record NZ_JBQCIV010000108.1, on the reverse strand, counting down.
CGCTTCAGTCGAGCGGTAGCGCCTGAATCCCTTCCGCGTCGATGCGCAGGTAGCCGCCGCGGCGCGTCCCGTGATCGAGATCCCAATCCGGCAGCACCCAGCGGGTGCCGCTCGTTTCTTGGTGGCGCGCCGGCTTGTGCGTGTGCCCGTGGATCATCGTTGTGGTATGGCTCGAACGGAACAGCGCCTCGACCCCCTGATGCGTGACATCGTAAAGCGGCGAGGGCGGCCGCATGCGGCCTTCTTGGCTCGAAGCGCGCATTCGCTCGGCCAGCGCATGGCGCCACTTGAACGGCCAGGCGAGGAACAAAAGCTGCGCGGCTCGCCACCGCGCCAAACGCCGGAACGTTTGATATTTTCGATCGGCCGTGCACAGCGCGTCGCCGTGCGCAAGCACGATGCGCGCGCCGAACGCGGTCATAACGAACGGATCGGGCAACCAGATCGCGCCCGCGGCCTGCATGAACCGCTTGCCGAGCAGAAAATCGCGATTGCCGTGCATCACGTATAAGGCGATCCCGCGCTCGGACAACGTGTGCAGGACGGCCGCGATGCGAGCCGAGAACGGATCCGCTCTGAGCATGTCGTCGCCGATCCAATATTCGAACAGATCCCCGAGGATGAAAACCGAATCGGCGCTGTCCGCCGTGACGCGGATGAAATGCTCGAAGGCGTCGACCGTGCGCGGAATCGAACGGCTCAAGTGCAGATCGGAAATGAGCAAAAGCGGCCGCGGCGCGTGAGGGCGCGCGTGGCCATGCTCGTGCGGCACGCTGGCCTCGACGTTGCGAGGCCCCGCGTCTTGCCGCGCCGAGATGCCGGCATCTCGGATGACGCTCGTGTTCAATCGACCACGACCGCTTTCTCGATGACGACGTCGTCGAGCGGCACGTCCTGGTGGAAGCCCTTCGAGCCCGTCCTCACCTTCTTGATCTTCTCGACGACGTCGAGCCCGTCGACCACTTTGCCGAACACGGCATAGCCCCAGCCCTGCGGCGTCGGCGACGTGTGATTGAGGAAATCGTTGTCGTTGACGTTGATGAAGAACTGCGCGGTGGCCGAATGCGGATCGTTCGTGCGTGCCATCGCAATCGAGCCCTTGACGTTCTTCAGGCCGTTGTTCGCTTCGTTGTCGATCGGTTCGTCCGTCGGCTTTTGCTTCATGCCGGGTTCGAAACCGCCGCCTTGGATCATGAAGCCGTCGATGACGCGGTGGAACACGGTGTTGTCGTAATGGCCTTTCTTGACGTAGTTGAGGAAATTCTCGACCGATTTCGGCGCCTTGTCGGCGTCGAGTTCGAGCTTGATGACGCCGTGATTCGTGTGCAGTTCGACCATGATGCTTTCCTTTCTAAAAAATCTAGCCGGCGCGGGCCGCACCGGCGGGGGAGTACGTTATTTCGAAACGACGGTTGCCGATTGGATCACGATCGGCTGTTGCGGCACATCCGACATGGAACCGCGCGTCGTGGTGGGCGTTGCCTCGATCTTCTTCACAACGTCCATGCCCGACACGACTTTGCCGAATACCGCGTAGCCGTTGCCGTCCGGGTTCGGGTAGTCGAGCCCGGCGTTATCCACCGTATTGATGAAGAATTGATCGGTGGCCGAGTTCGGATCGCCCGTGCGCGCCATGGCAATCGTGCCCGCCATGTTCTTCAGGCCGTTGCGGCTTTCGAGCGGAATCGGGGCGCGCGTCGGCTTCTCGGCGAAGCTGGTCGTATAGCCGCCGCCTTGAATCATGAAACCCTTGATCACGCGGTGAAAGATCGTGCCGCTGTATTGGCCGGACTTCACGTAATCGAGGAAATTCGCGACTGTCTTCGGTGCCTGCTCCGGGTACAGCTCGACCTTGATGTCGCCGTCCGTCGTTTTCAGCAGCACTTGCGGATGCGTGGCGGAACTCGTCTGAGCGAAGGCCGGCGCGTTCGCGATAAGAGCGGCGCTGCCGAGCGCCAACCAAAAGCTTTTCATGGGTGTCCTCAACGTGGGGGAAATCGGGACGCAAGCCGCGCTAGCGCGACGGCGCGATATAGGGCTGCGTGGGGAACGAACTGCCCGAGCCGCCGAAATCGACGCCCGGCGAATTCATTTCCGAGCCGGGCACGTTCGCCGGCCCCCGGCGCGCGGCGGCGGTGGCTCGCTTCGCCGACGGTGCGCTCGCGGCCGCGGGCGTCACGATCTTGTCGATCGCCGCCACGCGCTGCGCCGCCGCGGCGCTCGCCTGGCCGAGACTTTGCGCGCGCCGGTACGATTGCTCGGCCAGATGCAGGTATAAGTCGCCGAGATTTTCGTAAGCGAGGCCGTAGCTCGGGTTCGCTTGCACGGCCGTTTCGAGCGCCGTGCGTGCGTCCTGGTAGCGTCCTTGCTTCGCGTAGAGCGCGGCGAGATTGTTATAGGGCTCGGGCAGCTCGGGGTATAGCTGAGTCAGTTCGCTGAATTGGCGGATCGCGTCGTCGTCCCGGTTCAGGCGGGCGAGGACGGTGCCGCGCTTGAACTTCGCCTGCGCGTCGTGCGGGTGCGAGGCGATGCGCGCATCGAGTTCGGCGAGCGCGGCGCTCCAATTTTGCGAGGCGATCGATGCGTCGATTTGCGGCGTGTCGTCGGCGACCGCCTGCGACGTTTGCGCCGATGCCGTCGGGCCCGCGAAAGCTGCGAGCGCGAGGCCCAAAACGGAAGCGGCGAGGAGGGCCGCGCCACGGTGCATGCGGCCGCTGGAAGGTTTCATAGGCTCGTGTCTGGGTGTTATACTCCGGCCCATTCTAACAAAACGTTTGCTGGTTTCCTCGAACGGCAAACGGTCCTCCGCCAGTCGTGGTCGCCTTCGCGCCGCTCGCCTCGAAGCACTCGTCGCGCGAAGACATTCGCACCGCGCAAGCCGTTTGCGCTTCATCGCGGCAGTGCTGCGAAACGCGCGCCGCCGAGTGCGGATTGCTCAGGCCTTACGCATCGTCTCTATGGAATCACTGCGCATCTACAACACGCTCGCGCGTGACAAGCAACCGTTCGTGCCGCGCCGGGCTGGCGAAGTGGGAATGTATGTCTGCGGGATTACCGTGTACGACTACTGCCACATCGGGCACGCGCGGCTGTTGGTCGTGTTCGATCTGGTGCAGCGTTGGCTGCGCACGCTCGGTTATCGCGTGACCTATGTGCGCAACATTACCGATGTCGACGACAAAATCATCCGGCGCGCAGTGGAAAACGGCGAGACGATCAAAGCCGTCACCGACCGCTATATCGCCGCCATGTATGAAGACGCCGATGCGCTCGGTGTGGCGCGCCCCGATATCGAGCCGCGCGCGACCGATTACATTCCTCAGATGCTCGGCATGATCGATACGCTCGTGGCGAACGGCTACGCGTATCAGGCGAAAGACGGCGACGTGAATTACGCCGTGCGCAAGTTCGCGCGCTACGGCGCGCTGTCGGGCAAGTCGCTCGAAGATCTGCGTGCGGGCGAGCGCGTCGTGGCCAACGACGCAAAAGAAGATCCGCTCGATTTCGTCCTTTGGAAGCATGCGAAGCCGAATGAGCCCGCGGAGTGCACGTGGGATTCGAAGTTCGGTGCGGGCCGGCCGGGCTGGCACATCGAATGTTCGGCCATGGGCTGCGCGCTGCTCGGCGAGCATTTCGATCTGCACGGGGGCGGGCAGGATCTGCAGTTTCCGCATCACGAGAACGAGATCGCTCAAAGCGAAGGGGCGACCGGACAAACGTTCGTCAATTACTGGATGCACAACGGTTTCGTGCAGATCGACAACGAGAAGATGTCGAAATCGCTCGGCAATTTCTTCACGATTCGCGAGGTGCTCGCGAAGTACGATCCGGAAGTCGTGCGCTTCTTCCTCGCGCGGGCTCATTACCGTTCGCCGATCCACTACAGCGACGTGCACCTCGACGACGCGCGCGCGGGGCTCACGCGCCTTTACACCGCGCTCAAGGACGTCGTGCCCGATCACGCGCCGCTCGACTGGAACGAGCCTCACGCGCAGCGGTTGCGCGAAGCGATGAACGACGACTTCAACACGCCTGTCGCCGTCGCCGTGCTGTTCGAACTCGCGACGGAAGTGAACCGCACGCGCGACGCCGGCTTGGCACGACAGCTGCGCGCGTTGGCGAATGTTTTGGGATTGCTCGGCCGCGAGCCGCGCGCGTTCTTGCAAGAAGGCGCGGGTGCGCTCGACGCCGAAGGGCTCGACGCCGTCGCGATCGAAGCGAGCATCGCCGCGCGCCAGGCCGCGAAGCTAGCGAAGAACTATGCCGAGGCAGATCGGATTCGGGCGGAATTGCTCGAGGCCGGTGTTGCGCTTGAAGACAAACCCGGCGGGGCGACCGAATGGCGCCGCGTATGACGACCGTGCATCGCACGTCGCGCTGATCGACTCGCCCGGCAGGAGGCAAGATGGCAACGGCCAGAAAGGCGCCCGCGCGCGCCAGTCGCAAAAGCGACACGCGCGCGAGCACGGCGGCGGCATCCGCTGAATCGAACGACAAGACGGCTACCAAGCGCGCCGCCGGCGCGAAGAAGGTGCCCGCGGTCAAGCCTAACGGCGCCGCGGCGCCCGTTCAGATCGGCGGGTTCGAGCCCGCTCAGACGCGGCCCGCTTACTGGGACCGTGCATGCGCGGATCTCGTCAAGCGCGACCGCATTCTCAAACGGCTCATTCCGAAGTTCGGTCCCGTGCATCTCGTGAACGGCAGCGATCCGTTCGTGACGCTCGCGCGTTCGGTGGTGGGGCAGCAGGTGTCGGTACAGGTGGCGCAAGCGGTATGGGAGCGCATCGAATCCGCTTGCCCGAAGCTCTCGCCGCAGCAGTTCAAGAAGCTCGGCCAAGAGAGGCTCGTGGCCTGCGGGCTATCGAAACGCAAGTGCGACTATTTGCTCGACCTCGCGCAGCACTTCGTCTCGGGCGCGCTGCACGTCGACAAATGGATGTCGATGGACGACGAAGCCGTGGTCGCCGAGCTGACGCAGATCCGCGGCATCGGGCGGTGGACCGCCGAGATGTTTTTGATTTTCAACCTGTCGCGTCCCGATGTTTTGCCCCTCGACGATCCCAGTCTGACGCGGGCCATCAGCGTCAACTACTTCAGCGGCGAGCCCGTCACGCGCAGCGAAGTGCGCGAGGTGGCGGCCAATTGGGAGCCGTGGCGCACCGTGGCGACGTGGTACATGTGGCGCAGTCTCGAAGGCTTGGCCGAGTAAGGCTATTAAATAGCTAGATTCAATAGTTTTGCTCGATCTCACGTGGGGCGCGGGCGGTTAGAATACGCGCTGCCGCAGGATTCTAGGAACGAACATATGAAAACGACCTTTCTGGATTTCGAACAGCCCATCGCGGAACTCGAAGCGAAAATCGAAGAATTGCGCTTTGTCCAGGACGATTCGGCTGTCGATATTTCGGAAGAGATCGAGCGGTTGTCGAAGAAGAGCCAGCAGCTCACGAAAGACCTGTATGCGAATCTGTCCCCGTGGCAGGTATCGCAGATCGCACGCCACCCGCAGCGCCCGTACACGCTCGATTACGTGAACGAGCTGTTCACCGATTTTCACGAATTGCACGGCGATCGCGCGTTCGCCGACGATCTATCGATCGTGGGCGGCTTGGCCCGCTTCAACGGTCACCCGTGTATGGTGATCGGCCAGCAAAAGGGCCGCGACACGAAAGAGCGCGCAGCCCGCAACTTCGGTATGCCTCGCCCCGAGGGTTACCGTAAAGCGGAACGGTTGATGCGCCTGGCCGAGAAGTTCGGTCTGCCGATCTTCACGTTCATCGACACGCCGGGCGCCTATCCGGGCGTCGGAGCCGAGGAGCGCGGGCAATCGGAAGCGATCGGCCGCAATCTGTACGTCATGGCCGAGTTGAAAACACCCATCATCGCGACGGTGATCGGCGAGGGCGGTTCGGGCGGCGCGCTGGCGATTGCCGTGGCCGACAGCGTGCTGATGCTGCAGTTCTCGACCTACTCGGTGATTTCGCCCGAAGGCTGCGCGTCGATTCTTTGGAAGAGCGCGGCCAAGGCCCCCGAGGCCGCCGAAGCGCTGGGCTTGACGGCGCACCGGTTGAAAGCGCTCGGTCTCATCGACAAAATCGTCAACGAGCCGCTGGGCGGCGCGCATCGCGACGTGAAGGGCATGGCTGCTTTGCTGCGCCGTGCGCTGGCCGATACCCTGCGCCAGTTCCAAGGCATGAGCGTGCCCGATCTGCGCCAGCGTCGTTTCGAGCGGCTCATGTCCTACGGCAAGTTCAAGGAATCGTTCCCGGGCGCATAAGTCATCGGGCGTCGCGGCGGCTATGGTTCTATCGTTCGCCGTCCGCGCGTTCCCTCAACGAACTCAGACGTGACTGCCCCCGTCGACTCCGCCGCCGAGCGCATCGTTCTCGATGCCCTCGGCGGCGCGCTTTCCAACGTTCCCGCTGGGGCGAGCGTCGCGATTGCCTATAGCGGCGGGCTCGACTCCACCGTGCTGCTGGACGCGGCCGCGCGCGTCGTAGGCGCGCACCGTTGCGTCGCGCTGCACGTCCATCATGGGCTCAGCCCCAACGCCGATCGTTGGCTTGCGCATTGCGAGACTTCGGCGAGCGCATTGGGCGTGCGGTTCGACGCTGAGCGCGTACGCGTGAGGCGCGAGAGCGGCGAAAGCGTCGAAGCGGCCGCGCGCGAGGCACGCTACCGCGCGCTCGACGCCATGGGCGCGCGGCAAGGGGCGGCCGTGCTGTGGCTGGCGCACCATGCCGACGATCAAGCGGAGACGGTGCTGCTTCAGTTGTTGCGTGGCGCCGGTGTCGCGGGGCTCGCGGCCATGGCGCCGCAGCGTATCGACGAATCGTCGGCGATGCCGCGCGTGCGTCCCTTTTTGCCGCTGTTGCGGGCTCAGCTCGAACGCTACGCCCATCTGCGCGGCTTGCGATGGATCGAGGATGAATCGAACGCGGACACGCGCTACGCGCGCAATGCGCTTCGTCACGAAGTCATGCCCGTTTTGGCCACGCGCTTTCCGGGCTTTCGCGATGCGCTCGCGCGCACCGCTCGCCATGCGGCGACGGCCCAGCGGCTGCTCGACGACCTGGCTCGGATCGACCTGCGCACGGTGGCGCGAGACGACGGCGTCGCGTTGTCGCGCAAGGCCCTGACGGCGCTCGACGATGCGCGCGCGATGAACGTCATGCGCGTGTGGATTCGATCGGCTGGGTTGCCGGCGCCGTCGGCGGCCCGCTTGGCGAACATGCTGCGGCAACTGCGCGAGGCGCGTGGCGGACACGGGCTCAGCGTGATGCATGACGGCGCTTGTCTGCGCATGTATCGGGACAAAATTTATTGGGAGCAGCGCTCGCCCGAGCGCGCGCCGCCGCGCGTCGCGCAAGAGCAGGGCGGCCAGGGCATCTCGCTTCCGAACACTGCCTCGGGACTGGTCGACCAAGACTTGGCGGGCGAGTCGGGTGCGCGCGAGGCAATCGACGACGCCGCGAGCGGCGTGGGCGACGCAAAGCGGATGGCGTGTCTTGCTTGGCGCGGGCAGGAAGTATGGCGCCTGCCGCAATGGCGCGGCTCGATCGTTTTCGTGCCGACGGCCGACGACGATACCGGCCCCGATACCGTGCCGGCCGCGCTGCTTGCGAGCGCGCCGCTTTGCGCGCGGGCGCGCACCGGCGGCGAGCGGATGCAACGCATGCCCGGCGGCGCGGCGCGCACGCTCAAGAACTTGTTTCAGGAACTCGGGGTGCCGGCTTGGGAGCGCGACGTACCGCTCATCTATGTCGGCGAGACGCTTTTGTTCGTGCCCCGAGTGGGGCTGAACGGCGCCGTCGAACGGGCATTGCCGCTGTCGCGCCGGCGCGGCGAGCGCAGACGGTTGGAGTGGCGGCTGGATTTGCTGATCGCCTAACTGCGAACCGTGAGCGGTGATCGGCGCTTGCCCATTCGATGGGGCCCGGGGCGGCCGCGTGGCGCATCGCGTCGTGCCCGATTGACACCGGCGGCCGACTTGCGCTTGTCTTTTCGCCCTCGATCAAGTACGCTCGAAGGCTCGCCCGATCCGCTTTCGCAGCCGTTTGTGCGCTTTTTGCGCATTCGCGGTCTTTCTCTGCGCTACCCGCGCCAGCGAGAGGCTCCAGCAGCAAGCGCTTCGCATCTGGGCAATCCGCGCACGCTGCGCTCACGCTTCGCAGCCATCCTTCGTCGTCGTAGTGCTCACGAGGCCGCGAGACCGAACGGCAGTCCTGCGGTTCTGCTCTTGGCGCATCGGCGCGGTTTCTCCTCCAGTTCAGAACGACAATGGCACTCATCGTACATAAATACGGCG